>JAFVAT010000007.1 GCA_017480385.1 Alphaproteobacteria bacterium | reverse complement strand
TTGCACAAACTGCCCCAGCGGTCAAACTTCAGCCGCCGGCGCGTCAAGTTGCTCTGCAATCAACTGTTCGACCATTACCGTGGCAAACGGAACTTGCACCTCTTGCAGTTCAACAACAACATGCACGGGCGTATCATGCAATACAGGATACCATGCATCGGGAACGGTCTGTGAAGCAGATATCAACTGCACTGTTATAGGCTGCCAGAATTGTGATAAAACAACAGGAACTTGCTTGGCTTGCGGATCGGGATCAAATATCGTGACAGGTTCCGATGGCAGGGAGGTCTGCCTGAGAATCTGTTCAAGTTCTCAGTGGCTGCAAAACGGCTCCACCTGTAAGAGCTGCCCGTCCAATGCGACTTGTGACGGACTCAACTTTACTTGCAATTCCGGATATACCGCAAGCAGTATGGGCTGTGTCGCAGATGCTGTGGATTGTTCGAAGTACAACACTACAGGCGGAACGTGTACTGAATGCAATTCAACCGAATGCACAAAATTCTCGTGCAGCAGCGGTTATAAATCAATTTGCGGCGGGACCGGATGCGTCACCTGCTCCAGCGGACAGCACTATATCACTCAAATAAAAGAGAGCGGTAATGGTGCTGCCAACTATACCACCCAGTGCAGAGGAGCCTGCATGACTGTCGGCACAGTAAAAGAAGGCTACGGTTGTTCCTCCTCCTCACAATGTGCCACCGGTTGGTGTATTCCTTCCAGCACATATACCGCTAGAGGAAAAACAGCTTATCCAAGCTATGCCGGTGGTAGTGTCTGCGGCATGATTGGTTCCAACTACAGCTTTTAACAGAGGCTGATCCGCCCGTTAACAAAATGGGCGGATCAACCAAAAGTTAACCTGTTTATAACGATTTTTTTTCAGAAGGGGAGCTTTCTCTGTTTTCCCCTTCTGTTTATGCAGGTACTCCCCGTACCTGCAGGCCGAGTCAGTCAAACGTTAAATCCGCTTGACCGACTTCTTACTGTTTTCCAGAAATAAAAAGGAATGTTCCCGCCCGACGTACGGATGCAGCAGAACAAAAAAAAATGACCCCCGCGTAAAATGAACAGATCCTTCTTAACGGGCATAATCCCTATGCTGCCGGCGATGCCCGAACGACAATCTTTTGTCGTTTTTGCTTAGCGGTCGCAATGATAAAAAAGATTATACCCGTGGCGGTACTAGTCATACAGAACACTTCCCCTGCAGGGATCAGTTTTTCAGATTGTGCCAACTGGCAGGGCCTAATTCCCTGTCTGGAAGACGTTGAGCCTGTGACGCTGCCACCCGTGCGGGGATCAGTTTTTTAGATTGTGCCAACTGGCAGGGCCTAATCCCCTGTCCGGAGGACGTTAAGCCTGTGACGCCGTCACCCCTGTCCGGAGGACGTTTCCCCCGAACGGGGAGTTCCCCCGCCGGGAGGGCATGATCCCCCTACGGGGAGTAGTGGCGCCGCTGCCCATAAAAAAGCCGCAGATAATGGATCCTCTCTGCGGCTTTTCTTTGGTCAGGAAAGGATACATTTTTTATTTCCTTTCCCTCCCTGCTTTTAAGTTTATTCTTTTAAAGACTAAAAAGCCAGTTTTTTCCCGGCTAAAATATGCACATGCAAATGCGGCACTTCCTGCCCGCCGTCGCGTCCCGTATTCATGACCAAACGGTAACCGGCTTCAGCCAACCCTTGTTCGGCGGCAACTTTCCCGACAGCCCGAAAAAATCCGGAGACTTCTTCAGTTCCGGCACGAGCCGTAAAATCGGAAAAGTCCGTATACGCCCCCTTTGGAATCACCAATAAATGCACGGGTGCCTTGGGGTGAATATCCGCAAAAGCAATCGCATGCTCGTCTTCATAAATTTTATTGACGGGAATATCTCCCTTTAACATTTTGGCAAAAACATTGTTTTCATCATAAACTTTCATTTTTTTTACTCCTTTGGTCTGGCTTGTTTTTCCGCAATGCCGGAAACGCCTTCTCTTTGCTCTAAAGTGTGAAACACATCATCGGGACAGACGCCCGCATCGGCCCATAAAACACATAAATGGTAAAGCAGGTCCGCACTTTCCGAAATCACATGTTCTCTGTCTTTGGAAACAGCGGCAATAACCGTTTCAACCGCTTCTTCGCCGACTTTCTGCGCAATCCGCTGCGTTCCCCTGGAAAACAGTTTAGCCGTGTAAGAAGCCTGCGGATCAGCATTTCTGCGGCTTTGAATTGTCATAAACAAACGCTGTAAAACTTCTGCTGTCATTTATTTTTCCTCTAACAAAGCAATCGCTTCCGATACCGTGAAACGTCCTTCATAAATCGCACGACCGGCAATAACGCCTTCAAAAACTCCCGCCTTTTTACACGCTTTAATGTCATCTAAAGAAGAAACGCCGCCCGATACAATAACCGGAATGGAAACAGTCTTCGCCAAATTTAACGTTGAATCCAAATCCGGTCCCTGCAAAACACCGTCTCGCGCCACATTCGTATAAATAATCGCGCTGACACCCGCCGTTTCAAACTGCCGCGCCAAATCGATATCCTTGATTGTCGATGTTTCCGCCCAACCTTCCACAGCGACAAAGCCGCCTTTTGCATCAATGCCGACCGCAATTTTTCCGGGAAAATCCCGACATGCCGCCCTGACTAATTTCGGATCACGCAAAGCTGCCGTTCCTAAAATGACGCGCGCCACGCCTTGTTCCAACCAAAACCGAATGGTTTCCAAAGACCTGATTCCGCCGCCCAATTCTATTTTCACATCGACTGCCTGCAAAATCTGCTTCACTGCCGCCGCATTCATCGGCTTTCCGGCAAAAGCCCCGTCCAAATCAACGACATGAATCCATTCCGCCCCTTGTTCGGCAAACAGTTCGGCCTGTTTTGCCGGAGAATTGTTAAACACCGTTGACTGTGTCATATCGCCCTGTTTCAAACGAACGCACTTCCCTTCTTTTAAATCAATGGCCGGCAGCAAATACATAACGTGATCCCTCAAAAGCTAAACATTTTTTAATTTTTTTCTGATTATGTAAAATAGACTGAGTCAATAATAAAGGTATCTGATGAAATTAAAACATTTTTTCTTATTTGTGCTGATTTTCTGCTTTTGTCAGATGCCTGCCGGTGTTTTTGCCATTGAAAAAACAACCGTTGTGATCGATGAAAACGGCGCTTCTCCCGTTTATGGAACGGCTTCAACCGAATTAGCGGACCGTTTATTCACCTTTGATCCGAAATTAGCGCCGATTAAGCTGGAATATGTTGATTTTAAAATCAACCGTAACAGAACGGCGGAAGAGTGGGGCAAAGATATCGGACGCTATAATTTTAAACTGTTCGGCTGCAAAAGAGCGGAAAAGAACGTCGTTTTAAATGAAGGCCGCGCAATGCGCCGCGATATGAAATTTGACAATGTCTTTTTCGAAGAATTAAATGAACTTTTCCCCGTTATTGTCCGCAAGGACAACCCGTACTATCCGTATTCAATCAGTGCGGAAAGGCCCGATTTGCTGCCGGGATACGTGATCACAGCTGAAATCAAAGACTTGTTCATCAACGTTTGCGACCAATACGATTGGCGAACCAGAACATATTCTCAACTGCGCAGCGGATCTTCGGAAATTCAAGTGCTGTGGCGCGTTATGACGCCTTTTAACCGAAAGCTTTATTGGGAAGATACGACACGCGGATATGCGGAAATTCAAACACCCGTCCGTGACGGTGAGGTGCGTCTGATTGAAAAAGCGTTTGCTGATGCGCTGATCCGCCTGATCGGCATGCCGGGCTTTTTGGAAACGATGCGAAACGTGCCCGATCCGGCTGAACTGCGCAAAGCTAAGACAGAATTTGAAGCTCTGGCATATGAACATAAAAAATATAAAAAGCTGCAGTCCTCTTACCGCCGCAAGAGAATGACTTTCTATGTCGAACGTGAACGCGAACGGGTTTTAAGCGATTTAGAAAAAATGGCCGCTGTTGACCGGTCTTTAATCGAAGGTCTGGAAAAAGGAGAAGGAAACCTGCATGATCTGAAAGAGTTAGAGCGCCGCTTGGCTGACGGAGAAATCTTAACGCCGGAAGAATTGGACCGTCTGCGTGCCGAGCGCCGGGAATTAGCCGGCATTCCTTTGGCACAGTCGTCTGACCGTCCCGCTTCTGATTTGGAAGACGAAAATTATGCCGGTATTTCAGCGCGCGGATTAACAGATAAAGGTGATGGCAGCGGTATTTTCGCCAAAGGACTGACGGACAAAGACGACGGCAGTGGCATTTTCGCCCGCCTGCTGACAGAACCGCCTTTAACGAAAGGCGTTTTCGGTCAAATTTTACGCGCGGCTCCTTTGAGCCGGTTCTTAGAAGAATATGCCCTTTCTTCTAATCTGGAAAAAGAAGAAAATAAGTTCGGATTTGTCCTTTCATCGGTAGACGGCTGGATTACAATCGATAACCAAAAGCCGTTCCGTTATTTGTCTCCGATCCGCATTTACCGTATCCGTTCCAGTGTTGTCGCCGTTACCAATGAAGAAGAAGTCGGTTCCGGCTTGGTTATTTCTCCGTCTTTAGTTTTAACAAACTATGAAATTGCCAAAAAAACCACTTATGTCAAAACTGAATTTTTAGATGGCCGCATTGTTCCTTCTATGGTCCTGCGCGTCAATAAAGACAAAGATGTCGCTCTGCTGTATATGCCGCCGTCCGAATTTGACGAATACAACTGGCCTATTCCTTTACGGCTGGATTTGCCGGATGTTGGTGAAAAATTTTACGCTATCGGCACGCCGATGCGCGGCGGATACGAAGGAGCCATGGAACACGGCAAAGTTGCCGGCTACCGTTTCAGCAATGCGGGAGTTGACATTCTGACAAATACAAACGTCCAAAGCGTTACTTTGGGCGGTATTTTAGTAGATGACAGCGGCAATGCGATCGGGCTGGCCCATGCCGGCAAAAGTCTGATTGACAGCCGCGACGGCTTTATTCCGATCGGCGATGCGTTTGACGCGTTAAAAGTACGTATTCGTGATCGGGAAATGGACGAAACACCGACAGAAAAAGCCCGTCGTCTGCGTAAAATGCGTGATAATTACATTAAATAATTATTCATAAATCAACCGATAACCGTCGCCGTTTGCTGCGGAAAAAGTAATTCCTGTCGGTTCCATCTTTTGGCGCAGTCGGTAAATATGCGTTTCCAGAGTATGCGTAGAAATATTTTCGCCATACCCCCATATTTCACGCAGCAATGTTTCTTTATCAACCGGTTCCGTTTGACCGTACAAATAGTTCAGCAGAGCCGCTTCCTTTTCCGTCAGGCGAATTTCTTCTTCTTCGCGGCTGAGCAACTTGCCGGCAAAATTAAACCTCCATTCCCCTATAAATATCGATGCATGATCGCTTTGTTCGAATTGAGCCGCAGCGGCAATCAATGTTGGCAGGAAAACAGACAAGCGGAACGGTTTTTGAACGACCTGACCGCTTAAAGGAGAAAAGGACTGATCCGCCAAATAAAAAACCGGCGTATTTTCATGAATTTGCGTTATCTGCTGAATTTGTTCTTCCGTCGCTTCATCAATGATCAAAGCGGAAAAACTTTCTTGTTTCAACAAATTGACGGCTTCATCAAAAGAAGCCGTTTCATCAACTTCCTGTGCAATATCCAACACGCGCAGTTCTCCGGCCAAAGCCTGCCGGGGTTTTTCCCGCGATGAACAAATTAAAATCCGGCGCATTTCATATTCCTTGATAAATTCACTTTCCTTTTCTTCTTTAACTGGCATGAATATTGCATCTGTTTAAGAAAAAATGGAGGCGTTCATGTTAAATATGGATTTTACTGTTGATCTGTCCGTTTGGCAAGACGGCGTTACATTTCGATCTGATCCGATACCGACTGTTACCTCAGAAACACCGCGTATTTTTTCTTTTGCACAGCAGTTGAACACTGTTGGCGCTTCCGCATCTGAACAATCGTCTGTAATTCGGAAAGAACCGGCTGCCGTGCCGGCAATTTTAGCCGCACAAGAACAAAAAGTGCAGGAAATGCCGGCGGCTTTAGCCGATGTCGTTGATTTAACCCCCTTTATCGTCAGTGCCGACACAACCGGCAAACCGGGAGCACGCTTGAACGAACAGCTGGAACGCACAACTTTTTCCAAAAAACAGAACACATTTGCCGGCAAAGAATCCCCCTACAATTTGTCCGAAGAAAAAGCCAAAGCCCGTGAAGTCCGGCAGGCGACCAAGAATCTGAAAGGTCCCGGAGATGCAAAAGTTTTTCCGATGAATACGGTCGCGCGTTTCAGAGACAACCAAACAAAATACGGCATAGCTCAGCCGCTGACAGCCAATGCCGCAGATCAGGCAAAACAACTGCGCATCGAAGAAATGAAGCAGCAGGCTAAAGCCAAAACCATCAATGAAACAAATACAACTTTAGCCCAAAAACCCGTTTCCTCCATCAAACCCTCCGCTGTTGATACGGAAGCGATTCGAGCTCAGGTCAGCTCAAATGAAGGCTTCGGGTATCCGCGTCCAAACCTGCCGAACACATCTTCGGAAAAGGTTTCTCCGGCAGCATCTTGGTTTCCGGAAGCAATGACCCGTCAGCTGGACGCCTATGAAGCCGCCAAAAAGGCCGCTCAATACGGCGCAGTCGGAACCGTTCAGAAAAACGTCACAGATACAACGATTTGATTTGCCGGTTAATAAAAAACGCCCTTTGAATTTCTCAAAGAGCGTTTTAAATTGTTTAACGCAAACCTAGCCGGCAGCAGCCGCTTTTTCAGCGTTGAACTTCACCCATTTTTCATCGGCGTCACCGTCAGCGGCAATCGCACCTTGCGGGCATTCGGAAATGCACACGCCGCAGTCAATGCAGGTATCGGGATTAACAACGACCTGCGTATCCAGCTCAACGAATGCGCCGACCGGACAAACATCAACACAGGTCAGGCATTTTATGCAAGAATCATTAACAACAGAAGCCATTTTAAATCTCCTCAAAACTATTTTGTATGACTTAGAAGAATATAAACGCTTTTCAGGGATTTTCAACATCAAATCACCGAAAGATTAAATTTTATGCGTTTATGCCGTCTTGGCAAAAATATGATTATAAGCTAATATATCCGCATTTGTAAAAAATGTTGAAGGCTTTTGATGACAACCGAGTTTAAAACGGATTCTTTGGAAAAATCTTTGCTGACTTTGCGTGAAGCGTGGACGGCATATCAAAACAATAAAGACGAGGAGTTGACATCAATTATTGCCGATTCCTGTATCCAACGCTATGAATACACATTGGAAACGGCATGGAAGCTGATGAAAAAATACTTAAAGCTGACATACGGAAAATCGGACGAAGAACTGACCATCAACAATATTTTCCGGTTGATGAGCGGCTATAATATGATCGGCGACTGGGAAAATTGGAAAGAGTATTATATCAAACGCAACGAAACGGCACATGAATATAACATTGAAAAATCACGTTCTGTCTTAACCGTCATTCCCCGATTTATCACCGATGCTGAAGTTCTGGTTGCCTCCTTTAAAAACGCCGCAGGTCGTCAATGATCGGCATTACTCCGGACGAATTGAAAATTTTAAAAGATATTTTTGAACCGTATCAACGGGATTTCCGTTTTGCCTGCTATGGTTCCCGTGTCAAAGGCGGGTTTGAAAAAACGTCCGATCTGGATATCCTGATTTACGGCAATGAGGCGATGCCTTTTGAAATCTTGGAAGAAATCAAACAGAAATGCGATGACAGCAACTTACCATACATCGTTAATTTCTGTGATTTTCATAAAATTGATGCCGACTTTTACAAACTAATCGAAAAAGACCTTGTCTTTTTAGGCGACGAGGAAAGTTAAAACTTTCTTTAATACTATTTCTTATACTTTCCCGTGGAACATCTGATGAATGTTCCGGGGTGTGGAAACCCCTCTAATGCGTCTTGTGTAAAGACGATAATTTTGCACGCCTTCTGGTTTAACGACCGGAAGGCGACAGAATAAGCATACGCAAAACACTGCGGCATACTAGTTAGCCCGCGGCGTTTTTGGTGTTTGCGAATATGTCGCACTATTTCATTAGAGTAGTTTCCAACTTCCGGTCGCCTTCATCAGGCGACTTTTTTTAGTTTTAAAAAACGGTTGGATTGATGAAAAAAGAAGCACAAACGGATTTATGGGTGCATGATTTGCTTACACAAGCCGATATTTATCTGGAGCCACAGGGAAGTACTGTCAAAGAAATTGCCGAAGCGTTGAAAAGCGCGTCCAAAAGAGGAACGGGAAAAAGCGGCTTTCCCGAATATGTGGGGGCGGTAAAAGATTTTTTGTTGGTCATTGAAGATAAGGCTGATTTAAACGATCACATAAACAAGGAAAGCGGCGTTATTTGTCAGGATGTATCGTCAATAACGAATTATGCCGTTAATGGCGTGTTGTTTTATGCAAAGCATCTGATTAAGAACACTCATTATAAAAAGGCGATCGCGTTCGGCGTATCCGGAAATCAAAAACGGCATAAAATCAGTCCGGTTTTTGTCGATACGACGGAATATTACAGAGAACTGCCAGACGTAGAATCCTTTATCGGCTTTAACGAAAAAAACATTAACGACTATTACACGCATGAAATTTTAAAAGAAGAAACCAATACAGAAAAAGAAACGGCGGAAATACTGAAAGATGCTGCCGAACTGCACGAGGATTTAAGAAATTACGGAAATTTAACAGACGAGGATAAACCGTTGGTCGTATCAGGTATTTTGTTAGCTTTGAACGAAGCGGAACAAGGCAATTTTTCCGTTGAAAGTCTGAAAGGCGATACCGTTAAAACGGACGGACAAAAAATATATGACGCCATTCAAGATAATCTGAAACGGGTCAGAGTTTCTCCTGATGTTAAACGAGATAAGATCCTGTCGCAATTTTCCATTATCAAAGACTCTCAAAAATTAAACGAAATCAATAAAACATTAGGAAAAACGCCCTTAAAGTATTACGCGGAGTTTTTGTATGAAAAAATTTACAAATGCATAAAACATATTCAATCGTCCGAAGATTATCTGGGACGCTTCTACGGCGAATTTATGAGTTACAGCGGCGGGAACGGGCAAAGTCTCGGGATTATTCTGACCCCTCGGCATATAACGCAGCTATTCTGCGATTTATTGGATATTCAAGCGGACGATTGCGTTTTAGATCCTTGCTGCGGAACGGCGGGCTTTTTAATCGCTGCAATGCACAATATGTTTATGAAGGCGGACAACCCATCGAGCATATCCGTCAGGAACAGCTGCATGGCTTTGAATTGCAATCCTATATGTTTGCCATTGCGACAACAAACATGATTTTACGCGGTGACGGCAAAAGCAATCTGATCAACGCCGATTTTTTGGAACAAGACCCGAGTAAATTACAGTTGAAAGGTTGCACGGTCGGGATGATGAATCCGCCTTACAGTCAGGGATCAAAGAAAAACCCGTCTTTATACGAAATCTCTTTTACGGAACATCTGTTGGATTCTTTGGTCAAGGGCGGACGATGCGCCGTTATCGTTCCCCAATCATCAATGACTGGAAAAACCAAAGAAGAGCAGGCAATCAAAACAAATATTTTAAAACATCACACGCTGGAAGGTGTTATCACTTTAAACAAAGACACTTTTTACGGTGTCGGAACAATGCCGTGCATCGCCCTTTTTACGGCAGGCGTTCCGCACAAACCGGATCATATCTGCAAATTCATCAATTTTGAAAATGACGGATATAAAGTTGCTCCCCATATCGGGTTGTTGGAAACCGAATCCGCCAAAGATAAAAAACAGCATTTATTAGACGTTTGGTTTGACCGGATAGACGCGGACACAAAATTTTGCGTTAAAACGACGGCGGAAGATACGGACGAATGGCTGCACAGTTTTTATTATTTCAACGATGAAATTCCGACGGATGCGGATTTTGAAAAAACAATCGGCGACTATCTGACTTTTGAATTTTCAATGATTATGCAGGGACGCCAATATCTGTTTGAGGAGGAATCCGATGATGTTGACGGATAGAGAATGGAAAGCGTTTGAATTAGAAAAGTTATTTCACAATTATCACGGAAAACGGCTTGTAAAATCAAAGAGGCAAAACGGAAATATGCCGTTTCTGACGGCAAGCGAAAGTAATCAGGGCGTTAGTTCTTTTATTTCCAATCTTGATGCAATGAGTTTTAAAGATTTTATTTCCGTTGATATGTTTGGCCATAGCTTTTATCATCCGTATAAATGCTGCGGAGATGATAATATTTACTTTTTTATAAATAATAAAATATCATTATATGCCAAATTATTTATAGTCAATTGTATAAATAAAAATCAAGTTAAGTATTCCTACGGGAATCAATTCAGACAATATAATGCCGATAAAGATAAAATATTACTGCCTGTAAACAAAAAAATGAACCTGATTACCTGTTTATGGAAAAATATATTGAATATTTAATATCAAAAAAATGTAGAGAATATATAAATTACGCTGAAAACATAATAAATTATATAAATAAGAATGATATAGAACCGTTACAATCCAAAAGGTGGAGAGAATTTTTTATTGAAGACATCTTTAAAATCTTTTCCGGAAAACGCTTAACAAAAGGAAATATGCAAAACGGAAACATTCCTTTTTTAGGAGCATCAGAAGCTAACAACGGCATTACACAGTTTGTTTCAAATAAAAATGAATCCTACGATAAAAATGTTTTAGGCGTAAATTATAACGGAAGTGTCGGAGAGGCTTTTTATCATTCATACGGCTGTATCTTCAGTGATGATGTTAAACGTTTTCATTTAATAAATTATCCTGACAATAAATTTGTTTTGCTTTTTCTTTCTTTAATGTTGAAAAAACAAAAAGAAAAATATAGTTATGGCTATAAATTCAATGAAACAAGAATGTTGCGGCAGTATATCCTTTTACCGGTAAATGATAAAAATGAACCAGATTATGAATATATGGAAAAATATATTCAAAATAAAATGCTTCAAAAATATAATGCATATTTAAGTTATTTCAAAAATTTAAAATAAGGATGCGTATCTTTCCCATGTCAAAAAAATTAAAAAACAAACTGTTTTTGGAAAAAACGGAAAGCAAAGACAATGAACAATCCGAAGTTTTAAAAAAATATAAAGATTTGGAAATTTCCGAACTGGATCCGGACGAATGGATGGAAGCGCTGGAACAGGAAAGCAAAACGTTAAAATGGAAAATCAGTTCTTTCTTTTACAGATTTTATGAAACTTGTATCAGTCCGAAAAATTGGGCGGACCGCATAAAATACTTTTTTCAACGCAGAATCCGCGGATTTGACGATCGGGAAATATGGAATTTGGATAATTCCTTTTATCGCTGGCTTTATCCCAGACTCAAACGGTTCACGTATTCCAAACGCTTTGGTTATCCTGAAAAATACGGCTCTTTTGAACAGTGGAGGGCGGAACTTGTCAAACGGACGGATCAATTAAAATTGATTGTTGATTATGAATATGACGATGATCTGTTTCCCGTTTCTGAAAAATTTTTGACTGAAGAGGAAAAGAAAGAAATAGAACAACGCGTCAAAGAAAATAAGACGAAGAATAAAGACCGTCTTTTTTCCATTTTATATAACACAACGGGATACGAAAAATGCAAAAAGGATTTTACACTGTGGTTCTGCGAAAACGTCGATATGCTTTGGGATTAAAACCCGATTATTCTTTTTAAAACTTCCCCTTTAACCGGTTCAATACCCGTCTGTCGCGTTTGGTCGGGCGACCGGAGCCGGCAGCGCGGTATTCAAACGCTTTTTTCGGCGGCGAGGCGAGGTTTTCCGGTTCTTTCGTCTGCTCGTAAAGCGTTTGCGCGACCGGCGCGCCGACACGTTTTTCAACAAAGCCCGTCACGCGGATAAAAAACCGCATCGTGCCGTGCAAAATCTCCAGTTCATCGCCGGTTTTGATGTCCCGACTGCATTTCAGGACTTTTTCACTGTTGACGGAAACGTGTCCGCCCTCGATCAATTCCTGTGCGACCGTGCGCGTTTTCGCAAAGCGCGTGAAATACAGCCACTTGTCGATTCTCTGGCTATCTGCCATTATTTCTTCTTTTTCTTCAGCAGAGCCAATGCTGCAAACGGAGACTTTGTATCAAGCGGAACCCGTTTTGTTTTCCTGCGCTTTTTAAATTTCGGCTGAATCATCAGCGTTTCCGTTTCTTTTGTTTCTTCACCGACCGTAACGGTTTGCGTCTGTTTTGTCACATTAAAGCCTAAAAACCCGAAAACTTCTTCTGCTTCGTCACGTTTCAGACCGGCAATGGACAACAGCTCCAGCGGCAAAGGCTGCGGCGTTCCTTTGTCTTGTCGCGTTACCTCGCGCAGTTTTGCCGTAAAACGTTCCATAACATCAACACGGATTGCGCGCGTTCCGGCCAAGACATATCCCTGAACCAGATATAAGGTGAACGGAATGCCCTTTTCAACGGCGAAAGACATCTTGCCGTCGATCGCAAAACCGGTAGCATATTGCGTCTTTTCGTTCCAAATCTTCCATAATAAAGCGCAAATCCGCTGCGCCGCCGGTTTCAGCAGCATTGGAAAGAAAATATACTCATATCCCAAACGCACACCGGTTTTAGCCAATACTTTCTTGTCCGCTTCCGTTAATCCTTTGATTAAGCCGGCGACTTTTTCGCGCTTGATCGTTCCCAGCTGATCCGCCGCCTGATACAGAATGCCGCGCACGGAACCGGACGCGCCCTCCTCGTCAATCGTTCTCAGCGCCGCAAACAAAGGCGCGATCTTGTTGGCCAGATAAACTTCAAGCCAGCCGTTCAGACGGGTTTTAAGCTGATCAACATACGTTTGATCTATCGTTTCCTGCAGGCTTAAAGAAACAACCGGGTGCAGAATGTCACGCCCTTTGACGGCCTTGCCGATTGCCTGCCCTTTCCATAAAATCCGCGCATCATTTTCCAGCGTCAGGTCGTCCTTTGCCGGATTAAGAATATCGGCAATCCTGTTTTGATATTCCGTCTGCAAAGCCTTTTCCGCCGCGTTCATCAATACGCGGTCGGCAAACTTGCCGTTTCCGGTGTCCGGCACAAAGCGCAGCCCTTCCAATTTTCCGATTGTTTGTCCTTCAACGGTGACAGAGCCGTCTTCGCCGATTTGTGTTGTTAATTCAACTTGTGTTTTCATACCCTTAACCAAAACAGATGTGCGTTTATCCACGAACCGCTGAGAAAGCTTTTGGTGCAAAGCGTCCGAAAGTTTGTCCTCAACAGCTCTTGTCATGTCCCGCCAGTACGATGACCGGTCGATCCACTCTTTTCTTTGGGCAATATACGTCCAAATTCTGATTCCTGCAATACGTCCTGTGATAACATCTATATCACCGCCGGTATTATCCAGCATTTTGACTTGTTTGGCAAACCAGTCTTGTTCTAATTTTCCCTTATCCAAAATCATTTTGAACAGCTGTCCCGCCAGTTTCGCATGCGCTTGCGGCGTAATTTTGCGAAAGTCGGGAATTTGGCAAATGTCCCATAACAATTTGACACGGGACGGGTGATTTGCGAGCTTTTCAATCCCCGCATCCTGCATCAAGACTTCCAAAATCTGTTGGTCTTCGGCCTTTCTGGCCGTAATCAAGCCCGTTTGCTGGGGCCGAACATTCAGACTGTAAATCAGAGCATCCAGAGAGGTCGTTTTCAAATCGTGGTTGCGCCAGAACAAATTCGGTAAATTTTCAAAGCGGTGTTCCTCGATTCTGTCGATCACGTCCTGCGTCATGGCCGAGGCTTCCGCCGCCGCGCCGAACGTGCCGTCCGTCATATAGCGTCCCGCCCGTCCAGCAATCTGCGCCAGCTCCGCAGCTGACAACGCCCGCATTCTCTGTCCGTCGAACTTCCTCAACGAGGTAAAGCAGACGTGCCCGATGTCCATATTCAAACCCATGCCGATCGCATCCGTCGCGACCAGATAATCGACTTCGCCCGATTGGAACATATCTACCTGCGCGTTGCGAGTGCGGGGACTCAACGCGCCCATGACAACTGCCGCGCCGCCTTTTTGCCGTCGGATCAGTTCCGCCAGAGCGTAAACGTCTTGCACGGAAAAGCCTATGATCGCGGCTCTGGCGGGCAGACGGGTGATTTTCTTTATCCCCGTATAGGTCAGCTTTGAAAATCTCGACCGCGTTTCGATGACGACTTCGGGAATCAGTTGTTTCAGCAAAAGCTTGATCGTTTCGGCGCCGAGGAATATCGTTTCCCGTTGTCCTCTGGCGTAAAGCAGTCTGTCCGTAAAGATATGGCCGCGTTCGACGTCCGCCGCCATTTGGATTTCATCAATCGCCAAGAAATCGACCGGCTGTTCCAAAGGCATCGCTTCGACCGTGCAGACGTAATAGGACGGATTTTCGGGCAGGATTTTTTCCTCTCCGGTAATCAGAGCGACATTTTGTACCCCTTTGATACGGACGATTTTATCATAGTTTTCGCGTGCAAGCAAACGCAGCGGAAAGCCAATCATACCGCTTTTGTGCGTCATCATTTTTTCGATCGCCAGATACGTCTTGCCCGTGTTTGTCGGTCCCAGTACCGCCGTTATCACAGAATCCGCCATAAAAAAATCTTTCTTCAAAAGGGTTGAAATCTGCCGTATAAGAACCTAACTAAAACTTCGTTTACGGGAGGTTATACTATGTCAGAAGAAAAAATGCAATTTCAAGCCGAAGTCGGCAAAGTTTTGGATATCGTCGTCAATGCGCTTTATTCGGACACGGATATTTTCCTGCGCGAATTGGTATCGAACGCTTCGGACGCGTGCGATAAACTGCGCTACGCTGCGATTATGAAGCCGGATATCGCTAAAGGGGACGGAGAATTTCAAATCCACATCACGCCGGATAAAGACGCGCACACACTGACGATTTCCGATAACGGGATCGGCATGAACAAGCAGGACTTGATCAAAGACCTAGGCTCGATCGGGCGCTCCGGTTCCGCCGAGTTTTTGAACAATCTGACAGGAGACAAGCAGAAAGACGCAACGATCATCGGACAGTTCGGCGTCGGCTTTTATTCGGCGTTTATGGTTGCCGACAAAGTCGAAGTCCGCTCCCGCAAAGCAGGAGAAGAGGAAGGTTGGCTGTGGACGTCCACCGGCAAGGGCTCTTTTACGATTACGGAAGAAAAAGATGTTGCCCGCGGCACAAAAATCACCCTTTACCTGAAAGAAGCTTCTTACAGCTATGCCGAAGCCGCCGAAGTCCGCCGTATCGTCCGGCAGTTCTCCGACCATATTTCCTTCCCCGTGATTATGCACTATATGGGCGAAACGGAAACAATCAATCTGGCCAGCGCGTTATGGACGCGCAACAAAGCCGACATCACCGAAGCGCAGTACAAGGACTTTTACCGCCACATCTCACACGCTTTCGACGATCCGTGGGACATTCTGCACTATAAGGCGGAAGGCACGATCGAATACACGGCTTTGATGTATATTCCGACAAAGACGCCGTTTGACATCTTCCAACCCAACCGCAACGCGCAGATCAAG
This sequence comes from Alphaproteobacteria bacterium, assembly GCA_017480385.1. GTDB lineage: Bacteria > Pseudomonadota > Alphaproteobacteria > CAAGCB01 > CAG-977 > UBA11549. Next base: position 171,116 of record JAFVAT010000007.1, on the reverse strand, counting down.
CTGTACATCAACCGCGTTTTCATTACCGACCAAGTGCCCGATATGTTGCCGAACTACCTGCGTTTCGTGCAGGGAGTGATCGACACAAAGGAACTGCCCTTAAATGTTTCACGTGAAATGCTGCAAAAGACTCCCGTGCTGGCGAAAATTAAGACGGGTGTCGTCCGCCGCATCTTGAACGAATTGAAAAAGCGCAGTGAAAACGAAAAAGAATATCTGACGTTCTGGGACGCTTTCGGCGCGGTGCTGAAAGAAGGCATTTTTGAAGACTTCACAAACCGCGAGGAAATCGCCGAACTGTGCCGGTTCTATTCGACGAACGGCGACGGACTGACGACGTTGGCGGATTATATCTCCCGTATGAAAGACGGACAAAAAAGCATCTACTACATCACCGGCGACAATTTGGGTGTTTTGCGCAACAATCCGCAGTTGGAAGGCTTTGCCGCCCGCGGCATTGAAGTGCTGTTGCTGACCGATCCGATTGACGAATTCTGGCCGCAGAACCTGACTCAATACAAGGAAAAGCCGATCAAGTCCGTCAACGCCGGTGCGCAGGAATTGGAAACGCTGTTGATCACCGACCAATCCGATAAAATCGAAAAAGCCGATGAAAAGGATTTGGAAGCGCTGAAAAAGTTTATGAAAGAAATCGTCGGCGACGAAGTCAAGGAAGTCCGCACGACAGAACGCCTAACGAAAAGTCCTGTTGCTTTATCGACAGGCGACGGCGAAGCGTCCATTCACTTGGAACGCCTGATGCGGCAGCACAATCAGCCGTCTTTGTACGTCAGCAACCGCTATTTTGATATTAACCCGCGTCATCCGCTGATTAAGAAACTGGCGGCGAAAGTCGCGACTGGCGACACGGGCGATACGAACAAAGCATTGGTGCAAGTTCTGTTCGATCAGGCGAAAATCATCGAAGGCGAACCGATCAACGACCCCGCTGCTTTTTCACAACGGGTAACAGATTTTATGATGAATGCCGTTAATTAAAAACTTAATCATTTGCTCCGCTCCTTTGCCAAAACATTATGGCGTTGGGAAAGAGCTAAAAAAGAAAACCGTTTGACAAAACAAACTGTTTTCCGTATCCCAAAATCTAGATGGAGTTAGGAGTATTAGCTCCTTCCGATTTACGGATAAAGACGGTTGTTCGAGCAACCGTCTTTTCTTTTATAGCGGAATTTATTTTTTCCGACAAGTCAAAGGATTGATTTTGTATTCGGATAAAAAAGGCGGTTTTACAAATAAAACCGCCTTCATTCTTTTCAGATCAAATTCAGCTCCTGCGCCTTAATAACAGCAGCCGATCGTGTTTTAACTTCCAACTGCAGCATAATATCGGTTATAAGCAAGGTAATGACAGACACAGACACTCTCATTCGAGCGGCAATTTCTGCATTTTTAAGTCCGCCTGCCAAACAGGACAATATTTCGTCTTGCTTCGGCAATAAGACAACCCTTTTGATACATTGCGGTTTTCTGTTTGATAATTTACGTTCTTTCATTTTTTGCCTTCTAAATTCACAATTTATAATTGTGTTAACATATTATAATTAACCTAATAAGGTTATACTGAAAAATATCCTTTGTCTACACGATCTTTTAAGTTTATTCCTTCAGTTCAGTCGAACATGCTTTTGAAATAAAAAAAGGCATAAAAAAAGCCCCGTTTCAGGGCTTTTTACGTTTGATTTTATCGACCGCCTTGTTTGGCTTTAACATCAAAAATGGTAATCATGCCGCTCGGATTACCGATTCCTTGAGCAAACAATTTGCCGACTTGTTGTTTATAGCCGGATTTTGATTTCTTTTTAGAATCATTTTTTGTTTTTTTATCTTCTGCGGAAACCGGCTTTTCCGCTTCTTTCTTTTCGTCTTTTGTTTCCTCTTCCGGTTTGATTTTTTCGCCGCGCGTCATCGGCACATCATCGGCGAAATAAGTGGCAAACGTAATGCCAGCAACGACAGCATCGCGTCTGACATCTTTAAAAGAAGCCTTTCCCTTTATCCATTTATGAAAGGTTTTTCCTAAGGTTTTTAATTCTGATCCCATTAACAAAGAAGCCTTGCCGGCACGAACGGCTTCTTCAACACCAACGGCGCCAACGACTTCACAGGCTGTAGAGGCCACCGTCAAAGCGCTGTTTGTTGTAGAAACGGCTGCTTCTTCGCGGTTTTTCTTCAAAAAATCAAATATACCGGAAACTTTTCCTTCCTGACGAGCTTTTTCTGCCGGTTCCAACAGTCCTGCCGTACTTTCGCATGTTTTGCAGACACAAACGCCGACGACCCCCGGCAATCCGAACATATGTGCCGCCAGTAGCGTTCTGGAAATATTATAGATACTGTTACGGATTTTAACATAGACCTGTCCGTGTTCTTTTTCCATACGCTTATCAAAATCCTGAACTTTATGATATACTTTGCCCAATCCGGGTACGGCATCGATTATTTTTTCATATTTTTGATTTAGCCGTTCTTTCATAGCCATGGAACGAGCCGTCGTTACGGCAACAAAGCGTTCAACGGTTCCTTTATCCAGATAAAACTGCATTTCCTTTTTGGTTTCAGTATTCTTTTCCTGTCCCATATTTTTTGCCTTTAAAGCAAATCCAACAAACAGTCAAACGCCTTGCGCACGCCTTCGATATCCGTTTGATCCAAAGCCAATTCCGTAGTTTGTTCCATCATAAACAACGTAATCAAAGCCTTTTCCATTTCAAACCGGACCCACTGCAAGTAAATATCCTGAGTTAACTCACCCGTATAAACACACAGCCGCATATAAGCTTTCAGTTTTGCCGTTTCAACGATTGTTTCTTTAAACGTTTCGGATTCCTGTTCCTGCTGTTCAGCAGGCTGATCTCCGTCAGTTAAAACAACAGCGCCGATAACTTTTAAAATTTCTTCAAACTGCGGAAAAATTAATTTGCCGTCCTGTTTTTCAAAAGGATCTATTGTGTCAAAATCCTCCAAAGCGGCGATATTTTCCTCTATTTTCTCAGAGGATAGGGCCGCCAAGCGGTCATATCCGGCTTCTTTGTCAAATTCTTTCAGCAGCGGCGTGATTTTCGCTTCCGCTTTTTTAGCCGACATATTCAGTTCGACATTTTCTGTTTTAGAAAATGCCTTGATAAAGCTGAAAAACAAAGGAGCCTCGTCTTCTGAAACGGGCAATTCGCCTGCCAAATAAGAATTTAAACGCAAAACGGCTTCATTTTGTAAAGCGGCCATTTCGGACGCGTCATTTTGGTCATGTGCTGCAGCGTATTCAGAAATCAGCTCCGCTTCTGTTTTTTCCGCAAGATCCATACCCACTCCCCCTTTTAGAAAAAGCGGTTTCAGTATAAAAAAAAGAGGAAAATGTTACAAGAAAAAACCTGTTGAAAAAAGGCTTTAACGCGATCAGCGTCCTTCTTTTTTCTTTTTAATGTCAAAAACCGTAATCATGCCGCTGGGATTGCCAATACCTTTGTTCAAAGCATCGCGTACCTGATCCATATATTCCCGTCCTTTAGTAATGACGGAACGCACTTTTTCCTCCGCCGGGTCCGTTTTTTCAGCCCGCTTGGCTTTTTCCATTATTGCTTCAGGCGTTTCTTTCGGTTTTCCGGATCCATGCGTCATCGGAACACTGGAAACAAAATAAGTGCCGAACGTAATTCCCATAACGGCAGCATCACGCTTCACTTCGACAAAAGACTCCTCCCCACGCATCCACTTGCCCGTTGTTTCGGCCAACTTCTTGACCTCGGGAGCAATCAGCCATGATGCCTTGCCGACACGGAAAGCCCCCTTCGCCAAAGGAGCGCCCAGCACATCACAAGCCGCCGTGCAAATGCTGATCGCGCCGGAAGTCGTTGTGAAACGTGCTTCCTCCTTATTCTTTTTCAAATAATCCAAAATGCTTTTGGTTTCCCCTTTATCTTTGGCCTTTTGCGCAGGTTCAAGCAAAGACATCGCTTTTTCACATGTTTTATAAGCGCACATACCGACAACGCCGGGCAATCCGAACAGCTTGGCAGCCAAAACGGTACGCGCAATGTTTTTGGCACTGTCGCGGATTTTGGTATAAACCTGTCCGTGTTTAGTTTCCATCTTGGTATCAAAGGTCTTCCATTTTTTATTCAGCTGATCCAAAACCGGCACAGACTGGATAAACTTATCGCGCTTTTGACGCAAACGTTCTTTTTTAGCCATCATACGCTGCGCCGTTGCAGACAAAAAAGTCTCCACCGTTTCTTTTTTCAAGAATAATTTTTGCGGCGCAATGCCGCTTCCGACCATTTCGACCATGTTTCACCATTTTTGAGCGAAAAGAATTATTTCTTCTATCATATAAAAACTTTTTCAAAAGGAAAAGCATTTTTTTGACAAAATTTTCTCTATTTTTTTCGCTAAAGTTCTTCTGTCTCTGCCAATCTGTCCCGCAGCTGATCCGGTGCCGTGCCTCCATAGCTTTGCCGGGCATTCAAAGAAGCCTCCGCGCTTAAAACAGCATAAACGTCCTGCGTGATTTGCGGACAGATTTTTTGCATTTCAGTCAAAGGAACGTCTGCTAATCTTAAATCATTCTGTTCAGCAAATTTCACAATCTGCCCTGTCATATGGTGCGCCTGCCGGAAAGGAATGCCGGCTTTTTTTACCAGCCAATCCGCCAAATCGGTCGCGGTCGGAAACCCGTTTTCCAAAGCTTTGCGCATATTGTCCGCGCGAATTGTCAGACCGTCAATCATCGCCGTCATCACTTTCAGCCCCAAAACAAGCGTATCGCAAGCGTCAAACAGACATTCCTTGTCTTCCTGCATATCTTTGGAATACGCTAAGGGCAGCCCTTTCATCACGGTCAGCAGAGTCATCAGACTGCCATAGATACGGCCCGTTTTCGCGCGCAGCAATTCCGCCGCGTCGGGATTGCACTTTTGCGGCATAATCGAACTGCCGGAAGTGTACTCCTGCGGCATTTTGACGAATCCGAACGGCTGAGAAGAAAAGACCACCATTTCTTCGGCCAGCCGAGACAAATGCATCGCGCAAATTGACGCGCACGATAAATATTCCAATACAAAATCACGATCGGAAACACTGTCAAAAGCGTTTTTGGTCGGCGTTCCGAATCCTAACTTTTCAGCCGTGAAAAAACGGTCCATATTATACGGTGTTCCGGCCAAAGCTGCCGCTCCGAGCGGACATTCTCCCATTACGTCGAAAGCGTTCTTGAAACGTTTTATATCACGTCCGAACATTTCATAATAAGCATGCAGGTAAAACCCAAAAGAAATTGGTTGGGCGACTTGCAGATGCGTAAATCCCGGCATAATTGTTTCAACGTTTTCCGCCGCCCGCTTTTTCAAAACGCGGCGCAAATCCTTCAGCAAAAAAATCGCCTTTTCGCATTCTTCGCGCACGAACAGCTTCATATCAACGGCAACCTGATCATTGCGCGATCTCGCCGTGTGCAGCTTGCCGCCGACATCGCCGATCAATTCTTTCAGTCTGGCCTCAACAGCCATATGAATGTCTTCCAATTCACGGCGAAACTCAAAACGACCGTCTTCAATTTCCTTCAAAATTAAAGAAAGCCCTTCTTGTATTTTCTTTTCTTCTTCAGCCGTCAAGATCCCCTGCTTCGCCAGCATAGCCGCATGTGCTTGAGAACCGCGTATATCCTGCGAATACAGCCGTCGGTCATAGGGCAGAGAAGCATTGATTTCCTGCATCAGCGCAGCAGGGGGCAGGTCAAAACGCCCGCCCCACATTGGATTAATCCTGTTCATTTTTTATGCTTCATTCTGTAATCCGCCGTCAGACGAACAGCGTTGATTTTAATAAATCCCCAAGAATCCGTTTGATTGAACCCGCCGTGCACGTCCATAGAAGCAATATTTGCATCATACGGAGTCGTTTCGCTGGACCGTGCAGTCGGATAGACATTGCCTTTGTACAGATCGATAACAACACGGCCATTAACATTTTGCTGACAGACATCAACGGATTTCATCAGCACTTCCATTTCCGGTGAAAACCAGAAACCGTTGTAAATCAGATCGGCGATTTTAATCCCGAACTGCTGGTTTAAACGGTATACTTCGCGGTCAACGCACAGCCCCATTAAATCAATATGCGCCGCATGCAAAATTGTCCCTCCCGGCGTTTCGTACACACCGCGGGATTTAATTCCGACAAAGCGGTTTTCAACCATATCCAGCCGCCCGATTCCGTTTTCACTGCCAAGCTTGTTCAAATATACAAACAGCTCCAGCGGATCTGTCACAACCGTTCCGTCGGACAAATTTTCAACTTTAACAGGAATGCCTTTTTCAAACGATAAAGCTATTTTTGTTGTTCGATCCGGCGCTTCCTGCGGAGAAACAGACTTGGAATAAACACTTTGGGGACATTCCGTATCCGGATCCTCCAAAATGCCGGATTCGTGACTTATATGCAGCAAGTTATCATCTTCGCTGTAAGCTTTGCCGGCATGTTTTTTAATTTCAATGCCGTACTTTTCCGCATATGCCAACATATCGGGACGACCCTGAAATTCATTTAAAAATTCAGGATCTTTCCATGGAGAAATAATCTTGATCGCCGGATTTAAGGCATACGCCCCCAATTCGAAACGGACCTGATCATTTCCCTTTCCTGTTGCGCCGTGAGCAATATATTCCGCGCCTTCTTCAGCGGCGATACGGACATGATGTTTGATAATCACGGGACGCGCAATCGACGTTCCCAACAAATAGCGGTCTTCATAAATTGCTGCGGCTTTAAAGCTGGGATAAATGTAATCGGTTACAAATTCTCGCTTTAAATCAAGGACATACGCCTTAACCGCGCCGCATTTCAGCGCCTTTTTTTCAATAGCGTCAAAATCATCATCCTGCCCGACGTCCGCCGTATAGGTAATCACATCAAAGCCCTTGTTAATCAGCCATCTTAAGATGACCGATGTATCCAAACCTCCAGAATATGCCAAAACGATTTTTGGTTTGTGCATCAGATTTTATCCTTTACAAAATATAATTTTGGATCCCTGCGTCTTAAAGTCTATGATTTTAAAAGTTTTGTCAATCGTATGTGTGTTTTTTCAGGAATCATTTTCTTGCATTTCAAAGAAAGATTGCGTATAGTTCAGCTTCCGTTTCCTCCTTGCCGGCATAACGGACCGGCTATGCTTCAAGGCGGCAGTCCATGGGGGGCTGTTGTTTTTTTGAAGTTGAGAGAAGCCAAAAGGAGAATTTTAAATGGCTTTATATGAAAACGTGTTTATTGCACGTCAAGACATTGCCGCTTCTCAGGTTGATGCGTTGATTGAACGCTTTGAAGGCGTGATCACGGCCAACGGCGGCAAAGTGACAAAAAAGGAAAACTGGGGACTGCGTTCTCTGGCTTACCGCATGAAGAAAAACCGCAAAGGACACTATGTCCTGTTCAATATTGACGCTCCGGCAAAGGCGATCATGGAATTGGAACGCCAGATGCGTTTCGATGAAGACGTGATTCGTTATCTGTCTGTCCGTGTTGAAGAATTGGAAGACGGCCCGTCTGCGATGATGTCTTACAAAGGCAAAGACCTGAAAGGCCGCGCGAAAAAATTCGATGATAAGTTTGATATTGAAGATGAAAGCGAGGAATTCTAATGGCTACCACAGCACGTCGTCCGTTCTTCCGCCGTCGCAAGGCTTGCCCTTTTGCGGCCAAAGACGCTCCGAAGATCGATTACAAAGATATTAAACTGCTGCAGCGTTTCATTTCCGAACGCGGCAAGATTGTTCCCAGCCGCATCACTGCCGTTTCCGTTAAAAAACAGCGTGAATTGGCCAAGGCGATCAAGCGTGCCCGTTTTCTGGGTCTGCTGCCTTATGTCATGGACTAAGGAAGGAGAAAGAATATGGAAGTTATTTTGCTGGAACGCATTGAAAAGCTCGGTCAAATGGGCGATATCGTTAAGGTAAAGCCGGGATATGCCCGCAATTACCTGCTGCCTCAAGCAAAGGCTCTGCGTTCAAACAAAGAAAATCTGGCTTTGTTTGAAGCCCGCAAAGTTCAGCTGGAAGCGGCTAATTTAAAGCGTAAAGAAGAAGCCGAACAAATCGCTGCCAAAATGGAAGGCTTGAATCTGATCATCATTCGTCAGGCTGCCGAAACGGGACAGCTGTACGGATCAGTTACAGGCCGCGATATCCGTGATGCGATTCGCGAAGCCGGCTATACGATTGAACGCCGTCAGGTCGTTCTGGATCAGCCGCTTAAAGAAATCGGCGCCTACAGCATTCGCATTATTCTGCACCCGGACGTCAGCCGTATGGTCGGCGTAACGGTTGCCCGCTCCGCTGAAGAAGCCGAACGGAATGCAAAGGCCGCGGCCAAAGCCGCCGCTAAGGCTGCTGCAGAAACCGCTGCTGAACCGGAAGCTGCCGCTGCTGAAGCTTAAGCTTTAAACCGTTCAAAAACGAAGGCGGGGGGATTTCCGAAAAACCTCCCGCCGTCATTTTTTCCAAAAGGATCCGCTGATGACTCCCTCAGAAGAAATTCCCGCCCGTCTGCCGCCGCGAAATATCGAAGCCGAACAAGCACTGTTGGGTGCAATCCTGGCAAACAACCACGCGTTGGAAAAGGTGTCCGAGTTTTTAAAACCCTTTCATTTTGCTAGTCCTGTTCATGCCGCGATTTATCAGGCGATCTTTACCCTTCATTCCCGCGGACACACGGCGGATCCCGTTACATTAAAGGGATATTTGGCCAATGATGGTCTGCTTGACGAAGTCGGCGGCATCAAATATCTGATGGAACTGGCCGCAACAGCGGTAACGATTATTAACGTTGAAGATTACGCCAAATTAATTTTCGACCGTTATCTGCGCCGTCAATTAATCAATATCGGCACGGATATTGTCAACGGCGCCTATGCTGTCAGTTTGGACAACGATGCCACACTTCAAATGTCACAAGCAGAAAAAAAGCTTTATGAATTAGGCACAGAAGGACAAGTGGACGGAGGTCCCAAACCGTTTCATGACACGCTGGACGAAGTCATGCAGGAGGTCGCGGAGGCCCGGCAGAATCCCGACGGTCTTTCGGGTGTTTCAACTGGTTTCAAAGACTTGGATAAGAAAATGGGCGGTTTGCATAAATCCGACCTGATCATTTTAGCCGGACGTCCCGGCATGGGGAAAACAGCTTTTGCAACTTGTCTGGCATTCAACACGGCCCGCAGCTTTTTGGAAGATGTAAAAGAACGCCGCGGAGTCGCTTTCTTTTCTCTGGAAATGTCGTCAGCCCAGCTGGCAGGGCGTATTCTTGCCATGGAAACGCAAATTGCGTCGGATAAACTGCGCAACGGAAAAATTACTGATGACGAGTTCCGCCGGATTGTTACTTTCGCAGGAGATTTAGAAAAAGTCCCGCTTTACGTAGACGATACTCCGGGGTTGACCGTCGCCGCCATTCATAACCGCTGCCGCCGGTTAAAACGGGATCAAACTAAAGGATTGGGATTAGTCGTCATTGATTATCTGCAATTAATCGACATGTCCACTTCCGCTTATAAAGGCGATATGGTGCGCGGTTTAACGGAAACGACACGTCTGCTGAAAATCATGGCCAAAGACTTAAATGTTCCCGTTTTGGTTCTTTCTCAGCTGAACCGCGGTGTGGAACAGCGCGATGACAAACGCCCGCTGCTGTCCGATCTGCGTGATTCCGGGTCTATTGAACAAGATGCGGATATCGTGATGTTTGTTTTCCGAGAACACTATTACATTAAAAACAGCATTCCCGTTCAAAAGCAAAACGAAACTGACGACAAATTTAATGACCGCATGCGCAAATGGGAAAAATCTTTGATTGATCTGGAAAAGAAAGCCGAATTGATCATTGCCAAGCAGCGTCACGGATCGCTGGGCACGATTGATCTTTCTTTCGAAGGACAATTTACCCGTTTCGGTGACTGGATCAGTCAAGAATCCGATTAAGTTTCTGCGCATACTGCAGCAGCTCTTTCCGTCCGGCCCGCCCGTTGGTTGACAGCCAGTATTCATAAACTTGTGCGACCAGTTTTTTAGCTGTGTTCTTTTCAATATTTTCGGAAAGATCTGTCCGTGAAAACCGAAACGGTTTTGAATGAACCGTATTTAAAGCCGGATTATCCTGTATTTTTTCCCAGTGCCGATCCGGTTCTTTTGCCTGCAGCAAAGAAAAAACAAGGTCTCTTTCCTGCGCTTTAAAATAAAGAGCAAAACGGAAAAAATCATTTTCTGTATAATCCGCCGGCTCTTTTGTTCGATCAAACGAAGCAATATGCATTATTTCTCTGCGCGGTGCCTTGGGAAGCTGCCAAAGATCGGCCAGGGCGGCTGCGGCTTCCTCAGAAAGATCCGTCAGCACCAATAACCGCAGCAAAGGCGCGGCCATTGGTTTTATTTGCAGCAGCCTTTCCAAAGAGTCCAAATCCGGATCGGAACAATATTGCTTCAATAAACCGGCCTGCTGCATAATTTTCAAGCCGTACATTGCATTCGGGACACTTAACAATCTGAAAAATTCCCGACGCATACGCTCTGAAAAAAGCTTGCTTTTAACTGCCTGACAAGCTTCGATTGTCTGCATATCCGGTTCATCCCGGAAAACTGACAAAAAACGAAAATAGCGCAAAATACGGACCTGATCCTCCCGTATCCGTTCAGCCGGATCACCGATAAAGCGGACACGGCCGTTTTTCAAATCCTCCAAGCCACCGCAAAAATCATAAACTGTTCCGTCAAAATCGGCATAAAGCGCGTTAAACGTAAAATCACGCCGCATAGAATCTTCCTGCCACGATTTAGTATATGTCACTTTTGGCCGACGGCGATCATGACGCAGGTCCTTGCGTAAAGTTGTTATTTCTATTGTCGGGAATCGAAGATCCTTGGTTAAAACAGTTACAGTGCCATATAAAAACCCCGTCGGAAGCACCGTAAATCCGCGCTTTTTGAGTATTCCGATAACGGCTGCGGGTTTAAATTCCGTTGCCATATCAATATCATCAGGAATTTTTCCCAGCAAACTGTCCCGCACGCACCCGCCGACCAAACGGGCCTTTCCCTTTAACAGTCGTATAATTTCTTTAACTGCCGGACATGTCTGCCAAATCGGATTTTCAATTTTCATTGCTTTTCTGTTCCAAAAAAGCCGGAATAACCTTTCCGTTTTCAAACTTGGGCGGTGTATAGGCGCTGTCAGCAGGCGCTTTATCCGGCACGGAAAAAACAAACAAAAAGACCAAAACCAGCCCCAATCCGGCAAGCGTTACCGTCTGAACGGGAAAAAAATCCCGTATGTTTCGCCGGCGCCTGTATATCCAGCAGAATATAAAAGGCGCTAAAAACGGCAGAAGAACGCTGTACAGTATTCTGAACATATTGCTTATTTTCCTTAATCTTTTAAACTGGATTTTACCACGAAAGGATAGAAAAGAACAATGATTACTCTGCAGCCCTGCCGCAATAATAAAGAAGATGCCCGCATTGCTTTTTCATGGCGCAATGACGCGGCAACAATAGCTTCTTCTTATATCGCCCGCCCTAAAAGCTGGGATTCTTTTTGGCTGGAATATCACGTCGGATATTTTGAAAACCCTTCTTTCGGTCCTGTTTTTGTCATAGAAGGCGGCGAACCGGTCGGTTTTATCCGGTTTGAAACGGCTCATTTGGAACAGTACCCTGACAAAACTATCATCGAAGTCATGATCAATATTGCCCCCTATCGGCGCGGAGAAGGCATCGGAACAGAGGCTCTGACAGCTTTGCGGCAATATATGAAAAGCAAAAATGTGTTCGCGTTGACGGCGGATATCCGCAAAAGAAATCGGGCTTCTTTAAATGCCTTTGAAAAAGCGGGATTTTCTTTTTTGAACGAAAGAACAGAATATATTTCTGAAACAAAGGAAAATTGCTGTATACTATGTTATCTTTACCTGTTATAGAGATTCATTAACTTTTTTCACGGATAATCTGAGAAAACGGAGATATCAATGACAAATATTTACTATTTTATCTTTTTAGCATGTTTGCTGTTTTTGAATATTGCCGTTTTATATTCTTATTTTTTATCCCATGAATTTAAAGAAAATGAAAAAATTCATAATGAACATATTGTTCTTACATTAAAACTTGCTTATCCTATCCAGGTTTTCAGTCTTATTATCGGAGCTTTTGCCCTGTTTTATTTTTCTTCTGACAAGGCATGGTTCTATGAAATACGTTTTTTATATTTTTTAGGATTAGCTTTGATTGTTGGTTTATTTGGCCTTTTGCCTCAAAAAACAAAAGCATTAACCGTTATTTGCTGCATTCCTGAATTAGCGGCCATTATCGGATTTGCCTTTCTTTTGCCGGAAAACGATTTATGGACTGCAACATCTTTGCCCCCTTGGACAATACGCGTTTTATTCGGAACAATATGGTTCATCATCTATAAATTTTTCAACATATTATCGGATCGCTTTGACGGCATTTTTGTTATTCAGTCCATACATATGGGATTTGCCGCACTAATTGTTTTTCTTCTTTTATCCTTCGCCCCCGTTTCATGGCTGCATGTCAATGGCATGTTACTGCCGATCATGTTGATGCTGACGCCGTTTTACTGTATTTTTCAATACAAAATGCCGATAACAAACAGCATAAGAAATATTTTTTGCCTGTTATTAACCGGATTGGCTGTTTTAACCATACCGGCAGGTCAATGGGGGCTTGGCGTTTTAATGATCAGTTATATTTTATTTGAATTGGCTTTTGTTATTTTTCATTTTCCTTTCAATTTGTTTAAAAAAGAAAAAGAACCTCTCTTTTTCTTTGAGAATTTAATGAATAAAACACCGTTTAAAGAAAATGTCATCCGTATTATAATGCATTATAACTTTTTAACGGACGGATTGATTTTCATTCTGATTTATCTCAATTTACAGGCCCAGGTCGTTGCTTTGACCATACTTTTATACTTAAAAATGTATATGAATATTATGAGCCCCGACACGGCGCGCACAGGTATATTGGATTTGTTCAAAGAAGCCAAAAAAACGGCTCAAATAAGCATAAAAGAATCCACTCAGGCGTTTTCCGATTTAAAACAGGCGTATAACAATAAAAAAGCGTCTGAAAATAAAGGACAGTCAGAAGATGAACAGTCCTGATTTATTAACGCGGCATTTGGCTGTTGAAATTTTTGATGCCGTTATCAGAAATGGCAAGGGATTGGAAGAAGAGTACGCCTGTCGCATTGAACGTTTTGAAAAAAAACAGCCTCTGGAAACCAGAGACCGGACATTTATCCGTTTATTGGTCACGGTTATGCTGCGCCGATTAGGGCAAATTGACAACATAATTTCGCATTTTTTAAAAAAGCCTTTGCCCGATCATGCGTCTTATGTTCAAGACATTTTAAGAATCAGTACGGTTCAGCTTGTCTTTTTGGATACACCGGCCCATGCTGCCGTTTCGACAGGCGTTTCTTTAGTCAAAAGCGATCGGAAATATTTCGGTTTTGCAGGACTGACCAATGCCGTTTTACGCCGGATTGCCAAGGAAGGCAAAGCTATTCACGAACAACAAAATGAGGCAGAATTAAATATTCCTGTCTGGTTATTCGATAAATGGGTCAAGGAATACGGACTGACAACGGCCAAAAAAATAGCTGCCGCCGGATTAAAAGAAGCGCCTTTGGATTTCAGCGTCAAATCAGATCCGGAGATCTGGGCTCAAAAGCTGGAGGCTGTTTTAATGCCGACAGGATCATTACGGCGCGAAAAGCAGGCTTCTGTTCCGCAGCTTCCCGGATATGAGGAAGGCGCCTGGTGGATTCAGGACCTGTCTGCCGCTGTGCCTGCACAGCTGTTTCACGGCTTAAAGGGAAAAAGAGCGATTGATATTTGCGCAGCCCCCGGCGGAAAAACGGCACAAATGATTTTGGCCGGAGCACAGGTCACTGCCGTTGACGTTTCGGAAAAAAGAATCAAACGGCTGAAAGAAAATCTGGATCGCTTAGGGATCAGCGCAGAAACGGTCTGCGATGATATACAGCAGTGGTGGGAAAAAAATCATCAAACAATTCCGAAATTTGATGCTGTTTTACTCGATGCGCCCTGTTCTGCAACCGGTACTCTGCGCCGTCACCCGGACGTTATCCGGCACCGCACGCCGCAGGATATTGTCCGTTTAAGCACAACACAAAAACAATTGCTGAAAACCGCGGTTCAGATGATGGCTGACGGAGCTGAACTCATCTATTGTGTCTGTTCTGTTCTGCCGGAAGAAGGCCGCTTAATCATCAATGATGCCGTTCAATCCGGTTTGGTTGAACGCATTACCTTAAACAGTACGGAAATTCCGCAGGAAATGATCACAAAGGATGGCGACATGCTGATTCTTCCTTTCTTTTATGAAGAAAACGGCGGCTGTGACGGTTTTTATGCCTCCCGACTCAGGAAAAAGGAGAAAAAAAATTGAAATTAACAGTTTTATATCCCTTTATGGAAAACAGTTTTTCCGAACATACCGTATCTTTTATTCAAAAGCTGACTTGGCTGCAGCAAACACACTCCGTCGATCTGCTTATCACTGTTGACCGGTCGGGACGGACCTCGGAAGAGTTAAAAAAGGCGCGTTTATCCTATGAAGAAGTTCCGTTCGCCGCTCCTGTAAGCGTTCATGATTTTTATTTAACCGTGTTGTTTAAATTAATCCGATCAACTCTTTCCTCCTTTTTTTATTTCAAGACTCATCAGATCAACGTGATGCACTGTCCGGATCTGACTTCGCTTTTATGTTGGGGAAACACGGCAAAAATGAACCGCGTGCCTTTTGTTACCTCCATTCAGGAGGCGGAAAAATTTTCTCATTACGCTTCTTTGATGCTGGCGGACAGCAAGAAAAATATCTGTCGTTCGGCAGAAATTCGGGAAAAAATATCGCCGCGTTTTTCATCAACGGCCTTATTGGCTCCGGAAGCGCAGGACATACTTGAAAATTTAAATGAAAAAGACGCGCGCAAAAATACGGTCGACTTTTGGATTCAATTGTATGTTTCACTATTTGTTAAGCCCGATCTGAGTAAAATTACCGGCATCTTAAACAAGAACTGAAAGGACAATGCGCATGAAAAAATTTTTGCTTCTTTTTCTAATGCTGTTTTCCGTTCCTTGCGGTGCCCAAAATTTAATTGACGCTAAAAAAGTTGATCATGTCGGCGTCTTTGATGATTGGAACGCCTATATTTTTAAAGACAAAAAGGAAAAAGTCTGTTTCGTTTCTTCCATGCCGCTGAAATCGACCGGAGAATATACACGCCGCGGCGATGTGTTTTTAATCGTTTCTCATCGCCCTGATGAACAGATGTTTGACGTTTTAACGGTCGTGGCCGGTTACACATACATGCCGCGGTCGGAAGTACAGTTTCGTGTCGGAAATGTTAAAGCGAACCTATTTACCAGCGAAGATACCGCTTGGGCCAAAAACTTAAAAACAGATGAAGAAATCGCCAGAGCCATGAATAAGGCCGTCCGCGTTACCGTTCGGGGAATAACGATCGAAGGCGTTGAAACATATGATGTTTTTTCCATGAAAGGCTTTAATAACGCAATGGAAGCGATTAACCGTCTGTGCCGCCAGCCGGTCGGTTTCAATGAATAGCTTTTTTAGCTTTGTATCTTTGTTTAAAGGTGTTATGCTTTTTCCAATTAGTTTTTAGAGGGGCAGAACATGAATACAGAAACACCCGTTACTGATCCGGTCCGTCAGGAATTTATGGATATGTATGAGGAAACATTAATTGATTTAATGGAAAAATCCGACACCTTATCTGAAGAAGATGAACGTTCTTTGCGCATTAACGCTATGGTTGACACCGCCCTGCGCGTCAGAAAGGATTTAGATCCTCTTTTGGCCAACAAATTAAAATCGCTTGAAAATCTGAAAGACTACAAGCAAATTCTATTAGCGGAATTTCGGATCTTGGGCAACGTTTCTAAGGCTTCCGCCGCGCGCATTTTTGCGGAATATCTGCTGTTGTCCCTTTTAGATGAATTTGAAGTCGAAGACAGAATCGACTTTGATGTTTTTGGCAACGAACTCAACGAGGCTTTTAATCAAATGACAGATGATTATAAAGATCTGCGCCGTATTTTCCCGTGGGGACGTTTGGTCGATTAATCAGAGCCTTTATTCGGCAGTTTCGTTAATACAAATTCGGCAATGCCTGCGGGCAGGCAGCTCATCAGCCAGGCACTGAAAGCCAACAGGGGCGGGAAAGTAATCCGCCCTTTATTTTTTCTTAATCCTTTTGCGATAGTTGCGGCAGCGGCAGAGGCGGGCATTAAAAAGGGCATGGGAAACTTATTTTTAGCTGTAATGCGCGAAACAACAAATCCCGGACAAATGACATTCACCTCTATTCCCTGAGGTTTTAAATGTCCCCGCAAAGCCTCTCCCCATGCCCGCACGGCATTTTTAGAACCGGAATAAGCCGGAGCGGAGGGAAGCCCTCTGTAGCCCGCCAACGAGCTCAACAGGGCTATTTGTCCCGTACGGCGCGGCTGCATCTTTTCCAAAGCAGGCAAAACAGTATTTAAAACACCTCCGACATTCACGGCAAAAATTCTACGCGTTACTTCGCTTGATTCACCTGTTTTTCCCGGACCGGCAGAAACGCCGGCATTCGCTATCACTAAATCCAGCTCGGCGATTTTATCGCATCGGCTGATCCAGTTTTCCATTGCCGCAGCATCTGTTACATCAACTTTTTCCGCAAAAACCTCTGCTCCCTTTTCCCGACACTGCTGTGTCACTTTGCCTAATCGTTCCGTATTTTGAGCACATAAAAACAACGTCACATCTTTTTGCGCATAAAATAGGGCTAAAGCTTCTCCGATCCCGCTGGAAGCGCCGGTAATTAAAATATGGTGAGGATTTTTCATTTTTAAATTCCCGTTTTGAATTGTTTTATGTAAGGTAATGCAAACAACTTAATAAATAAAGAGGCTTTAAAATGGAAAGTATGACAGGGTTTGGCTCTTTTTCAGGACAAGAAAGGGCTTCTTGGACATGGACGCTGCGCAGTGTGAACAGCAAGGGGCTGGAAATACGATGCCGCTACCCGCAGGGATATGAGGATTTAGAACAAAAAATCCGGGAATGCCTGCGTTCGTTTTTCACACGCGGCAGTATCTATGTTTCACTGGATTTAACATTTGATTTGATGCAGCAAAAACCCCGGATTAATATTCCGTTTTTAGAAGAATTATGCCTTTTATCCCAGCAATTGCAGCAACAATACCCTCGTTTGCAGCCGGCGCGGATTGATGGCCTGATCAATGTGCGCGGTGTTGCGGAAATCAATCCGGACTTTGAAGAAGATCATGATGAAATGAGAGTCTTATTTCTGTCTTCACTGGGAAACGCGGCTGAAGCGCTTAAAAAAGCCAGACTGGCAGAAGGAGAAAAAATAACAGCCTGTTTAAATGATCAGGTTAATCAGATTGAAGCCCTGATCACAGAGGCCCGCAGTCAGGCCGCCGTTCAGCCTGAATACATTAAAAAACGTTTAAAAGAAGGTTTGGCGCTTATTAAAGAGGATTCAGAGCTGTCAGAAGAACGCTTTATGCAGGAAGTCACGGCTTGTATGCTGCGCGCAGATGTGCGTGAAGAATTAGATCGGTTAACGGCTCACGTCCATACGGCGCGGGAATTATTTACGGAAAAAGGTCCTGTTGGCAGAAAACTGGACTTTTTATGTCAGGAATTTAATCGGGAAGCGAATACGCTGTGTTCCAAATCCGCCGATATAGAATTGACAAGAATCGGCATGGCCCTAAAAACGGTCATTGATCAGCTAAGAGAACAAATTCAAAATATCGAATAGGAGGGTTTAAATGTCAAATTCCATTAAACGCAGAGGATTTATGCTGGTTTTATCTTCGCCGTCAGGTGCCGGAAAAACAGCAATTGCACATCGTATTTTAGAAACAGAAAACAATATGTCCCTTTCCGTTTCGGTTACAACGCGTCCGGCACGTCCCGGTGAAATTAACGGCAAAGACTATTTTTTTGTGGATATGCCCGCTTTTGAAGGCATGGTTCAACGCAATGAATTTCTGGAACATGCCAAATTCTGCAATAATTGCTATGGTACGCCGCGGGAACCCGTCCGTAAGGCTTTGGAAGAAGGAAAAGACATTTTGTTTGATATTGAATGGCAGGGAACGCAGCAAATTGCCGAAAACGCACGGGAAGACCTTGTTAGCGTTTTCATTTTGCCGCCGTCTATGGCTGAATTGGAACGCAGGCTGTTTTCACGCGCGCAAGATTCAGCAGAAGTTGTCCGTCAGCGCATGGCGACCGCTGCGGCTGAAATGAGTCATTGGAACGAATATGATTACGTTATTGTTAATATAGACTTTGAAGAAAGCGTCAAAAACGTGCGGTCCATTATTCAGGCGGAACGTCTGAAACGCCAGCGCCAAAACGGATTGGCCGGTTTTGTTAACAGTATGCGGTCTCAAACGGCTTAATTCAGATTTTTAACAGTATCCGCAATTTCTAAAGCCGCTCTTTTTTCTTAAACAGAGCGGCTTTTTGAATAACTTATATCTCTTATTATTCTTGCCCCGAAGGCTTGGGAGAAACCGGTTCACTTTGATGCAGCGCTTTTGGAATTTTAACCCGTACAATTCCCGGCATTTTAGGGACTTTGACCATTCCCGGCGGCATTTTAATCGGTATTTTTTTCATAACGGGCATTTTAATCATCGGCGCTTTGACAACAGGAGCGACCGGCAATGGCTGAGCAGGCATTTCCTGTATCGGTTCCGGTGCCGGAGCAATCGGCGGAGGCATAAAACCGCTAAATTCCGATTCTTCATTTTCACTTACCGACAATTCCGGAAATCCTTCTTCAGGAACAGAATATTCAGCAACAGCCGGTGGAGTCGGTTCTAAAAATTCTTCCGCAGCCGGAGCTGGTTCTTCAATCGGTGGCAAGTCTTCCTGCTCCTGATGATCACCGGAAAACTCTTCCTCCTCCCCTACGGGCAAAGGAAAATCTTGTGCCGGTATTTCAACCGAAGAATTTCCGTCCTGAACAAAGGAAATATCCTCTTCAAGCGGCGGCTCCTCCCCGATTTCTTCCTGATCCGGATACAGCTCTTCTTCCAAAGGCGTTTCAGGGACAGGAAAATCTTCTTCTTCAAGAGGCAATTCAGTCTCCTGATCCGTTTCATTATCCGGCAGCATTTCCGTTTCCGGCGGCAAAATATCATTCTGTGCCGGCAAATCGGGGAATTCCTCCGGAGGCAACTCCTCAGGCAGATCACTTTCTTCCGGAGGCAGTCCTTGCAATTCTTCCGCTGAAAATCCCGTATCAATATCAGACAGCAAAAATCCTGTTTCAGGCGGCAATTCCGCTTCCAAAGGCGTTTCATTTTCCGGTTCAAATACCGGCGGCGCAACAGCAATCGGCGGCGCAACAGGTTTGTTTGTCGGAACAAATGAAGTGTCTTCTTCCTCCTCATATAAAGAGTTTAAAGAAACTCCTGTTGTCGGCTGTTCTTCTTCGTCATCATCAAGATATTCTTCTTCATCCGCAACATCCCCGCTTAACCCGACAACACCGGTTTCAACAGGTTCATCAGAGTGATTCATAATCACGGGCGCAACAGACGGTTTAAAGTAATACAACGGTTCGGCCTTCGCTTTTTCAATATCTTCCCCGTCAGGATGCGGCAAATCTTTATTCGGACCGTCAGCCTCGTAAACAACAACCTGATTTCTGCCGTTTTCCTTCGCGACATACAGCGACTCGTCAGCCATTTTAAGCATTTCCGGAATATCGTCTGTCACCGTTGAAGAAACCAAACCGATACTGACTGTAAACTGAACATCTTGATTTTGTTCATTTTTAACGACCAGTTTGGAAATTTTAATCCTCAACCGTTCGGCCACGCGGTGTGCATTTTCAACTGTTGCTTCGGGCAATAAAATTACAAATTCTTCCCCGCCGAAACGCGCCACAATATCCGATTCGCGCAATGTCCTGCGGCAGCAATCCGCCAATGCCTGCAAAACCAAGTCGCCGACGGCATGTCCATGCGTATCATTGACATTTTTAAAGTGGTCAGCGTCAATCATAAACAGGCAGAACGGGTGATTATAGCGCCGTGAACGCTGAACTTCATTCTTTGCCAGTTCGTCAAACTGACGGCGATTGTAACATTTCGTCAACGGATCTCTGGTCGCCTGATCAAACAGCTGCAATTCCTTTTTCTTACGGTCCGTAATATCCTGAAATGCCATATACAGCGCGATTTCATATTCAAAATCGATAACGCGCGCCGACAGCAGCAGCCAAAACGGATCGCCTTTGCGCGGCTTGACTAAAAATTCAAAATCATCAACAACCGGATGCTTTTCCAATTTTGCCAGCAGTTCCGTTCTTTTAGACGGTTCGGCAAAATAATCTACTGTTTTAAAATTACCGGGGTGCTTTACGTCCAATCCGAATAAAGCGCCGGCCTTATTGTTAATCAGCATCAGCTGATCGTCCTTCAGACGGGAAATAATGATCGGAAACGGAGACATTTGAATCATCAAACGAAGCCGTTCCTTGCTTTCCTCCGCCTCCTGTTCCAACGTATCAAACTGATGCGCCATTAAATTATTGGAAATTAAAATCCAGCCGCACATAACAGCAATATACAGGAACGTTTCAAATGCCGGCGACAGCAGACTTTGCCCCCAAGACATCAACATCAGCAAGTTGTACAGCGCCAAAAAAACGCTGAACCACCCCGTAATGACAAAACCGATTGAATTGCGCAGCATTTTTCTGCGCCACAAAGAAGCGGCCAGAAACGCATATCCGGCGACCGAAGAAGCCAAAGAAACAGTTAAAGATGTGCCGTCCCGTGTAATTATAACGACATACCAGCTCCATACCCCAGCCAGCAGGCATGCGGAAATAACAACGTTTCGGTTAAAAAATTTGCTTCCTCTGATGCTGGCGGCACCGGCCATTAACAAAACAGCAGACCACAAATGGAACAGCAAAGACGCAAAATAGTAATGTTCCGCCGACATAAAATGCGCGGCAAAAATCAAAACCTTTGTAAAAAAAACGAAAACAAATCCCCAAAAAATAAAACGAACAGCCTCTGAAAACTCAGCCATTCCCTTTAAATATTGCAGAGCAACTAAAACGCCGACCAAACTGAGCATCATCGGAATAAGGCCTGCGGTTGATGTAAGAGTTGTTTCCATAGAGTATCCGTTACGAAAAAATGTTCTTTTCCTCTCTTATTTATAGTATATTGCTCTTGCAGAGCAAAGCCGAATTTGTCATAACTGAAAAAAAACATTGTTTCGAGGAACGGTATGGTCCAAACCGAATTGATGGAAAACACAGATTTAGACGAGCTGGAAAGCTTGTCCGTTAATGAAGAAAGGATAGAAACCAGACGTTTGCGTCCTTTGGCTTCTTTTTTGGAGTTTGATGTTTCCCGACGTCCGACGCAGGCAAAGGATCGTGTTTCCAAAAAGAATGTTTATATTGGCATTTCTTTAGGCGTCGTTCTGATCGCTTTAGGGTTCTTGGGTGATTTTGGCGGCGTTGATAATTCGTTATTCGCCAAGGTCGATTCTTCGCCCTTGCCCGTCACCAGTTCTTTTTTTTCTTCATGGTTGTTCGTCGGACTGGGATTGTTCCTGATTGTTACACGGCTGATGCTGCTTTCCTACGGACGCGATTTTTTTATCGGCCACAAATTTGCCGCCGTTGTTATTCAAAAACCCTTTGAACACAGCAAAAGAATGGCGGATTCTTTAAATGAATATTTAGGCGTGCGGTACAGGACGCGTATTGTTAATGTTTTGGGACTAACGTCTTTTACACAGCATATTATTGATCTGCAACACCCGAATGAAACAAAAACAATTCCGCTTTATATCACAAAAAACGGAGAAAATATTTCCAAAAAATGGGAGGAGCTGGCGCGTCAGCTGCAAATGCCTGCTCTTTTCAATACGGCGGAAGGCATTATTGAAATCGAACCGCAAAATATTCAAAAGGCTCTTCCGGATCTGATTTCTGAAGAAAAAGTCAGTGTTTCCGAAAATAATCTGTATAAAATTCCACACTCTTTTAAAATCATTGAAGATGCTGAAAACTGCCAGATAGATCCTCAAATCCGTGACAGCGCGTTTTCTGTTTTTTCGGGCATTTTATGTTTTTCGACTTTCTTTGCCATTGTTTTCTTCAGCTTTGTTTTTCGTCTTTCCTTGTCCTATTTGCCTTTGCTGTTGGCCGGATTAGTATTGTTCATCGCCGTTCCCTTGGCTCTTTTCTTCCGACGTAAAAGAATCATTATTTCGCGCCAAGGAATTCGGATTAAATCAAAGTGGCTGTTTTTCCCGTCAATCGGATTTTTAATCAAACCGGAACAGCTGCAATATATTCACGTTATTCATAACAGTTATGATTTTAAATACACGCTGGTCATCGGAGCGGACGGCCAAACGACACATATCGGACGCGGCCTGCCGAAAGAAGATTTGGAATGGCTGCAAAATTTCATTAATGCACAAATCCGACGCTTTATGTGCGGCAAAAAAGAAAATTAGTTTCTAGCCGATTTGATATAGCCTAAAACCGCTGTGACGGCTGCAGGAGTTATACCTGAAATGCGCGATGCCGCGCCCAAAGTTTCGGGACGGACTTTGGACAGTTTTATAATGACTTCGTTCGATAATCCTCCGATTTTTTTATAATCAATGTTTTTGGGAATTTTTAACGCTTCGTCCTTGCGGAAAGCCGCTATATCCGATTCCTGCCGTTGCAGATAACCGCGGTATCTGGCCCCTATTTCCAATTGTTCGACGACATCGGCACGCGTATTGTTCAATTCCGGCCAAACGGCAGCCAGCTTTTCCCAATTGATTTGTTCATAAGCCAGCAAGTCAAATCCGTTGCGGTGTGATCCGTCTTTATTGACTTCAAAACCTAACTTTGATAATTCCCTTGGAGTGCCGCCGATACAATTTAATTTTTCACGCGCGATTTTCAATGCTGCGGCTTTTTCTTCAAACGCCTTTTGCCTTTTTGCCCCGACGCAGCCAATCTCGATGCCTTTCGGCGTCAAACGCATATCCGCGTTGTCCGACCGCAACAAAAGCCGATATTCGGCACGGGAAGTAAACATACGGTAAGGCTCGTCCACGCCTTTGGTCGTCAGGTCGTCAATCATCACGCCAAAATAAGCGTCTGCTCGATCCAACGTAAATTCCTTATCCGAACCGCCTGCTTTTAAAGCGGCATTGACCCCCGCTAAAAGTCCTAACGCAGCGGCTTCTTCATATCCTGTTGTACCGTTCAGCTGTCCCGCAATAAACAAACCGGATACCTTTTTTGTTTCCAAAGTCGTCCGCATTTCCAAAGGATCAATATAATCATATTCAATTGCGTATCCAGGACGGATAATCCGAACATTTTCCAATCCTTTTATTGTATGAATCATTGCGTCCTGCACATCAGCGGGCAAAGATGTGGAAATGCCGTTCGGATAAACCGTATCGTCGTCCAATCCCTCCGGTTCCAAAAAAACATGATGAGAATCTCTGTCGGCAAATTTGACCAATTTATCCTCAATACTGGGACAGTAACGGGGGCCGACTCCTTTGATTTGCCCTGAAAACAACGGCGCGCGATGCATATTCGCCCGAATGATTTTATGTGTTTCCGGATTAGTCGCCGTAATGTAACAGGCAATCTGCGGCGTTGTAATTTTATCGTCCAAAAAAGAAAACGGCTCAGGGTCGGGATCGCCTTCCTGCCGTTGAAGAACATCGTAGTTAATCGTTTTGCCGTCCAAACGCGCAGGCGTTCCTGTTTTCAGCCGCCCTATTCTTAATCCCAAACGGATCAGAAAATCAGATAAATGTTCGCAGGAAATATCGCCGACACGACCGCCGACCGTCTTTGTTTCGCCCACATGCATCAAGCCATGCAAAAATGTTCCCGCCGTCAGCACAACCGCTCCCGCTGCGTATTGCGTCCCATCAGATGTAATAACGCCGGTTACTTGTATTGGATTTTCCCGATACATCAGGCCTTCGACAGCGGCTTCAATGACCGTCAGATTTTCATAATTCAGCAATTCCGCCTGCATCGCCTGCCGGTAAAGCTTTCTGTCCGCTTGCGTTCTTAATCCCTGAACGGCGGGACCTTTCGAACTGTTCAGCATACGGAATTGTATTCCGGCTTTGTCGGCAACACGTCCCATAACGCCGTCCAAAGCGTCAATTTCGCGTACCAGATGACCTTTTCCCAGCCCGCCGATTGCCGGATTGCACGACATTTCCCCGAGCGTTGAAATTTTATGCGTTAACAAAGCTGTTTTTGCGCCCATACGCGCCGCTGCCGCCGCTGCTTCACAACCGGCATGACCGCCACCGACAACAATCACATCAAACGTATTCGTCATCATTTTCCTATGCAAAAATCTTTAAAAATCACATCAAGCAATTCTTCCGTCTGCACCTGTCCGGTGATTTTTCCTAAAGCACGCATGGCCATGCGCAGATCTTCTGTCATTAACTCTATTTCCGGAGCATTTAAAGAAGATTTTAAAAATTCCATACACTCTTCCAATGCGCTGCGATGGCGCAATCGGGTAAGAGATGGCTCTTCCTGCATCGAAAGCTTGTCTTCAACATACTTTCCGATTTTTTTCAGCAAAGCGTCAACTCCCTGCCCTGTTTTGGCGGAAATCCAAAAATTGCCGTCGTTTTGAGATGAAACCTGATCCGCCTTGTTCATAATCGGAATGATTTTTTCAGGATCAAGCCCCTGTGTTTCCGTTTCGTCTTTTAGTCCGTTGGCGTCCGTCAGCCACAACACAAGATCGGCTTCCTCCGCTCTGGCTTTCGCACGGCGCACGCCTTCAGCTTCGATTTCCTCCGCCGTATCGCGCAATCCCGCCGTATCCGCGACAATCACCGGATAACCGTTAATGTCCAATCGGACTTCAATTACGTCACGCGTCGTGCCCGCCGTAGAAGACACGATTGCCACATCGCGCTGCGCCAAACGGTTCATCAGACTGGACTTGCCCGCGTTCGGCGCGCCGATAATCGCAATTTGCAGTCCGTCGCGCAGCCGTTCTCCGCGTCGCCCGTCGTTTAAGTGTTTTTCTATTTCTTCTTTTAAAAAAATGATCTTGTCGCGGACTTCAGCAGAAACATTATCGGGAATTTCTTCTTCAGGAAAGTCGATATACGCCTCCATCCATGCTAAAACGTGTTTCAAATCTCCGTGCCAGCGTTCGTAAATCTGTGCTAAAGCGCCGTTCATTTGGCGCAGCGCCTGCCGTCTTTGCTGTTCTGTTTCGGCATCGATCAGATCGGCCAATCCTTCGGCAGCTGTCAGGTCCATTTTGCCGTTTTCAACCGCGCGTCTGGTAAATTCACCGCGTTCTGCTGGCCTGAATCCGTCTATTTTTGCCAACTCGTTTAACAGAATTGCCGTGATTGCTCGCCCGCCGTGCGTTTGAAACTCAACGACGTTTTCTCCTGTAAAGCTGTTTGGCATCGGAAAAAAAATAATCAGAGCTTCATCTATCGGCATGCCGTCAAGCGTATGCACTTCGGACAGAACTGCCTTTCGCGGAATGGGATTTTGCACGGACGTCATTTGATCAACGGCCTGCAAAGCCTGCGGACCGGAAATGCGCACGACAGCTACTCCCGCCTTTCCCAAAGCCGTTGCCGGTGCAAAAATTGTTGCGTTCATTGTTCTGTCCCTTAAAACTTTTGTTAAGCCTGTCTTATCACGATCTGTTCCGTTTTAAAAGAATATAAAAAGCGCCGTCGCCGCCGTCTTTCGGCTGTGCTGTCGTATAGGATAAAATCAAACTGCGGATTTCTGCCGAATTCATCCAAACGGGCATTTCAGCCTTTAAAACGCCGCGGCCCAACATGCCGCCTTTTCCGGTAATGACCAACAGACAGCGGGCATTCCGGCGGCTTTGGCTGTGAATAAAGTTTTTTAAAACTTCAAATGCCTTTTCCAAGGTATATCCATGCAGATCCAAGCGCGCATCAATCTGCATCGCTCCGGCTTTAAAGCGCTGTCCTGTTTTTTTATCCATAGAATGAATATCGCCCTCGGTCAAAGGAGTGCAGACAGCATAATCGAAATCAGGACTATGGCGGGAATGATACACTTCAACGGTCAGTTTTTTGCGCAAAGAGACATGTTCGGCTTTTTTAGCAGGGGTTTTTGAATTCAGCGGCTTAACCGTTTCCGTCACCGCTTTCCACAAAGTCAGATCGTCATTTTCCTCAGGCATTTTTTTCTGCGTCCTTTGATATCATGTCCTGCGGGATTAAATCTGAAAAATACGCTTCGATAAATTGCTGCCAATTTCCTGACGGCGCCTGACAGGAATACCTGGGGTCTGCCGCCAGTACAATGGAAATTCCGCCGTAATGCCAGGCGACCAAAAACTTTTCTATTCTTGGAATAATACGTTTTGTGACACGATTTTGCATAAAAGGTTCTAAAAAATAAGGCATTAAAAATGCGTAACCGATACACAAAACCATTAACACGGCTGTACCGACAATCAGGTTATCAGCGATCATCAATGCTAAAGACAAGCCTAAAATAAACAAAAGCGGCAACACATTTTCCCATGGATTAAAAAAGGGAGATCTGAACTTGTTTAACCGTTTAAAATTAATTTTTATATATGCTTTTTTTTCGGTCAATGCGCGCTGCAGCCCTTGAAAAGCTATCAAATCCTGTCTTGTCGGCGGATGTAAAGAAAATTTATTCATTTTAAAAGACCTTATTTAATTTGTTTTCGGCAAAAGCAAAAAATAATTTCCTTTGCTTTTCATTCGTCCGGCTTCCTTCAGGGCCGGTTCTCCCGTTCCCCAAAAAAAGTCACCTCTGACAATGCCTTTAATCGCACTGCCGGTATCCTGCGCTGTTACCAAGCGGTGCAAATCCGCTCCGTCCGGTCGGGTTGTTTGCAGCCACAAAAAGCTGCCCAAAGGAATATACTTCGGATCAACGGCCAAGCTTCTGCCCGCCGTTAAAGGAACGCCCAAAGAACCGATTGCTCCGGGTTTATTCAGTTTTTTAAAAAAGATATAACGCTTATTTTCATGCATCAGCTCTTGCGCTTTTTCGGGATTTGCAATTAACCAATCTCTGATTTCTGACATTGTAAAGACATTTTTTTTCAGCAGCCCTTTTTTAGCCATGACACTGCCTATTCCGGTAAAAATATGACCGTTGCTGCCATCGTAGCCGATGCCTATTTTTTTTCCGTTCGGCAGCTCTAAAATGCCAGATCCCTGAATTTGCAGAATAAACAGATCGACTGGTTCCTTGACCCAGGCAATAATTTCAGCCGGAAGGGCTTCTTCTCCCGTTTCAATTTCACGACGGGTTAAATAAGGAATGATCTCTTTCCCTTTTCGTTTACCAAACAGAACATAGCCTTTAAATTTAGGATCAAACCTGCCCAAATTAATCCGGACAATATCATGCGGCAACCCGTAAACCGGCGTAGAATAATCGGCACTTTGAACAAGATCCCCTTTTATTTCGGGTTCGTAATATCCTGTAAACAGCCCCTTTTGTCCCCCGTTTACTAAAAATGGCCGGAAGTTTTTTTTCAAAAAAATTCTAAATTCTTTATCAGACTGAAAAGTTTCATTTAACTTTTTACAAACCGTCTGCCACTGCTGATATTTCTTTTTTAAAACAGAACAGGAATTTTGCAAAGCCGGCAAAGCTTCCAAAACATGATCGTTTTCAAATCCTTTTAGGTCATCAAATTCAACAGCGGACAGCTTCAATTCTTTGGAAAATTCTGACAATAAAGAAACCGCGGGCGCCGATTTTTCCGATGCTTTTCTGAAATGAAACGACAGGCAGGCCGTTAAAACAGCACAGCAGATGAAAAGAGCACGTTTCATTTTGAAAAATTATTTGCTGTGTGTTGCCGTAAGAACCCAGACAGGATCAGAAGACCGCATATTCTTTTTTAACGTCCAGATATCCGTTACCGTTTCAATATAAGTCGGATCGCCGACGATAACTTCACCTTCGGCATTTTTAATAATATTGGTTTGTTCGGTTTCAAATTCGACGGTTAATTCAACTTCATTGCCGAACATTTCCGCTTGGATCAGCTTGATCGTTTTAAAACTGATCAGACTGAAATCTGCCGTTTCATGGCGCTCCTGCCGTTCGTCTATGGCCTTTTCAAAGCTTTGATAAATATTGGCGCTTAGCAGCGGTTTCAGGCTTTCTTTATCTCCTTTGGCAAAAGCCAAGGCAATATATTCAAAAGCACGCGGTGCTTTTTGCATGAAATCAACTAAATCAAAAGACGGAAAAGCTTCTTTAATTTTTCTCAGGTTTTGAACGACTTCAGCATTTTCTTCAAAATTCGTACTGGCCTCAATGTCTTGTTCCATTTTTGAACCGGTTGTGCTTTCCAAAGTCCTGTATTCGGAAATATTAACAACCTTTGACGGCTGCCCCGTTTCATTTTTGACAGGGTCATCTGAGGAAGGGCGTGTTCCCAAAACACTGCGCAAACGATTAATTAACAGCAGAACAACTATTCCCAAAAAAATGATATCCAAAAACTGAAACTGTTGTGACATAATTTTTAACCTTCCTTCTTTCTTTCCCGATTCAATTAGGATAGAGTATACCAGATTTTTAATTCAGGAGAATACTTATGAACGAAAATAATACCGAAAATACCCAACAACAACAAGTTGCCATTGCGATCAATGCTCAGTTTGTCAAAGATATTTCTTTTGAAGCGCCGCATGTTCCTCAAATTTTCACCGAGTTGAAAGCGAATCCCGAAATTAATGTTTCCGTTGACGTTCAAGCCGGTAAAGTTCAGGAAACAACTTACCAGGTCAATTTAAAGATTAAAGCTGAAGCCAAGGCGGAAGACAAGGTAGCTTTTTTATGTGAAGTGGAATACGGCTGTATTGCCACCGTTCAAGTTTCTCCCGAACATATCGAGCCGATCCTGCTGATTGAAATTCCGCGTTTATTGTTCCCGTTTGTGCGCAATATTATTGCCGATTTAACGCGTGAAAGCGGATTCCCGCCTTTGATGATCAATCCGATTGATTTCGTCGGGCTGTATCACAAACGCTTGGAAGAAATTAAAAAGCAAAAAGAAACGGCTACGGTTAATTAAGCCACATCGGATTTTTCAGCTTTTTCAAAAAAGCCTCGTGATTTTCCGCTTCCCCTTCTAAAAAAACAGCAGGCCGCGGTTCTTTGCGGGGCTTTTTAGTATGGCCAGAGGACTGTGCCTTAATTTCTAAAACATTCTCTTCTTTTTTCATGCCAAGAATAAAGCCCGGTTCCCGACCGCCCAGCAATTCCAAATAGACCTCGGCCAAAAGCTCGGAATCCAGCAAAGCCCCGTGTTTGGTCCGTTTGGTATTATCAATGTTAAAGCGACGGCAAAGTTCGTCCAGATTAACGCGTGATCCCGGAAATTTCCGACGGGCAATCAGCAATGTATCAATTGCCCGATCCATTGGAATAGGATCTCTTTTTATCCAGGACAACTCCGCGTTGATAAACTTCATATCAAATTCGGCGTTATGAATAACCAAAGGAGAATCCCCTATAAACGCCAGAAAATCATCGACAATATCGCGAAACGGCGGTTCTTTATCCAGAATCTCATTTGTCAGCCCGTGAACTTTAACGACTTCCTCGGGCACATCTCGTTCCGGATTGATCAGCTGATAATATGTTTTTCCGGTCGGCATATGATTTTCCAGCTCGACACACCCGATTGACACCAGCTTATGTCCCGAATAGGGATCAAGTCCCGTTGTTTCCGTATCTAAAACAATCTCTCTCATTGTATTTCTTCCATAATTTCAGCCAAGCGCTGCCGGACAGGTTCAAGTCCATACTGTGTTTCGATCACATAATCTGCTTTAGCCCTTTTTTCTTCATCAGGCATTTGCCGCGCAGTCAGAATTTTATATTTTTCCTCCGTCATGCCCAAACGTTCAAAAACGCGTTGTTTCAATACTTCTGCAGGGGCTGATACGACAATGATTTCATCGCAGAACCGATCCCACTTTGCTTCAAACAATAAAGGTACATCTAAAACAACCACCGGTTCGCGGCTGTGACGTACAAAAAAGTTTTGCAGCTCATGTTCTAAAAAAGGGTAAATCATTTGTTCTAGCTGACGGACATCAAGTTTTTTTTCATCAATCAGACGGGACAATACAAAACGATTGATTTCGTCATTCATAACGCTTTCGGGAAATTTCCGGCAAAACAAAGCCTTCATTTCTCGATTATCGCGCATTAACCGATGCACAGTTTGATCACTGTCAAAAACGGGAATGACCATTTCACGGATCATTTTGACAGTTGTTGATTTCCCGGCTCCCATATTTCCGGTCAGTCCGATAACGACACTTTTCGTCACTTCAGAACAAGCTCCCTTAATTCTTCTGTAATTTCAGGCATAATTCCGAACCAAGCCTGAAAAGCGGGACGCGCCTGATGCAGCAACATTCCCAATCCGTCCGCCGCAATATATCCCTTTTGTTCAGCCTGCTTCAGCAATTCCGTCTGCAGCGGAGAATAAACTAGATCGGCAACAACTGCCTCAGAATCCAAAGCCGACAGATCAATTTCCAAGGGATCAAAGCCGTTCATTCCAAGCGTTGTCGCATTTGCCAACAATCCCGCTTCCCGCAAAGTCTTTTCTTTTTGACTCCATTCAATCAGCCTAAAATTGCCACCAATGGACAAAGCGATATTTTCAGCCTTCTCTTTCGTCCTGTAAACCAATCTGATTTCGGGCGCGCCGGCGGAAATCAAAGCCGCACAAATTCCTCTAGCCGCTCCGCCCGTTCCCAAAACAACAACTGGTTTTTGTTTAACATTAAAATCAGTCTTTTTTTCCTGAATATTTGCTAAAAAGCCAAATCCGTCCGTATTGTGTCCTAAAAGTGTTCCGTTTTCTTTAACAATAACGGTATTGACAGCGCCGGCATTTTTTGCCGCATCAGACAGCTCGTCAACACAATCCATGACAGCAACTTTATGCGGTACGGTAACATTTATTCCCGAAAAATTCGCCGTTCTTAAATCGGAAATAAAATCCCTCAAGCCCTCCGGCTGAACTTCAAAGGCCTTATATTCGGCTTTAATCTGATATTTTTTCAGCCAATAATTATGGATGATCGGAGATTTGGAATGATGAACGGGATATCCGATAACACCGGCCTTTTGCAAGGTCATTTAGACAATTCTCCACACGAGCGCAAACATTCCAGCAGCGGCAGCAGAGGCAATCCTAAAATGGAAAAATAATCCCCTTCAAAAGACTTGACCAGCTGTGCCCCCAAGTCTTCCATATAATAAGCACCGACAGAGTTACAAACATCTTCACCGGCTTCTGCCAAATAATCATCAAGAAAATTGTCGGAAAAATCACGCATTGTCACTTTAACAACAGAGTTATCAAACCAGATTAATTTGCTGTTTTTTACAACCGCTGTGCCGTTAACCAACAAATGTGTTTTATCGCGCAGTTTCTTTAAATGTTTATGCGCCATACTTAAATCGGCCGGCTTAGAAAACCATTCGCCTTTCATATCCAAAATCTGATCCGCGCCGATTACAAAAGCGGTCGGAAATTTTTTAGAAACGGCCATTGCTTTTTCAGTCGCTAATTTCAGACTTGTTTGTTTGCTGTCCTGACCGGCAGCGCGCATTTCCGCTTTTATGGCTTCTTCATCAATACCGGCAGAAATACTTTCAAATTCAATACCTGCAGCGTCCAAAAGATCCTGTCTGCTTTTACTTTGAGAAGCCAATATCAACATTTTTCAAAACTCCTGTGCATAAGTCTGATAAAACGACATCTGATTTATTTTTATCCCTTTTATGCCATTATGTCCCGTTTTTTATGCAGATGTGTATAAAATTTTTTATTCGATCGATAATAACAGCAGCAACATGTTATCCCCGTTATCCACAAACAACAGCGACTCGCAGCTAAATTTCATTTCTGAATTTTTGTTCTTCCTCTTTTCCAGAAGGTTCCGGCTGTGACTGTTTTTGTTAAAAACCTGTTGATAAAAAAGCGTCCCACTTATCCACAGGATCAAAAAACAGCAACAACCTTTTTATTATATTTATTGAAGGAGATTTTTTTTCAGCTTGACCACAAAAGATAAAAAAGATAAAACAAAACTCTCTTTTCTTCGGCGATATTCTGCCGTTTTCCAATCATAACACAAAGACGATCATAAATGCATTTAAAGAATCTGAAAAAGAAATCTCCCGCTGAACTGCTGAATATGGCGGAAGAATTAGGTGTTGAAAACGCTTCAACATTAAGAACGCAGGATCTGACCTTTTCCATTTTAAAGCAATTGGCGAATAACGAGGAAACCTTGCAGGACGAAGGCGTAATCGAAGTTCTGCAGGACGGTTTCGGTTTTCTGCGTTCTCCCGAATCCAATTATCTGCCGGGACCAGACGATATTTACGTTTCTCCCAGTCAAGTCAGAAAATTCGGCTTAAGAACAGGCGATACGGTTGAAGGTGAACTGCGCGCTCCCAAGGACGGTGAAAAATACTTTGCTTTGTCCAAAATTTCAAAAGTCAATTTTGCAGATCCCGAAAACGTGCGTTATCGCATTAACTTTGATAATTTGACCCCTCTTCATCCAAACGAAAAGATTAAAATGGAAAATGATCTGGACAATAAAAATATGACGTCCAGAATTATTGACCTGATCTGTCCGCAGGGCAAAGGACAGCGCGGCATGATCGTTGCGCCGCCCAGAACGGGAAAAACCGTAATGCTGCAAAATATTGCCCACGCAATTACGCAGAATAATCCGGAGATTTATCTGATCGTGCTGCTGATTGACGAACGTCCGGAAGAGGTTACGGAAATGAGCCGGACTATTAAAGGCGAAGTCATCAGTTCAACGTTTGATGAACCGGCTTCCCGTCACGTTCAGGTCGCCGAAATGGTCATTGAAAAGGCCAAGAGGCTTGTTGAACATAAGCGCGATGTCGTTATCCTGCTGGACTCGATTACGCGTCTGGCGCGCGCTTATAACACGGTTGTGCCCAGCTCCGGCAAAGTCCTGACCGGCGGTGTTGACGCCAATGCTTTGCAAAAGCCCAAACGCTTTTTCGGCGCGGCCAGAAATATTGAAGAAGGCGGCTCTTTGACGATTATTGCTACCGCTTTAATCGATACAGGATCGCGCATGGACGAAGTGATTTTTGAAGAATTCAAGGGTACGGGCAATTCCGAAATCATTCTGGACCGCAAAGTTTCTGATAAACGTATCTTTCCTGCGATCGACATTACAAAATCCGGTACGCGCAAAGAAGAATTGCTGGTCGGCAAGGATATGCTGTCCAAAATGTGGGTGTTGCGCCGCGTGTTAATGCCAATGGGACCGGCTGATGCAATGGAATTCCTTATGGAAAAGCTGAAACAGTCGAAGAATAATCACGACTTTTTCGATGCAATGAATTCCTAGTATTACCCATACGGGGAAAACGTCCTCCGGACAGGAGTGGCGGTGCCACGGGCTTAACAGGAATTAAGCTCTGCCAGTTAGCACAATATAAAAAACTGATGCCCGTACGGCTAGTACTCGGCGGAAAATTCCGTTTGAAGGGTGTTTTTTATTTTCTTTGATTAATTGTACGCAGATAGTCCGTTGCACGGATATATTTCATGGCGGACAGAACAGGTTTGTTTTCAGATAAAGCGTTCAAAGCTTCAACGTATTCCTTATTTTCAACCTGAAGCATCGCAAAATTTTTCAAAATGAACAAGTTTCTTCTGAAATATTGTTTATCGGCCTGTGAAAGTTTGTTTTTACCGTCCGGAACCATTTCGACGTAATATTCGTTGTCTTCGTATTCAAATGCGTAAGAAGGCACATAAAACGTATCCGCCAGAACGGTCGTGATTCCCAAACCATAGGCGGTCGTCATTAAAACGTATACGCTATTGACTGCGCAAAGGTTGCTTTCGTTTTGGTTTTTATTCTTGTTTTTATTGTCTTGATTAAGAAGAGATACCGGAATTTTTTCACAGCCTGACGTACTGGACGATGATATTTGAGAAACAGCGAATAATCCGCCGCGGGTGTATTTTTCTTTCAATCGGACGGACGATGTTTTTAACATAACCGTTTTATAGCCTTTTTTACGCACGGAAAGATGTTCGATTTCGTTACCGGACAGAGTTTCATAAAACGGAGTTTCCCCTATTTTCTTATCGCCGGTATAAACATCGGCGGACACGTTGGAATCAATGAAAACATATTCTTTCTTAGGCGTTGTACAGCCGTTTAAAAATAAAGATGAAATAAAAAACAGAAAAAGCTTTTTCATTTTTTTAATCCTTATCCGTTTCAACGGTAAGTTTGATGCTTTTAATGTCGCTTGTATTGATTTTTTTCATAATCAAAACGGAATTTTTTGTTTTTTTGATGACGGTGAAATCTTTTTTAACGATATCGAAAACGGGAACAAAGCTTATTCGTTCTTTATCGACTTTAAATTTCTGAACGCTGAAAGGAACAAAAAAGAATTTTTTATGCCCGTTTTCCAGTTCTGCGGTGATTTTGATTTTTCTTTTCAGCACATTTGAAACGGAAAAATAAGGTTTGTCACTTAACAACTGAATGTTAAAATCTTTTGTGTCTGAAGAAGTCGTCGATTTGGCCAGTTCTATTCCTTCCCGACAATTTTTTGTAACCTTTGTTTCGTAAATTTTATAGTTGTTGTTATCATACTTTCCTGTCCAGACGCGTTCTTTTTTAACAAAGCAGGCGTCCGATTTTTTTGGAATTTTTTTCAGAATCATCAGAATCTTGTTATAAACGGTTTGCCGATATGTTTCTTCATCTAACGAAATCTTAAGAAAAAACTCGCCGTTTTTGTTGTAGGAAGCGGAAGCGCGGATCAATTGATCGGGATAATCCCAGCGCATCAGAGCCATAATAATATCTTCGCGCGTGGCGGCGTTCGGCATCAAAGGCAGGGTAACCGGATTTTCTTTAAATTCATACGTGTGGTATTTATCACGCAGCACAATATCGATGGCTTCTTTTTTCTTGGCGGCAACAGGAGCGGATTTGCTTTGCTGCTGTTCAGGCGTATCCAGTACGGTAAACTGTAAATCGGCATCGCGGGTCAAACGCAGATTTTTGGAAATAGAGTTTCCGCCGACGGCGTTGATTTCCCCTTTGGCTGTGAAAAAGCCGTTTTTAAACACTTCATAACGGTGAAAACCGCGCGAGATTTCATATTTTTCAAGCGGCGTCGTACCGGCCTTTTTGCTGTCGATAAAGACTTCCGCACCGGCCGGATCAGTCGTAAAGCTGATATAAGACGGCTTTTCCGTCAAGACAATGTTGTTCAGTTTGACATTGTCGCCGCGGCGCATATCCGAAGCCTTCAGTGTGACGGAATTTTCCAGAAATTCATCGTGTTTTAAGGTAAAGACATTGTCCTGATTGATTTCTGCCGGAACGGTCAGCGGCGTTTTGCCTTTATAAACATCGTTTACGAAAACATCTGCTTTGATGTCGCTGTTCAATACATTGACAGTCACATTCACTTTTGCCGGAACCAATTTAGCAGAAACGGGAGTTTCTCCTTTAACCGGAATAGTGATTTTCTGCTCAAACTGCTCATAATTGCGATGATCGATTTTCAACGTATGCTTTCCCGCCGTCAAAGCGATTTTGATGTTGGAATTGCTTTGAGAAAAAGGCATGTCATCAATATAAACGTCCGCCTGCGCGGTCGGAATTGTCGTCAGATTCAAAATACCTGTGTTTTCTCCCTGAACGCCGACCAGTTTTTTATCGGAATCGTTTTCCCCGTCCGTAAAAGAGCGCGGTACGCTGATCGTTGTAGAGCAATCTTTGACTTTAGGGTCATAATAGCGCAGTTCGACCGTCATCGGGATAGTTCGCGAGTGCGGATAAGTTTTGCGAATGAATTTTTCGTTTTGTTCGACGGACAGGTTGCAAAGTTCTTCACGGTCGGAAATTTTGTCGCTTTTGAAATTGGAACGGAACAGCACTTTGTCGCCGCTGATGATTTTCAACGTGGAATTGCCGCTTCGCAAAGAATTGACCCAGGACGGCGCGCTTTCGGAATATGTTGATTGGGCGCACGCCGCCAAAAATAAAACAGGGATAAAATAAACGCTTTTCATGATTGACATCCTGTAAATCAATAAAGAAAAACCTTATGAAAATAAATCAAAGCGCTCCTTTTATCAAGGCGGATTTTTTCTTTAGTGTCATCGGTAAATGTTTGTGTATCGCTTGCTTCTGAACCGTTGCCGCAGTTTTGTGAAAAGTAAGGAAGAGCCCTTTAAAAAAGCTTTTTTCATATATTCAAAAAATAGTTCAAAAGACTATATAGACAACCGTTTTTTGGTGATATATACCAAATAATGTATATTAAATAATATATACAATTTAAAATTGTATAAATGGAGGACTAAAAAATGAGCAGCAAAAAAATATTTGAAAACAGCTTTCATCTGACCTTTAAACAAAAAGAGGTGTTGAAATATCTGGCAAAGGGACTGCTTAATAAACAAATTGCTCAAGCAATGAATTTGTCTGTTTCAACGGTTAAACTGCATGTTTCCGGTATTTTGTTGCGGTTAAATGTCAAAACGCGGACGGCGGCGGTTGTCAAAGCACAGAAATTGGGACTGATTTAAAATATTGGGAACTTTTTTTAACGTTTGAAATAAGGACGGCTTTCTTAAAAGAAAACCGCCCTTGTTTCACGTGGAACATTTTTCTTTTGAACGGAACTTGTTTTCCCTGTATTCTGATTTTGTATTGATGACATGGGGTCGTCAATAAAGTGCCTTAGCGGGCGCGAGGCCGTGAGAAAGCCTTCATAGAACCGGTGCAGAGATGCGCCGTTATCCGTTTTGCCTGTCGCAAAAACGGAAAATATCCCCGACTGTCTTTATTGATGGTTCGGGGGGCTTTTGACGTATGTCCAGAAGCACCGATTTATCATTGGATTGCTTTAAAGGTCAAAAGGATCATTGTTCTATGTGATTTTCTCAACCTCCCGAGCCGCTGAAAGGCGGTTTACGGGGGATTTTTTTTATGAAAGAAAAGATTTTTGGCGTTTTCGCGGCTTTGATTATATTGGCGGCAGCACATAATTTATGGTTTTCGTATAAAGGAAAAATAACTTTTTCAACAGATTCAAAACCAGGAACGGAAATTTTTTTTGAATACAATAAAGAAAATCATTTGTATTCGGAAAAGAAAAAAGTATCTTCAGACGGAAAGGTTTCTTTTGCAGTCAAAGGAAAAACGCTGGCTTGGTTTAAAATCAATGTTTCCAAAGAGAAAATGATAAAAAAAACGCATTTTCGCGGTTGGAAAAAACAAGATATTATTTTAACAGATCAGAATGAATATGTAGGGAAAGCCTTAAGAAATCGCATCAGTATAAATTGTTATAATCTGATTGTTCTGGGCAGCTTGGGATATTATTTGGGGTGGTTTCTCATTAATTCTTTGAAATACGGGTTTCCGAAAGATGATTCCAAGCCGCCGAAAATGATGAATATCGAGTTTTTAAGGATTGTGTTTACCTTCGTTGTTTTATTTTTTCATATATCCGGATACTTTAAATATTTTTCACTTGGTCGATATGGCGTTGAATTTTTCTTTATTTTAAGTGGCTTTTTCTTTGCTTTAACTTATGGCAGATGTTCTTCAGTATACGATTTTATGAAAAAGAGGATTATTCGTTTTGCACCGATTATCGTTTTCTGTTCTGTCATATGTGGTATTTTTAAATCCGGAATTAATTTTTCAACATTATCAGCCGATTGGTTTTTCTTTGGCAATACACTGTTTAATGGCGATTCCTATACGGGTGCGGCTTGGTATATATCCGTTCTGTTTTGGATCACTGCGTTATATTTTTATTTGTTGAAAACTCAACGAAAAGAAACGGTTTATGTCATTATCGCTGTTTTGACTTTTTTCGGGTATGCTGCCAGCTCACGTTTCGGTTGGGGCAGATTTGGAGGATTGGGCAATAAGGAAAACATCGGATATATAATTACACAATCTTTAACACGGGGATTAGGAGGAATTGGATTGGGTTTTTTCATAGCGTTGTTTTATTTAAATCGGAAACAAGATAAAAACCTGTTTAAACCATGGCAATATACGATCGCGGAAATTTGTTTTCTAATATTTCCCTGTATTTGTATGTTTAACGAAAAAATATTTCCAAGCAGTATTATGATGTTGATCGTATGCTATGCGTTTCTGCTTTATCTGTTTGTTGTCCAGAAAGGATATGTTTCCCGCTTTTTTGAAAAACCTGTTTTTGCAAAAATCAGCCGATATGTCTTAGCTGTTTATATCTCGCATCAATCTGTCGGCATACCGATTTTAAGATCTTTTAAAATACTTCCATCCTCTTTTTCCTCTAATTTAATGGGGATAGCGGTATATATCGCGTTTTTTTGCCTTATTGGTTTTATCATTCATCATACAGTTGAATTGCCCGCAACACGCGCTTTGAAAAAATGGTTGGAATAACGAAAAAAGCCGGAGAAATTCTCCGGCTTTTTCGTTAAGGTTTGTAAAATTATAATCCGTTGATCCAATCGGCGATTTTGGCTTCGACTTGCTTGTCGTATTTCTTGTCTATGTTGTTAAAGTCCGCGTGCTGTAAAACGGTTGCGTTTTTAGCCGCGGCGGCAAAGTCTTCAAAAAATGTGCCGACGTTGCTTCCCTGTGTTGAAAACGGCACGACTTTTTTGCCTTGAAAATCAACTTGCCCTAAAACAGTGAAAAGAGGCGGGGCCATTGTATACCACCAAACGGGCGCGCCGACAAAAATCACATCATAATCGGCGATATTTGGCAAAGCTTCAACAGCCGGATACTGTTTGTTTTTGATCTCTTTTTTCGAGGTCGTGTATAATTTCGCGCCCTCAGGATACGGTTCTTTTGTTTTGATTTCAAACATATCCGCATTCGTTTTGGCGGCAATCTTTTCAGCAATGTCCTTTGTGTGTCCGGTCAGTGAATAATATACGACCAGAACTTTGCCGAGGTTATTTGTCACTTCGGCGGATTTATTCGCGTATTGCGCCATTTCCTTTTTGTTTTTCGCCGAAACGCGGTAAAGATGAACGGCTCCCGCGATACCGCCGATAACAACAGCCGCCAGAATAATTCCTAAAACGTATTTCATTTATAAAGCTCCTTTCGTGCTGGGCGTGATGTTTGCTGCTTTTGGATCAATCTCAACGGCATGCCGCAAAGCTCTGGCAAAAGCTTTAAAGCAGGATTCCGCAATGTGGTGTGAATTGTCGCCGTAGAGGTTTTCAATATGGATTGCCGCTTTTAAATTATCGGCAACGGCGGCGAAAAATTCTTTAAAGACTTCAGTATCAATGTCTCCCACCTTTTCTGTCGGAAATTTGACATGCCAGACAAAAGCCGTCCGACCGCTTAAATCCAGAACGCAGCGGGTCAACGCTTCGTCCATCGGGATACACGCCGAACCGTATCTGTTGATCCCTGTTTTGTCTGCCAATGCTTCAAGCAAAGCTTTGCCCAAAACAATTCCTGTATCTTCAACCAGATGATGTGCGTCTATATGTAAGTCTCCGGTTGCTTGAATTGTTAAATCGATCAGACTGTGACGGGACAACTGTTCCAGCATATGATCGAAAAAACCGCAGCCGGTCTGGATATTATAAATACCGGTTCCGTCCAAATTCAACTGCACGGTAATTTGCGTTTCTGTAGTATTTCGTTCTATTTGAACTTGCCGCATTGCTTTTTTTCTTCCTTTTGACGATAATCTGTTTTAAATCACTTTAACGCAGATTTACTTTTATGCAAGCAATAAGGAGATCACATGGACAATCAAACGCCGTCTTTAAGAGGAACAACAATTTTGTGTGTGCGCAAGAATGAATCCGTTGTTATCGCCGGTGACGGGCAAGTGACTTTCGGCAATACGGTTTTAAAAAGCAACGCGCGTAAGGTACGCCGGTTAGGCAACGGATCGATCATTGCCGGTTTTGCCGGAGCAACGGCGGACGCTTTCACGCTGTTTGAACGGCTGGAGGAAAAAATCGAAAAGTTTTCCGGTCAGCTGACTCGCGCTTGTGTCGAACTGGCAAAAGATTGGCGTACGGATCGTTATTTAAGAAAGTTGGAAGCGATGATGATCGTGTCGGATAAAGAAACAACGCTTGTTCTTACCGGAAACGGCGACGTTCTGGAACCGCAGCATGGCCTGATCGGCATCGGGTCGGGCGGGTCTTACGCTCAGGCGGCGGCTTTGGCATTGATTGATACCGACATGTCCGCCGAAGAAATTGTTAAAAAAGCAATGGATATTGCTGCCGATATTTGCATTTACACTAATCACAACATTGTTATGGAAAAGCTATGAGTACGTTTTTTTCTCCGCGTGAAATCGTTTCCGAACTGGACAGACACATTGTCGGACAAACCGAAGCCAAGCGCGCTGTTGCTGTTGCTTTGCGCAACCGGTGGCGCCGCCAGCAGCTTCCCGCCGCTTTGAAAGAGGAAGTCGTTCCTAAAAACATTCTGATGATCGGACCTACGGGCGTTGGCAAGACGGAAATCGCCCGTCGCTTGGCGAAATTGGCACAAGCTCCCTTTATTAAAACGGAAGCGACGAAGTTTACGGAAATCGGCTACGTCGGGCGTGATGTCGAAAGCATTATTCGGGATCTGTTGGAGATTTCGATTACAATGACGCGTAAAAAAATGCGCAAAAGCGTTCACGTCAAGGCTGAAGAAGCCGCTGAAAAACGTGTCATTGATGCTTTGGTCGGCGTGAATGCTGCAGAAGAAACACGTCAAAAATTCCGCAAGATGCTTCGCGAAGGTTCTCTGGACGACAGGGAAATCGAAATCGAGGTGCAGGAAGCGCCGAACAATTCAATGCCGACTTTTGACATTCCGGGTATGCCGGGAGCGCAAATGGGTATGATCAGCTTGGGTGATTTGCTGGGGGGTAAGGGCATATCTTTGCGTAAAAAGAAAATGACTGTTAAGGATTCTTACGAAATTTTAGTGACAGAAGAAAGTGATAACCTGATCGAATCCGACAAAGTCATTCAGGAAGCAATTAGCAGCGTTGAAAATAACGGCATTATTTTTATTGATGAATTTGACAAGATTTGCGGTCGCAGCGAAGGCAAAAATCCTGATGTCTCCCGCGAAGGCGTTCAACGCGATCTGCTTCCTTTAATCGAAGGAACGACGGTGACGACAAAGCACGGCATGGTTAAAACGGATCATATTTTGTTTATTGCCTCTGGCGCTTTTCATATTTCTAAACCGTCTGATTTATTGCCTGAATTGCAGGGGCGTTTGCCGATCCGTGTTGAATTAAAACCGCTGACGAAAGAAGACTTTTATAAAATTCTGCGTGAACCGGAGGCTAATTTAATCCTGCAATATAAAGAATTGCTGAAAACGGAAAATTTCACATTGGAATTTGAAGATGAGGCAATCAAAGAAATTGCGGCTTTAGCGGCAGAAGTCAATGAAAAC
Organism: Alphaproteobacteria bacterium; assembly: GCA_017480385.1. Taxonomy (GTDB): domain Bacteria; phylum Pseudomonadota; class Alphaproteobacteria; order CAAGCB01; family CAG-977; genus UBA11549. Next base: position 129,387 of record JAFVAT010000007.1, on the reverse strand, counting down.
GTTGAAAATATCGGTGCTCGCCGCTTGCATACGATTTTAGAAAAATTGCTGGAAGACATTTCTTTTGCCGCTGCCGAACGCCAAGGAGAGACCGAAACGATTACCAAGGAAAAGGTGTTGGAAAAAGTTGGTTCTTTAACAAAGACATCTGATCTTTCTAAATTTATTTTATAAAAACAGGCTTGCGGAAAAATTATAATCCGGAAAAGCATGTGCCTAAGGTTTTCCTTTGGAAGTCTATGGCCATGCATAAAAATTTTTTAAATTCAATCAAGCTGCGATAGAGGAGGGACGGCTTGGTAATAAAGAATTTAAAAAGATGATTACAAATGATAAGAGAAAGCATTTTTCATCTGGATTTTATGTCGAGTTGATGTATGAAAAATGCTTTCCAAAAAAATAACTTAAGCATGACAAAAACAATTTTTAAAAAGATATAAATTAAACTTTTGATTTTAATGTATTTTCGTTTGGCACAATGCTCGAAATTTTTGATTTCGCTTATATATTTAAAATTTTGCGTTAAAATTCATTATATCGTTCTGGAAATATTATGATTTATTCAAACTTTTTTGCATATCCTGTTGATGAATATTCATATAAAGATGTTTTAATATTTGATAATTTTTGTCCCTATATTTTTTATATTTCATTAACTTAGACCTCATCTCTTCGAAAGATGTCGGTTAAAAAAGGAATTATGTATGATATTTTTTATCGTTTGCTTCTGATTTGACACTTTACCGCTTTGCTTGATTTTAATATCAGCGGTGAAAGAGTTTTTATTTATTAAAATGTTTCACGTGAAACAGTAAAATTGTATATGAAATATAAAATAAAAAATTTTTCCTTGAATTTATCAAAGAAGAAAAGTTATCTTAGAAAAAATCGTTAAACAAAATGTTTCACGTGAAACAAAAGGAAAAAGAATGATTACAACTGATCGTGATCAGGTGATTAAACGGCTGCAGTTATCGCCGGCAGCTGTTGAAAAGCTTGATAGATACGTTGAATTATTAGAGGCCGAACAAACAAAAATGAATTTAGTCGGTCCTTCTACCTTGCCTGCCGTATGGACAAGACATATTCTCGATTCAGCCCAGTTGTTTTCCCTTTTTTTGCCTTCGGATCATGTGATTTTAGATTTGGGCAGCGGCGCCGGTTTTCCGGCTTTGGTACTGGCGGCAATGGATACTGATCGAAAATATGTGTTCCATTTGGTGGAAAGTGACGGCAAAAAGAGTGCGTTTCTGAATAAAGTAATTAAAATTTGTGATTTAAACGCAGAAGTCCATAATCAACGTATAGAACAAATGAAACTGTTGAATGTGGATTTGGTTACGGCCAGAGCTTTGGCGCCTTTGGATAAATTGATTAAGTATGCTTTTCCTTTTTTGCAGACAAAGGTACGCTGTTTGTTTATGAAAGGGGTAAAGGCTGAAGAAGAATTAACGCAGGCCTTGAAAAAATACCGGTTTAACGTTCAAAAAATACAAAGTATTTCAAGCGATGAAGGGACTATTCTTTTGCTGTCAGGGGTAAAAAAGAAATGAAATTAAATCAACAGCCCAGAGTTATTTCAATTTCCAATCAAAAAGGCGGTGTCGGAAAAACAACAACAGCCGTTAATTTAGCGACAGCTTTAGCAGCGGTAAATAAAAAAGTATTGGTTCTTGATTTGGATCCGCAGGGAAATGCAACGGTCAGTTTCGGCTTGGACCGTCAAAATGCGCCTAAGACTATGTATCAGGTTTTAATGGGCGAAGAAAAAATTTCTTCGGCAATCGTTTGGACTAGGATTCCTAATTTATCAGTTGTTGCGTCTTCTAAAGATTTGGCCGGAGCGGATTTTGAATTATCGCATCAGGATTCTCCGCAGTTTTTTTTGAAAAAAGCGATTGAGAGAGAGCAATTGGCTTACGATTATATTTTCATTGATTGCCCGCCGGCGGTCGGTATGCTGACAGTCAATGCATTAGTTGCCTCAAAATCTGTTATTGTGCCGGTGCAATGCGAATATTTGGCATTGGAGGGCGTAGCGGATTTGATGAAAACAATTGATCGGGTAAAAAAGAACTTTAACTCTGATTTGGAATTACAGGGTATTGTCCTGACCATGTTTGACGGACGGACGGGATTATCGGAAGTTGTTGCTCAAGACGTTTGTAATTATTTTGGAAACAAGGTGTATAAATCGATTATTCCCCGAAATGTTCGTGTTTCGGAAGCGCCCTCTCATGGAAAACCAATTTTATTGTATGATTTTAAAAGCAAAGGGGCGCAGGCTTATATCAGCTTGGCTAAAGAAGTTTTAAAACAGGAGGCTAAAAAATGAGTGCTAAAAATCTTGGACGGGGATTGAATGCTTTGTTGGGCGGAACTGATGACTCCCAAGAAAAGGCCCAAGGAATCAAAATGGTTTTGTTGTCTGATTTAGAGCCCAGTCCTTTTCAGCCGCGTCATGTTTTTAATCAAGAAGCCATTAATGATTTGGTCGAATCTATTCGAACAAAGGGGGTGCTGCAGCCTTTAATTGTTCGTATGAAAAACGGTTCTCAGGACAAATATGAAATTGTCGGCGGAGAACGTCGGTGGAGGGCTTCTCAATTAGCCGGTTTAACAGAAGTGCCTGTTTTAATTAAGCCTTTGACGGATAAAGAAGCTTTAGAAGTCGCTTTAATTGAAAATCTTCAGCGGCAGGATTTGAATGCCTTGGAAGAAGCTGAAGGGTACCGCCGTTTAATGGAGGAATTTTCCAATACACAGGAAGAATTGGCACAGGCTGTTGGAAAAAGCCGAAGCCATGTTGCCAATACAATACGTTTGCTGGGGCTTCCTGAAAAAGTGAAGGGATTTTTGGAAGAAGGCCGTTTAACTTCAGGGCACGCACGCGCTTTATTGACAGCAAAAAATCCGGAAATTTTAGCTCAAACAGTTATTGAAAAGGGATTAAATGTCCGCCAAACGGAAAAATTAGCGCAGGAAGGGGCGCCTAAAAAGAAACGTTCTGTTATAAAAAAATCGGACAAACAAGAAGAATGTGATTCTTTGGCTGAAGGTTTGTCTCGTATTTTAGGAATTACGGTCACTATTAAACCGAAGTCTGTTGGCGGAGAATTGATTCTTTCTTATGAAACCTTAGAACAATTAGATACATTAATCCGCAAACTCAGCGTTAAATTGGATTCCGGCAAAAGGCTTGTTGCTGAAGAAAATCTTGTTAATGAAGAAGATGTTGTTCAGGCCGATGAAGAAGAAATAGGAGATATCATTTTTGATGATTCATTTTCAGAAGAGCTCAATGATGATATTGTCTGTTTACCGGAGGACGAGGACTGAACGTTTAATAATAAAAACGTATCGTGATTAACAACTTGAATTACCAATAAAACAAGAGGCTGCAAGGGGTAAAAATATTGCAGCCTTTTTGTACCCCGAAAACCACGCGCTAGGCGCGTGGGTTTCTTTTGCAGCTTGAGGCCTCTAATATTCCGGGCATGCGGTTCCAGAAAACCTAATATGTACAAAGAATCTTAGATAAAAAGAACTTTGTATTGAGGATGCGGTGTCTGTTATAATGTAAAAATCCTATGCCGAGCACGCGTGTTTTCTATAATTCTGCGTAAAAAATTCACCTGGCAAATTTAAACTGCGGTCTGTCTGCTGCAACTGAACCTGAAGAATTAACGATAAATGATAAAAAATAAGGTCACATGTGACATGAAATTGTAATATTGGTATTCACGCCAAGGTATCGATCAAAGTATTCTGCATAAAAATGCTATAAAATAGGAAAAATACTCAAAAAACTGTGTGTTTGAAAAAAATAAAAATTAGTAAAGACGATGTTCTTGAGAAGAATTTTGATAAATTAACTAAAGAGATAAAAAATAAGAAAATAAAAGATTATTTTTAATTATTGTTTATGAAATAAATAATAAAAATAAGGACACATTATTAATTACTTTTCGGAAGATAATTAAGAACACATAAATGCATTTACAATATGTTCCGGCAAATGACCGGGAGAGATTAAAATAACATCAAAACGCAGTTCTTTGTCGATAAGATCCGGTCGAGTCATTAAGAAATATTCGGCTCCTTTAATGCGTCTGGCCCGAACGCGTTCAGTAACGGATTCGGCCGCAATATCCCGATGAGACCGGCTTTTAACCTCAATAAAAACAATGATATTGCGTTTTGAGGCAATAATATCTATTTCACCTGCACCACTGCCTCTGGGTGGTTTAAAATTACGTTCTAAAATTTTATATCCTTTAAAACGCAGGTACCAAACGGCAATATTTTCTGCTTTATAACCGTTTTTTCTGGCCTGCTTGCCGATTTGTTGCTTATTCAGAGGCATGTTTGATCTTCAAAGCCATTTGGTAGATTTCTTTTTTTGCTTTGCCTGTTTGGTTGGCAATGAATGAAGAAGCTTCTTTTACGTTCATGGACATCAGGGCTTTTTCAAGCATCGTATTAATTTCATCAGAGGAAAACTGTTTTTGTTCCGCAGGCGAAACGACAAGGACTATTTCTCCTTTTGGAGCGCCGTTTTCTTGATAATAAGCCTGTAATTCCAATAAAGTGCCGCGCACGGTTTGTTCAAATTTTTTAGTCAATTCCCGAACAACGGCGGCTTTTCGATTGCCTAATACAAACGCCATATCCCGCAATGTTTCCTGTAATCTTTGAGGAGCTTCATAAAAAATAAGCGTTGCCGGTATGTCGGCTAATAATGCCAACTCTTTTTGTCGGGCGGCAGTTTTGGGCGGCAAGAAGCCTTCGAATAAAAATCTGTGACTGGGCAGACCGGATAACTGCAGCGCGGTTAAAACAGCTGACGCTCCGGGAATGGCCGTCACATAAATATTTTGGTCAATACAGTCCTGTACCAAGCGATATCCCGGATCGCTGATAAGGGGTGTCCCGGCATCTGAAACCAAGGCAATCATTTCATTATTTCGCAACCGTTTCAATATTGAGGGCCGAACTTTATCGGCATTATATTCATGGTACGCTGTCAGGCTTTTATTGGTAATGCCCAGCAGGGTCAGCAGCTTTTTTGTGTTTCTGGTGTCTTCACAGGCAATAATGTCCGCTGCGGTTAAAACATCTGTTGCACGGGCAGAAATATCACCCAAATTGCCAATAGGTGTTGCCACAAGGTATAATCCTTTGATAAAAGAAACGTCAGACATTTGCACTCCATTGCAAAAACGGTTAATGTGTATCTAACCATGTTTTAAAATAAGGAGCAATTCCTTGCATCAAAATATTCGCCGATTTTTTATTTTTTTTATGATTGTCATTTTGTTATCCTCATGCGCCGGCAGGATACCGCTGTTTTCAAAACGCGTTGATAAAAGCGCCTTTCATGTGGCAGATGCCAATATTGTGGAAAAGGGGGAACAGGCCGAAGAAGCGGCAGCTCCCGTTGAAATGGTTCGTGTAGGCGTTCTCCTGCCATTAACCGGAAGTTTTGCAAAGTTAGGTGAAGCCCTGCGCAATGCGGCGATGATGTCTTTGTTTGATATCGGCAGCCAGCGTTTGATTTTGCAGTTTTATAACACGGAAGGTTCAGCTGAAGGTGCGCGGAAAGCGGCAGAACTGGCAATCAGTCAAGGAGCCGAATTGATCATTGGTCCTGTTTATGCCAAGGCTGTGCGGGCTGTTCGTCCCGCGACGCATTCAGCGAATGTAGGCGTGATTACTTTTTCTTCTGACCCTGTTAATTTAGGCGATGGGGTTTATACAATCAGCACACTGACCTCGCAGCAGGTGGAGCATATTATTCATTTTGCCTGCGATAAAGGGTATAAAAGATTTGCTGTTTTATCTCAGGATAATGCTGTTGGAGATATTATTTCCATGGCGGCAAAATCGGCAGTTGACACTTGCGGCGGCATGATTACCAAGGCTGCTTTTTATGATCCCAGAACAGAAGATCTGCAATCGGCTGTTTCGTCTATTATGCCGAAATTGATGGAGGATCTGGAAGCAGAGCGTGAAGAAGAAGTAAAGAGGCTCGAAAAAGCAAGGGAACAGGTTGCTTTGGGAAAACCGGTTTTAATTAAAAATGAAGATACCGGAGCATATGAAGAACAAGAAATGTCCATGGAACAGCTGCAGGCAACAATAGATGTCCTGAAAGATCAGGAACTTGTGCGCGATCCGTTTGAATTTGACGCTATTCTTGTAGCAGAAGAGGGCAGTCGTTTGCGTTCTTTAGGCGCATTATTTTCTTATTACGATGTGCCGTCGGATATTCGAATTTTGGGGACCTCACAATGGGCGGATTCCAAGCCCGCGCGTGAACCGGCCCTAATCGGCGGGTGGTTTTCTCATTTGCCGTCGGAAGGCTTTAATGTCTTTGCCGAACGTTATAAAGATATTTATGGTGAAAAACCGCCGCGTATTGCTTCCCAGGCCTATGATGCCGTTGCCTTGGCGGCAATATTGGCCGAAACGGGCAGCTTTTCATTTAATAATTTAACAGCAGTTTCCGGTTTTAAAGGGGTAGACGGTTTGTTCCGTTTGCTGCCGAACGGATTATCCGAACGCGGCCTGCAGGTTTTGGGAGTCGAGAAAAAAGGAACCGTCACTTTGTCTCCGGCACCGGAAGTTTTTGAAACGGTTCCTATTTTTTCTCCGGACGTTTATATAAAGGATTTCCGCCATTCACCGGATTTAATTACGTTGCCCGTTACGGAAGGGGAAGAAGAAGCGGCGGCTGAACAAAGTGAAAACGGATCAAATGATTTTCATCCGTTATTTCAGTAATGTTCTGCATAACGCGTTCAGAATCATTAAGCCCTTTGCCGTCGTGCGGATACCTTTGGAATCACAGATAAGAAAGCCGTCTGTCTGATAATCCTGCAGAGTGCCTGCATGCATAAAAGTTTCCGGCGGCTGCCCGATCTGCGCAAGAAAGGCGGCTCGGTCTATGCCTTCCCGTGTTCTAAGACCCATAAAAATAAGCTCTTGCGCCTTTTCTTTCGGTGTCAAAACAATTTCTTCATGTGTTTGAGACTGCAGCCATTGAGACGATATATTGCTTTGAGCCGTTGCATAAAATTGCTGTTTTTTAGTGAAGCGTCCATGTGCGGCGGGACCAATGCCGATCCATTCTCCTCCATGCCAATAAAGCAAATTGTGGCGGCATTCATGACCGGCAGCGGCATGGTTGGAAACTTCATAACGTTCTGTTCCGGCCTGATATGTTAAACGGTCTGTTAATTCGAACATATCGGCGGCTAATTCCTCTTCTGCCGGCTGTATTCCTTTTTTGTAAAAAAACGTGCCCTCTTCTATTGTTAATTGATAAAGAGAAAGATGCTTTAAATTCAACTCTAAGACAGCCTGAAGCTCGTTTTGCCAGTCGTTCAAAGACTGACCCGGCAGAGCATAAATAAAATCCGCAGATAAACGGGGAAATATTGTTCGGGCTTCTTTCAGAACAGTCAAAGCTTGTTCAGTCGTATGCAGCCGGCCTAAAAATTTTAACGATTTGTCATTTAATGATTGAACGCCGACGGACAGTCGATTGATGCCGATTTGCTTCAGCCTGATCATTTTTTCCCGATCAACAGAACAGGGATTGACCTCCATTGAAATTTCAGCATCGGGGGCTACCGTCCAAAAAGAACGGATTGTTTCGATAACGAAAGAAACAAGATCTGTGCTCATTAAAGACGGAGTTCCTCCGCCGAAAAAAAGACTTGTAACCGTTTTATCCGCCGTCTGTCCGGCATAAAATTTTAAACTTTGGGCATATGCTTTTTTCCATGCGTCAAAGTCAAAATTTTTTGCCGGCAGGCTGACAAAATCACAGTAGGGACATTTTGACCGACAAAACGGCCAATGAATATAAATGCCAAAATTTATCACAAACAGTTATCCGTAAAGAGTTTTAAAGCGCGCGCTCTGTGACTGATTGTGTTTTTTACTTCCGCAGGCAATTCTGCAAAAGATCGGTCATATCCGTCCGGTACAAACATCGGATCATACCCAAAACCGTTTGTTCCTTCTTTGACCGGCCAGCATAAAGTGCCGTTAACGCGGCCTTCAAATTCTTCGGTGTCTCCGTCGGGCCAGGCAATGACCAAAGCACAAGCAAAATGTGCTGATCTGTCTGTTTGGTTTCCCAGTTCTTCATTTAATTTTTCCATAGCATATAAAAAACCGTTTTTTTTCGGTTCATTATAGCGGGCGCTGTAAATGCCGGGACGGTTGTTTAAAGCGTGGACGCACAGCCCTGAATCATCGCCCAAAGCCGGCAGCCGGGCTTCTTTTGCTGCGGCAATGGCTTTAATTTTGGCATTTTCGATAAAAGTTTGACCGTTTTCTTCCGGTTCAGTCAGGTTTAAATCGGCGGCGGAAAGGACCTGAATGCCAAAAGGAGCCAGAATTGCCTGCATTTCTTTGACTTTTCCGGCGTTATGCGTGGCAAGGACAACTTGCTTTTCTATTAACTTGCGCATTTTATTCTCCTAAAATCTCATGCTGGATTTTGCTGAGTTCTGCTGTTCCTTTGCAGGCCAGTTCATAGAGCGTTTTAAATTCTTCGGAAGAAAACGGCGTGCGCTCTGCTGTTCCTTGAATTTCGACAATGCCGCCCTTGCCGGTGATTACAAAGTTAGAATCGGTTTGGGCATTGGAGTCTTCCATATAGTCCAGATCAAGAACGGGAATCCCTTCATAAATACCGCAGGAAATGGCTGAAACGCTGTCAAATAAAGGCAGGGTATAAAACCGGCGGTGTTCGCGTAATTTCTGCAAAGCCAAATGCAGCGCGACATAACCGCCCGTAATCGAGGCCGTTCTTGTGCCGCCGTCAGCCTGAATAACGTCGCAGTCGATTTTAATGCAAATTTCACCCAGCGCTTTTAAATCAACGACGGAACGCAAAGCTCTTCCGATCAAGCGTTGAATTTCTTGTGTGCGTCCGGATTGTCCTTTTTTGGCTTCCCGGTCCGTACGCGTGCCGGTTGCGCGGGGAATCATGCCGTATTCAGCCGTTACCCAGCCGCGACCGGAATTTCGCATCCACAGAGGCACTTTATCTTCCACTGTTGCCGTGCAGATCACATGCGTGTCGCCGCATTTGATCAGGCAGGAACCTTCGGCGTGTTTGTTGATGTTCGTTTCTATGGTGATTTTGCGCAGTTCATCGGGCTGTCTTTTTGAAGGTCTTTCCATTTTTCGAATCCTTGTAAAAATATCTTATTTGTTCTGTTGACGTTTGATATTATGATTACTACATTTGTCAACTATGAATAAGCAAATATCAACATTATCAGAATTAAATGACCGTTTCCGCGATATTTTCAAGTCGTTAGTGGACGCTTATTTGGAAACGGGAGAGCCTGTAGGATCAAAAACGATCTCGCGGCTGTTGAATTTTTCACTTTCTCCGGCGACGATTCGCGGTGTTATGTCAGATTTGGAAGCAGCCGGTTTATTGATGTCGCCGCATACGTCAGCCGGGCGAATCCCGACAGAGCGCGGTTTGAAATTATTTGTAGACGGTTTTTTGGAAATCGGTTCTTTGGAAAAAGAAGAACGTCATGCGATAGAGGCGCATTGCCGCACGACGGGCATTAATCTGGAAACAGTGCTGACTCAGGCAACAACGATGCTTTCCGGATTGTCGAAGTGTGCCGGCATTGTCGTTGCGCCAAAGACAGAAGCACCGTTGAAACATATTGAATTTGTTCATTTGGGATCGGGACGGGCTTTGGTTGTTATGGTAACGGCAGACGGAACTGTTGAAAATCGTTTGATCAGTGTGCCGCCGGGAACTTTGCCCGCCGCTTTGATCGAGGCGACGAATTATTTGAACGCACGGCTGCAGGGGCGGACTTTGGAGGAAGCGCGTTCGGAAATCATATCGGAAATGGATTCACACAAAGCACAGCTGGATGCGGTTTCCTCCCGTTTGGTGGCCGAAGGGCTGGCGGCATGGGCCGGCGATAAAAAAGGCTTTTTAATTGTCAAAGGACAGGCTAATCTGTTGGAAAATATTCAGGCGGCGGAAGATTTGGAACGGATCCGGCATTTGTTCGCCGTTCTGGAAGCACAGGAAAGTATGACAAAACTGTTGGATTTAACCGAAAATGCGGAAGGAATACAGATATATATCGGATCAGAAAATGAACTGTTCGCTTTATCCGGCTGTTCCATGATTATGGCGCCTTATCGTAACAGCGATGAAAAAATTATCGGCGCAGTCGGCATTATTGGTCCGACAAGAATGAATTATGCCAGAATAATTCCTCTGGTTAATTATACGTCACAGGTTGTAAGTAAATTAATAGGGTGATCAAGATGACACATCATCATAAACATACGGAAGAAATAAAAGAATTGGATCAGGAAATGCCTGAGGAAGAGGCTCCCGCTGCTGAGGAAAAAAGCGATCAGGAGGATAAAATCGCTCAGCTTCAGGCGGAAGCGGATAAATTTAAAGATTTATATCTCAGAGCTCAAGCGGAAATGGAAAACCTGCGTCGCAGAACGCAGCAGGAATTAGAGAAGCGTTCCAAATTTGCAGTCTCTGCTTTTGCGCAGGATCTTTTGCCCGTAAATGACAATCTGTCCCGTGCCATGGCCAGTATTCCCGAAACGGAAAAGGAAGAACAAAGCGATCTGATTAAAAATCTTTTAATCGGATTGGAGCTGACGCAAAAGGACTTAAATTCCGCTTTGGAAAAGAACAATATCACGCCGATTGAAAGCGTCGGGCATGTTTTTGATCCCAATCTGCATAAAGTTGTGCAGGAAATAGATGATCCGACTAAACCGACCGGTACGATCATTCAGGAATGGCAGAAGGGCTATATGATCGGCGGAGACAGAGTGCTGCGGGAGGCCGTGGTGATCGTGACCAAGGGCGGTCCGTTGCCGAGACAGAAAACAGAAGAAACACATATAGACACAACCGTTTAAGAAAAGCCCGATTATCGGGCTTTTTTTATGCGTTGGCCAATTCTTTGGAACGTTTTTCCGCGGCTTTGACAGCTTGAGTCAATAAAGGTTCAAACCCTGTATGCGGATTCATAAGAACCTCCAGAGCTGCTGCCGTCGTTCCGTTCGGCGTTGTTACGTTTTTTCGCAAAACAGCAGGCGTTTCAGTTCCCTCCGCCATTAATGCCGCGGAACCAATGACGGTTTCTTTAGCCAGTTTTGCTGCGTTTTCATCAGATAACCCTAGCGCTTTTGCCGCTTGTGTCAGAGCTTCCGTTAAATAAAAAACGTATGCCGGACCGCTGCCGGAAACAGCCGTTACCGCATCAATTTGACTTTCCGCATTCAGCCAAACAACTTTGCCGCAGGAGTTAAGAACGGCCTGCACCGCCTGTTTTTGCTGTTCGGCAGCTTGGTCACAGGCGACAACGCCGGTAATGCCTTTGCCAATGCCTGCCGGAGTATTGGGCATCGCTCTGAAAACAACGGTGTCAGCTCCTAATTTTTCCTTGAACCACCTGATCGGACGACCGGCGATGATCGAAAGAACCGCGGCTCCGTTTTCAGTAAACGGCTTAACGCTGTCAATCACTTGTTCGATCAGGAACGGCTTGACGGCTAAAAACACGATATCCGGTCTGAAATCTGTTAAATCAGCAATATTGGCCGCGGAGGAAATGCCTTTTTCGGTTAACAAAGCCCGAATTGCGTCATTCGGTTCGGCAACGCGAATGTTTTTTGCGGGAAGACCGTTCTTGAGCAGGCCGTTTAATACCGCGCCGCCCATTTTGCCGCAGCCGATCAATAAAAGAGAAGTGTTTTGCAACATAATCATGCTCCTGATAATAAGAATTTTTCCTAAAATAAAACGGTAAATTCTTTTTTTAAAGAAAAACATTTGAGGAAACAGCCTGTTTTGACATATAAAAGAAAAAGAAGAAAAAGCAACGAGGCTGATATGTATATAATTACGGGCGGAGCCGGCTTTCTGGGATCTAATCTGGCTGCCGGAATAGAAAAACGGGAAATGGGGGAAATTACTGTTGTCGATCGTTTTCAGACAGATGATCGGTGGCGCAATATTGCCAAACGTTCTCTGCGGGAAATTGTTTTTCCGGAAAAAATATTTGAGTATCTTAACCGCCATGCGGGCAGCGTAGACGCTGTTATTCATATCAATTACACCGGTTTCAGTGATGAAAATGACGTAGATGCCCTGATAGAGGAACGGATCCATTTGACCTTTCGGTTATGGTCTTGGTGTGCCGAACATCAAAAACCGTTTATTTATGATTCAACAGCGGGGGTCTATGGGGACGGTTCGCTAGGGTTTAAGGACGATGATTCAGCCGAAGCTTTGGCTAAATTGCGTCCCTTATCGGCTGAGGCATGGACGAAATTATTTTTGGACCGCAAGCTTGTTGATACGATTAACCGCGGAGAAGTGACACCGCCTCAATGGATCGGGCTGCGCTGCTTTAATTTGTATGGTCCGAACGAATATCATAATACGCGTCATCAAAGTGTTGTTCCCAGAATTTATAATGCGGCTAAAAACGGCAAGCTGTTTCCGTTGTTCAAATCTGATAATCCGACATATAAAGACGGCGAACAAATGCGTGATTTTATATGGGTTAAGGACGCGGTAGACATTATTTTATGGTTAATGGAGCATCGGGAAATCAGCGGTTTGTTTAATATTGGAACAGGGCAGGCGCGCACTTATGCTGATGTTTTGAAAGCCGTATATGAAGCAGTCGGCGAAAAGCCTGAAATGGATTTTATGGACTTGCCCGCGGAAATTAAAGGAAAGTACCAATATTTTACACAGGCAGATGTTCAAAAGCTCAGAACAGCCGGGTATACAAAGCCGTTTACCTCTTTGGAGGACGGAGTGACTCAATATGTTCGGGATTATTTGGAACAGCCTGATCCGTACAGATAGCAGAGGGTTTGAATGATTTATAAAGGAATAGAGTTTCCGCATATTGATCCGGTTGCTGTTCATATCGGAAGTTTTGGCCTGCGGTGGTATTCATTGGCCTATTTAGCCGGAATTATGCTGGGGTGGATTTTAATGCGCAAAATGGTGCGCCGTTATCTCAGCGCGGTTACGCAGACTATGGTGGACGATATTGTTTTTTGGGTAACGGTCGGCCTGATTATTGGCGGCAGATTGGGCTATGTCCTGTTTTATAATTTCGGCTATTATGCTGAAAACCCGGCTCAGGTTTTCGCTTTATGGAAAGGCGGCATGTCTTTTCACGGCGGACTTTTAGGCGTGATATTGGCGGTTTTTTTCTATTCCCGCAGTGTTAAAGTAAGCTTTTTTCAGTTCACGGATCTGCTGGCCTGTGTTGTCCCGATCGGTTTATTTTTTGGCCGGTTGGCTAATTTTACAAATTCGGAATTGTTCGGCCGCGTGACGGTTTCCGTTCCGTGGGCCATTATTTTCCCGAACGGCGGCCCCTTGCCCCGTCACCCCAGCCAATTATATGAAGCCGGTTTCGAAGGGTTATTTTTGTTCGGCATTTTATATTTTCTCTGGACAAGCAGTGTTTGGGTTCGGATTCGTCCTGGATTTGTTTCGGGATTGTTTTTGCTTGGTTATGCCGTTATTCGGGGAGTTATTGAAAATTTCAGAGAGCCGGACGCTCAAATCGGATTTTTGTTTGCCAGAGTCACAATGGGGCAGCTGTTAACCGTTCCCATGTTCATCGCCGGTTTATGGATAATGATTTGGGCCGCGAAAAAATCTTAGACATCTGATCGTTTCTCTGTTATTTCATAACAGAGGAATAACGAACGCTCGGACAAGAGGAATTATGCCGATTAACTTCAGGAAGCGGGGCTTTTTTAAAACAGTCGTTTCACTGGTGCGCGTGAAGCTGGTTATTCCTATGATTCGGTCGAAAAATCCGCCGGAAATTACGGCCCGCGGTTCAATGGTCGGCATGGCGTGGGCAATGACGCCGCTGGTCGGTGTCCAGATGTATCTGGTCTTTATGACATGGCTGTTTACGAAAAAAGTTTTTAAATGGGACTTTAATCTGCCTGTCGGGTTGGCGTGGACCTGGGTAACGAATGTTTTTACGATGCCCCCTTTTTATTACGCTTTTTATGTCACCGGAAAGCTGATGATGGGCGAATTTGCCGAACGGACAACGTATGCCAAGTTTTATAATTTAATTAAAACGGTTTTAAGTGAAGGCGGCATTGCAGAAGCTTTAAAGGCAATGAGCGCTGTTTTGATTAAGGATTGGGGCGCGGCGATGATGCTTGGGTCAATTCCATGGATTATTTTTGGCAGTTGGGGGGCTTATGCCTGGACTTTATGGTATGTTCGCCGCCGTCAAAGGACATTGATGCAGCGTCTGGAAAACCGTCAAAAGAAATTGGAACAAAAGATCAAAACAAAGCAGGAAAAATTCGAACGTGCTGTTGAAAAAGCAGGTTTGAAAATGGAATCGAAACAGCAAAAGTTTGAAATAAAGCAGAAAAAGTTGGAAGAAAAGCTGGAAAAAACGATTGCGGCGCGGGAAGAAGCCGCGATCGAAAGCCATAAGGAGAATGCTCCGTAATGAAGACGACGTTGTACTTTTCAGAAAATATCCGTTACCGTTTTTTTTCACGCAGAAACGGCGTTTCTGAAGGGGATTTCGCTTCTTTGAACTGCTCTGTCAAAGTTGGGGACGATCCGGCAAAAGTTCGTGAAAATATGCGGCGGGTTGCCGGAAATTTAGGGTGTACGGTTGAAAAACTGTTCGTGTTGCACCAAACACATTCTTCTATTGTTATTCCTGTTGTATCACGGGAACCCTTTGAAAAAACACCTTACGGCGATGCGTTGGTCACCAATCAGTCTCATCTTTTTTTAGGCATCAAAACGGCGGATTGCGCGCCTGTTTTATTGGCAGATTCGGAAAACGGCGTTGTTGCGGCGGCTCATGCCGGCTGGCGTGGCGCTGTCGGCGGTATTTTGGAAAATACAATCAAAACAATGATTGAGATGGGAGCAAAAGCACAAAATATTTCTGCTTTAATCGGTCCGTGCATTGCGCCGCAGTCTTATGAAGTCGGTGAAGATATGAAAGAAGCCTTTTTACATCAAGATGCACGGGCTTCTTTATTTTTTGTTCCTGCAGATGCGGGAAAATACAGGTTCGATTTGCCCGGTTATGTTTTGGCCAGACTGGAACATGCCGGAATCGGAGCGGCCGAATGGGTCGGTGAAGATACGTATGCCTTGGAAAAGGAGTATTTTTCTTACCGCCGTTCGTCGCATAAGGGGGAAGCCAGCGGGCGGCAGATTTCCGTTATAGGACTGCTGGACGAGGCTTTGTTTTAATCAGGGTAAAGGATAAGCAATGAAAGTTTTTTCAGGAAACAGCAACCTTCCATTTGCACAGGCGGTGGCTAATTATACGGATACGGCGTTGTCGAAATGTTCGGTGCGGCGGTTCGCAGATAATGAAATTTTTGTGGAGGTTCAGGAAACTGTCCGTGGTCAGGACGTTTTTATTATTCAGCCGACCAGTTCTCCGGTGAATGATCATCTGATGGAACTTTTGATTATGCTTGATACATTTAAGCGGTCTTCCGCCCGCCGGATCACGGCTGTTGTTCCGTATTTCGGCTATGCGCGTCAGGATCGCCGTTCCGCGCCGCGCACGCCGATTTCCGCTAAGCTGGTAGCAAATTTGATCGTGTCTGCCGGGGCCAACAGAGTCGTCACAATGGATTTGCATGCCGGACAAATTCAAGGCTTTTTTGATATTCCTGTGGATAATCTGACAGCGGCTCCTGTGATTGTGAAAGACATTCTGTACCATTTCCGGGATAAAACGCCGATGATTGTTTCTCCGGATGTCGGCGGCGTTGTTCGCGCCCGCGCGATTGCTAAACGGCTGAATGCGGATCTGGCCATTATTGACAAGCGCCGCGAACGCGCAGGCGTTTCCGAAGTAATGAACATTATCGGTGAGGTCGCCGGACAAGACTGTATTTTGGTTGATGATATTGTTGATTCTGCGGGAACGTTGTGCAATGCGGCGGTTGCTTTGAAAAACGCCGGAGCCAATTCTGTCCACGCTTATGTAACGCATGGCGTTTTATCCGGAGAAGCGGTTAAGCGCGTAACGGATTCTCCGTTGGAATCTTTGGTAATTACAGATACGATTGCTGCGACTCAGGCTGTAAAAGACGCCCGGAATATTCGGGTTGTTTCCGTGGCAGAACTTGTCGGCGAATCTATGCTGCGCATCAGCGAAGAACGTTCAATTACCAGCCTGTTTTATTAAATTAGATCAGATTTTGAAAAAAAGCCGTTGGAATCAACGGCTTTTTTTATACCCCGAAAACCATGTGTCTGGCGCTTGGTTCCGGTTTATAAATACGGCGGCGACCATGAAATAACCGTTATTCGGAAAAAAACCGCTGAGAGAGACTGTTAAAACCCATTTAATTTCCGGCAGTTGAGAAAATAAAAAGCTGAGGAAAAGGGTATTTTATTTTTAAAATTTAAATATTGTTATGTTTTTATTACAAATATACCCCCCCCCCCCCATGTTTTTCTTTAAAAGATGAAAATTAAGGAGTTTAATTGTTCAGAACATCCAATTAAATGTATTTTTTTAAGGGAGGAAACGATGAGGAGAGAAGAAGCTTTTGAAAAAGCACAGGAATCTTCTTTCAAAGAAATTCTTGGAGAAATGGGATACAGCGAGGATTCGAATGATTTTATGTATATTAACATGAAAGAGGGAATTAAAATAGCTCGAGATGGGAGAGTGGGGTCTTCGGATATTGAACAATTAGGTGGCGGTCTTAGTTTTAAAGAAACGCGTACGAATGCGCAGGGAATGGAATACCATAATATGTCCGATCAGGAATTTTTTGACATGGAATGTAAGAATGAAGTCGGACAGAAAGTGCCTGGTCTTGTTGCTTCCAATAATGGCGTTTATTCGGCGTATCTGGCAGGCAGACAGGAAATGATTGTAACAAAAAATCCCAAAATTATTCAAGCGCTGCAAAAGCAAATGCATTTTTCTGACAATGGCCCTCTGCCGACTCCTTTTTCGAACGGTGACAGGCCGGCCAGTCTAAATCGTGAATTGAAATTAAGAGAGGTTGAAGCAAAAAGTTCTGATTGTAAAGAGCCTCAAAGATTAAAATCAAAAGCTGAAAAACAAGAAGATAAAAATCGGCAGGCCCTCATGAGTGCTATACAAGGTCGGTCAAGATAGTCTCTTTTTGTAAAAAAGAAGAAATAAAAAAGAGGAGAATACTGTTTTTCCTCTTTTTTTATTTTTAAAAGGGCGGCTGTCAGACAAAAAAGGCCGTAAAAATCCCTTAATACATTGCTTTTAAAACAAATAGGAATTTGCGGACGGTTTGATCATACGAATGAACAGGGCTGCACAATTCGGTTAAAGAGTGCTTGCTTTTCCTTATAAAAAGGTGTAAACATCAAAAGCTTTCCGCATGGGGCGGAAGGATAACGGTTCAGGCACCCCTGGAGGCAGAACCGTTCTTTTCTAAAAGGATTTTAAATTATGGCAAAAACTACTTCCATTCGCGTTAATGAACGCAAAACGGCAGGTAAGGGGGCAGCCCGCGCAGAACGTCGCGCAGGTCTGATTCCCGGTGTTATTTACGGTGAAAAGAAAGAACCCGTGATGTTCTCGATTTCCGCTTTGGACTTGGACGCACAGATGCGTCAGAAGGGCTTTTGGACCCGTCAGTTCGAAATCGAAGTCGGCAAAAACAAGTATCATGCCATTTGTCAGGATATCCAGACACACCCGCTGACGGATCGTCCGATTCATATCGACTTTTTGCGCGTTTCCGAAAATGCGGAACTGCAGATCGAAGTTCCTGTCATGTACGAAAACGAATTGGCCTGCACCGGCTTGAAACTGGGCGGCACTTTGAACGCGATTTACCGCGTGATTGAGGTTTCCTGCAAACCGAAAGATATTCCGGAAACCTTATTTGTTGATTTGACCGGTTTGAATATCGGCGATGTCGTCAAAATGTCTGACGTCAAGTTCCCCGCCGGCGTTAAACCCGTCGAAGATATGGATACAACAATTGCTGCGATTGCGGCGCCTTCTTCCATGGAAGAACCGATTGCGGCTGCAGCGGCTGATGCTTCGGCTGATACGGCAGCTAAGGCTTAGTTCAAAGGATATTGCCGATGTTTTTAGTTGTTGGTCTTGGGAATCCGGGATCGGAATATAAAAATAACCGGCATAATATCGGGTTTATGGCGGCGGACGAATTGTTCCGCCGCTATTATTTTTCCGCTTGGCGCAAACGGTTTCAAGGCGAAACAGCGGAAGGAGAAATTGGCGGGAACAAGGTCTTGCTGCTTAAACCGCATACATATATGAACAACTCCGGCGAAGCCGTTCAAGCCGCAATGTCCTTTTATAAAATTCCCGTTCAAAATATCATTGTTATTCATGATGAAATGGATTGCCCGATTGGCAAACTGAAGGGCAAAATCGGCGGCGGAGCAGGCGGACATAACGGGATAAAAAGCATAGACCGTCACTGTTCTGCGGACTATACACGGATCAGGGTCGGCGTTGGCCGCCCGCAGCACGGCGAACAGGTCATTAACTGGATTGTTTCTGATTTTCCCAAAGAGGAACGGGAAAAAATTAACGTTTTATTGGAAGATATAGCGGAAACTTTTCCGTTCGCTTTAACCGGCGGCATTGCGGAATTTACGTCCAGATTGGCGGTATATCAGCAGAAAAAAGGAAAATAAAATGGGATTTAATTGCGGAATTGTGGGGCTGCCGAATGTTGGCAAATCAACTTTATTTAATGCTTTGACCTCAACAATGGCGGCTCAGGCGGCCAATTATCCCTTTTGTACGATTGAACCGAATGTCGGTCGTGTCGCTGTGCCTGATTCGCGGCTGAAAATCTTGTCCGAACTGGCAAATTCTAAACAGACAATCTACACGCAGCTGGAATTTGTGGATATTGCCGGACTGGTCAAAGGAGCCTCTAAAGGCGAAGGACTGGGTAATCAATTTTTGGCTTCCATTCGTGAAGTGGATGCGATTGTCCACGTCTTGCGTTGCTTTGAAAACAACGACATTACGCATGTCGAAGGTTCGATCGATCCGGTGCGTGACGCCGAAACGATAGAAACAGAATTGATGTTGGCGGATTTGGACGGACTGGAACGCCGTATCGTTCCGTTTGAAAAGAAAGCGCGCGCCGGTGAAAAGGAAGGCAAGGAAATGGTCGCCGTGATGCAGCCCGTTTTGGACGCTTTGCGGGACGGAAAACCGGCAAGAACAGTTCATTTTGAAGATGAAGAAAAACAGAAATTGTATAAGCAATTGTTTTTGCTGACTTCCAAACCCGTTTTATACGTTTGCAACGTGGACGAGGCTTCTGCCGCGACAGGCAACGAATTTTCCAAACGCGTTTTTGAAATGGCGGAAAAACAAGGCAATCAAGCGGTTGTTATTTCCGCGGCAATTGAATCTGAAGTGGCTTTGTTGGAAAATCCGGAAGAACAGCAAGAATTTTTAGAAACGCTGGGGCTAGAGGAAACCGGATTGAACCGTGTCATAGCAGCGGGATATAAGCTATTAAATTTAAAAACATTTTTTACAGTCGGACCAAAAGAATCCAAAGCTTGGACAATTAAGGATGGTATGACGGCGCCACAGGCGGCAGGGGTCATTCATTCCGATTTTGAAAAGGGCTTTATCCGCGCCGAAGTCATTTCTTATGACGACTTTATTGCATGCAAAAGTGAGGCAAAAGCCCGTGAAATGGGCAGGCTTCGCTCAGAGGGCAAAACGTATGTAATGCAGGACGGAGATATTTGCCATTTCCTGTTTAATGTTTAGGGCTGCTTGAAATGCGTTTGGCTCTGTTTGAACCGGATATTCCGCAAAATACGGGAACATTGCTGCGATTAGCGGCGTGTTTTAATCTGCCGGTTGATATTATTGAACCATGCGGATTTGTTTTTAACGATCAAAAAATGCGCCGTGCCGGAATGGATTATTTGAATATGGTTGATTGTGTACGCCATAATTCGTGGCAGGATTTTTATGCGCAGCATCGGGGGCGGATCGTTTTGCTGACAACGAAAGGCGCGCAACCGCATATATCTTTCACTTTTTGTGATAATGACGTTTTGTTATTAGGTCGGGAAAGCGCGGGTGTTCCTGATTATGTGCATAACACCGTTGACGCGCGTTTACGGATTCCGATGCGTTCGGACGCCCGTTCAATTAATGTCGCGATTGCCGGCGCAGTTGTTTTAGGTGAAGCGCTGCGGCAAACGGGACATTTTGAAAAACTGGTTTGATTTGTATTGAAAAACAAACGCTTTCATATACCCTGTTATCAGTTTCTTTTATCGGAGTTTTTAAGATGACATTGAATTTAGGTAAGACTGTTGAGGATATTTTAAAAAGAGAACAGGAGAAAGGATATACGGCTAAACAGTTGGCGCAGGAAATTTTTAGAGTAAAAACTAAAGATTGCCTTGAAAAAATGGAAAAAAGTAAAGCGACTGTTATTCCGTTAAATTCTGAAGAAGCTCTGATAGATCAGATTGCAAAAGAAATTGGAGCCAGAAAAAAATGGTTTTTATCGTCTGACAAGATAAAAATGACCTCAGAACGTCCCAGAAAATATTACTATTCTGAAAAATCTGATGCGGAAGAAGTGAAAGAAGCTGAAAAAGAAACAAAAACGAACAAACATCAAGAGCATGATTCTTATCCTAAATTATGTGAATATTTATATAACGAATTAAGCGTTTTTCCCAAACGGATTAACGAAAAAAGGTCTTCAAATTCAAAGGGAAACAATGGAAATAAGTGGTTGCATCCGGATATTGTGGGATTGAAAAATTTATCCGAAGGATGGGATAAGGACGTAATAGCCTGTTCTAATCAACACGCTTTCAATAAGACGTCTTTATGGTCTTTTGAAGTTAAAATTACGATTAACTTGTCAAATGTCAGAGAATGTTTTTTCCAGACAGTTTCCAATTCAAGTTGGGCTAATTATTCCTATCTTGTCGCTCAATCAATAGATGAACGTGCTATGGACGAGCTTAGAATTTTATGCGGCGGTCATAATATTGGTGTTATTCAGTTGAATTGCGAGGATCCGTCTGAAAGCCAGATTTTGATACCTGCGATTGAGAAAAAAGAATTGGATTGGGATATGATTGACAGAATTGCTAAAGAAAATCCTGATTTTAAGGATTTTATCAATCTGATTACGGAATTTTATCAGACGGGAAAAATAAAAGATCGTGATTGGGATATTCCCAAAGCGATTGAGGATTAAAGTTTTTACAAAAAAATAAATCCCGCTTAATGCGGGATTTTTTATAAACAAGAAAACTTATTTTGAATAATTGCGTTCGCCGAACAGGGCGGTACCGACACGGACAAAAGTCGCGCCTTGTTGAACGGCAAAGTCGTAATCGTCGCTCATGCCCATGGACAATTCTTTGACGTTTGCTTCTCGCGCCAGTTTTTTCAAAAAAGCAAAATGCGGCGCGGGTTCGTCATTAACAGGCGGAATACACATCAGCCCAATGATGTTTAATCCCAGGTCGCGGCATTGCTTGGTCAAAGAAAATGTTTCACGTGGAACAATTCCGCTTTTCTGAGGTTCTTCCCCTGTGTTGACTTGAATAAAACAGGGGAGGTTTTTGCCTTGTTTTTGCATTTCAGCAGCCAGTTTTTCAGCCAGTTCAATCCGGTCCACAGATTCAATCACGTCAAACAGAGATACGGCTTCCTTTACTTTGTTTGTTTGAAGCGGACCGATCAAATGCAATTTTAAATCGGGAAACTGTTCTTTTAAGGCCGGAAACTTTCGCATTGCTTCCTGTACGCGGTTTTCACCGAAAACACGATGCCCCGCCTGCAATAGAGGCAGAATTTCTTCTGCCTCATGCATTTTGGAAACAGCTGTCAAAGTAATGTCTTGTTCCGATCGTCCACAAGCCGCTGCCGCTTGTTTGATCCGATCGTTAACCGTTTGCAGGTTTTTTAGAATATCCATGGCATTTTTCTTAGAAATTCAAATTCATGCCGATTGCAGCAGCCGGTCCCTTGTTGCTGAGGGCCCGAATATCGGAGGCTGATTTGAAATTCAGATAAGCCAGATCGATAAATGCGCTGACGCCGGAAATAATATTGTATTTTCCGGATAATTGATACTGTGTATAAATATCCTTTTTGCCGTCAACCATGATACTGTCTGCTCTGGATTGGAATATTGTTGCGCTGGTTTCGATCGGACCGGCTGTAAATTTTACGCCTGCGTCCCAAGCGGCACCTCTGGCAACATTTGCATAGGGGATCAGAAATTCGGCAGTTTTCTTGGACATATTGGTATAATGATAGGATCCGCCGATTGTCCAGTTTCCGATGCCGATATTCAATCCGGTGCCATATTCTTTAATGTCTTTTTCTTTTTCAGCATCAAGCCCGAGTGCCGGAGTAACAGTGCTGTTCGCGTGTAAGTTGGGTTTGTACAGCGTATAAACGGCACTGGCTTCAACATTGAATTTTCCGAAGTCATGCTGATACAGCGCGGTCGCGTCGGCACCGTATTTAAACAGCTTAATGCCGCCGTCCGGGATTAATAAGTCATTGTTATCCTTTCCTTTTGTTTTATTTCCGGGCATCAGGCTGACGCCGAAAGTCAAGTCAGAAAAGGTCGGTGTGATATAAGAAACTTTAGTCGATACATCGTCCAGCAAAGCGTATGTTGCTTTGTTATAAGCAAACATGGCGGGTGCAATTAAAACGCGTGTAAAGTCGGATTCCTGTTCACCAACTGAACTGGCAGTCGGAGCCGTAACGGACATTTGATAAGAAACGTTCTTCACGTTGCCGAGAATGATCCGTCCGGTCTTGGAATCAACGGTTAAATAGCTTTCATCAATCACATGGTTGGACGTATCGGGATCCGTTCCCGCTTTCAGCTGAACCATTGCGCCGATTTCAATGCCGTTCTGCAGGGTTGTTTTACCTGAAAAATAAATTTCTGCACTGCCCATAATATCGGCATGATTATAATTGCCGATGTCTAAACCGTACCAAGTCAAAGTTGATTTGTGTTGGTTGCCGTAAGTACCGTACCAGGTCATATATCCGCCTAATTGCAGTTCGATCGGCTGATCAAAAGCTTCAACTGTCGCCGTTTGTGCAAAGGCGGGGGCGGAAAAGGCGGCGACTGTAGAAAACAATGCCGCGGATAAAAAATGTTTTTTCATAGGATATTCCTGATTTATGGTTGTGGAATGAACAATTAGTAAAATATATTCTATGCGGTTTGTAAATAAAAAATTAGTTGGCGAAAAGGCCGGATCATTTTCAAAAATATAGCGATTTTTATTATAAGGCGCTTTAAAGCGTGTTATGGTATACCGCAGATATTGAAAAAGGACTGTTAAAATCATGCATACAAATTTGCCGAAATGTTTTGCTTTTGTTTTGTTGTTTTGTGCCGCAGGCTGTCAATCCGATCAGATTGAATATAAATATCCTCAAAAAATTAAGGGAAAGTATGAAATGCTTTCCGCAGAAGAAGCCGTTAAGAAAAATGATACAGTTTTTGATAAGAAGTATTTGACTTTTAATTTGGACAAGCCGCGCAGGACAGATCAAGCGGAAACACCTGCCGCAAAGGCAAAAGAACCCTTTGCCGAAACCGAAGCGCACAGCGGAAATATGATTGAACAAAAGCCGTTATGGGTAAATGTTCTGCCGATTTTATCGCAATATCCCATTTCAGAAATTCATCAGGATTCTTTTATTATGACAGAGTGGTTTTCTGATTTTCAAAATTCATCTAAGCAATTGAAAATAAATGCGGTTAAAGCGGGGGATTATGTTCGGATTACGGTTCTTTGCCGTCAAAAGGATCAAAACGGCGAATGGATTAATCAAAAAAATGATGTAGAGCTTGCAGATAAAATAAAAAATGATATTGTAAACCAGTCATTGAACAACTAACCCTTTGTTTGAAAGTTTGATTATGAGCGAAGACAGATACAATTTCCGTACAACTGAAGGAAAATGGCAGAAAGCTTGGGAAGAAGCCGATATTTTTAAAGCAAAGAACGATCCGTCCAAGCCGAAATACTATGCTTTGGAAATGTTTCCCTATCCTTCGGGCAAGATTCATATGGGACATGTGCGCAACTATTCCCAAGGTGATGTGATTGCTCGGTTTAAACTGGCGCAGGGGTATAACGTGCTGCACCCGATGGGGTGGGATTCTTTTGGACTTCCGGCAGAAAATGCGGCAATTAAACATGGCGTTCACCCGGCAAAATGGACGCGTGAAAATATTGCCAATATGCGCGAAGAAATGAAAAAAATGGGACTTGCCATTGATTGGAGCCGCGAAGTTTCTACCTGTGAAGTCGAATATTACCGCCACGAACAAAAGATGTTTCTGGACTTTTTGAAAAAGGGTTTGGCCTATCGCAAGGATTCTTGGGTGAACTGGGATCCGGTTGATCAGACGGTTTTGGCCAATGAACAGGTCGTTGACGGCAAAGGGTGGCGTACGGGCGCTCCGGTGGAAAAGCGCAAATTGTCGCAGTGGTTTTTGAAAATTACGGCTTACGCGGACGAATTGCTGGAAAACCTGAAAACAATGGACGGCTGGCCTGAAAAAGTCCGCACAATGCAGGAAAACTGGATCGGCAAGTCTTACGGCGCGTATATGTATTTTCCCGTCATCGGAACGGACAAGACGCTGACCGTGTTTACAACCCGTGCAGATACTTTATTCGGTGCGTCTTTCTGCGCGATTTCCGCCGGTCACCCGATCGCACAGGAATTGGCAAAGACAAATCCGGAATTGGCTAAGTTCATTAAGGAATGCGAAGCATTGGGAACGTCTGTCGCAACGATTGAAGCAGCGGAAAAGAAGGGGTTTGATACCGGCTTGAAGGTGATGCACCCGTTTGCGGAAGAATTTAAAAAGCTGGGCGGAAATCCGGAACTGCCGCTGTATGTGGCGAATTTCGTTTTGATGGAATACGGTACGGGCGCGATTTTCGCTTGTCCGGCGCATGACCAGCGCGACTTGGATTTCGCGCGCAAGTACGGTTTGCCGGTGCGTGTTGTCGTAGCGCATAAAAATGAAGGGACGCCGGTTGTTGAAGACAAAGCTTTTGATGATATCGCGGACGGCGTTGCGGTTAATTCGGCATTTCTGGACGGTATGGCGACCAAAGACGCCATTCCTGAAATGATCAGGCGCTTGGAAGCGATCGGCAAAGGCAAAGCGACGGTTCAGTACCGTTTGCGCGATTGGGGCGTTTCCCGTCAGCGTTATTGGGGCTGCCCCATTCCGGTCATTCATTGCGAACATTGCGGCGTTGTGCCGGTGCCTGAAAAAGATTTGCCGGTCATGCTGCCGGAAGACGTGACGTTTGAAGCGTCCGGCGGCAATCCGTTGGAACGTCACCCGACATGGAAGCATACGGTTTGCCCGGTTTGCGGCAAGCCCGCCTTGCGCGAAACAGATACGTTTGACACCTTTTTTGAATCTTCATGGTATTTTGCGCGGTATGCTTCCCCGCATGAAACGGATTGCGGTTTTAAGAAAGATGCGGCTGATCATTGGCTACCGGTGGATCAGTATATCGGCGGGATTGAACATGCCGTGTTGCATTTGCTGTATGCGCGGTTCTTTACAAAAGCTTTGCGCGATTGCGGTTATTTGAATATTGATGAACCGTTTAAAGGGCTGTTTACGCAGGGCATGGTCTGCCACGAAACATACAAGGATCAGAACGGCAATTGGCTTTTCCCAACAGAGGTCGAAAAGAAAACGGATGGTACGGCGGTGAAAATTGCTGACGGTACGCCCGTAACGGTCGGCCGTGTGGAAAAGATGAGCAAATCCAAGTATAATCTGGTTGATCCGGAAACAATTTTATCGACATATGGGGCGGACGCGGCGCGCGTCTTTATGCTGTCCGACACGCCGCCGGAACGCGATTTGGAATGGACGGAAGCCGGTATTGACGGCGCTTGGCGGTATGTGAACCGGTTATGGCGCATGGCGCTGGCCTGTCCGGAAACGGCGGTCAAACCGGAAAAACTGTCCGGTGAGGCGGAAAAGCTGATCCGTACAGCGCACAAGACTATAGCTCTGGTGACGGAGGACTTGGATAAACTTCGGTTTAATGTGGCGTTGGCACGGCTGCGCGAACTGACGAATGCGATTGGCGAATTAAAAACGGCAGATGACAGCAATCAATACGCTTACCGCTTTTCTTTTGAAACGCTCGTTCGGCTAATGGCTCCGATTGCACCGCATATTGCTGAAGAAATGTGGCATCATTTAGGGCATGACACGTTGCTAGCCGCTGAAAAATGGCCTGAAGCCGATCCGGCTTTAACGGCGGATAACATGGTAACGATGGCTGTTCAAGTCATGGGCAAAATGCGCGGAACGATCGAGATTGCCAAAGACAGTGATGATGAAACGGTCAAGAGGGCAGCTTTGGCGCTGCCGACGGTTCAAACGCAGCTGGAAGGCAAAACCATTCGGAAGGTGATTGTTGTTAAAAATAAGATCATCAATATTGTGGCTGGGTAAATCGGTTGTATGTTTAGGAATCCTGCTGGTTTCCGCCTGCGGGTTCCGCCCGTTGTATGTCGGACAGAAAACAGAGGATTCTATTTCCGGTCAACAGCTGACACAGGAAATGGCGTCGATTTTCATTGATGAAATTCCGGAACGGATCGGACAAATTTTGCGGCGGGCATTAGCGGATCGTTTAACGCCGCAAGGAGAACCGGAAAACCCGCATTACAGACTTTCCGTTCATTTATCAAACCCGTCAATTTCGGAACAGGCGGTGCGGAAAGACAATCTGGCGACGCGCTATGTCATGCGGTTTACGGCGCAGTACAAACTGTATTCATATCCTGAAAATAAGCTTTTGCTGTCCGACAGCATCGGAGAACGTACCGGATACGATGTCCAGCGTTCCCCTTATGCGACAGATGTGGCAGAACAGGCGGCAAAAGAACGATTGGTAAAAATTATGGGTGATGATATTGCGTTGCGTTTGGCGGCTTTTTTGAAAAGCTATAATGTTTCGGAAGAAATGCCGCCGTCGGAAAAGGAGGTTCCGGCTCCTGAAGCGGCACAAATCTCTGAAAAGCCGGCAGAATGACAAAACTAACCCAATCCTCTTTGGAAACATTATTCAAAACAGGGGCGCCTTCTTTAAAGGCGGTGCTGTTTTACGGTCAGGACGAAGGATTGGTGGAAGAATGCCGTGAGCGCTTGACAAAAGCCATTGTCGCGGATAAAGACCCGTTCCGGCTGGCGGAATTGACACCGGCTAAAATTAAAGAAGATCCGGCGCTGCTGTCTGCCGAGGCCAATGCTCTTTCTTTAATGGGCGGCAGACGGGTGATCACGGTGCGTGGGGCGGATAACTATTTTACGGCTGTTTTAAAGGAATTTTTACCGTCTTATAAAGGCGACGCACTGATTATCGTGACGGCAGGAGGATTGAAAACAAAAGATTCTCTGCCGGTTTTATTTGCCAATGAATCTGATTTGGCCGTTTTTCCCTGCTATTCAGATGAAGGAGAGGCCTTGAAACGCTTTGTTTTCCAAAGCATTTCGGATCAGGGCATGACCGCTTCGCCGGACGTAATCAATTTTATTGCGGATAATTTGGGGGCGGACAGGCTTCAATCCCGCTCTGAATTGGCGAAATTATTTGCGTATATGGGGACGGAAAAAACGATAACAATCGAAGACGCAATGGCCTGTATCGGAGATGCCTCCGCTTTGTCGATCGATCAGATGCTGTACGCTTTGTCGGGCGGGCGGCAAAAAGAACTGCACGAAACGCTTGACCGCCTGTTTGCGGAAGGACAAAGCGCAATAGGGCTTTTAAGGGCGGCTTCGGCGCATTTTAAAAAGATTCACCTGACGCTGGCCAAAATAGAGGAGGGAACACCGATAGAATCGGCTGTTGCCGCACTGTTTTTGCATTTTAAACGTGTTGACGAATTTAAACGGCAGTTAAAAATGTGGAATATAGCAAAAGCGGGACGAGCTCTGGACCTGCTGACGCAGGCAGAGCGGGACTGCAAATTTTCAGCGCGTCCGCAGCAGCTGATTTGTTCTCGTGTTTTTTTACAAATTGCAGCGCAAGCAATGAAATAAAAAAACGGCTCGCTTTTTATGGCAGGCCGTTTTTGTTATATTTCCGATCAGAAGTTATATTTCAAATTAACCAAACCGGTATGATCCTTATAATGGTCTTTGAACTTGCCTTCATAAAACAGACCGAGCTCTGTATGGCGGCCCAAAAGCATTGAGACTCCCGCACCGGCCTCTATGCCAAAGCGTTTCATGTTGTCGCCTTCCGCCACATAGCTTGACCCGTTCGCCAAAGTGACCGTCCGGTTCTGTCCGTCCCGCTCAAAGTCATACGTTACCGCTGCTTTTGCTTCTGTCCGTGTCGATATCGGTTAAGGTGAAGGCATAACCGCCGCCGACTTTGACAGAATCGTTGATATTGTATTCAAAGCCCGCGGCAAATCCGGCTGAATCGGAAGCGAAGCCGCCGGTTTTATGCAGCTTGGCTTTGTTGCATGTGACTTGTGCTTAGACAGAAGCGTATAGTCGCCGCCAGAACGTTCCCGAGCCGCCGGGATTGGAGAGTCTCCGCCCATGCGTGTGCTGATAACGGACATCACGGCGCCAGCGTTGGATCGGGCCATTTCATAGGCGGAAGAGCAAGTGTCCGGCGCGACTTCCCGCACAATCTGTTTTATGCGGCCTTGATCTCCGGCAGTCAGGGCGTCTTCCAATAAGGCGCTTACTTTTTCTACGGCGTCTTTATGTTCGGAAGAAAGGACTTCTTTAATGTCGCTGTTAAATGTATTCAGCGCCAACTCTTCATTCGCAATGATTTCCACGCCGTCGTCTTTCAGCTTGTCCGCAATGCTTTGATTTTCTTCTTCGGCAGGCACGGTGACCAACCGCAGAATATACAGATCGCCGCCGGTCCAGCCTTCCAAAGCGCCGATTGTTCCGACAGCGTCGAGATCAAAGAAAACGCCGGAAACAACATAACTGTTTAAGTCATAATCCCCGAAGGCAAAGCCGGAGCCTTCCGTAATGTGATGCAGCGTCACCGCTTCGTCGGAAGCCGCCGACATATCCAGACTCAAGATCACTTTCGTCGCTTCAGCCGTGATAATCGCACTTTCATTTGCCGCGTCGGTCAAAGTCGCTTTCAGAATGCCACCCGTGACAGTGCCTGACGTTAAGGTGCCTGTTCCGATGTCCAGCGTCTTGCCGTCTGCGATCGTGATCGTGCCTAACGTTGCATCGGAAGCGTTTATATTGCTGAATGCGTAGTTGTCGTTAAATTTCAGATTAACCGTACCGGACAATGTCCCGTCCAACGCGGCATTATTAGAACTGAATGCCAATGTTCCGCCTGTTGATTCTATATCGGCAGTCAATCTGCCGTTTAAGTTAATCGTGCCGTCGAAAAAAAGGATTTTTCCTTTTGTGAAAGAAGCATCGTCACCGTCTACGGAAACGGCATCGACTTTTATGTTTCCCATGATTAAATTCCGATGTGCCGCTGATTTTCAGTTCGGGATCAGAATAGGTACGTCCATCTATGCAATATGGATCGAGTTCGCAGTAATAGTGGATCTATGATGCTTATTCCGTTATCAGAGGACGAAACCAGTCCATAACCGCCGCTGGACATTGAAACGGTTGAACCGTTAATCGTGAAAGAATCCGCTTCAAAGGACATTTCTGAATTGGCGGAATTTAAAGTCAGCTCTGACTCACTGATTATAACCGCTCTGCTAAAGATTTGACTGCCGGCATTGATTGTCAGAGCAGAATTGCTGATTGTAAATTCAGGGCTGTTCATATCCAAAGAAGCGCCGGATAAAGACATCTCTGCATCGGTCAGTGAGGAGGGATCGTTTCTTAGCGTGCTGAATTCTCCATTCTTCAAAGCCAATGTTCCGCCGTTAACTTCGATATAATCATATGTATCGGGATCAGGAGCAGCGCTTTGACCCGAACCAACAGTAAGCGGAGCCGCGGCTGCGGAAAAAGCGATTGTAAATGCCGCCATATTCATCAGCGCACATTTCAACAAAACTGCTCGATAACGTTTCGTCAGTTCTTTGATTGTCGTTTTGGATTGTTTCATTAAAAATTCTCTGTTTCGGTTAAACTAAAACCGCCTTAGTTAGGCGGTCGGGGAGTAGAAAAACCATATAGTATCAAATGATCCTTTTGACCTTTAAACACCCTCGTTCTTTCAGAGATAATGACGGGGCGTGTTCTGGACATACGCCAAAAGGCCCCCGACCTCTGTTCAGAAATCGGGGATATTTTCCAGCTTTGCCATTGGTAAATCGGTTTACGATGCATATCTGCGCTGGGTAGTAAAAGAGCTTTCTGACGGCTCCGTGCCCGTTAAGACACTATCCTTAAGATAGGGAATATTCGTGATCAGTGAAGATTTTTTATGAGTACAATACTCCAAAGGCAGTTTCATAACCGAAGCCGCTCTTGGGGGGCATAAAAAAGGATTATTCCGGATCGATCAGTCCCAGTTTTTGAGCTTTGAGAACTACCGCCGTCCTTGTGTTTACGTTCAATCGCAGCATAATGCCGGATATATGTTGTTTGACTGTAGAAACCGTTAATCCCATACGGTACGCGATTTCTTTGTTCCGCAATCCTGCCGCTAAAAAAGTTAATACCGTAAATTGACGCGGTGTTAAAATACGCGTTTTGTTCTCTGTGATTTTTCTTCCTTTCATTTCTAAGCCCTCCAAAATACAATCAAAAGATGTATATCAAAAACATATATCGTTAAATAGGATTATCATAGAAATTATCTTTTGTCTATATGTTCTTTCGTTTTACATCTATTAGATGTATTTTTTGAAAAGTTGTAGGAGCATATCGCTTTTGCGATTTTCCAGCTGCAGGGGTACTAGCTGTACGGGCATCAGTTTTTTATATCGTGCCATGGGCAAGGCCTAATCTCCCGCCGGGAGGGTATGCCCCCCTACGGGGAGTAGCCGTACGGGCGTCAGTTTTTTATATCGTGCCAATGGGCAAGGCCTAATCTCCCGCCGGGAGGACGTTAAGCCCGTGGCGCCGCCACCCGGAGGACGTTATGCTTGTAACGCCGCCATTGGGGAGCAGACTTTTTTAAAGATAAAATCGATCTGCTTTGTGTAGAATGACAAATCGAACAAAGCCTCCAGTTCTTCTTTGGCAAGCGTTTGCATGACTTCTTCATCAGCTTCCAGCAAGTCTTTAAATGTTCCTTCGCCTGCCCAAACTTTCATCGCATTGCGCTGGGTTAAACGATAAGCATCTTCGCGTTTCAGGCCCTTGTCCACCATTGCCAGCATCACGCGCTGAGAAAAAATCAACCCTTTCAAACGGTTCAGATTTGCCATCATATTGTCAGGATAGATCAACAGCTTTTCAATAATACCGGCCAAACGGTTCAGACAGAAATCCAGTCCAATCATCGCGTCCGGCGCAATGATGCGTTCGTTGGACGAATGCGAAATGTCGCGTTCATGCCACAAAGCAACGTTTTCCATTGCCGGAATAACATAAGAGCGCAGCAGCCGCGCCAGTCCGGTCAGATTTTCGGACAACACAGGGTTGCGCTTGTGCGGCATAGCCGATGAGCCTTTCTGTCCGGCGGAGAAATATTCTTCAGCTTCGCGGACTTCCGTGCGCTGCAAATGACGAATTTCGACGGCCAGCCGTTCAATGGAGGAGGCGGTGATGCCGATAGCGGCGAATAAAGCGGCGTAACGGTCGCGGGGAATGACTTGCGTTGAAACGGGTTCGGGGGTCAAGCCCAATTTTTCGGCAACGATTTGTTCCACGCGCGGATCGATCGTGGCAAACGTGCCGACAGCGCCGGATATCGCGCAGGTGGAGACTTCTTTGCGGGCGGCTTCCAGACGTTCTTTATTGCGGATGAATTCGGCATAAAAGCCCAACATTTTTAATCCGAATGTCGTCGGTTCGGCATGAATCCCGTGGCTGCGTCCGATGCAGAGCGTGTATTTGTGTTCTTCCGCCCGTTTTTTCAAAGCGGTCAGCAGGCGATCCATATCTTTTAATAAAATATCGATCGATTGCGTCAGCCGCATATTAAAAGAAGTGTCCAGCACGTCCGAAGATGTCATGCCCTGATGCATAAACCGGGCGCTTTCGCCAATATTTTCACCGACATTGGTCAAAAAAGCGATCACGTCATGTTTGACTTCCGCTTCAATTTCGTCAATACGTTTGGGATCGAATTTGCCCTTTGTGCGGATCTCTTCAACGGCGGCCTTTGGAATTTGGCCCAGTTCGGCTAAAGCTTCACAGGCACAGGCCTCAATTTCAAACCATGTTTTAAATTTATTTTCATCAGACCAGATAGCGCTCATTTCCGGGCGACTGTAACGAGGGATCATGTTCTTTCCTTTATTGCAGAAAAAATAAAAATGTGATTACATATCCGTAATATGAACGTGAGGAGAAAAAAATGCAAACACAAACCGTTATTCGCGCTGTGGATTATCTGTCGAAAAAACCGGAATTGGCGGAAGGAACCAATGATGAGTTAGTTTCGGAAACAGACGGCCTGACCGTTCGTTTGTTTGGTTCCGCGCCGGATTATACGCAAAAGGAATTTGAGGATTTGTGGCAGGTTGTTTTTGATGCCGATGAACAGGAAATGATTGCGTTTTGCCGTGAAAAAGGTGTTGATGTGCTGGACGATGAAGGCTTTCCCGTTTCCGGTTGGCGTGATGTTGCCGTGATGCTTAAAGCAATAGAAGCCGGCTTGGTTTCTTTGGCCTAAAGCAGATGAGAAGAAAACTTTTTCTGTTTGCTTTGTTCTTTATGGCCGGCTGTCAGCTGCCGATAGAAAAGGAAATCCCCTTATCTGTGGATTCTTATCTGCGTGAGGTTCCTGCCGTCAAAACGGCTGTCGTACATTTGACCGATGAAAACAGATCCAAAAGCGATATTGAATATCAGCAGTTTTTTGAAAAGCTCAAACCGGTTTTAGAAGCAAAAGGATACCGTCTGACAACGCCTTCCGCTGTGATTTTAAGATTAAGTTTCGGTGTCAGACAGGAAAGAACGGTAACCGTTAAAAGCGCCATTGATACGGCGGAATATGCTCACCCGATTGACGAACCGTCCGTTTTGGCCACTACGCAATATAACCGACACATGGTGTATGAGAAATTTATTTCTTTGACGGCAGTTCAGGCGGGCAAAGAAGAAAAGCCGCTGTGGAAAGCCGTTGTTTCGCTGAAAGATTATGCTCCGGATTTCAGATCATCACAGGATAAATTACTGTATCTGCTGTCTCACTTTATTGAACGGGATTCAGGCCGTCGGATTTCAGCTAATCTGTCGGATACGGAATTTTACCAGCGTTATGTGCTGAACTATTCTGCTGCCGAGGCTTCGACGCTTTTTGTTACAGAGCCGGAAATGCGCCGTCGTTATTTGCGCGATTTGCAAATTCGTGTGGATGCGCATGCCGATGATTTCAAAAAATGTGGCTTGACGGAAAAACGCGAAATTGCTTTTACGGTTTCTCCGTTCGGCACGCTTCCGGCCTTCGGGTTTAAGGAAACATTTAATATTTTGGGAACGCCGGTAAAAGAAAATGTTCGGTCCTGCATTGCAAAATATTTTGAACCGCTGCTGCGACCGCCGCATGATCTGGATACAACTCAACCGATGAGCGTAACTATCCCTATTCGATAAAAAAAAGCGGGAATTTCCCGCTTTTTCTATATTGGATTGGACAATAATCCGTCCGTTAATTTCGGTTCGAACCAAGTCGATTTCGGCGGCATGACCTGCCCCGTATCCGCAACGGCGGTTAATTCGTTCATTTGTGTCGGATACAGTGCGAAAGCGGCAGCAAAGCCATCATTGTTGACACGGTTTTCCAATTCTTTCAGACCGCGCATACCGCCGACAAAATCAATGCGTTTGTCTTTGCGCAGGTCCTGAATCCCTAAAATCGGAGTCAGCACCAGATCGGACAGCAAAGAAACGTCCAATAATTTGACAGGATCGGTTGTTTCCGGTTTGTTTTTCAATGTTAAAAGATACCATTTACCGTCTGTGTACAGTCCGAAAGTATTTTTCTGTTTAGGTTTGACGACGGCTTCAGAAGGGGTGACGATAAAATCTTTTTTCAAAGCTTTTAAAAAAGCGGCGGGGGACAGGCCATTCAAATCCCTGATAATACGATTGTAATCAAGAATTTTCATCTCTTCGATCGGAAAAGCGACGGCTAAAAAGAAATTATAGTCCTCCAGTCCTGTATGCTTCGGGTTGGCTTGTGCCCGTTTTTTGGCTACACGGGACGCGGCGGCGGAACGATGATGACCGTCTGCGATGTAAACGACTTCCTGCCGGTTAAACGCAGCGGTGATCGCGGCAAGATCGGCCTCATTATCGATTTTCCAGATCAGATGATGAATGCCGTGATCTGCGGTGACCTTGTACAAAGGTGCGGTCTGAACGGTTTTTTTAATGATCTGATCGACTTCCGGGATTTGATGATAGGCCAATAAAGCAGGGCCTGTCTGCGCCTTTAAAGCATCGATTTGGCGCACGCGGTCGTCTTCTTTTTCAACGCGCGTGAATTCATGGCGTCTGATTTTTCCGGCATCATAAGCTTCAACGCTGGCGGCAACGGCCAGTCCTGTCTGCGTATGTTCTCCCATAACGGCGCGATAAACATAGTAGCATGGTTTGTCTTCTTGCATTAAAATACCCTGATGCAGCAAAGCCTGATAATTTTCGGCGGATTTGGCATAAACGGCAGGATCATAAGGATTGATATCTTCCGGCAGATCGATTTCCGCTTTGGAAATATGCAGGAAGGAATACGGTTTTCCACTTGCTTTTTCGCGCGCTTCTTTTGTATCAAGAACATCATACGGCGGCGCGACAACTTCAGCGGCAAATTCCGGCGCGGGTCGGACGGCTTTAAAAGGACGGAATAAAGGAATGGTATCCACGGCAAACTCCTGTGAAAAAAAAGAACCGGATATTTGTAACGCAAATCCGGCAAAAAACAAAGCAATAGTTGTCGGCGGCCCGACAGCTTCCGGCAAATCGGAATTGGCTTTGCGGCTGGCCAAAGAATTAGGCGGCGTTGTCATTAATGCCGACAGCATGCAGGTTTACCGTGATGTGCCGACACTGACGGCGCGTCCTTCTGCAGGGGAAGAACAGGCGGTTCCGCACTGTTTATATGGCTTTTTGGAGCCTGAGGAAAACTGCTCTGTTTTTAAATGGGCGCAGCTGGCGGCGGCGCAAATGCGGCGGGCATGGCAGGAAAACAAAGTGCCGGTTATTGTCGGCGGCACCGGATTTTATTTGCAGACGCTGATAAAAGGTATTTCTCCCGTGCCGCAGGTGAAAGAGGATACGCGCGCCGAAATCAGAAGAAAATTTGAACAACAGGGATATGAAGCCTTTTTAAAAGATTTTCAGCAAAAGGATCCTTCGTTCGCCCTGACTGATCCGC
This sequence comes from Alphaproteobacteria bacterium, assembly GCA_017480385.1. GTDB lineage: Bacteria > Pseudomonadota > Alphaproteobacteria > CAAGCB01 > CAG-977 > UBA11549. The sequence continues at coordinate 93,767 of JAFVAT010000007.1, read as the reverse complement.
AGCGACTTTTACGGGCGGCGGAAGTGCTGGAAGAAACAGGAAAATCAATGACGTATTGGCAGTCCTTGCCGTTTCAAAAGGAAATCGAAGCGGATTATTTGTGCTTTTTGACAGACTTGCCGCGTGAAAAATTATATGACCGCTGCAATAAACGGTTTGAAAAAATGATGCAAAACGGCGCGATAGAAGAGGTCCGGACGCTTTTGGCAAAGAATCCTCCGGCAGACAGTTTGATTTTAAAAGCAGTCGGCATTTCGGAAATCAGAGCGTTGTTAAATCGGGAAATAACGCGGGAACAAGCGATCAGTCATGCTTGTCAGATGACCCGCAACTATGCCAAACGTCAGCTGACATGGTTCAAACACCGTTTTCACGCGGATATAATGACTGCTGATGCGAAAAGTCCGTACTTATTAACTAAGGCTTTACGTTTTTTGGGGTAAATTAAACCTGACTCTGCCGCATCTTTGCTTGTCTGAAGCCAAGGTGAGGTGTATGAATATGTAAGTTTAATTGTTATTTAAGGGGGCGCAATGCTTTCAAAGCTGACCGGCTGGCTGTCCGCAGATATGGCCATAGACCTTGGAACCGCTAATACTTTGGTATATGTCAAGGGGCGCGGTATCGTTTTAAATGAACCTTCTGTTGTTGCGATTGCCGAATCCAAAGGGAAAAAGCATGTCTTGGCCGTTGGCGACGAAGCAAAGCAGATGTTGGGGCGTACACCGGGATCTATTCGGGCGGTCAGACCGCTGCGAGACGGCGTGATTGCGGATTTTGAAGTTGCTGAAGAAATGATTAAGCACTTTATCTTCAAAGCACATAACCGCCGGGCGTTTGTTTCTCCGATGATTATTATTTGCGTGCCTTCCGGATCAACGGCTGTGGAACAGCGCGCAATTCAGGAATCCGCTGAAGCAGCCGGCGCACGCAAAGTTTACCTGATTCAGGAACCAATGGCGGCGGCAATCGGCGCCGGACTGCCGGTAACGGAACCTACGGGGTCAATGGTTGTTGATATCGGCGGCGGTACAACGGAAGTTGCTGTTCTGGCTTTAGGGGATATCGTCTTTGCCCGCTCCGTTCGTGTCGGAGGCGATAAAATGGACGAAGCGATTATTTCTTATATCCGGCGCAACCATAATCTGCTGGTCGGCGAAGGATCCGCCGAGCGCATCAAAAAGGCAATCGGTTCTGCCTGCCCGCCGGAACAGGGCGAAGGCCGTACAATGGAAATCAAAGGTCGGGATTTGATGAACGGCGTGCCAAAAGAATTAACGATTTCCGAACGTCAGATTGCCGAAAGCTTGGCTGAACCTGTCAGTCAGATAGTTGAGGCCGTTAAGGTCGCTTTGGAACATACGGCGCCTGAACTGGCGGCGGATATCGTTGATAAGGGCATTGTGCTGACGGGCGGCGGCGCGTTATTGACGAATTTGGACCGAGTGCTGCGCAAATCGACAGGCCTGCCCGTTTCAATCGCGGAAGATCCGTTGACCTGCGTTGCAATGGGAACGGGCCATACGTTGGAAGAAATCAAAAAGCTGCGCAACATTCTTTCAACAATGTATTAAATCGGCTCCCTTTTGAACGGGGGAATATTCTATGGTAGGACAGCAGCATTCCGGCAATACGGCATCGTTGCATCAGATCAAGGCAAAATTAAAACGTTTTGGCCTTGTAATGCTGGTAGTGGCGGCTTTTGGACTGATGCTGCTTGGGAAAGCCGATACAATCTTGGTTGAAAAAGCGCAAATTTTATTCAACGATATTACGACACCTATTTTATCTTTGTTATCTAAACCGGCTGAGGCGGCTTCCCGCTTTATGCAAAATGTGCGCGAGCTGGTCGCCGTTCGTCAGGAAAATGCCCGTTTGCGGGAAGAAAACCGAGAATTGACGCTGATTAAACTGGATACGGAACAGCTGCGTAAAGAAAACGCTTATCTGGCCGATTTATTAAACTATGTTCCGCCTCCTCAGGCTGTTTCCATTACTTCGCGCGTGATTGCAGATACAGGCAATTCTTTTGCGCAGTCTTTAATTGCTTTTGTCGGACAAAAACAAAAAGTCGGCAAAGGCAATGTCGTATTAACGGGCGACGGATTGGTCGGACGTATTGCTTCTGTCGGCATTAATGCGGCCAGAATTTTATTGATCACAGATATTAACTCTCGCGTGCCGGTTAAAATAGAACCCTTGGATACGCCGGCAATTTTGTCCGGAGATAATACCGAATATCCCCAATTAATTTCTTTGCCGGGGAACGCAAAAATTTCCGTCGGCGACAAAGTTGTTACATCAGGAATGGCTGGCGTTTATCCCGCAGGTCTTCCGGTCGGAGTTATTGTTTCTATTGATGACGGTTTAGTCAAAATGCGACCCTTTTTTAACCGCAGCCGGTTAGAAATGGTGCGTATTGTTGATTACGGACTGTCAGGTTTGCTGCCGGATCCGATATGCGAAGTTTCACCGTAAATGACCAGCCGTTTTATTCTCTCTTGGGTGCAAAGTTGAGGCAGCATTCACCCAAGCTGCTGACGTTTTTAATTTTGCTATTTTCGGTAACGCCGACATATTTGCCGGGTTATTCAACAGTTAGACCGTATATTACATTAATTCCTATTTTTTATTGGGCCGTTTACAGACCGTATGATTTTTCTGTTGTAAGCGCGTTTATTATCGGTTTTTTTCTGGATTTGCTTGACGGAACGCCGTTGGGAATCAACACGCTTATTTTTACTTTATTCTATTTGATTGTAGAAACGCAGCGCCGTTATCTGATCGGAAAATCATTTTGTTTTGTTTGGTTCGGATTTGCTCTTTTTTCATTTGGCGCTTATTTTTTTAAATGGTTGTTCGTTTCAATCAACTATGCGGCCTTTACGCCGGCAATAACGGCCTTTATCAGCTATATTTTACTGCTGCTGTGCTATCCGGTCGTTTCATGGCCCTGCGCAAAGCTGCATGTTTATTTGTTGGATAAAGAAAAATGATTACGCGGGACGGCGATAAAGGAAAGACACTTACCCGACGGGCGGCAATGCTGGCCGGAGGACAGCTGTTTTTGTCTTCTGTTCTGCTCAGCCGCATGTATTATTTGCAGGTTTTGGAATCGGATCGGTACAAGACATTAGCGGAAGAAAACAGAATCAGCACACGTCTGCTTGCGCCGCCCAGAGGGTTGATTTTTGATCGCTTTGGTCAGCCAATGGCACAAAACAACCAAAATTTCCGTGTTTTGGTCATCTCCGAACAAACAGAAGGAAATTTGAATGCGACGTTAGAGGCTTTGAATAAAATTCTGCCGTTAACGGACGGTGAAATTCAAAGAATTCGCAAAGATGTTCGCCGGTCACGCAATTTTACGCCGGTAATGATCCGCGAAAACCTAACATGGGAGCAAATGGCGGCCATTCAATTAAATGCGCCCGATTTGCCGGGTATCATCATTGATGAAGGGTTAAGCCGTTTCTATCCGTTTAAAGAAGCTTCAGCCCATTTATTGGGCTATGTCGGCGCTGTTTCCGAAGAAGAAATCGCTTCGGGGAATCCGCTTTTGAAATTGCCGGGGTTCCGCGTTGGCAAATCGGGGATTGAACTGGAATACAATACTGCCTTATGCGGCAAAGAGGGGGCGCAGCGTGTCGAAGTCAATGCTGTCGGTCGTGTCATTCGCGAAATTGAACGTGACGAAGGCATACCCGGAACAACCTTGCCGTTAACGATTGACATGCGAATTCAGAATATCGCCTATAAAAAAATGAAAAATGAAAGCGGCGCGGCGGTTTTGCTGGATATTTATACCGGAGAAATATTGGCTTTGGTTTCAACTCCCAGTTTTGATCCGAACAAATTCAATCGGGGTTTGACGGCGGAAGAATGGAAAGAAATTTCCACAAATGAAAAAAATGCGTTGTTGAATAAGGCCTTGGGCGGCTTATATTCTCCCGGTTCGACATTTAAAATGATTGTTGCTTTGGCCGCTTTGGAGGCCGGTGTTATCCGTCCTGATACAAAAGTCTTCTGCGGCGGTCACATTATGATGGGATCGCACCGCTTCCATTGTTGGAAAGGTAGCGGTCACGGCAATGTCGATTTAAAAGAAGCGCTGATGCACTCCTGTGATATTTACTTTTATGAAGTCGCCCGCCGAACAGGGATTGATAAAATTGCGGCAATGGCCAAGCGATTTGGCTTGGGAATGTCAACCGGCGTTAATTTGCCCGGTGAAAAGGTGGGATTGATGCCGACCCGCCGTTGGAAAGAAGTTATTTTAGGCGAACAATGGCTGCAGGGAGATACGTATAATGCGGGAATCGGGCAGGGATACATTTTAACAACGCCGATTCAATTAGCGGTTATGACGGCAATTTTGGCTAACGACGGTTATAAGGTCAAGCCGACAGTAATTGTGCCGGAAAATCGTTCTCCTTCCGTTTGTTTGGGGGAAAACTTAAATCTTTCCAAAGCACATTTGCAATTAATGCGGGAAGGTATGTTTGACGTTGTGAACGCTTCCGAAGGAACGGGAAAACCCGCGCGCGTTAATGTCGGCGGCAAATTGATTGCCGGCAAAACGGGCACAACGCAAGTCAAGCGGATTTCGATGAAAGAACGCGAACAAGGCATGCGCGGTCAGGACGATATTCCGTGGGAGGAAAGAAACCACGCTTTGTTTGTGTCTTTCGGACCGACGGATAATCCGCGCTATGCTTTAGCCGTTGTTATCGAACACGGCGGCGGCGGCGCAAAAACGGCGGCTCCGATTGCAAAATCGATTATGGAGGCTGTTTTAAAACTGGATCCTTCCTCTCAGCCGCCGAAAAATCCGAAAAAGAATATTTCAGCCGGGAGCGTGTGACATGCGGAATCTTTCTCCATTCAGAATGCGCAATGCCGATATGACGTTAAAAGAACGGTTCATGCATTTAAGCTGGTGCTATATCTTTTTGATTTTTTTGGTTGCCGGCGCCGGATTTGTTGTTTTGTATGCGGCTGCGAACGGGAATTGGAATCCTTGGGCCAGCAAACAGTTTGCGCGTTTTTGGCTAGGCTGTGCAGTGGCTTTCGCTGCAGCGATGATAGATTTGCGCTTTTGGCTGAAGTACGCTTATTTATTTTATATTGCGGCTGTTATTATGCTGTTCATCGTTGAGTTTTTCGGTCACGATGCCATGGGGGCGCAAAGGTGGCTGAATTTGGGCATTATCAGAGTTCAGCCGTCAGAATTGATGAAAATTGCTTTGATTTTGGCGCTTGCCCGATATTTTCATGGCAGTTCTCAGCAGGAAATCACAAGCATTTCTTATATGATTATGCCGTCTTTTATGGTTTTGCTGCCGGTTGTATTGGTTTTAAAGCAGCCCGATTTGGGAACAGCGGTTTTAATGGGAGCGGCGTCGCTGTCTTTATTCTTTCTGGTAGGCGTTCAAATGTGGAAATTTGCAGCTTTAGGTGCTGCGGGATTGATTTCCATTCCGATCGGGTGGCGTTTTCTGCATGATTATCAAAAAGAACGTGTTTTTACATTTTTAGATCCGGAACGTGACCCGTTAGGAAAAGGGTATCATATTTTACAGTCCAAGATTACCTTGGGATCCGGCGGTATTTTTGGCAAAGGTTTTTTGCAGGGGACGCAAAGCCGGTTAAATTTTTTGCCGGAAAAGCATACTGACTTTATTTTTACCGTTCTGGCGGAAGAGTTCGGGTTAGTCGGTTCGGTTTCTTTGCTGCTGCTTTATCTGGCATTGATTTTTTACGGATATGTGATTGCGTTCAGATCTTCCAGCTTTTTTGGGCGGCTGCTAGCGTTAGGACTGACAATGAACTTATTTTTATATGTATTTATTAATATCGCCATGGTTATGGGATTGCTGCCGGTTGTCGGAGTGCCTTTACCGATGATTTCTTACGGCGGGACGGTGATGCTGACATTAATGTTTTCTTTTGGTTTGGTCGAGTGCGTTAATGTCAACAGAGATGTCCAAATCGGTCGCCGGGGAGCATATGACGATTGATATGGAAAGGAGCGGAAAAAATGGACACTGTTTTTCAGGGGATTGATGCCAATGGTACGCAACGGGATTATGCGTTGGACGATTTTAAAGGACAGCGCGTTGTTTTATATTTTTATCCAAAAGACAATACGTCCGGCTGTACGCGCGAAGCATGCGATTTTCGGGATTCAATGAACCGTCTTGCCGGTAAAGCGGTTGTCATCGGCGTCAGTCCCGACAGTGTGAAAAGTCATCTGTCTTTTAAACAGAAGCATGGCCTGAATTTTATTTTGCTGTCTGATCCGGATCATGTTTTAGCGGAGCAGTTTGGCGCCTGGGGTGAAAAGTCAATGTATGGCAAAAAATATTTCGGCATTATCCGGTCTACGTTTCTGCTAGATATCGACGGCGCCGTTGTTAAAGAGTGGCGAAAAGTTAAAGTTGCCGGTCATGTCGATGAGGTTCTGACTTTTTTATGACAAGACAACAACGCAACGGACTTAAATTTTTCCTGACAGAGATTGGGCTCTGCTACCGGTACAAAGGAGATTAAGGCTTGTTCTTGGTACGATTAAAAGAACAGTGTTCAAACTTATATGTCCTTTCGTGATCCCGCCGCGATTGTTCGCTTTCGCTCGGGGCTGGCGCCCCGCCTGTCGGCGTCGTTCGCAAAGCTCACCAAACGCGTCTCCCGCGTTCTCTCACGATGAGCTCACCTGAAAAAAAACACCCTGACAAGAAAGTCCGTCAGGGAGTTTTTTTTGGTGATCTCGCCGCGATTCGAACGCGGGACCCACAGCTTAGAAGGCTGTTGCTCTATCCAGCTGAGCTACGAGACCACTCTGCTGAATTTTTTAAACTGTTTGCTTTGCCATATCAAGTTTTTTTTCAAAATATCGGGAAATCTCTTTATCGAAAAAATGTCAAAAGAGTGAAGGAAAGTCTTATTTTTAAGGATTTTTTATATTCTTTGTCTTTATACTGATGAAAAAAATATCTTCTGTTCGGACGGATAATGAAAAAACAATTATTGCTCTATGCTCTTTTGTTCTGCGGCTATGCTGTACCGGCATGGGCAGAATATACTAATACTGTTTCTGCCGAATATAACAATGACGAATATACGGCTAACGGGGCGGCGTTCAGCGCAATCGGGCTGGATAAAGCATATACGGGCAGTGACGGAAATGCTTATACGGGATTTTCGGGGCAAGGGGTGACCGTCGCCCTTGTTGACAGCGGAACATTTGCGGATCACATAGATTTAGTCAATCAGCTGAGCGCTTTATATAATTCCGAATTTAATCAGTACAGCAGTTCGCACGGAACACATACGGCAGGCATTATTGCCGCGAAAAAAAATGATGTCGGCATGCATGGCGTTGCTTATAACGCGGCGCTTTTTCCTTTTGCCGTTTATTTAACAGACGGGTGTGAAGATTCTTCTAATTGTTTGAAATGGTCAACATCTTGGGAAACATTGTTGGAAGATGAGTATGATGAAGTTAAAATCATTAATAACAGCTGGGGAATTGATGAGCTTTCAGATGAACAAATGCAAGAAAGAGTTTCCATTGTTCAAAAACTTGCCGCCAAAGACAAGCTGATCATTGCCAGTGCAGGTAATGAAACAGCTTTGGCGCCGAATGCTTTTCCGGCAGGCATCGCGGCACAGGATTCATCTTTAAAAAGCAATCTGATCAGCGTTGTTGCCTATGATGCAAGCAAATTGCCTAGCGATAAAAACTTTATCAGCAGTTTTTCTAATTTGGCATCAGGGGCACAGGAATGGACAATAGCGGCTCCGGGAACATTTTATTCTACAATACTCTATGATACGGAAACCGAAACTCCTGCGTATGCTTCAGCTGACGGTACATCCATGGCGGCGCCGATTGTTTCCGGTACGGCGGCTTTGGTGCAGGAGGCCTTTCCATATATGGGCGGCAAGCAAATAGCCGATGTCTTGTTTTCAACGGCCTTTAAAAAGGACGATTTGGAACTCAGTCCCTATATGATTCAGGAAGGCAGCGATGGCACGCGGTTTTTATTTTTTACGGACAATACCGATGAAATGACGTATGAAGAAGCCGTTAATGAAGCTGGCATTGACTGTTCGCAGGCAACGTGCAGTTCTGTGACTTTTGAAGATGTTTTCGGACAAGGGTTGGTTAATGCCGGCGATGCGGTTAAAGGTCCGAAATATTTTGATGTGCAGAGACTGACCTCTTCGGATTATGATTCCGATCAGGAGCAGTTCTTTTACAGCGTCGATACGGCGGGCTATGACAGCACGTGGAGCCATGGTATTTCAGAAAAACAATCCGTATCGGGAAGTACAACGGCAAGTGTCGGATTGAAAAAGAAGGGCGAAGGAACATTAACATTATCCGGCGGCAATACCTTCACTGGAGTGTCCGTTGTGGAGGCCGGCACGCTGGCCTTGTCCGGCAGTTTGGTGAGCGGAGTTGTCGTGGACGGCGGCACGTTCGCAATGACCGGAGGAACGATTGACGGCGCTTTGACGGTTAATTCAGGCGGGGCACTGCGAATAAACGGCGGTGCTGTCAATAATACGATTGTGAACCGGGGAACAGCCGTTGTTGTCGACGGTACGGCAGCGGGAGACGTTACAAATACGGGAACTTTTTCGGTAACACAGGGAACGTTTACTGCGGGCAGTTCCTTTTCGAATCAGAATGTTTTTAATTTTGCGGAGTCCGGAGTATTTTCCGGCACTTTGGATAACGAAGCAACCGTTTCCGTCATAGGGAACAGCCAATTAAACGGAACGCTGAATAATGCCTCAACAGGAAAAATGATTGTTGCGAACACGACGACGATTGATGTTTCCGGAACAGTGGAAAATGACGGCAGCCTCTCCGGCTTCGGAACAATTGCGGGGACTGTCAACAGCAGTGCGCAGGGATCTGCGGCGACTTCTTTGTCAATAAGTACGCTGAATTCCGCGGGGAATATTGTTTTAACGGCGTCCGGCAATGAAATGGCGGCAATGACGGTTGATACTTTGAATATTACGGGCGGGAAATTGACTCTGGCCGATCAAAATAACATTTACAGAAATGGGAAAACGTATACGGTTATTCGTTTTAATACGCTGACGGCCTTTGATAATTTTGAGCCTTTGACATATCTTTCGCCGTTTATTACCGCAACGCCGATGCAAAAAAGCAACAGAATAGATATGGACGTTGAATATTTGCGTATGACTCAATCGGATTCTACAAATTATTTTTCGTCTGAAGAACGGCAGGTTCTCGGCCTGTTTGACAGACTGTATATCGATGAAGAAAAAGAAGATTTCAGTCTGTTTTATTATTATGGCGGCGAAAATTTAAGAGAACAGGTTAATATTCTGCGTTCCAAAGTGCGCCCCGTTCAGACCGAAAAGTTGCCTTTAACCAAAGTTATGGCGTCACAGGTTCACGCGCATTTGTTTTCCAATATGATGACCAGAGATGCAGCTGCTGTTCACCAGCCGTATGTTCCCATGCAGCAGTATCAGGGAAAATACTATCGCGGACGGTCCGGAGGCGATATGGCTCAAAATCAAAAGATATGGGGACAAATGCTGGGTGGCTGGACAACGGAAGACGGTGATTCAGCCGTTAATCAGGGCGATATTAAAACTAAAACGATCGGAGCCATGATCGGTTATGATTATGAAGTATCCGACAGACTGTTAATTGGATTGACAACGGGCATGGCCTCGGCCTCTTTGCGGCAGGACGGCAATGAAATCAACCTGAAAGATTATCGGGCCGGGATTTATACCGGCTCCAGATATGGGGCCGTTACTCTGAATACGCTGCTTATGGGCGGGGTGCAGCAGTATAAATCGTCCAGATATCAGCAGGTGGCAGGCTATGATACGGTCAGTATCGGCAAATTTAACGGTTATTCCGCAGAATTTGATGTTAATTTAGGATACGATTTCATGCGCTTGCCGTATCGTGATCATTCTTTTTATCTGCGTTCCTATTTGTCGGCAAATGTCAACTATATTCATCAGGAAGCCTATGAAGAAAAAGGATCTTCCTTTATGGCACTGGGCGTTAATGCTTTAAACAATACGTCTGTCAGCGTTTCTCCCGGATTAACGTTGGGCTATACTTTTGCACAGGCCGTTTTAACGGCTGACATCGGTTATCAGCGGATTTTAAGCGGCGAATCCATACATTCCTCAGCTTACTTTTTAGCGGATACGGCCAAAGAAACCTTTTCGTCGCTGTCCGCCGATACGGATAAAGACTATTTTAATGCCGGATTGGGCTTGAAAACAAATCTGACCCGTAACCTGCAGGCGCATTTTTGGGCCGGCACACGATTGTCGAAGAATACGGAAACCTTGAATCTTTCTCTTTCTTTAGCATACCTGTTTTGATAAAGGAGAAAAGAAATGAAAAACGGAATTTCTTTCTTCTTTCTTTCTCTTTCACTTTGCGGGCCGGCGGCGGCAGCGACAGATGCGGAATATGATGTCAATGCAACGTCTTATAGTGCCATAGGAGCGACGGCAGCATACGAATTGGGGTTTACTGGTGCCGGCGTGACAGTTGCCGTTGTTGATAACGGAACACTGACAACGCATCAGGAATTTGCCAATAAATTCAGTTCGCTGCAAAAAACGGAATATAACGTTCAGGAGGTTATGAATCATGGAACGCCGGTAGCTAGCCTGATTGCCGGCGCCAAAGACGGTCAGGGCATGCACGGTGTGGCCTATGATGCGCAAATTCTAGCGTTTGCCGTGCAGATGACAAAGGGTGATTGCTCAACCTGTTATTCTGATGTTGAGGCATGGGAAACATTAGCCGGCAGCGCTTTTGACAGCGTTAAAATTGTTAATAATAGTTTTGGTGAGAATTTGTATCTTCCTTCTGAATACTCCAATTCTTCTGAAATAAATGCGATGAAGGCTTTAATTGCAAAAGATAAATTAATTGTTGCCAGTGCCGGAAACGAGACGTCTTTATCGCCAAGCAGAAGTCCCGCAGGATTGCCGTATTATGAACCCGGTTTGAAATATAATTTCATTAATGCGATTGCCTATAATCCGTCGTATTCCTCTTCCAGTCCGAATTTTTTAACGGATTATACGAATTTGGCACAATATGCGCAGGAATGGTCCTTAGCGACGCCGGTTGCCTTTTTGACCGCCGCTTCTTCCGAAGGAAACGATCAATATGACGGTTTTGCCGGCACCTCTGCCGCCGCACCGATTATTTCCGGCGCGGCAGCCGTTGTTTCCAGCGCTTTTCCGTATATGGGCGGCAAGCAGTTGGCTGATGTTTTGTTTTCAACGGCAGATAAAGACTATGAAAATTTCAGCAACTATATGATTCAAAGCGGTGATGAAAAAACACAGTTTTTATTTTTCGGAACCTCGGACGGCTATGGTCAGGATTGGACGGACGAGGAAAAAGAAGCCATAGTCCAGTCTAAATTGGGCAGCGGATACACATGCGATTCTGACGGCGTTGTCTGTGCGGACGTTTCTTATGCGGACGTGTTCGGACAAGGGCTTTTAAATTTGGAAAACGCGGTGAAAGGGCCGGGATTCTTTGATATCGGTCGCTTAACGACTTCGGATTATTCGGATTCGCAATATTGGTATACCGTTGATACGGCAGGCTATGATAGCATATGGAGCAATGATATCGGACAGGTGCAGGCCTCTTCGGACGATTCTTCTTCAGAGGAAGCAAATGTCGGGTTAAGGAAAAAAGGTTCAGGGACGCTGACCTTGTCCGGCAATAATACCTTTGCGGGCACGTCGGCGGTTGAAGGCGGAACGCTTGAATTGACCGGATCTTTGGCCGGCGGGGTAACCGTCAACGGCGGGACATTTTCAATCAATGGTTCTTCCGCAGTTTTAAACGGTGTTTTGACCGTTAATAAATCCGGAAAAGCAACGATTAATGCGGGAACGTTAAAAAGCACTTTGACAAATAGTGGTACTGTTCAGGCTGTTCGAGGTACGATAACGGGAAATATTGTCAATGAAGGGGCCTTCTTTGTTTCAGGGGTACAAGAAAACGGATCTGTCACAAGCGGACATTTAACGGTTTCTGGCACTGTCAGCAACAACGGTCAGTGGGAGTTTCAAACGGGCGGAACGTATCTTGGTTCTTTAAATAACCGTTCCGGTGTTACCGTAACGGGAAACAGTACGCTCAACGGAACCATTCATAATCTGCCCGCGGGCACGCTGACCGTTAATCAGGGAGTAACATTAGCGGGTGGAACCGTTGACAACAGCGGCTATTTGGGCGGCAGCGGCACACTTGGCGGAACAGTGATCAATACAGAAAAGGGATCGGTTGAAACGTCTTTAACTGCTGCTACACTGAATTCAGCCGGCACTCTTGTCATTGTAAAAAAGGATTCCGATATCACGGCAATGCAAGTGGGCACATTAAACATCACCGGCGGCCAGTTTGCTTTGGCACAAATCGATAAGTCTTATGAAAACGGCCAAACATATACTATTATCAACTTTGATACGCTAACAGCGTTTCAGGATTTTGAAAGCGAATCCATGCTGACAGACTTTATTTCGGCTTCAGCGCAGCAAAACACGAATACCATTGATATGACGATTCATTATCAGTCGTTGGCATCAACAGCGTATGCGCCGAATTTAACGCCGTCGGAACGTCAGGTGGCCGCGGTTATTGACAGGCTTTTTCAGGAAGATCAATTGGACTTGGGCGGTTTTTATTTTTTCAGTCAGGGCGGATTGAAAAAACAAATCAATAAAATGAAAGATCAGGTGCGCCCGCTTCGTTTTTCGGCTTTGCCGTTATCAAATAAATTAACGCGCGGCGTACAGACGCATTTGTTTGAACGTCAAAGAGAAAAAGATCCGATGCGTTACGAAGGGCGCATGCAGTATTATTCGCCTTCTTCAAAAGGACGCATTCTCAAAGGAGATCCGTACCGGCAGTACAGACCAGGTAACACGCCGCAGGAAAATTACCGTCATGAGGCGCCGCGTCCGCATGATGTTTACCGCCAGTACCGGCCTGACAATGCGCCGCGGCAGGAATACCGCCATTATATGCCCAAGAAAAGGGACGTTTATCAAAGATACAGGCCAAACGGTCGATCCGGCGGGCAGCCTTACGGAATCCGAAAGCAGGCTTGGGGACAGCTTTTGTATCATCAGGGAACTCTTAAAGGGGACAGCACTGCAAATTCGGTTGATGCGGACAGCAAAGGAATGGGCGCGATGTTTGGCTGGGATTTTGTTTATTCCTCCGATTTTCTGTGGGGATTAACAGCGGGATATGCGCAAGCTTCCCTTGATCAGGGCCAGGATTCCACGGATATTACCGATTGGCGTTTCGGCGCTTATTTCAGCCGGCAAAAGGATTTTGTCTCGATTGACGGCGTTTTGATGATCGGGCGGCAGAATTATGATAAGACACGAGCAACCGTCCTGCCGGTGGAAACATTGAAAAGTACGGCTTCGTTTAACGGCACAAGCATTGAAGCCGCTTTAAATGTCGGATACGATATTCAGCCGCTTCCCCTACAGGCCGGAGACTGGTCTCTGCGTCCTTATGCGGGATTAACGATCGCTCAAATGACGCAGGACGCCTATCACGAAAAAGGCAGTTCTGACGTTAACCTGTCAGTGAAAAAGTCAACAGATACGTCTGTAATGCTTTCTCCCGGTTTAATCGCCGGTTATACAATGGGGGAAATGAATCTTTTCCTTTTTCAGCCGGAATATATTTTCTTTGATGTCCGCTATGATCAGTTGCTGACAGGCGGTAGTCCGAAAACAAAAGCGTATTTCAGCGCGGATACGCTGCAGACGACATTTGATTCTTTAGACGACAATGAAGAAAAGTCGGCCTTTTCTGTCGGCGTTGGCATTAACGGTCGTTTTTCTGATAAAACGCAGTTGCATTTGCTGTTTAATCAAAGAACAGGATCGAAATCGTCGATGCGGACAATTTCCGTTTCTCTCATTCATTCATTTTAATCTTAAACGGCGAAGCTTTTAACCAAACTGCCAACTAACATATACCAGCCGTCTGCTACGACAAAAAAGATCAGTTTGAACGGCATGGACAGCATGGAAGGCGGCAGCATCATCATGCCCATGCTCATTAAAACGGAGGCAACAACCATATCAATAATGAGGAACGGAACAAAAATTAAAAATCCGATTTCAAAAGCGCGGCGCAGCTCGCTGACCATAAAGGCGGGAATCAGAGCAGTTAATGGTGTGTCCTCAGGCTTTTCAACCTGCGGCGTTTTGGAAAAATCCATGAACAGCTGCAAATCTTTCGGGCGAACGTTTTTCAACATGAATTCTTTAAAAGGCTGAACGGTTCGTTCAACGGCGGTCTGCGTTTCAATCCGTTCTTCAATTAATGGGTGAATGCCGGCGTCCCACGCTTTTTCAAAGGTCGGCGTCATGATAAAACCGGTCATGAACAGCGCCAGCGCGACCAGAATCATATTGGACGGCGTCTGCGATGTGCCCAGCGCCTGCCGCGTAATGGAAAAAACAATCGCGATTCGGGTAAAAGACGTCACCATGACTAAAATGCTTGGCGCGACGGATAAGACTGTTAATAACAGAATCAGCTGGACGATTCTTGCCGTTGAGGAGCCGCCGGAATCGCCTAAATCAATATTGATACTCTGGGCCCATGCCGGGGCTGCGGTTAAAAGGATCAATAAAACAGGAAAGAAAACTTTTTTAAGCATCGGCATGCGCGGCCTCCTGATTTTCCTGAACGGCAAAGGAATCAACAAGGCAGTTGGTTTCTCCTGTTAATGCGAGGTAATCTTTGTTTCGGCACCGAAATAAAACCAAACGGTTTTTAGGATCGACAACACGGATATCCAAAATGGTCATTTCCGGCTTTTTTTTGCTGACGGGAACGCCTGAAATCAAATGTGATCCGAACCGTTTAAACAGATAAGCGGTCAGAAAAATAACGCCTAGGACAAAAATCAATCCGAGCAGCGCAGATAAAAAAGAAGCTTCGTGTTCCATCGGTTATCCTTTAATAAAGAGGTGATTCATCGTCGTTTTTTAATTGATTTTCCATGACAAGGCGGAATTGATCCATTTGGTCGGACAATCGGATCAGCAAGGGTTCGACGGCCTGACAGCGCGCGTATCCTTCTTCTTTTATCAGACGGCAAATGTTGTTTACGATATCGCTTAACGAGGCAATGCTGACGATCCGTCCGCTGTTGATCAGTTCTATTGCCGCGTTCAGAAGGGCGTTGGCTTTATTCAATTCGGTTTGAATATGCTGCATTTGCGTCATGACAGGACAAATCCTTTTTCAGCGGAAACATTGAGTTCGTAAACATAAGACAGAATTTCGGCAACGGCCGCAAAAGCTTCCGGCGGGATTTCACTGTCCATATCCAATGCGGCTAAAATTTCAGCCAGATCGGCATCTTGACGAACTTTGATGCCGGCGGCAAAAGCCATTTCCAGAATTTTTTCGGCCAAATGCCCATACCCGCTGGCCGCAACAGTCGGCACACCGCCTTTTTCCGGATCATGTTTTAAAGCGACCGCCGCCGTTCGTTTGGAATGATTTTCCGCCATTAAGACTCCGTTCTGTTTTGATCGAGTCTGACTCGTCTGACTTAAAAAAAATTTAACGTTGCCAAATTTAAGCGTTTGTGCGAAAATTAGACAAAATTTGAAAGGATACTGCAATGGATTCTTCTTCCCGTCAGAATTTAACGCGTTTGTTAAAGCAAGCGGATCAAAAGCCGGTCTGCGTTTTTACGGATTTGGATAAGACTTCTTGTTTGGAGGGCAATGCTTCTTATGCGGCGCAGAATAAAGCGGAAACAGGTCAGCCGGCCTGTTATATGCAGCCGGAGATCAGACGCGCTTTGACGGATCTGCCTCAGTCAGGCAGCGCTTTTTATATTGTAACGGGCCGGCATTGGGCGGACGTGCGGGTCAATGATGTCACCGGCGAAAAAATTCCTGACGGCGCTTTTCATGATTTGCTGGGCGGGGTAAAAGATTTTGAAAACGCTTCCGCCGTTGCGGGGCACGGGCGTTTGTTGGTTGAAAACGGAAAAACGACGGTCCTACGCCGTTCCGCTTCTGAAGAAGATGCTTTTAAAGAACAAAAATTCGAACGCTATGTCGGCGAAAACGTTATGGCGCTGAAAGAAGAAATCTTTGAACGTTGGCCGGAAGCGCGCGGTCATATTCTGGCGGAATACAAAAAACATTTGAGCTATTTGAATTTGGCTGAATTTATGGAGTCATCGCCTGAAAAAGGCAAAGAAATGTTCGCTTTTGTCGATCAACGCATGAAATATGTCATGGAAGGCAAAAATTCTGACGGAACGATTAATAAAAACGCTCCGGAAAATCCGAACGGCGCTCTGTTTTATACGGTGGAACCGACGGGATCCATGGAAATTCGCTCTCAAAATCAAAGCAAGCGCAACGGTGTGGAAAAGTCGGGCTTTTTGGATAAAGCGTTTGAGCAGGGCGGCCCCGTTTTAGTGCTGGGGGACAGTCTGGCAAAAAACGGCACAGACCGCGATATGGTCGAGGCTGTGCGCGATTATTTTCGAGAAAAAGGCGCTTTGGACCGCGTTTTTGTTATTCACGTGATGAACGGGGAAAACAACCGGATCACGGATAAATCGGACAAATGTTTTCCGACGATTGCTGTTAAAGATCCCGACGAATTGGGACAGGTGATGAAAATGGTCGCCGGCCATTCCCGTTCCCGCGCCGTAAAAGAATCGGGCAAGGAAGCGGTCTTGACGCAAACGATGTTAAAAGCCCGCGGCGGACGGTGAAAGAAAACGAAAGCGGAGCAGGAAAACTCCGCTTTTTTCTTGTTTTTAAAGCAACCGACGTGTACGAAGAAACTGTATACGGGATAGGAAAATGCTGAAACTGATTCGTTTTTTAAAAGACTACAAAAAAGAATGTGTGATCGGGCCGCTGTTTAAGTTTTTGGAAGCGTGCTTTGAGCTGGCCGTGCCTTTAGTGACGGCCGGTATTATTGATACGGGGATTAAAAACCATGATATCGCCTATATTTATAAAATGGGCGGCGTCATGGTTTTCTTTGGATTGGCAGGATTAATCTGTTCTTTAACCGCTCAGTATTTTGCCGCTAAAGCGTCCATGGGGTTTGGCACCGCTTTAAGAACGGCTCTGTTTAACCATATCTGCGTTCTGTCGTATACTGAGATTGACGAAATCGGCACGCCGTCTTTAATGACGCGGTTAACCGGAGATATCAATCAGACTCAATCCGGCGTTAATTTGGTTCTGCGATTGTTTCTGCGCTCGCCCTTTATTGTGATCGGCGCTGTGATTATGGCGTTTTTTGTCAATGTTAAACTGGCTGTCATTTTTTTGATTGCCGCGCCGTTAATCGGGGCCGTGATTTACTTTGTGATGTCGCGTTCAATTCCTTATTACCGCAGAATACAGGCGATTTTGGACCGCGTTTCCTTGCTGACCCGTGAAAATCTGGCCGGTGTGCGCGTGATCCGTGCTTTTTCAAAACAGGCCGATGAAACGGCGGATTTTAACAAAACGTGCGATTTTTTGATGAATGAACAGGTTTTGGCCGGCAAAATAGCAGCGCTGTTGAATCCGGTAACGTATGTTGTTGTAAATGCGGCGATTATCGCTTTGATTTGGGGCGGCGGTTTTCAGGTTGATACCGGTTCTTTAAGTCAGGGCGAGGTGATTGCACTGGTTAACTATATGTCGCAGATTTTATTGGCTCTGGTGGCGTTAGCCAATTTAATCATTGCTTTTACAAAAGCTTCCGCCTCTGCCGTTCGGATTAATGAGGTTTTTGAGCTGTTACCATCTTTAACCGAAAAAGAACAGCAGATTGTTTTGCGGTCCGATCAGCCGCGCCTCAGCTTTGAAAACGTTTCCTTTGCTTATCAAAAATCGGAAGCAGACGCGCTAACAAATATTTCTTTTAATGTGCCGGCAGGAGCAACGGTCGGTGTGATCGGCGGAACGGGCGCAGGCAAATCAACGCTGATGAATTTGATCGGACGCTTTTATGACGCGGCGCAGGGTCGGGTGCTGATTGACGGAGAGGATATAAAGAATTTTTCGTTTGCCGCTTTAAGGGAAAAAATCGGTATTGTGCCGCAGAAGGCCGTTTTATTTAAGGGAACGATTCGGGATAATTTGCGTTGGCGCAGGAAAAAGGCTTCCGATGAAGAGCTTTGGCAAGCACTGAAAATCGCGCAGGGGGAGGATTTTGTCAGATCAAAGCCGGATCAGCTTGATACGATGATTGCGCAGGGAGGGAAGAACCTTTCCGGCGGGCAAAGGCAGCGCCTGACAATTGCGCGGGCTTTGGTCGGAAGGCCCGAAATCCTGATTTTGGACGACAGTGCTTCGGCATTGGATTTTGCAACAGACGCAAAACTGCGCAGGGCGATTAAGCAAGAAACGCAGGGCATGACGGTGTTTTTGGTTTCTCAGCGCGTTTCAACGATCAGGAATGCGGACTTTATTGTCGTTTTGGACGACGGCAGGATAGTTGGTTTGGGAAAACATGAAGAGCTTATGGAAACTTGTTCCGTTTACCATGAGATCTGTCTTTCTCAGCTGGAAAAGGAGGTCGCGGCATGAAGAATACCGGTTTGCTGAAACGCTTACTTTCCTTTACGCGGCCTCATTTGCTCTATTTGGCTTTCGCATTAGTTTTTGCCGTGATCAGCGTTTGCCTGACACTTTATGCGCCGGTATTGACGGGACGGGCAATCGATCAGATTGTCGGCAGGGGCCATGTTGATTTTATAATGTTAAAACAGTTCCTGATTTGGCTTGCGGCGGTGACGGCAGGAGCTTCTTTTGCCCAATGGCTGATGGGGCTTTGCACGAACAAAATTGCTTATCTGACGGTACGCGATATTCGGGAAAAAGCTTTTGCCAAGCTGCAAAACGTTCCTTTGAAGTTTATTGATTCCAATCCGCATGGCGATATCTTGAGCCGCGTGATCGTCGATGCGGAACAAATCGCTGACGGACTGTTAATGGGCTTTACGCAACTGTTTACGGGAATTGTGACAATTTTCGGCACGATCGGATTCATGGCGGTCATCAACGTTAAAATTACGCTGCTGGTCGTTTTCGTGACGCCTTTGTCTTTGTTTGTCGCGAATTTTATTGCGAAGCGGTCCTTTAAATTCTTTAAAGTGCAGTCCGAAACACGCGGAGAAATGACTTCTTTAATTGAAGAAACGATCGGTAATATGAAGCTGGTCAAGGCGTTCGGCTATGAGCACGAGGCTTCGCAGCGGTTTGAAGAAATCAATGCCCGTTTAAAAGACTGCGGTGTCAAAGCGCTGTTTTTTTCTTCGATGACCAATCCCTGTACGCGCTTTGTCAACGGCGTTGTATATACGCTGGTCAGTATTGTCGGGGCTTTGACGGCGGCTGCCGGTGCCTTGACGGTCGGGCAGTTGTCCTGCTTTTTAAGTTATGCTAATCAGTATACGAAACCTTTTAACGAAATTTCAGGCGTGATTGCCGAACTGCAAAGCGCTCTGGCTTCGGCGAAACGGTTGTTTGAAATTATAGATGCGACGCCGCAGACACCGGATTCCGCCGATGCCGTTGTTTTGGGCAAAGCGGACGGTTCGGTTAATGTGGAAAACGTTTCTTTTTCCTATGTGCAGGACGTTAAGTTGATTGAAGGTCTGAACCTGTCCGTTCAGGCAGGACAGAAAATCGCAATCGTCGGCTCGACGGGGTGCGGCAAAACGACCTTGATCAATTTGTTGATGCGGTTTTATGACGTTGATAAAGGGAAAATTATTGTCAGCGGTCATGATGTGCAGAATTTAACGCGCGACAGTCTGCGGTCTTCGTTCGGCATGGTGTTGCAGGACACATGGCTGAAAGCCGGAACGGTCAAAGAAAATATCGCGTACGGCAAACCGAATGCGTCTGACTATGAAATTGTTTCCGCTGCCGTTGCCGCGCATGCCGACAGCTTTATCAAGCGTCTGCCTAAGGGATACGATACGGAGATTACGGAGGACGGCGGCAATATTTCTCAGGGTCAAAAACAGCTGTTGTGTATTGCGCGGGCGATGCTTTCCCTGCCGTCCATGCTGCTTTTAGACGAAGCGACCAGCTCGATCGATACCCGAACGGAGGCAAGAATCCAAAAGGCGTTTGATACGATGATGCAGGGACGGACAAGCTTTATTGTCGCGCACCGGTTGTCCACAATCAGACAGGCGGATCTGATTGTGGTTATGGATTCCGGTCATATCATCGAACAGGGCAGACACGAAGAATTGTTGGCGAAAAAAGGGTTTTACGCCAATTTATATAACAGCCAGTTTGCCGTTTAATTTCCGTGTCAGAAATTATTTAGCGCGCGCTTCTTTTTTCTGCAAAGCCAGTTTTGCGACACAGACCTGAGATTGAGCTGCGGTGGCATTGCTTTGTCCTTTGTTTATCAGAGCCTGCTGCAATTTCGGGGGCTGCGGGCGCAGCGGATTAGCTTTATCCGCTTTTGAAACAGGAACGGAAACGCTGTGTCCGCCGATGTCGGTCGTATCGCTGTGAGCAGAGACAGAGGCCGTGCCATGATCAGCTCCCCCGTTATGATCCGTTCCGTCATGTCCCCAACCTGTTCCCGCAATAAAGGCGCCCATGCTGATGCCGACCGTGGTGATATCGCGTGCAACGTCTTTAAACGTTGCTTGTCCGCGAACCCATTGTTTTGTCGTTTCTTTGACTGTTCTCATTTCCGGCACAACGACCATAGCGGCCACGCCGGCCCGTGCAGCAAATTTTCCATTCGCCGCGCTTGCTAAACCGCAGGTGATCACTGCTGCGCCCAAAGAGGCAGAGAGCATTGTTTTTGCCGATTCTTTGGGGTTTTTCTTCATAAAATCAATCAGCCCTGTTACTTTTCCTTCCTGACGCTGCTTTTCGGCTTCTTTAAGCATAGGTTTCAACGCTTTTGCCGTATTGATTGCGCCCAATGCGACTAAAGCGGGACCGCCGATTTGTCCGGCAATATAGAATTTGCCGATTCCGGTTAGGATATTGCGTGTTTTGGTATAGTTTTTGCCAAACTGCTCTGTCATTTTTTGATCGAAAGAGGCAACTTTTTCTTTCATTTGCTGCAATAAAGGAACGGAAGCGATCGCTTCATTCTTTCTTTGGGAAACGCGGCGTTGTACCATGGCCGCTTTTTGTGTGGCACTGGCCGCAAAAGCTTCTACGGTTTCTTGTTTTAACGAGAGAGTTGCCATTTTTATATCCTCACAGTGCGTCTAACAACTTTTGATATTCTGACTGTATTTGGTCTTTGATTTCATCATTCATCGATTCGCCTGCCGGAATGCGGTCGGCGGCAAACATCATGACTAAATTTTTTTCCATATTCTGACGTACGTTATTTAAATAAGAGCTTTCAGTGATTTTGTTCGAATCCAAGCTTAACTCCATAAAAGTTTGCAGTTTGGCCGACTCGATTAATGTTTCAACAAACTTAACGTGTGCCGCCTTGCTTTTTTCACTGTCAGCGTCGGTAATATCAATTTGATTGACTAAACGGAACAAATCAGAAAAAACTGAAAATTTCAGCTGGTCATTTTTTTGAATTTCAAAGGGATTTAAACGCTCGTAGGCTGAAAGAACCATTAAATTATGTTCAATGGTGCTTTTATTTAAATCGTCTAAATGAAGCAGGCCGTTTTCTTCATCAAAGCGGTCCAAATCGGGACGCAGCTTTTCCAGCGCTTTTTCACAAGCCGTTCTTACGGGCTCGTTTTCCGTTTGGGCAAATGTTTTGAAAAAGGAAAAAAACAAGGGTGCCGTTTCGACTTCCGCACTGATTTTTCCGTTCAAAAATTCATGCACCTGAGGCAAAACATCTGATTCCAAAGCCTTCAGCCCCGTTGTATCACCGGCATCTGTCAAAGCCTTGCGCTGATTTAAAAGGGAAATCTGATCCATAAGTTTGCCTTTATTGTTAGAAAACCTTTATAGGATAACAAGTTTTTTCTATAAAATCATTAGGAATGTATCAATAAATGATTTTTTCGAAATACAGCCCTTCCGCGGCGGCGGTGGGACCACCGGCTTTGCGGTCTTTGGCCTCCAAAGCGTTAATGACGTTTTGTTTTGTCCAGACGCCTTCGCCGACCAGTTTCAGCGTGCCAACAATATTGCGGACTTGGTGATGCAAAAAAGACCGCGCGCTGAAATAAAAGAAAATCAAGTCGCCATAACGCTCGATTCGAATCTCGTCCAACGTCTTAATCGGAGATTTGGCTTGACAGGCGGCGGCGCGGAACGTTGAAAAGTCGTGCTTGCCGATCAGGACCTGCGCCGCGTCTTGCATTCTTTCGATGTCAAGAGGCTGATGCACCCACCATGCGCGGTTGATATTCAACGCGGGACGGGAACGGCGGTTTAAAATCTTGTACACATAAAAGCGTTTTTTTGCATCAAAGCGGGCGTGAAAGTCATCGGAAACAATCTCGGCGTTTAAAACGGAAATCGGCTGCGGGCGCAAGTGCGCATTAAAGGCCTGACAGATGCGGAACGGGTCAAGCGTCTTTGCCGTGTCGAAATGCGCGACCTGTCCCAACGCGTGAACGCCGGCGTCCGTTCGTCCCGCGCCTGTGATAAGAACGTCTTCGGCCAAGAATTTAAACGCGGCTTGTTGCAATTCTTCCTGAATGGACGGCGCGTCCTTTTGCTGTTGCCAGCCCGCGTAATTTGTGCCGTCGTATTCGATCGTGATTTTATAACGCGGCATTCAGAACCGCTCCTTGCGGCAAGTCGAAACCTCGCAGAAATTCGGCGGCGGATAAGGCTTTTTTGCCGTCGCGGCGTAGAACATTCAATTTCAATCCGCCCGTTTTGCAGGCGATTGTTAAATCGGCGCAAACTGTTCCGGCAGGAGCGTTGAAATCCTTTTCCACCGGATCGGCGTCCAGAACGGAAATCCGTTCTTCATTATAGAAAAACCAAGCCCCCGGCCACGGCAATAGCCCCCTGATTTTGCAATCAAGTTCTTTGGCGGGCATATCAAAGGAAATCAGCCCTTCGTCTTTCATTACTTTTGCCGCATGGGTCACGCCTTCAACCGGTTGGGGGGTTGCGATCAGTTTGCCTTGTTCCAATAATTTCAACCCCTCAAGCATCGTTTGCGCGCCTAAAGCCGCCATTTTGTCAAATACGGTTTCGGACGTGTCTTTCGGTTCGATCGGGAAACTTTTTTGCAGCAGCATATCGCCGGTATCCATGCCGATATCCATTTGCATTAAGGTCACGCCCGTTTCCTTATCGCCCGCCATAATCGCCCTCTGAATCGGTGCCGCGCCCCGCCAACGGGGTAATAATGAGCCGTGAATATTGATACAACCGTATTTAAACGCATTCAGACAGACTTTTGGCAGCAAAAGTCCGTAAGCGGCGACAACAGCGATGTCGGCGTCTAAAGCGCGGAAAGCGTCTTTTTCCTCCTGCGGTTTCAAGGAGGGCGGGCAGCGCACGGAAATGCCGTTTTCCTCGGCATATTTCTGAACGGGGGAAGGGGTCAGTTTATGCCCGCGTCCAGACGGTCTGGGCGGTTGTGTATAAACACAGACGATTTCATGATGATGATGCAGGGCCTTTAACGCTTCCAAAGCGAAATCGGGCGTTCCCATAAAGACGGTTTTCATTTATTCATCTTCCTCCGGATGAGCGTTTTTCCAGCGGCGTTCTTTTTCGACACGGCGCACAATCATGTCGCGCTTGACTTTGGACAAGTGGTCGATGAACAGCGTGCCGTCCAGATGTTCCAGTTCATGCTGGATGCAGATCGCCAGCAATCCGTCGGCGGAGAGCGTTTGTTTCGTGCCGTTTTCATCCGTGTATTCGACTGTAACGGTCTCAAAGCGTTCGACCGGCGCGTACTGTTCGGGAACAGACAGACAACCCTCGTCGTGAACGCCTGTCGTTTCGGAATGCGCTATGATGACGGGGTTCACCATTTTATAAGGGTGTTTCGGTTCGTTTTCTCGCGTAACGTCGATAACGACGATCCGCTTTAAAATCCCGACCTGCGGCGCGGCCAAGCCTACCCCCGGCGCATCGTACATCGTGTCCAGCATGTCGTTCATCAGACGGCGTAAATCTTCCGTGACTTCAATAATGGGGGCGCTTTTCTTTTTCAAAAGCGGGTTCGGAACCTCTAAAATTTTCAATAAAGCCATAGCCTTTTCCTTGAAGTTTCTCTTTCATTTAAATACGGTTTTTGGAAAACAAGGTCAACACTTCGTATAAATATTTTATTTTAGAGTGTAAAAAAAGGTGTTTCTTGATGAAAATTGAGCTATAACTCAAGCCTAAAAGTTCAACTCTTAACCACAGGACACAAAACTTATGATGACTACCGGCGAAATTCGGCGCATTTTTCTGGATTATTTCCGCAAAAACGATCATGAAATCGTGCCGTCCAGCTCTTTGGTGCCGCACAACGACCCGACGCTGATGTTTACCAATTCCGGCATGGTGCAGTTTAAAAACATCTTTACGGGTATGGAAAAAAGACCGTATGTCCGTGCCGCTTCCGATCAGAAATGCGTGCGCGCCGGCGGAAAGCACAATGATCTGGACAATGTCGGCTATACCGTGCGTCATCATACGTTTTTTGAAATGCTCGGCAACTGGAGCTTCGGCGACTATTTCAAGGAAAAGGCGATTTATTATGCGTGGAATTTAGTCACGAAAGAATTCGGACTGCCGAAAGAAAAATTAACGACAACGGTCTATCACACTGATGACGAAGCGTTTAATTTGTGGAAGAAAATCGCCGGTCTGCCCGATGAACGCATTATCCGCATTCCGACAAAGGATAATTTCTGGTCAATGGGCGATACGGGGCCGTGCGGGCCTTGTTCCGAAATTTTCTACGACCACGGCGAACATATTCAGGGCGGGCCTCCGGGGTCTCCCGATGAGGACGGCGACCGGTTTGTCGAAATCTGGAACCTTGTGTTTATGCAGAATGAACAGCTGGCGGACGGCAGTCTGATCGATTTGCCTCACCCCTGTATTGATACGGGCATGGGATTGGAACGCATGGCCGCCGTGATGATGGGAACAAATGACAATTACGAAACGGACGTGCTGAAAGGATTGATCAATGCCGCGGCGGGAATGGCCGGAGTCGAACCCTACGGCGAATTTAAAACCTCTTTGCGCATTATCGCCGATCATTTGCGGTCTTCTTGCTTTTTGATTGCGGACGGCGTTCTGCCGTCAAACGAAGGACGCGGCTACGTCCTGCGCCGTATTATGCGCCGAGCAATGCGTCATGCGCACATGATGGGCTGTCAGGAACCGCTGATGTGGCAGCTGGTGCCGGCTTTGGTGCGGTATATGGGCGATGTCTTCCCTGAACTAATCCGTGCCGAGGCGCTGATGACCGAAACGCTGCGTTTGGAAGAAACCCGCTTTAAAGAAACATTAGGACGCGGATTGAAGCTGTTGGATATGGAAACGGGAAAGCTGGCAGAAAACGGCGTTTTATCGGGCGAAGTCGCTTTTCGTTTGTACGATACGTACGGTTTCCCGCTGGATTTAACGCAGGACGTGCTGCGCGGCAAGCATATGACGGTCGATACGCAGGGCTTTGAGAGCGCTATGGAACGCCAGAAGGCTGAAGCGCGCAAAGCATGGGCCGGTTCTGGCGAAGCGGCGACCGACGCTGTGTGGTTCGAGGTCAAAGAAAAGGTTCATGGCACGGAATTTCTGGGCTACGACATGACGCAAGCCGAAGGACAGATTGTTTCTCTGCTGGTTGACGGCAAAGTGGTCGACGTTGTTGCCGAAGGGCAGAAAGCGGCGGTCATTACGAATCAGACGCCGTTTTATGGGGAATCCGGCGGTCAGGTCGGCGACACGGGAACGATTGTAATTGCCGATTCCGTTTTGTTCGAGGTGGAAGATATGCAAAAGAAAGTCGGCGACCTGTTCATTCATTTGGGAACGTTGAAAAAAGGCTCTTTAAAAGCCGGTCAAAACGTTTTGATGACGGTTGATGCTGAACGGCGGGCGGCGACGGCGCGTCACCATTCGGTGACACACTTGTTGCAAGCGGCTTTGCGCAAGATTTTGGGTGAACACGTGACGCAGAAAGGGTCTTCGGTGCGCCCCGACGGCATGCGTTTCGACTTTTCTCAACCGCGCCAAATCACGTTTGAGGAATTGCGGCGGGTGGAAAACGAAGTCAACCGCAACATCTTGAAAAATCTGGAAGTCACGACCCGTATCATGTCGCCCGAAACGGCGGTTAAGGACGGCGCAATGGCTTTGTTCGGCGAAAAGTACGGCGATGAAGTCCGTGTTGTATCCATGGGCGCGGGAGAAAACCGTGTGTCCGTGGAGCTGTGCGGCGGAACGCATGTTAAGCGTACGGGCGACATCGGCTCTTTCCGTATTGTTTCCGAAAGCGCTTTGGCGGCGGGCGTGCGGCGTATCGAAGCTTTGACGGGCTTGGCAGCGTTGGAATACGCGCAGAACCGCGATGATTTATTGGCGCAGACGGCGGAATTGCTGAAAGCCTCTGTTGCGGATATTCCGGCGCGCGTTCAGGGCGTGATTGACGAACGTAAGAAACTGGAACGCGAATTGTCCGATATGCGCAAGAAACTGGCGGTCGGCGGCGCTTCCAACGCACAGGCAGTGAAAAAAATCAACGGTGTTTCCTTTATCGGACGCGAACTGACCGACGTTCCCGCCAAAGAATTAAAAGGCATGGCGGACGAAATGAAAAAGCAAATCGGTTCGGGCGTTGTCGCTTTGACGTGTGTTGCAGACAGAAAAGTGTCGATTGTGGTTGGTGTAACAAGCGACCTTACATCGAAAATCAATGCGGTCGATTTGGTGCGCATCGGCGCGGCGGCTGCCGGCGGCAAGGGCGGCGGCGGTCGTCCCGACATGGCGCAGGCGGGCGGTTCGGACGCAAGCAAAACGGCGCAAGTACTGGCCGAAATCGAAAAAGCGTTGGGAGCTTGACTGATGACTCCGGAACAGGCGGGCGCGTTTTTAACGATCGACTTGAACAAAATCGCCGACAACTGGCGGGAGATTCAAGTGCGGATCGGCGATAAAAGGCAGGCCGCGGCGGTTTTGAAAACGGACGCGTATGGCTTGGGCGCCGAAAAGGTCGGGCAGGCTTTGTATGAAGCCGGCTGCCGCGTGTTCTTTACGGCCTATGTCTTTGAAGCAGCCGCGTTAAGAGAAGTCGCGCCGGAAGCGGACATTTATGTCCTGCACGGACTTTTGCCGCATACGGAGCTGGATTTTCTGCGCTGTAATCTGATTCCCGTTTTATCCACGCCGCGGCAGGTCGCTGACTGGAATCATCTGGGACATAAAGAGGACATCGTTCTTCCCGCCGCTTTGCACGTTGACACGGGCATGACACGCTTGGGACTGACGGCAAGGCACATTGAAGCTTTGGCAAAAAATCCGGAACAATGCAAATATTTGGACATCAAACTGGTTGTCAGTCATCTGGCGTGCGCGGATAATCCGGAAAACGAAAAAAACGAAGACCAGCTGAAACGCTTTGAGGACGCTTGCGCAAAATTGCGCCGAATCTTGCCGAAGGACTTTAAGGAAAGCCTGTCTGCAACGGACGGCTGCCGGCTGGAGGACGAACGGTTTTACAGGGATATTGTACGGCCGGGGATCGCTTTGTACGATAATGCCGTTTCTTTGGAAGCCAAAATTCTGCAAATTCAGGAGGCGGAGGCCGGCCAAACGGCGGGATACGGCGCAACGCACGTCTTTTCCGGAAAATCCCGTGTCGCAACGTTGGCGATCGGATACGGGGACGGTTTCCCGCGCAGTCTGTCCAACAAAGGATATGTCTTAATCGCGGGACATAAAGCGCCGATTGTCGGACGGATTTCAATGGATTTGACGACCGTTGACGTGACGGACATTGACGTTGAAGCGCTGCGTCAGTCGCCGACGGCTGAAATTTTCGGATCTTCCCTGCCGTTAAAAGACGTTGCAAGTTTGGCCGGAACAATAGATTATGAAGTGTTGACAAATTTAAGCGGGCGGTTTTACCGCATCTATCTGGATTGAAAGGCGGTCAAATGAACATTTTTGCTCCTGTCGGACGGGTGTTTTTGAATTTTTTGCGTTCGGTCGGACGGCTGACAATTTTCACGGTCAAATCTTTGTCGTTTTGTGTACGTCCGCCGTTCTATTTCAGAACGCTGTTTTCCCAAATGGTTGAAATCGGCTTTTATTCTTTGCCGGTTGTCGCGCTGACGACAATGTTTTCCGGTATGGTCATCGCGTTGCAGAGCTATTCGGGATTGTCCAGCCTGTCTTCCGAAGGTGTGGTGGCTTCGGTCGTCGAACTGACCGTAACCCGCGAATTGGGGCCGGTGTTGGCGGCTTTAATGGTCGCCGGACGCGTTGGGGCGGCAATGGCGGCGGAGCTTGGCACAATGCGGGTGACGGAACAAATTGATGCGCTGACAACTCTTTCCACAAATCCGTTCAAGTATCTGGTCGTTCCCCGTATTCTGGCGGGAATCGTTATGCTGCCGATTTTGGTGCTGATCGGCGATGTGATTGGGATTTACGGCGGCTATCTGATCTGCATTTACAAACTGGATTTCAACGCGGTGAACTATCTGCGCAACACGTGGAACTTTATGCAGGCGGTCGATATTGTTTCCGGCATGACCAAAGCGGCGGTGTTCGGCTTTATCGTGACTTTAATGGGGTGCTATAACGGCTTTTATTCCAAAGGCGGCGCGGAAGGCGTCGGCAAGGCGACGACAAACGCCGTAGTCGCTTCGTCCATTTTGATTTTAATCAGCAACTATATGCTGACTGAACTGTTCTTTTCAAAATAGGAGGCGGGCATGAGCGATGAAATCAAAGTCAAAATGACGGACGTGCACAAGACTTTTGGCAAAAAAGTCGTTCTGGACGGCGTGACTTTGGAGGTCAAAAAAGGCGAATCGCTGGTCATTATCGGCGGATCGGGGACGGGAAAGTCCGTGACAATCAAGTGTATTCAGGGATTGCTGACGCCGGATTCCGGTTCGATTCGGGTGGACGGGGAGGAAATTGTCGGTCTGTCCGCCCGTGAAATGGAAAGAATCAACGCGCAAACCGGCATGCTGTTTCAGGGCGCGGCGCTGTTTGACAGTCTGAATATCTGGGAAAACGTGGCGTTCGGCTTGATTCAGGGCAAGAAAATGAAACGTGCCGAAGCCAAGGAAATTGCGATTAAAAAACTGGCGCAGGTCGGTCTGGATGCCGATGTCGGCATGCTGTATCCTGATGAAGTGTCGGGCGGTATGAAAAAACGTGTCGGATTGGCCAGAGCGATTGCAGCGGATCCCGAACTGATTTTCTTTGACGAACCGACAACGGGACTTGATCCGATCATGTCGGATGTGATTAACGACTTGATTCGCTCTTGTGTCAAGGATTTGGGCGCAACGGGCATTACGATCACGCACGATATGTCTTCCGTGCGGAAAATCGCCGATAAAGTCGCAATGCTGTATAAAGGCAAAATCATCTGGTACGGTGATGTGGCCGAGATTGACCGGTCGGGCAATCCGTATGTTGAACAGTTTATCAACGGTCGGGCAGACGGACCTATTCAAATGGAAATCCGCGGATAATGGCAAAAAGCACAACCAGATTTGTTTGCCAAAGCTGCGGCGCGGTCTTTCCCCGTTGGGCGGGGCGGTGTGAAGCCTGCGGCGAATGGAACACGATTATTGAAGAGGAAACGGCTTCGGCTGCAGCCCCCAAAGCAACGGGCGGCAAAGGCGGAAGGACAATCAATTTTGTCAGTTTGGACGGTGTGCCGGAAACAACTTTCCGTTTAAAATCGGGCATTAAAGAGCTTGACCGCGTGTGCGGCGGCGGCTTGGTCGCCGGCTCCGTTCTGCTGATCGGCGGCGATCCGGGAATCGGAAAGTCCACGTTATTATTACAAGTTACTGCGGCATTGTCGGCGGTCTGCAATATCAAAGGCGCGCCGGTTCGATGCGTTTATATTTCGGGCGAAGAATCTGTTGACCAGGTGCGGCTGCGCGCCGCCCGTCTGGGGCTGGCCAAAGCGAATGTAGAGCTGGCAACCGCGATGAACGTGCGCGATATTGTTGCGACCTTGGATTCGGGGGAAACGCCGGACGTTGTCGTGATTGATTCGATTCAGACGATGTTTGTTGACACAATGGATTCTGCCCCCGGTACGGTCGGACAGGTCAGAGCGTGCGGCAACGAACTGATTCGCTTGGCCAAACGGCGCGGGTTCGCTTTGTTTCTGGTCAGTCATGTGACGAAAGAAGGCACTTTGGCAGGACCTCGTGTTTTGGAACACATGGTTGATACAGTCCTTTACTTTGAAGGCGACAGAGGGCATCACTTCCGCATTTTGCGCGGTGTTAAGAATCGTTTCGGCGCGACGGACGAAATCGGCGTTTTTGAAATGACAGAGCGGGGATTGAGCGAAGTCCCGAATCCGTCGGCGTTGTTTTTGGCAGAACGGCGCGGCAATGTGGCGGGCAGCTGTGTTTACGCGGGCATAGAGGGATCGCGACCGATGTTGGTTGAAATTCAGGCGTTAGTAGCGCCAGCGGGAACGTCTCCGCGCCGTGCGGTGGTCGGGTGGGATTCTTCGCGTCTGGCTATGGTGTTGGCGGTGTTGGAAGCCCGATGCGGATTGCCAATGTCCTCTAAAGATATTTTTTTAAATGTGGCGGGCGGCCTGCGGATTACGGAACCGGCGGCGGATCTGGCAGTGGCGGCGGCATTGCTATCGTCCGTGTCGCAGATTCCCGTGCCGGCGGATGCGGTTGTTTTCGGCGAAGTCGGCCTGTCGGGCGAAATTCGCGCCGTGCCTCAGCCGGATTTAAGATTAAAAGAGGCTTCCAAGCTCGGTTTCGCCCGCGCCTTAATTCCGCCGCGCCGCGTTAATAAAAAATCAGTAAAAGAATCGGATACTGCTTTAAGATTAAGTGAGATCGGACATTTAAAGACGCTGCTTGAAATGTTCGGTTTGTCGGACAAACGGGATTCTTAAAAAAATGGACGGTATTTACGGCCTTGACGTTTTTATTGCGGTGGTTCTTTTAACTTCCGCCGTATTGTCTTTTTTCCGCGGCTTCATCAGCGAAATGCTGGGAATCGGATCATGGATCATTGCGGGAATTATCGGTTTTTACGCGATGCCGTATCTGGAGCCGTTTGTTTTAAAATATGTGTCCCGTCCTTTGTTTGCCAACTTGATTTCGTTGACCATTGTTGCGATTTTAACGTTGGTTATTTTAACGATTATTTGTTCTAAAATTACCGGAAAAGTGCGCAAAAGCGTTCTGAACCGGCTGGATCATTTCTTGGGATTTATTTTCGGGATTGTTCGGGGAATCGTTATTTTGGTTCTGATTTATTTTTTAGTGATGACGTTAGCGCCGAAGAATCTGGAGCAAATGCAGAAAAAAAGCAGGGCTTTTCCGTATTTGGAACGCATTACCGAAAGCGTTAAAGAGCATTTGCCTGAATCTTTGTTTGATAATCCTGAAAAAAGCGAAGATAAAAAATCAGATGAAATCGAAGAGCTGATTGAAAAGCTGAACACAGCGCCTGAAAAGAAAAATAAAAAGGCGGCGAAAAAGAAGGAACAGCCGGAAAAACCGAAAGATCCCGAAAAGGAAAACAGCTTGTTTGATTCCTTGAACGATCCTCAGGTGGAAGAAAAGCCGGTCGATCCGGAAAATCAGGGCTATAACAAAAAAGAACGGGAAGAGCTGGATAAGCTGTTTTTGGAAAGCATTGAAGAAGCAGACTCTGCTGTTGATTAAGGTCGGACATTAAGACATGGAACAAACGGATTTAATCCTTTTAATTGTGATCGGACTGTCTGTTCTGGTTGGTTTGAACCGAGGCTTTGCAAATGAAATCCTGCGTTTGGCCGTATACATTTTTTCCGGTGTTTTGGGATATTCTTTCGCTCCCGTTCTTCAGCCGGCCTTTTCTTTTATTCCGCATGCGCCGACGCAAAAGGCGCTGGCTGTTTTGCTGGGAACGTTTTTGGCATGGCTGACGCTGAAAATATTTACGTCCTCTTTGGTACAGGGAGTGAAAAACAGCCGGTTTAAAAAACTGGACCGTTCTTTAGGCGGCGTTTTCGGATTTGCCCGCGCCGGCGTTTTATTGATTCTTCTTTGCTTCGGTTTCGGCTTTTTTGCTCCGCATGTTATTCGGTCCAGCAGGATTTTAACGCTGTCTCATGCCGGTATTTCCAGATATGTTGATTTTCCTGATCCCAAAGCTTCAAAAGAAGAAAGGGAAGAAACAGCCGATGAGTCTTCTGCGGAGCAAACGAAAACAGCGGAAGAGCAAGATTGGAAAAAAAGTTTGCTGCACTATATGCAGCATAAAACGGTTGATACAAAAGACGGTGAAAAGAAATTAATTTCTTCTGTTTCTGCCATTGTTGGGAAAAGCGTGGCAAAAGATATGAAGCAGTTCCTGCCGAAAGAACAACAGGAAAATATCTCTGCGGAAGAATATGAAAAGTTTTTGGCTCGAATATTTGAAACGCAATTGACGAATTGGCTGAATGGAAAAGAAACAGACGAATCTGAGATACAATCTATTTTGCAGGAAAAAATAACAGAAGCGTTAAAAGAAAAGGCGGCACAGAAATGAATATTTTGGCAATGGATTGTACACACGGCGCTTGTTCGGCGGCTTTTTTCAACGGGACAAAAGTTGTTTCCGAAATCATCGAAGAAATGGACCGCGGACAGGCGGAACGTTTGATTCCAATGGTGCAGGAGGTCTTGGCCGCGGCACAGGCCGGATTTGATAAGATTGATGCGGTCGCGGTTACAACGGGACCGGGATCGTTTACGGGGGTCCGTGTCGGACTGGCGGCGGCAGATGGGATTGCTTTGGCCGCCGGATTGCCGATGATCGGCGTTTCCGTATTGGACGTTTTGGCGGATAAAGTTTTTACACAATTCCCGGATCTGAAAAAAGTCGGCCTTGTTTTGGAAACAAAGCGCGATGATTATTATGTGCAGTGTTTTGAAAACGGTCAGCCGTCGGCACCCGCAGCAGTACTGTCGGCACAAACTCTGGCGGAATTGGAGGGATATGTGTTTGTCGGCAACGGCGCGGGCCGTCTGCTTGAAGAAATCGGTGAACGGATTGTGATAGACATGCCTATGCCGACGGCGGGGGATATTGCTGTGTTTGCGTCAAAACAAAGCCCTCGAAAAGAATATCCGGAACCGCTTTATTTGCGAGAGGCG
The DNA here is from genome assembly GCA_017480385.1 of Alphaproteobacteria bacterium. Classification (GTDB taxonomy): domain Bacteria; phylum Pseudomonadota; class Alphaproteobacteria; order CAAGCB01; family CAG-977; genus UBA11549. Next base: position 60,402 of record JAFVAT010000007.1, on the reverse strand, counting down.
GAGGTTTCCTTATGTCGGAAATAAAAGTCAGAGACGCTGATTTTGCGCGAACATATGCGGACATCCATTGTGCTTGTTTTGATCATGGGTGGAATGAATCGATGATGCGTCAAATGCTGCTGATGCCGGGGGCCGTCGGTTTGATAGCGTACGATCGGGAAACGCCGGCGGGCATTGTGATGTATGCGTACAGTCCGCACCAGGCGGATATTATTACTTTTGGCGTTTTGCCGGCCTATCGCGGCAAGCATGTTTCCGATGAATTAATGGAAGAATCTTTTCATCTTTTAACACAAAAAGGCATTGAGGAAATTTTTTTGGAAGTCGCTGTCAATAACGAACACGCTATTGCCTTGTATCGGCGCCATGGCTTTTTGCAGGTCGGACGCCGACCGAACTATTATGTGCGCGGCGACGTTAAAACGGACGCCTTTGTGATGCGGACGGAGCTGTAATTTTCCGCTGCGGACAGAACGGTGGGATTTTTTTGTGCGATAAACAGCGTAAAGTGTCCTCCGCTCGTTAAATGTGAAAACAAGAATTGATCAGCGGCACCGAACATCTTTGAAGCATAAGGGAAATGGAGTAATCCTTTTCTCTTTTGCAAAGAAAATCCAGCTTCTTCTAATTCTTTTGAAAGGAAAGAAAATGAAAGATCCGGCATTTCGTTAATTGAAAGAAAGCAGGGCTTTCTTTTGTTTTTAAAAAGAAGAAACAACCTTCCATGCGGTTTTAAGAACCGGCTTGTTTCTTTGATCAAAGTCGGCAGATTTTCCGCAACAGATTCATTTAAAGCGGCAATAAATGTTATGTTAACGCTGTGAACCGGCAATAAGGGCGATACAAGATCATCAGCGACAATCTGTTCTTTTTCCAAAACGATGTCAGGATTGTTTTGTTCAAAAACAGCCAAAAAAGGAAAAATCGAACCGATCAGGACAGCAGACTGGCGTTGCAAATCTTCCTCGGCCAGAGCGGATTTAATTTGCTTTTGCAGCCGCCGACCGACAGAAGATACAAAAAATGCGTTAGAGGTTCGATAATCCGGTTTCATTTTTTGTTGTTTCTTTGACATAAATTTCATTGCGCAGCAGCGGCGGTTTTAAAATGCCTGTTTCGACGCATCTCTTGATTTGTTCGTTAATGTGCCATTGCACGTCCCAAAATTCCGATGTTTTGACCCAGCCGCGCAGCTCCAGCTGCACCGCGGAAAAGTTCAGCTGTTTGACCAGAATTTGCGGTGCGGGATCTTCTAAAAAGCGTGGTTCTTCCTTGATGATTTGTTTTAAGCTGTTGACAGCGGTTTCCAATGAATCAAAGTAAGATAAACTGATTTTGGCTTCAATGCGCCGTTTTTTGTTACGGGAATAGTTAATAATTGCCGTTGTCCAGAACAAGTTGTTCGGCATGCAGACATAAACGCCTGAAAAAGTTTGCAGACGCGTTGTAAATAATCCGATTGCCTTAATGGTGCCGACAGTTCCGCCGATTTCGACGGCATCTCCGTTTCTGAACGGGCGCAAAAATAAAAGCATCAGTCCGGAAGCCATGTTGGAAATCGCATCTTTTAGCGCAAAACCGATAGATAATCCGCCGACGCCTATCAACGTGACAATGCTGGCCGTGTTAATACCGAACAGATTAAGGATAAATAAAGCGCCGATCCCGTAAATGCCATATTGGATAATTAAGGTTGCAACGGGCAGAAAAGTATCATCGATATTTTTTATTTTATGAATACCCTTGTCCAAAGACAAGGCGATGAAACGGGCTATGACTGAGGAGGCGAATAATATCCCTCCTGTCAACAAGATTTTATACAAAATCGGCAGGATAAGAGACAAATGTTGATTAATGAATGCAGCCATAAAAGTTTCCTTTTTTATTTTTTTAAATCATAACATGTTCAAAAAAAGGATAAAAGGAAAACAAGGAAAGCTATGTCGCTCTTTTGGGTGAACCTTTTTGGGGCGGTTCGTTTTTAGGAATTGGCGCTATTTTTGTTTTTTTAGGTTGAACCGCTGGTGTTTTTTTGGATTGAACCGTTGAAGGCTTCGGCTTTGAAGGAACTTTTGCCGGTGTTATTTTTGGCTGAACCGCAGGTTTTACAGCCGTTTGGGTGGAAGGTATCGTTTGTTTTGGCTGAATGGGGGCTACAGATTTGGCCGTTTCTTTTTTGGACTGAACCGCCTTCGTTCCGATTTGAGCCGGCACCGCGGCAGGAACTGACGGTTTAACACGTGTCGTCTGACGTTTTTTGGCGGTTTTTAACTGCTCAAAACGTTTCAGTTCCAAATCCATTAAATGACATTTATGGTTTTTAATATCCCAAGAAATGCCCATTGCTTTGCACGTGTTGATTTGCTGAGCTTTTTCCGTTGCCGGCAAAAACAGCTGGATACTTTCGCCCGCGGTCCATAAAAAAACAACAGCGATAGGGGCGATCAGACTGCGCCGGAAAGTCTTTTGTTTGATTAACAGCTCATAACACAAAAAGCCGCCGATGATGAACAGAACTGTTTCAATGCACAGGGCTATCCAAAATTGATTTTCAGCGGAATATTTGTTTAAAAATTCGGGTTCTTCCGGAAAAGCGGACAATGTGTCGGAAAAATTGAAGGGATCTGCGATCCATAAATTTACGGTCTTGATGCTCAATCCGGCCAATAAAGCCAAATTAAACATAAAAAACAAGTACTTAATAAAAAAAGTAATGTATTTTTTTAACCGTGAAAAAAAACGGACAGTCATTTTTGATCCTTTTCTGAACGCTTCCTTTGTATCTGTTTTGTCGGGAAAAGAAAAGAATTTTTAACACTCTGAAAAAAGCTTGTTGTTTCTGAATCGCAAGTATATTCTGTTAAAAATTTGTTTTAAATAATTAGAGAGTTTATATATGTTTTCACCACGTCAAGAATTTTTGCTCAGCGCTTTCGCTTCTTATGTCCGTCAAACAACAATTGCCACAAAGCGGGCGGTTCTGCAGGCTTATCAGGATCACCCTGATTTTGCAGAAAAGTTTTTGCGTTATTTCGATTTAAAATTCAATCCGGCTCAGGCGGGAAAGGCTTCCCATACGGCTTTGGAAAATGAAATCATGGCTAAAATTCCAAAAAATACGGCGCTGAAGGCTGTGTTTTCCGTTTTAAAAGCCATGACCCGTACAAATTTTTATCAAGGTGAGAAGGATTATGTCTCCTTTAAAATGAATTCCTCAGAAATTCATCATTTGCCTAAGCCTAAGCCAATGGCTGAAATTTTCGTTTTTTCCGAACATGTGGACGCCGTTCATTTGCGTTTTGGCAAAATCGCGCGCGGCGGGATCCGGTGGTCAAACAGAAAAGAGGATTTCAGAACGGAAATTTTAAGCTTGGTGAAAACGCAGCAGGTCAAAAATGTCGTCATTGTGCCGGTTGGTTCCAAAGGCGGCTTTTTCCCGAAAAATCCTCCCAAAGAAAAGGAAGAAATTCAGGAATATGCCGTTAATGCCTACAAAACGATGATGCGCGGATTGCTGGACATTACGGATAACATTGTTGACGGCAAAATCGTGCCGCCGAAAGATGTTGTCCGCTATGATGATGACGATCCGTACCTTGTCGTTGCGGCGGATAAAGGAACGGCCGGTTTTTCCAATATTGCCAACGCGCTTTCTGCCGAATACGGTTTTTGGCTGGGCGACGCTTTTGCTTCCGGCGGATCAACGGGCTTCAGTCATAAAGGAATGGCGATTACGGCCAAAGGGTCTTGGGAAAGCGTCAAGCGGCATTTCCGTGAAATGGGGCGCGACTGCCAAACACAGGACTTTACAATGGTCGGCGTTGGCAGTATGGCCGGGGACGTTTTTGGCAACGCTTTGTTATGTTCCGAACACAGTAAACTGATAGCAGCGTTTAACTCGTCTTCTATTTTTATTGACCCGAATCCGGATCCTGCGGCTTCTTTTAAAGAACGGCAGCGCTTGTTTAAAGCCGAAGCCGGCTGGGCGGATTATGACCGTTCTGTTTTATCTGCCGGCGGAGGGATATACAGCCGTAAAGAGCCGATGATTACCATTTCAAAAGAAGCCTGTGCCGTGTTGGGTGTGTCTCAAACTGTATTGGCGCCGGACGAACTGATAAAAGCAATCCTGGCCGCGCCGGTTGATTTACTGTATTTCGGCGGTATTGGCACTTATGTGAAATCCTCAATCGAAACGCAAATGGACGCGAAGGACAGTGCAAATGCGGCCTGCCGGATTGATGCGCCTCAAATTCGGGCAAAAGTCATTGCCGAAGGGGCTAATTTGGGACTGACGCAAAAGGCGCGCGTTGAATATGCTTTGCGGGGCGGTCGGTTAAACACGGACGCTGTTGATAATTCAGGCGGCGTGGACTGTTCCGACCATGAAGTCAACATTAAAATTATGCTGAATTCCATTGTGGCTGATAAAAAAATGACAATGGAGGAACGCAACGCGCTGCTGAAATCCATGCAAGATGAAGTCGCTTCCTTGGTTCTGCGGGATAATTATTTGCAAACGCAGGTATTGTCTTATATGCAGCACCGCGGCGCAAAAAGTATTCCCGGCAATAAAAAGCTGATCCATGCCTTGGAAAAGGAGGACAGATTAAACCGTGCTTTGGAATCTTTGCCGACAGATGCGGAAATGGACGCCGGATTTAATCAGGGGTTGGGACTGACGCGTCCTGCTTTGGCTGTTTTAATGGCATATGCGAAACTGTATTTATATGACGGCGTTTTAAACAGCGATTTGCCGGACGATCCATATGTTCAGGAAAAATGGCTGCCCTTTTATTTCCCGGAAGCTTTGCGGAAAAATTGGCCGGAATATATTGCCAAGCATTCTTTGCGCCGTGAAATCAGCGCTACAATGATAGTTAATAACTTAATTAATCGTGTCGGCGTGAACTTTATTGGTAAAATGCGTACGGAAAGCAGCGCCTCTGTCGTTGATATTGTTAAAGCCTATCTGGTTGTGGCTGCGGCATATGATACGGAGGCTTTGTTCGGTTTAATTGAAGCGCAGGACGGTGTTATGCCGGCGGAAAAACAAGCCGATATGCTTCGCCGCTTAGTTGCTGAAATAGAAAACATGACGCTGACGGTTCTGCGTAATGGCATGGAAAACGGCATCGTTCATGAAATTAAAAGCTGGGAAGGCTATAAGGACGAGAAATTTACTCAATTTAAAACGGATTTCTCTGCTTAAATTATGAAAAACTCAGCCGCCTGTTCCGGAAACAAAGCGGGCGGCAGTTTTTGCAATGCGAAACTTTCGTACCGGTACGCGGGGCGGGAAGGCATAGAGGTATATGGAAAAAAGTTTTTCGAAGAAGGAAAAACCATTCGCCGGATATGCGGGCCCTTCCTGCTGAATAATCGTTTTTGTCAGTTGGCCTCTTTTTGACTATCTGCCTATAGTCAGGGTGTTTTTTTTCGAAAAACGTCTAAGATGAAAGAAAAAGGAGGCGGCTGATGAAATTTTCCGTTCTTTTTCTTTTCTGTTTTTTCTTGTTTTCGTGCGCACGCGATATCAGCGATGATTCTTATCAAATGTCTTCTGTCGGCGAGGCAAATCGAGTTGGCCAAGGCGTTATCATTGACGTTCGTTCCATACAAATTCAAGGAAATTCCCGGGCAGGGACTTTAACCGGCGGAGTGGCCGGAGGGGTCGCGGCCTCAACGATCGGACGGGGGGCGGGCAGTGTGCTGGCCTCTGTCGGCGGTGCATTGTTGGGCGCGTTTATCGGGGGTGTAACGGAAAAAGAGCTGAGTGAACAAAAAGCGCTGCAATATATTGTGCGTTTGGCAGACGGAAATATGATAACGGTTATTCAGGGTATGAAGAACCGACTCGCCGTCGGACAACGGGTTTTTGTCTTATATGGTCAGGAAACGCGCTTGATTCCGGATAATTTGCCGTCCTCTTAATATCAGACTTTTTTTCAAAAAAGTGATTGAATTGTTAATGGTTTGTTAAATTTTTATAACTAAATGCTACCCCTGATCCGTATTTTATGATACATTAATCTCTTACAGGGGGCTGAAGTTAGGACTGTGTTGAGTGTTAAAATGCAGCAAGCGGCTTCCTTTTTTGGCGTCTGGCATAAAGGCATAATTTTAAGCAGAAAGGCGGAAGTTGTGTTATATGACCGGACGTGAACGTTTGACACACAGGATATGCGAAATGGTGAAAGAAGTTTCTTTTTCGACCGGTGATTTTGTTGTCTATCCGACTCATGGCGTCGGCAAAGTTTTGAGCATTACAAAAGACACCGTTGCAGGACAGGAATTAGAATTGATTGCTGTTCATTTTGACAAGGACCGCATGACATTGCGTGTTCCGATGACAAAAGCGAAAAATTCAGGCTTAAGAAAGCTTTCCAACAAGAATATTATGGATACGGCTTTGGAAACATTGCGCGGAAAATCGAAGGCAAAACGCACAATGTGGAGCCGTCGCGCACAAGAATATGAAGCGAAAATTAATTCGGGAGATCCGATTTCAATAGCCGAAGTGGTACGCGATTTATATCGTTCTCAATCACAGTCGGATCAATCTTACAGCGAACGTCAGATTTATGAACAAGCGTTGGATCGTCTGGCGAATGAATTGGCTGCTTTGGAAAAAATCAATACGCAGGAAGCTACCGTTAAATTGTGTGGCATTCTTCAGCTGGCCGATTAATCGGCAAACGATAAAAAAGCCCCGAAATGAACAGTCCCCTGAAAAATGGACAGTAAAAAAAGTCTCGTGGCAGTTCATCAGGAGAGGTTTAACAAATGGCATCGGCGTTGAGCCGGTGTCATTTTGTTTAAGTTCCACTGACAATGTTCATTCTTATAATAATCGATATAATTTTCAACCAGAGTTTTCACTTTTCAAAAGTCCGGCAGGCTTTGATGTCTATATCGTCTTTCAAATGTCTGAAGAAGCTTTCTATCAGAGCGTTATCCAAACAATTCCCTTTTCGCGACATACTTTGCGTCACGTCGAACTCTTTGAGTTTTTGAATGTACAGCAGATATGTATAATGCACGCCTTGATCAGAATGTATCATCAATTTTGAGCAATTCTTATGTTTCAACACCTTCTCCAAACCAATAAACGCTGTTTGTATTGATAAGTTTTTGCTGATGTTAAACGCAACGATTTCTTTGGTTGCCAAGTCCTTCGTCGCATTTAAATACGCGCGTTGTCCGTCTTTATAAAGCAAGTAACTGATGTCGGTTGAATATATCGTATCCGGCTTATTTACATCAAATTTCCGTTGTAGCAGGTTTGGTGCCGTTCGATGCTCCAAATCGTTCTTAAACAACACGTTATATGGATTTTTCTTGCGTATTCGGGGCGTCAAACCATATTGTTTTTTTATGCGCGCGATCTTCTTCAAGTTCATTATGATGCCATATTTATTTTGCAAAATCATAGCGATAGTTCGAATGCCTGCTTTTTGACGTTTTTTATAAATTGCAACGCGCTCTTATCTTTTAAAAATTTATCATCTTTATGCTTGATCTTATAATAGAAGGAACTCCTTGATATTTTCGTTATTTGACAAACTTGTTTTACACTCAAGTCAAGCTTTCGCCCTTTGGATACAATCTTGATTAATTCTTCTTTTTTTATTGTTCCAAGGGTTCGAGTTTTTTTAAGAATTCATTCTCCAATCTTAATAATTGTATTTCTTTTATTAGCTCTTGCTTGCTCATCTCTTGCAAAAGTTTGTTTTCCTCAACCTTGGAGAGATCTCTTTTCTTTATTTTACGGTGCCGCTGTTGATATTTCCATCTATCCAAACACTTACTTGCGTATTTGCCGCAATTAAACCAATTAGGTATTCCCGCTTCTGAAAATATTTGCTTTGCTGTCTTTCCTAATTCTTTATGTTCAGACAATACTTTTTGCTTGAACTCCTCCGTATATTCCACATTGCTGTTGAGAACTTTGGAAATGTTCGGATTATTCTCCAATCCTTCTCGTTCTTCTTTGGTAAAAATGTGATGCTTCACGAATTATCCTTTCCTTTTGGCTTAAAGTTAAAAAATTATCCCGAAAATTGCTATCGCAATCTTCGGGACTTTTTTTACTGTCCAATTTTCAAGGGACAATTCAAAACGGGGCTTTTTTATACTCCGGAAACTGCGCACCGGGCACATTGTTCAGAAAAGCTTATAATTCTACACAAAAAAACTCCTTAGGTAAATTCAGAATGCAATCCGGCAACTGCAACAGAGACTAAGGAGTTAACAACGAATGATATAAAGACATTATCACTTTCGACATGGAATTGTAAACATCACGTACATATGTTGATCGAAATACCACCGAAAATAAGTGTGGCGGGATTTATGTGATTTTTGAAAGAAAAAAAGCAGTTTGATGGTTTATGAGCGGTGGAAGAACATAAAGTTCAAATATCTCAACAAAGAATTTTGATGCAAGGGATACTATGTCGATACCACGGATAAGAACGCTTATAAAATAGCAGAATATATACAGAATCAGTTATATTGATCCACCATATAATGGACGGCAATACGCGCCAAATTATCATATACTGGAAACGATAGCAAAATATGACAATCCGTTCTTGCGAGGCGTTACCGGAATGAGGGAATATTCCGATCAGAAATCCGATTTTTGCAATAAGGAAAAAGCCGAAAGAGGGTTGGAAATAATTTTTTCTCAAGCTCAATGTTCAACGCTTGTGTTAAGCTATAATTCCGAAGGACTGTTGAAAAAAGAAAACATTCTTGAAAAAGCGAGCGCTTTCGGATCTGTTGATTTCTATGATATTCCCTATCCGCATTTTCGCAACAATATCCATACCGAAAAAAGCAATATCAGCGAATATTTGTTTATTTAAAAAATAATTTTAACCAAACGGCAAGGGGTAATCCTTTTGAAAAGGGAAGAGAGGTTTTATTTAGAAAATAAGTCTATGAACGTCTTGTTTCCGGCTTTGGAATTTTTAGATTAATAATATGATGCAATAAAGCCGGGACAAGAAATGACAGAGGAAAATCAACGGGATTTGATGGAAAGCGTACAAGATTTCCTGATGAAAAAGGGATATCCGGAGGAAAGTATTTTAGTCGATTACAAAATAGGAAAATATCGCCCCGATTTAACAATAGTCGATCCAAATACCAATACGCCGTTGCAGATTTTCGAACTGAAAACAAAAAGAACGCCTCAGACGGAAGAAGCCGGGAAACAGCAGCTCCGACGCTATACGGCTGAAGCGGAAAAAGTCAATCCGGATATTGTCGGTTACTTGGTTTTTCCCAAAGAAACGGAACCCTTTTTTGAAGCAATAGATGTGCGAAAAAATCAGTTGGTCCGAAATTCTGTCTTTGATTATAAAAACTTAGTGCAGAAGGGAAAAAATGCAAAAGAAACTTTATTGGACAGTCGGAAAAAAACAGCTGTCGGAAATTTAAAATTTGCAACAATCGGTTTGAATATTTTTATCCTGATCTTTTTCGTTTTGGACGTGTTTGATGTTGTCGAATTAAGCGGGCAAAGGCTTTATTTGCTTTTGATTTCAATTCTTTTAGTTCTGCTGCCCTATTATGAAACGATCAAGATCGCTAATTTCGAATTAACGCAAAGAGAGAAGAAAGATAAATAAAACCAAAGAGTTATAAACTTAAAGATGATAAGCCTTTCCTTTGTTTTTTGCTATGTTGAAAAAAACAAAGGAGTATATGATGACTGAAACGAAAAAGGATTTAAAAGTCAGGAAAGGTTTGCTTCTTTCCAGTGTTTTTATGATTATTGCCGGTATTTTGGCGTGGATTTTTCCGGATTCGGCATTGTTAGCTGCGGCGCTTTATCTGGGAGTGATGTTTATCATCAGCGGCTGTGGTTATTTAATGGATTTTTATTCGCTACGCTCGGGGTGGTTATTGGCAATGGGGCTATTGGATTTTATTCTTGGAGGGGTTTTGATTTTAAATTTGGGCATAGCAGCCGAATCTCTACCGTTTTTATTAGCAATTTGGATTTTGTGCATTGCCGTGCTTCAGGTTTCTGTTGGACTTGATTCCAAAGCGACAGGAAATCCCACTTGGAAATGGCTTTTAATTTCCGGCCTCTTAGGCATTTTATTCGGTTTGTGGATTTTAGGATCGCCTTTGTTAGGAATTTTTACCGTTTCCACGTTGTTAGGATTTTATCTGGTTTTATATGGAGGGTTAGGGGTTGCCGAGTATTTAGAAATAAAAAAGAAAACTTCAGCCGCTTCAAACTCGTGATAAAAGGCAAAGAAATCTCCCCGTTCGATTGGACGGGGAGATTTTTATTGATATCGCAAAGCTTCAATCGGGTCCAGTTTCATTGCTTTGTATGCTGGGAAAACGCCGGAAATAACGCCGACAACCAGAGCAACGGTAAAGGAAAGAACGACCGGCCACAGACTGAAGGGGACGGAGACTTTATAAAAATATCCGCCCAGCTGAGAAAGGCCAATTCCCAAAATAAGGCCGATGACGCCGCCGATCATGGAAATAAGGACGGCTTCAAATAAAAATTGCAGCATAATCCAATTGTTGGGAGCGCCCAAGGCTTTGCGTATGCCGATTTCCCGCGTTCGTTCCGTAACGGATACCAACATCATATTGACGATGCCGATCGCGCCGACAATCAGGGAAATGGAGGCAATCGCCATTAATAAAATAGACAGAACCGTTCCGATCAGGCGGATATTTTCAACAAATTCGGCAATATTGAAAATACGGAAGTCATCAGGATCTTCGTCCTTAATTTTATGGCGACCGCGCAAAAAGCGGGTAATGCGCTGTTCGACAATGTTCAAATCTTCGCTTTCCGCAAATTTGACGGCAATAAAATTCAGTGCGTTTAATTTCGCGTAACGATTAAATCGCCGCTGTACCGTCAGCAAAGGCATCATGACCGCCGAGTCCTGATTGGCGCCGCCCGTGCTGGATCCTTTTTCTTTTAAAACGCCGACAATGTTAAACGGTTGGTTGCCGATGCGGATCGTTTTGCCGATCGGGTCTTCGTACGGATAAAGTTCTGTCATCACTTCGTGTCCGATCACAACATTCGTTGTGCCCCGGCGTATGTCCTGTTCGTCAAGTCCGCGGCCTTTGGCGATTTCCCAGTTGGCGGTTTTCATGTAATCCGGCGTTGTTCCGGTGATGGAAACGCTCCAGTTGTTGGCTCCGTTAATCGCTTGGGCTGACGCGCTTAACACCGGAGCAACCACGTCCAATCCGCGCAGTGTCTTTAATGCGTTTGCGTCGTCCAATGTAATCGACGTTGTCGGCCCTGATGTTTTAACGGTTGCTTTGGGCCGTTCGGATCGGATAATCAGCAGGTTTGATCCCATTGCAACAAAGCGTTCCTGAATGATGTTCTGAACTGTTTGTCCGGCGGCGACCATCATGACAACCGCGCATACGCCGATGATAATGCCGAGCGTGGTTAAAAACGATCTGAGCTTGTTTCCTGTCATGGACAGGCAGGCTTCATAAAAAACGGATTTTATCATTTGGCCTGCTCCTTGTAATCTTTAACTGCGCCGTCATAAGCGATCGTTCCGTCCACAATGCGCACTAAGCGACGGGCATACAGCGCGATGTCAGGTTCATGCGTGACTAAAACGATGGTTATGCCCTGTTCCGCGTTTAATTTTTGCAGGAAAAGCATGATTTCATCACTGGTTTTGCTGTCCAAGTTTCCGGTCGGTTCGTCGGCCAGAATCATTTCAGGCGCATTGATCAGCGCGCGGGCTATAGCGACGCGCTGCTGCATGCCGCCGGAAATTTGGTTGGGATAACGGTCCGTAAATCCCTTCAGCCCCACGAGTTCCAATTTTTCAACGGCTCGTTTGATCCGTTCTTCTTTGGTCGTATCATTGGCATAAATCAGCGGCAAAGAAACATTGTCCGTCAACGTTCGCCGCATTAACAGGTTAAAGCCCTGAAAGACGAAGCCGATCATGCGGTTGCGGATATGGGCCTGCTCATTGTCATTCATGGAGGAGACTTCTTTTCCGCCCAGAATATATTGGCCGGAAGTCGGTCGGTCCAGGCAGCCGAGCACATTCATAAAGGTGGATTTGCCCGCGCCGGAGGGGCCCATAATGGCGACAAACTCCCCTTCTTCCACGGTCATGTTGATGTGTTTCAGCACATCCTGCTTCATGCCGCCGCCCATGAAATAGGTTTTGCAGACGTCTTTGATTTCAATGACTTTTTTGGTCATGGAGGTCCTCCGCGCTTAACGCTGACTTTTGTTGTTAAATCTTCTAAAACAACTTTTTCGTTTGCCGAAAGGCCCTCTGTTATTTCTGTTTCCAGCAAATTGGAAATGCCTTTCTTAACTTTGCGCGCTACGGGCGTGTTGCCTTCAAGCACATAAATCATTGCTTCATTCGGCTGTAAGGATTTGCGTTCCTGAATGATGCGCTGGCGTTCCACATTGGATTTTTTAGCGGAAACAGTGCCTCCCGTTACGGGACGGAATTGGAAAGCCATGTTTTGCAGCTTCAATATGTCATGTTTTTCTTCCACCGTGATCGTAACGTAAGCCGTCATGCCCGGCAGCAGACGCAGATCGTCGTTTGAGATCGCAATGACAACGGTATACATGACAACGTTGGAATCTTCCGTCGGCTGCAAACGAACTTGGTCTACAATTCCATTGAAGGTATCGGCCGGAAAAGTGTCCACCGTAAAAGTAACCGGCAGACCGGTCTTGATTTGACCGATATCAGCCTCGGAAATCGATGCTTCAATCTGCATTTTGGTCAGATCTTCCGCAATAGTGAACAGTTCCGGCGTTTGGAAGCTGGAAGCAACGGTTTGACCTTCTTCGACTTCTTTGGTAACAATAATGCCGTTAACCGGAGAAACGATGTTGGCATAACCTAAGTTGCGTTTGGCTTTTTTCTGCTGCGCTATGGCTTTGTCATAAGTGGCCTGAGCGTTGACGGCGCTGAGCTCTGCTTCTTCCCATTCATAACGGGCAATAAAGTTTTGTTCAAACAGCTCTTTGTTTCGTTTGGCGTTCAGTTTCGCATAATCAAGTTTTGCTTTGGCGTCCGTCACGGCGGCTTTAGCCTCTTTCAGGTCCTCTTCCAGAGTAAAGGTTTCCAGCTGGGCTATTAAGTCGCCTTTTTTTACCGTGGAATTGTAATCCACAAAAACTTTTTCGATAATGCCTGAAACCTGAGTGCCGACGCTGACGATATTAACGGGCTGAATCGTGCCGGAAGCTGTGACATCAACGCGCAAACTGCCTCGGACGGGCGTCGTTGTATCATAAACGATTTCGGATTTTTTGCCGTAATGTCTGTAATACAGGATACCGCCGCAGGCCAGTCCTAAAATGATAAGAATAACAAGCGTTTTTTTCATGGGTTAAAATCCTTTGTTCGTTTTAAAGGGATCAATCAATCCGATTTTCCGGATCATATTTGTTTTTGCGATCAGTAAATCATAAAAAGATTGACTTTTGGTCGTCCGCACATCTGCCAGTTTCGATTGAGCGTCCAAAACATTTAAAATACTTCCTTTGCCGGCTTTATAAGCGCCTAAAGCGACTTTGGCGTTTTGATCGGCGGAAGCAAACATCGTTAAAGAAATTTCATACGTTTTTTTGGCTGTGATAAAATTCTGATAAGTTGTCCATACTTCTTGCTGAATATTGTTTTCCAGCTGTTTAAGTTCGGCTTTGCTTTGTTCCAATTGATAACGGGCCTGAGAGGTTCTGTAAGAATTTTTGAAGCCCGTAAACAAAGGGACTGTCATTGTCAATCCGACAGAGCTGGTATGAGATCTGGGACCATTTTTGGTCAGTTCGTCCTGACCGTTTAAACCGGCAGACAAGTTGAAGCTCGGCGCGTTTTGAGCCTTTTGCATGTCAAGCGTTGATTCGGCCTGTTTTACGGCGGCCTTTTTGGCTTGTATGTCGGACCGGTTATTCAATGCTGTTTTAAGCAGGTTTGTGATGTTGTCCGGAACCATGAGGTTGTCCATGGAATATTTTTCTTCGTACAGGTCCAAGGACTGATCCGGAGAAAAATTCAATAAAACGGCTAAGCGGCCTTTGGCTAAAGCTAAAGATTCTTCCGCTTTGGTGACGGAGAGCTGAGCTTCGGAATAAGACGTTTCCGCTTGCAGTTTATCGGATAATGCCGCCAGTCCCAATTCATATCGTTTGGCAGCCGCTTCAAAAGCCGACAAAGCGGCGGCCAGTGTCGCATTGGAATTGTTGTATTCCTCCTGCGCCGCAAAAACCTGATAATAGGCTTCGGCAGCTTCAAAAATCAAGCTTTGCAGGGTATCCGAACGAGTGGCTAAAGCTGCATTCAAGGATTGCCGGACAATTTTGGTTGACGCCTCCCGACCGCCAAAATCAAACAGCAGCCAGTTTAAAGAAAGGCCTGCCGATGCCATTGTTGAATTAGAATTTCGACCGTGATGAATGGTTGTGTCCGATTGATTGATGCCGGCATTGAAGTCCAGTGTCGGTAAGTAATCCGATTTCGTTTGGCCGTATTCGGCAGCCGTTGCCAACGCCCCCATATAAAGCTTTTGTGTCTGCGGGTTTTGGCATAAAGCCAGATTGATGACGTCTGCCAAATGCAGCTTTTCTTTCGTTGCATTCGTTGAGCAAACCGGAGCTTTCGGCACAGGTGTTACTTCGCCTTCAATATCAAACGGATCCGCATGTGCCGGCAGCGCAAGCAGGCCGAATAAAAGCGAAGGGATCAGCAAATGAGTTTTCATTTTCCATTATTCCGTTAGAAAAACAAAAAGAGATTCTTTTTATTTGACATTGTGTGCATAAGTTTTTTTAATACGCTCAAAGTTAATTTTATCTTACAGAAGCCTTAAAGAGTCAACTATGTTTCCTTTCTTATTTTCTATTAAAAAAGCCAAACACCGCTTGCTGTTGGGCGGTTTTTGTCTGATGTGCTGTCTCCTTAACGCATGTCAGGAAGAAAAACTTGCGAAATATGTTTTTTTATTTATCGGCGACGGTGCTTCTTATGCGCAAAGACGATTGACCGAATTGGCAGAAGGAAAGCATTTGTTTGTTAATACGCTGCCGGTGCAGGGCGTGGCCACGGCAGCATCGGCAAAGTCTAATTTGGCTGATACGGCTTCTTCTGCCGGAGCATTGGCAACCGGACAACTTGGGGCGGAGGGCATGATCTCTATGCTGTCGGAAAATGAGCCGGCGCTGCCCTTGATAACTTCTGTTGTTGCGGAAAAAGGGTATGCTGTCGGCATTATTGCGGATTCTTTTTTGGACGGAGCCGTGCCGGCTTCTTTTTATGCGCATTCCGCTAAAAAGCAGAATTATTACGATATTGCCGTTCAGACAAAGGACAGCGGCATTTCTTTGATGATCGGGCAGGCTTTCAAACGTCAAAAATCGTTTCAAAAAGAAGATTTGGGCGTCGTTTTGAAAAACGGAGGGTATAAACAGCTGTTTTCTTTGCAGAAAGACGAAGTTTTGCCCTCCGGTAAGGTGATCGCGTCCTTGAAGAATATCCCCTTTGCAATTGATGCGAAGCCGGAAGCGCCCTCTTTGGCTATGTTTGTTCAAAAAGCAATAGATAAATTTCAAGGCGAGAAGGGCTTTGTCCTGATCACGATCGGCAGCAAAATGAATCAGGCCGCTGGAATGCACGATACGGCGGCTCTGATCAAGGAAATTAACGCGTTTGACCAAGCCGTTCAGGCCGCATGGGATTTTTATCATACGCACGATCAGGAAACATTGATCATTGTGACTGGAACGGTTGAAACGGGAGGGCTGACCCTGGGGGTTGATAATTCCGGAGATTTAAAGGCCGATATTTTAAAAAATCAAAATATTTCCGCCGATGCCTTTAAACCGGTGATCAGCCGTTTTCGTCAGCGTCGGCAGGCCGGAGCGGTTTTAGAAGATTTTATGCCTCAAATTGAAAAAAATTTCGGTTTGCGCATACTGTCTAAAGAACAAAAAAAGGAATTGAATGCAAAAGCGAAGGCCGGTGATGAAGAAGCTAAAAAGGCTTTGGAGATGAATTTGAGTGCGGCGGAACTTTCCGGTCTGCGCGAGGCATTTCGCTACAGCATGATGGAGCCGGCCAAAAGACCTAAAACAGAGGCGTATGTGAATAAATACGACAAATATGATCCTTTGCAGATTGCGCCGGCTCAGATTTTAGCGCGTCGGGCCGGATTGGGGTATTCCACTTTCGGGCAAACGGGAGTTCCCGTTCCTGTTTCGGCTATCGGAAACGGCGCGTTTTTCTTTATGGGAAACTATCCGCAAACGGCCTTGTTCGGTAAGCTTCTTAAGGCCATGGGAATAACAGTTCAAGAAACTAAGCCGCTTCAGGAAGAACAGAAGTAGTCTCAGATTCCCGTTGTTTTTTGCCATATTTTCTAAACTGCTGAACTGTAATCGGCACGGCGACAAAAAAACCTAAAAGATCGGCCGTCGGAAAAGCATAAAACACGCCGTTCAGACCGAAATAGCGCGGCAGGATCAGCAAAGACGGAATAATAAACAGCAGCTGGCGACCGACCGCTAAAAAAGCGGCCATAGACGGATGTTTGACAGCCTGCAGAAAAAAAGTCGTCGCGATCGGCAGGCCGATAAAAGGATAAAGCAGACTGATTGTTTTTAACGATTGAGTCCCTATTGTAATCAATTCTTGATCCCGATTGTTGAATACACGAATGATCGTTTCGGGAAAAAGCTGAAGAACTCCCCAACCAAAAATGAAAAAAACAGTCGAAGCGATCAGGTTTAACCGAAAAATCTTTAACATTCTGTCGTACTTTTCCGCGCCGAGGTTAAATCCAATTACCGGCTGCATGCCTTCACACAAGCCGGTGATGGGCATAAACAGTAAAATCGTGACGGCTAAAGTCGCTCCCATAGCGGAAACGGCAATATCTCCGCCGTATTGAATCAAAGATTTGTTGATCAGCGTCTGCATAAATCCGTTGGTGATTTGAATTAAAAACGGCGCGGCGCCAACAAAACAGATCGCTGAAACGATTTTCGGCGATAGTTTTATGTATTTTTTTCGGAAACGATAAATGGCTCGGGAAGAAATGAAAAAGGAAGAGGCCCATAAAAAGGAAACCGCCTGAGCAATGACGGTAGCGGCAGCAGCGCCGACAATGCCCCATTTAAAGACGAAAATAAATAAAGCGTCTAAAATCGTGTTTGCAATTGCTCCGATCAGCATTGTGCACATGGCAAAGCGGGGAAAGCTGCTGGCGCGGATAAAATTATTCAGCGTCATGTTCGTCATCATGAAAACCGAACCGAGACAGATAATGCTCAAATATGTTTTCGCATGCGGCATAATTGTCGGCGTAGCGCCGTATAGCCGCAGCAAAGGTTCTGCAAAAAACAGATGAACGATGGTAAAAAGAAGTGCCAGAATAACAATCAGCATAACCGAGTTTGTAAAAATTTTTTCGGCGCGGGGAATTTTTTTCTGTCCCAAGCTGACAGCGAAATTGACGCTGCCGCCGATACCAACCATTAACCCCAGAGCCAGCTGCAAAATCATGCTGGGAAAACAAACCGTTATCGCTGCCAGCCCCAAAGCGCCGATTCCATTGCCGACGAAAATGCGGTCTATCAAATTATAGGACGCGTTGATCAGCAGTCCGATAATCGCCGGCGGAGCGAATATCAGCAACAGTTTCAAAATCGGGTCCGTTCCCAGTCGAGGCTGTTTCGTGTTCATAAAATATAGGAGTATAGGAAAATAAAATTTTGCGCTACTATAATTTTTGGATTACTTCGCACGGATTTCCGACGGCGACCGAATTTTCAGGGATATTTTTTACAACGACGCTGCCTGCGCCGATGACGGCGTTGTCTCCGATTGATACGCCGGGCAAAACGCAAACATTGCCGCCGATCCAGACGTTATTTCCGACCGTAATCGGGCGGGCGGATTCCAATTCCTTATTGCGCGTCGCCGCGTCCAGCGGGTGTTCCGCCGCATAAAAACCGCAGTTCGGTCCGATAAAGACGTGATCGCCGAACGTAATCGGCGCGGTATCCAAAAAGACGCAGTTGTGATTGGCGTAAAAATTTTCTCCGACACTTATGTTATAGCCGTAATCGCACTGGAAAAAGGGTTCAATGGTGCAGTTCTTTCCCGTTTTTTTCAAAATCCGGCGCAGAAGGTCGGCTTTCTTTTCCGTTTCGTCGCAAGGCAGAAAATTATATTCCTGACAAAGTTGTTTGCATCGCCGGCGTTCTTCAGATAATTCGGAATCACCCGAATCATAAAGTAATCCCTGCAGCATTTTTTCTTTTTCAGTCATGTTCCTCTTTCTTTTCCTTTCCAACATTAGGCAGTGCCGGAGCTGCGGCCAATCCGATGCATAAAGGAAATGCGGCCATAAGGGGCATGGCATACCGCAGCAATCCGTTCATTGGTGAGGCAATGCAAATTAAAATCGTGAAAAACACCGGAATAAAAGGAGCGCTGTTTTTCCAATTTTGATGCCGGAAAAAATATATGACGGTTAAGAAAAAGGCAATTGAATAAAAAGAACAGGAATAAAGAAGATATAAAGGGGGAACTGTCCATAAATAGGAGTAAAAAAATTTGTCCGTTATTTTTTTTACAGGTTCAGTCGCATGCAATTCCCGTACTTTGGGGATTATTTTTTTATAGGTTATTTTCGCGGGAAATTTCGGCGGGTTTTCGACAAAGGTATAATATTGGTCTGATAGGGCTAAAAAAGCCTGTACATATGTGATCGGGTGTTTGAAAAACATTTTTGCCCAAACAAACAGATAATTTTTTAATAAAGGGATTTCCTGCGGATCTTGCCATATCTTATATGTTGCTTTGACAGGGTCAGAAAGGGCTTTTTGATAGAGAGCGGCCAATTTCTGTATCTCCAAAACATTTGCAATGGCTTGGTGTTCTTCCAGTGTTATCTGCGCATCGTGTTTTTTGACATAAAGCGCCGTTTGTTGAAAAGGAATAGAGAATATTTCTTTTTTGCTTCCGGGAATAAAGCCCAATGCGGGAAAAATGATTTGCGTGCAGCTCCAAAAAAGCAGAAAAGTGCAGACAAAAGCTGTTATCGCTGTTTTTTTTCGGGAAGAAGAAAAGTATAAAAATAGAAAAGCGGGCAAAACAACATAAAGACCATTGTTTCGCAGAAGGCTCAGCAATAAAGCGGTTGAGATATATAAGGCGGCGTCAGACACTGTTTTTTTGGCAGGAAAAGAAATGGTTTGCAAAACAAAGAAAACAAAAATTCCGCTGTATAAGACGTCTTTTGCTCCATAAACGGCAAAAAAACCAAAAGGAATGACAGAAAAAAATAACAATGAAACAAAAATAAAGAGGAACGATAATTTTAACCGATCTAACTCTTTTAAACTGGCGGCAAAAGCTCCGGCACAAACAATATTTTGCAATAAAATATAAAGGAAAAGACCGAAACTTTGAATTTTAAAAACAAAACCTACTTTAAAGCACAGCCACATAATAAAAGTCGAAAGAAAGGGGTGATGTTGAGTAGGATCATATTTATGGGCCATTTGTCTGATTTGATTGACCATATTGGGAGAAATTTTACCCGGATAATAAATTAAATCAAAAATAAGGTAAATAAATAAAATAAAACAAAAAGAAACAATAAAAATATGTTCTTTATAAAATTTTATATAATTATTTTCTTTTTGTGTCGGATAAAATTTTAAATAATCAAAAAATTTAAAGACATAAAGAAAGACAGTATAAAATAAAATGATCTCTGAAACGGCTGCGATTATCATCATAAGATAATTTTGCGGCAAAACATCAAAAGAAAGCGTGTGTTCAGCTGTATAAGCGGATATATGAAGTAAACTGCAGCATATACTGAAAATAAAAAGAGGGCGGTTAAAAGGAAAAGAGGATAAAAGATATGTCTGGCGATACAGGCAGAAGAAAGAAATTATCAGAAAACATGTTAATAAAGGACTTTGCTCCGCGAGATTATGGTTAAAATAAAAAGAAAAACAAAAATAACCGGCTGCTGAAGCCGCGATGACGGCAACAGTCTTGAATCGGAAAATAAGATATGATCCCGTGAAAAAAGAAAGGGCAAGAATGAATGCTGTGATGAAAGAAAAGTGAACCGCGGCCGGTATATTCAAATTTTCATATGTTTTCTTGAAATTATGCTGTATTTTTTCATTGTTTTCCAAAGGCAGAGATTCCTTTCCAATAATTTTTAGAGAACTTATTTCTAAGGTTGATTTTTTCTTCAACAGAAAAAATAAATTAAAAGTTTGAGCATAGCTGTTGATGTGGTTAAATGAACCTCTTTTTGAAAAACGAGGTGGAGTTAAAAATTGATAAGGATTTGCTTCTTGTACAAAAGATAATTTTAAGTTTTTTAAATTATCTGTAAGAATATTAAAATAGATTTTATTTTGAAACGGGCTTATAACTTTTTCCTGAATATTTATGTTTTGATCGGTATTTATTAATTTGACCAAAACAGCATTATTTGATTGAGCCGTTATTTCAATCTGAATAATATGCTGGAGATAAAGAGGAAACGCTGAAATCATCAGCAAAACAGTGCAGATCAGGCAGTAAACAATATTCTTTTTCATTGATTTTCCGTCGCCCTTTCTTCTTTAAAATAAACCGCGAGACAAAAAGAAAAAACAATCGGCATACTCATGATTACCGGCAGCATATATCTTAATAATCCGTTTATAGGCGAGGCGATGCAAATCAAAACAGACATGGCGGACGGAACCAACAGCAATAAATGTTTGGAACGCTTGATTGATATAAAAGAAAGTCCCAGTAAAACAAGCAACCATGTATAAACGGGAGGACGCAGTCCTGTATAAAGAAGGGAGGAGACAGTTTTATCCTGATAGAATGTTTCAAGAAAATCTCTGAGAGGCTGTGTGCTTTTGGGATATGCAGTGTATAATTGACGGTCGAAAGGTTCTTTTTGTTCAATGATAAAATAAGGAGTGAAGGCGTAATAACCAAAACTGTTCGCCATGGTCGCCTGTAACGCTGTTAACGGGTGACGGAAAAACATTTTGACGGTTGTTTTTAAATAGGCGGCCAATTTTTTGTTTTCATTCGGATCATTTTTTATTTTATATGCGCTCTTTGTAAAATCAGCGTTAAAGGGAGAATATTTTTTTGTCATTTTGGAAATATCCAAAACCTCTTCAATGATTTTTCTTTCTTCGGCAGAAAGGTCTTCGGGATATTTTTTTAAATAACGGGCCGTTTGCTGAAATGGAATGGACAGGGCTTCTTTTTTCGAGACTTTGTCATATCCGTACAGCGGAAAAATATATTGATTCAATGTCAGAAAAAGGCTGGTGCTTAATAAGGAAAAAGCAAAAATTTTCTTTTTGACAGGTAAGGGTATGTTTGCTGGGAATAATATTGCCAGAGATGTAGAAAGAGTAACGAATATGCCACTTTGATGCAACAGGCAAGCAAGCAGAAAAGCAACGCCATAAAGAATAAAAACTCTTGCTTTTAGAGATCTTTGAGGAAAATAAACAAGAGAGAATGTATGCAAGACGAAAAAGGTCACAACAGCGGAATAAAGCGTTTCTTTTGTATCCCAAAGTGAAATCAATCCGCCGATCGGATAGACAGCAAAGAAAAATAAACATGCTGATTGATAATAAAAATTAAAACCTAAGCGCTTAATACGATCCATGCATAAAGCAAAAACAAGAGCACAGGCGCATGACTGAAAGGCAGTATAAAAATAAAAGCCTAAATTCATGTTTTTAAGTTCGTTTCCCGCGTTGAAAAAGAGGCCGAACAGAAGTGTCGATAAAACAGGTTGGTTTTGAGATTTCGGCAAATAGTCCCATATTTGTTTTATTTGACCTTTGGAAGTCCATGGGAAAAAACCCGGATAATAGATAAAATGATAGGGAAGCCAAAAAAGGATAATAATCAAAAAAGAACATAGAACGGTTCGGCGGTTATAAAAGTCTATGACTGAATTAAGAATAGGGGACGTTCTGACAGATTGAAAAAAGCTGCCGTTGGATATCCATTTAAAAAAGCTGATTCCGACAGCATAAAAGAAAATAGCTTGGCCGATGATGCCCAATACCATTTGGAGAGGATAATTAACGACAAATTTCCACGAATTAAACAGGCATAAACGCGCAGATAAAAGATTAAGCGTGCCGAAAACAAGGCCGGAAATCAAAAGAGCTGGAAAAAAGCTTTTGGGAGAAGAATGTTCTGTTTGTTCATATTTTGAGAACAGACGGCGATAAAAAATAAATAGAAAAGAGACGATAAGAATACCCAAAAAAGGATTAAGCTGAGCAAATTTAAGATCGCTGTTCAATGCAAAGCCAATATAGCCTGCTGTTGCGGCTGACAGCAGCTGAAAGTTTCTGCTCTGTGATAAAACGAAGAAAAAGAGAATAACGCCAATCGTACAAAAAAGAAAAGAAGAAATATAGAATATTTTTTTTGCTTCAATTGGCGGAAAATCATCAAATATAAAAATATCGTTCCTTTTGCCAAGGTTAATATTTTTTGGATCAAAAGGGGGAGTAATGGTTGTTTTTTTTATCCCAATAAATTTTAAATATTGGACTTCTATTTTTTTGGAACTTTTGTGTCCTATGTTTAATTTAATAGACGAAATGCTTTTTTTATTTATCGTTACAACAAGGGTTTGTTCTTTTTCAATAATAAAATTCCATGCATGAATAAATGTAGAAGCTTGTGCCGGTTTATAGGAAACATCTGCATATGTTCCGTCAGGCGCCGATATCCTTATAATTACCGTGATAACATTTTGATAGTAAAATGGAAGCAGCAGAATAAGGGCGGCAACAGCGGCCAGTATGTAAAGAATATGTTTTTTCATGATCCGCCCTTTATATAAAAGGTTGGAAAAATGATATTCCATTTTACATCATTTGAATACTAAAAATATTGAAGGCCGGCATTTATTCATAAATCGGCCATGCGCCGGATCGGGAAGAAACGAAAGCTGCTGTTCGAACCGCGGCGGCATGGGCTTCTTTCAAAGATTTTCCTGTTAAAATACTGGTCGTGAATGCGCCGGAAAAGGAATCGCCTGCCCCTACGGTATCCGCAACCTGAACTTTGGGCGTGGGCAGAAAAGATTTTTCATCGGTAGCATAAATGCAGCTGTGCCTTTCCCCGGCTGTTAAGATCACACAGCGCAGACCATAGCGCTGAAGCAATTCCATACAGGCCTGTTCTTCCTGTGCCGGCAGATGAAACAGGTTTTGCAGAACGGTTAATTCCTCATCGTTGATTTTGAAAATGTTTGATTTCTTTAATAAAGTATCGATTAACCCGTACGAATAATAATTGCCGCGCAGATTGATATCAAAAAAGCGCAGAGCCTTTTCGGGCGTATAAGACAGCAACGTTTCTATGGTCCTGCGTGACTCCGGCGAACGCGAGGCTAATGTGCCGAAGCAAACGGCGTCCGCTTTTTTCATTAATGCGGCGGCTTCCTTCGAAACCCGTATGTGATCCCAAGCGACGTTTTCCACAATTTCATAATCAGGGATACCGTTTTTTAACGTGACTTTGACGGTGCCGGTCGGATAAGGAACGCGAGAAAGACAATGTCCGATCTTGTTTTTTTCCAATTCCTGTAAGAGCTCGTCCCCCAAAGCGTCCTGACCAACGGCGCTGACAACGTATCCTTGTGCCCCCGCCCGCGCTGCATGATAAACGAAATTCGCCGGAGCACCTCCGGCTCTTTTCCCCGCGGGGAGCATGTCCCATAACAATTCGCCGATGCCGATGATCAGGGGCAGTTTTGCTGTCATTTGTTCGTATCCTTTTTAGCCGGCTATAAAATTAAAGAATGAATGCCGTGTGGCGTCTGCTTTTTTATATCTTTATAAAGTCCGAAATCCAACTGTCAAACATAATGTATCATAGTTCCGACCGTGCCTCCACCGCTAAAAGATATCTTTTGGGAAGGGGGGAGATCATTGAACAAGACGTTTTGAGCTCTTCGGTTTAGTCCGGCAAGTTTTGGTCTGTACAGGGAATCGTCTGCGATTATAGGCATTTTTTGTCCGTCAAAACCGAAGTTATTATCGTTTTGTTTTTAACTATAAACACATTTCATAGATAGCTTTAACATCTTTAGATGTAAGAGGCAGCAAAGCATATTCAAGTCCTTCAGCCTCTACGGCGTGATGTGCCATTTCCTCAAAATGCTCAGAAGTTATGCCTAATTCTCCGAAACTCATCGGAACGCCAAGGCTTCTGAAAAAGTCATAAAGCACTTTTATGGTAAGCTTGGCGCTTTCCATATCATTATCGCCTTGAACGTTAAAAATTTCTCTGCCGAAACGCGCAAATTTCGGAGCCGTTTTATCTGAAAGAACATATTCCATCCATCTGGGCGTAACAATGGCAAGACCTACGCCGTGCGTGATGTCATAATAAGCCGAAAGTTCGTGTTCTATCCCGTGACAACTGAAAGCAACCAGCTGATTGCCGTTACAAAGCGTGGCATTATCCGCAAGAGTGCTTGCCCACATCAGCTGCCCTCTGGCTTCGTAATTATTTGGTTCCTTATAGGCTATGGGAGCATATTTAACGACCGTTTTCATGACCGCTTCAACCAAAAGGTCATTCATATAGGTTGATGCGGGCACAAAGTATTGTTCCATCAGATGAGATAAAATATCAATAGAACCCGCGGCAGTTTGTTTGGCAGGAACGGAAAATGTATATTCCGGATCCAGAATGGAGACTTTGGGAAAGAGCGGAAAACCGTTTAGAGCCAATTTTTCATTTGTATCAGGATTGGTAATGACCGCGCCGAAATCCGCTTCACTGCCCGTAGCCGCTATCGTCAGAACCGTAACAATCGGAAGCGCTTTTGTTATTTCTGCGCGCGTTGCTATCATGTCCCAGGCGTCCCCTTCATAATAGCGGGCGGACGCGATACCTTTGGAGCAATCAATAACACTGCCGCCGCCGACGGCAAGAATAACATCGATGTTATGTTCCCGGCATAATGCGACACCTTCTCGCACGCTGTCCACTTTCGGATTCGGGGCTATACCCGACAGCTCGAATATTTCGCAGTCTGCCAATAATTCTTTGATTTTGTCATATAATCCTGTTTTTTTAATACTGCCGCCGCCATACGTCAAAAGAACCTTTTTGCCGAAACCGTTAATTACGTCGGGCAGTTTTTCAATTTGTCCTTTTCCGAACAGAATATGGGTTGGGACGCAAAATTCAAAATTTTCCATTTGCTATTCTCCGCTTTGGTTAAGTTTTTGATTAAAATATTTTTGATAATCTTCAATGCCTTTCAGCATCATTTGTATCGTTTTATTGTCAAGCATGGCAAAGGCTTGTCGCTCGCTGGTGCTCATTTTCTCCATAATAGGGGCGGCATATTGGTGCCCTAAATCTGTCAGAATGATAGATTTTTGTCTGCGGTCTTCCGGCATTTCCTGCAG
This sequence comes from Alphaproteobacteria bacterium, assembly GCA_017480385.1. GTDB lineage: Bacteria > Pseudomonadota > Alphaproteobacteria > CAAGCB01 > CAG-977 > UBA11549. The sequence continues at coordinate 34,889 of JAFVAT010000007.1, read as the reverse complement.
TTTGACATGTTTTTGTTTGATAAGCCCTGAGATAATCGCATTCACCGTTGTTTTAGGAAGATGACAAATTTCACAGAGGGCTTTTTGCGTCATAGAAGTTTTGGCATGGTATAACTCGCATAATACTTGCAAAAGAGAATAGCTGATTCCGATCTTTCTGGCGTATTGTTCATAGGCGGCGTTAATTTCAGTCCAGCTTTTGTGAAACTGATCAAATTGTTCTTGTTTGTTCAATGAACCCTCTTTTTTAAAATTAGTCCGATTTGGAACCATTATTAGTACGATTTTGAACTATTGTCAATGCTTCGTTTATCCTGCCGCGCAGTTTTTTGGTCGTTGTTTTTTCTCTTGTCTGTTCCGGTTGTCGCAAAGCGTTTTATTTTATGACGCAAGAGCGGTGCGGACTTGAAGTTTTTTCGTTTGTGGTTAAAATGCGAAATGTATGTAATGGTAGAGGCGGAAAATGAAGTGTTTGAAATGCGGTTCTAGAAATGCCGAAAAATATGGCTTTGCACGCGGAAAGCAGCGTTACAGATGCCGCAAGTGCGGGTATCAGTTCACGCGTGATACGGAACGAGGATACGAATTGGATAAGCGGCGTATAGCTGTTATTTTCTATGCGGTCGGCATATCCAGACGGAAAATCGCCAAAATTGTCGGTGTATCGCCGACGACGATCAACCGTTGGATTAGCCTCTATTACAGTGATTGGGCGCAGGAAAAAAGAACGCCGCTCTCTTTGATCAAAATTTTGCCGGAAGATATTGTTCAGCCGATGATTTTGCGCGGATATCCGCCACGTGAGATCAAAAAAGAAGCCTATGTTCTTTCCGTGACCATACCGGAAACGGGGTGGCATCTGGATTTGGCGGTCAGTCACGATTAAACCATTACTTTGTTTTCATTTTTAATTTGCTGTTGCTAATCAAAAGACTATCCGTTACCTTTGGTTTCGCAATCAAAAGGAGAGAGGATTATGGCAGAAGCAAAAAAATCCAAATCGGGCCGCAAAGCGGCAATCGTTTTTCTGATTTTGTTATGCGCGGCGGCGGGCGGCGGCGTTTATTTTTTCGGGCGGAAAGAATTCCGCTATGCCGGAACGCTGGAGGTCACGAAAGTGACGCTTTCTTCCAAGCTGGCGACGGATATTCTCGATTTTCCGTATGAGGAAGGCGATGCGCTGAAAGAAGGCGACGTTATCGTCAAGCTGAACGACGACATTTACACGGTCGCGTCCAAACAGCTGAACAACGATTACGAACGGGCGAAAAGTTTGCGGGAAAAAGGGCATATCTCTGAAGACCAGTTCGATAAAACGGAACGGCTGAAAAATGAAAACGACCTGCATATCGAATGGAGTGAAATCAAAGCGCCTCTTTCCGGAACGATTCTGACAAAATTCAAGGAAAAAGGCGAATTTGTCTCTCCCGGTCAGCCGTTGGTATCGATGGCGGACACGAAAAACATCTGGACTTATTTCTATGTGGAACACGACCGCGTCCATACGCTGCATGTCGGTGACAAAGTGATCGGGACTTTGCCGGAACTTCCCGACCGTCAATTTAAAGGAAAAATCATCAAAATCAATGAAGAGGCCGAATTTACGCCGAAGAATGTTCAGACGCGCGCCGAACGTACTCGTCTGGTGTACGGAGTCAAAGTCCGTTTTGAAAACGACGACCTGACTTTGAAATCCGGTATGACCGTGGAGACCGCCTTTGAATAATCCGGTTTCCGTCAAAATCGAAAACGTTTCCCGCCGTTTCGGAAATGTTCAAGCGTTGGACGGCGTTTCAATGAACTTTGCCGCCGGACGCCTGCACGGTATGATCGGACCCGCCGGTTCCGGCAAAACGACGATGTTGCGGATTATGCTGGAATTGTTGAACAAGGATTCCGGTTCCGTAACCTACTTTGAAAACGGCGCTCCGGTCGCGTTTGAAGAGATCAGGGACGAAATCGCTTATATGCCTGAAAAGCAAAGCCTTTACGCCGATTTGTCGATTGAGGAGCATATGCGCTTTTTCGCCGATATGTACGCGATCGATAAAAAAACGTATGCCGAACGCGCCGGAAAGCTGTACAGAATTACGCGTCTGGATAAATTCAAAGACCGTCCCGCGGGAAAGCTGTCCGGCGGAATGTATAAAAAACTGGGGCTAATGTGTTCTTTGCTGCGTTCGCCGAGAGTCATTTTGTTGGACGAACCGACAAACGGCGTCGACCCGATCAGCCGCCGCGAATTCTGGGACGTTTTGAATCAATCGGCGGCGGACGGGATTTTGGTGATTATGACGACGGCTTATATGGACGAAGCGGAAAGATGCGCCGAAGTGCATCTGATTGAAAACGGCGTCGTTCTGGACGAAGGCGATCCGGCGGAGCTGTTGAAAAAAGAAGACACGGACAACTTTGATCAATTCTTTATCAAGCGGGCGCAGAGAAATGGCTGAAATCGTCAAAGTCGAGCATTTATATGTAACATTCGGCGATTTCCACGCCGTCAAGGACGTCAGCTTTTCCGTTCCGAAAGGCGAGATTTTCGGTTTTTTGGGCGCGAACGGCGCGGGCAAGACGACGACGATCCGTGTCTTGTGCGGGCTTTTGCGGGCGTCGCAGGGCAAGGTTACGATCGACGGAATCGAATTTGTCAAAGGCCGCGAAAACGACATTAAGAGCCGTGTCGGCTATATGTCGCAGAAATTCACGTTGTACGATGATATTTCTGTCGGGGAGAATTTGGAATTTGCCGCCGCTTTGCGTCAGATCCCGCGCGAAACGTATCTGGAACGCAAACAAAAGCTGTTGGATTTCATCGGTTTCAACGCGGACGCTTCGACCGTCGTGCGTGAACTGCCGGGGGGAATCAAACAGGAAATCGCGCTGGTCGCGTCGATGATGCATGACCCGCAAATCGTTTTTCTGGACGAACCGACGGCGGGCGTGGCGCCGGCGTCCCGCGACAAGTTCTGGCGCCTGATCCGGTTGTTGGCTCAACAGGGCAAAACGATTTTCGTGACGACCCATTATATGGACGAGGCAGAAAACTGCAACCGTATCGCTTTGATGCGGTCGGGCGAATTGATCGCTTTGGACAGTCCCGAAAATCTGAAAACGAACACGTTTTCCAAAAAAATGTATCTGATTAAAACGACGGACGGGGCGGCGCGCGAGAGTTTATTGGCGTGGCAGGCCGACCGGTTTTCAATGTTCACGCCGTACGGGTTGAACTATCACGCGATTTTCAAAGACGGTGTCGACGAAGCCGCCGCCTGTCGCGAAATCACGCAAAAATACGGTTCGATTGCGGAAATGAAACCGTCTTTGGAAGATGTGTTCGTGCAACTGGTGGAGGGGGCGAACAGATGAAAAACGCTTCTCTGACCCGTATGAAAGCAATCTTTCTGAAAGAATGCAAACACGTCTTGCGCGATCCGTTCACGTTGATGCTGGCGGTCGTCCTGCCGTTCGTTCAGGTGTTGATTTTGGGGGATTCCGTCGAATTCAACCTGCGCGACATCAAAACGGCCGTCGTCGATCAGTCCCGTTCCTATGAATCAAAGGAACTGTTGCGCACGATGAACAGTTCCGGCTATTTTAAAACGTTTGCCGCGCCTTCCCCCGAAGAGGCGATGCGTATGATTAAAAACGGGCAGGCGAAAGCCGCCGTCGTCATTCCGCCCGATTTTGACGAAGAGCTTTCCTCGGGGCGAAACGCGGACGTGCAAGTTCTTTTGGACGGGACGGACAATTCCTCCGTTTCCGCGGTTCAGGGCTATCTGATGCGCGTCAGCGAAATGGCGACGCAAAACATTTTGAAAACGAAACAGGCGCCGTCCGTTTTGAAAATCCGTCTGCTGTTCAATCCGGAACTCAATTCGCAGAATTTCATTATGCCCGCTTTGGCGGTGTTGATTTTATCTCTGGTCGCGATTTTGATGACGGCGCTGACGATTTGCCGCGAATGGGAACTCGGTTCGATGGAATTATTGCTGTCAACGCCCGTCAGGCCGATAGAAATTCTGATCGGGAAAATCGGGCCTTACACGGTGTTGAGCGGCGTTGCGTTTATGATCATCTATCTGGCGACGCGGTTTATTTTCAACGTGCCGTTCATCGGTTCGCATTGGATTTTGTTTCTGGCCGGTCTGATGTGCACGGTCGATTATCTGGGAATCGGACTGTTCGTTTCCGTGATTTCCAAACAACAGCAGGTCGCCGTTCAATATGTCAGTCTGATCGGTATGCTTCCGGCGTCTATGTTGTCGGGATTCGTTTTTCCGATCGAGTATATGCCGGAAATCATGCAGTATGTGACAATGATTTTCCCCGCGCGGTGGTATGTGGAAATCGCGCGCGGCGAGTTTCTGAAGGATATGGCTTTCGCCGATTTGTGGATTCCGTTTGCGGCGATGGCCGTTCAGGGCGTCGTCATTCTGACTTTCACGCTGTCCAAATTTAAGAGGAATCTGGAATGAACGTTATTGCGGGATTTATCAAAAAGGAATTGATTCAGTTGTTTCGCAATCCGCAGATGCTGGTCGCTCTGTTGATTATGCCGTTGATTCAGACGCTGATTCTAAACTCCAGCCTGTCCAGCACGGCGCAGAACATCAAACTGTACGTTGACGGCAAGGCGGACGACTATGTGCTGTCCAAGATTCAGGAAAAAGCTCAGGCTTCCAAATGGTTTTCCGCAGTCGAACCGACGACGGAAACACCGTTTAAAGCCGTTCAGACGGGGGTTGCGGATATGGTTATGGTCGCGCCGCCGAAAGGGTTTACGCGCTCTTTGGGATCGGAAAAACCAGAGTTGCAAGTTCTGATCGACGCTTCAAACGTTGTCAAAGCGCAGGCAATGGAACAATACGCGCAGGCGATCGTTCAAAAGGGGCTTGAGGAAACGCGCTTTGTCACAATGCCCGAAACGACGGGAATCAGTTTTAAAACCAGAGTCCTGTTCAATCCGGAAATGGAAACGAACTACTTTCTTTTGCCGTTTCTGGTCGCTTTTCAGGCGGCGATTATGGTCATCGTTCTTGTCAGCGATTCCATTTGCCGCGAAAAGGAGCAGGGCACTTTTGAAACGCTGATTTCCGCGCCGATCAAGACAAGTCATATCATTATCGGAAAAACGGTTCCCGCCGTCATTGTCGCGCTTTTGAGCATGCTGTCCCTGCAGGCGGAAGCGATGATCGTGTTTCACGTCCCGTTTGTCGGCAGCATTTTACAGCTGATTGTCGTCTTTACGGTGATGTCGGTGTCTTTTTCCGCTTTTTCGATCTGGCTGTCAACGATATGCACGACGCAAAAGCAAGGTATGTTCGCAACGATGATGGTTATTATGGTTTTGATGCTGTTGTCGGGCGGTATGGCGCCGGTGGACAATATGCCGTTTATTTTGCGTTATCTGTCTTACTGCAATCCGCTGTATCACCTCTCCGAAGTGTCGCGCACTTTGTTTTTGAAAGGGTGCGAATGGGGATACTGTTTCCGCCATATGGGCGCGGTTATGCTGTTCGGTCTGGTTTTCGGACTGTGGGGTATGCGCCGGTTTAAAACGACTTTATAGGGAGTCTTTTTTATGAAGAAAAATGTTTTTTTGGCCGTTTTGTTTCTGGTTTGTACCTCATTTGCGGCACACGCCGATTCTTTGAACGAAATTATCGGCTACACGCTTCAAAGCAATCCCGAAATGGCCGCCGTTCAGGCGCAGAAAAAAGCGGTTTCGGCACAGAAAGGGCGGTTTTCATCAGGCTATAAACCGCGGGTCGATCTGGTCGGCGACGTTGCCGCGGAACGGCGCGAATACACGGTGACGGGCGCGCCGAACGAAATCAAGGAAGACGAAACGCCATACTCTTACGGCGTTCGGGCGCAGATGAATTTGTATGAAGGCGGCAAGACCCTTTACGCGGTCCGCGCCGCCGAATACCGCGAAAAGGCCGAAGACAGCGCGGTCGCCGAAAAGCGTTCGGATCTGGTTTACCGCGTCATCCGGTCGTATCTGGATTATATGGACGCGGTGGACGTTCAGACGTTGCGGCGCAACAACGCGGACGTGTTAAGGGCGTACTATGTCGAAACGCGGGACAAAGCCGCTTTGGGACGCGGTACGTCTACCGACGTCGCGCAGGCGGAAGCCCGCCTTCAGCGCGCCCGCGCCGCGTTGACGCAGGCGGATATGTCGGTCAGCAACGCGCAGGAGGCTTTCTTCCGTCTGACGGGCAAAACGGCGGAATATGACAAGACGCTTTCCATTCGTTCGATCATTTCGGAAAAACCCGAAAGCGAAAACGAAAAATTCATTTACGCTTTGACAAAGGACGGGCCTCGTTCTTTGGAGGCCGCCGAACAGACCGCGGAACGGGAAAACCTGAAAATCAAAGAGCTGAACGAACGAGAAAATGCTGCAAGGGAAAATATCAAGGTATCGAAAAATACGTCTTCGCCGTCTTTGGATTTAAGTCTGTACGCCGGTCGTCAGGAAAAGCCGATGATGATGGACGACTATACGAACTATCAGGCGAAACTGGCGCTGACGATTCCTTTGTACGACGCTTCGACATCGCATTATAAAAGCGAGGAGGCCGCCGAACAGCTGAACGTCGTGCGCGCGCAAATCGACAATATGAAAGCGGCTGTGCGCGAACGCGTCCGCATCGCGTGGAACGATCTGCGCAGTCACAAGGCGGAAATCGATTACGCGCAGGCGCAAATCAGAGCCAATGAAAAAGCGTTAAGCGGCGTTCGGGACGAAGCCGCCCACGGGTCGAGAACGACGCTGGACGTTTTGAACGCCCAACAGGAACTGTTGGATTCCAAAGTTTCTTTGGCGCACGCGGAATACGGTATGATTAAATCGTATGTGGCGCTGATGAACGCGATGGGAACGCTGAAATACTAATCCTTTCCGCCGGTGTTAATTCATACCTGCCGCCGTCAAAGGAAATTTCCGCGTTTGAAGTGTCCTTATAAAAAGAAACGCGTTCCGTTCCGGTCAATTTGAATCCCAATGACAGCAGAAGTTTGACCGAGGGCGCGTTGTCAAGCGCAGTTCCGGCAGTGAATTTTTTAACGCCTTTTTTATTCAGCAGCTCAAGAAGCGTCTGAAACCCTTCCCGCGCAAAGCCTTTGCCGTGATATGAGGATAAAAAGCAGTATCCGCAGTCGTATCCGTCGCCGGTATTGTGAAAATCAAAATATCCGATAACGGTTTGACGGAACAAAACGACATAAAACAAGTGATTTTTGCGCTTGTTTTCCAGACATTGTTTTTTTACTTCCGTTCTGACGGCCACGTTTGATAAATGGTGCGGCCTGTCATATTTCGCGTATGCGGATAAATCGAAATCCGTCCATATTTCTTTTATGGATTTCCAGTCTTTCGCTTTTGTTTTTCTGATCTGCAGCCGGTGCGTTTTAATCATAACGGTTCGATGCCTCAAAGGTTAAAAAAAATTTATCAACCGCTGCCGTGCAGTTTTTGCAGGGTTTTGATGAAATACAGCAGACTTTCCCGTTTGTCCGAAGCGTGCCGGCATAAAACGATGTTGAATTTTTCGGGGCAGGCGAAAGGAGTCCAGCCGAATTCCCCGCCGTGGTCGTTTAAAAAAGCGGGGGCGAGGCAGACGGCGGAACCGGCGGCGACGTGAGTCAAAGTCGTGTCGTGGTCGGCGCTGTTAAAATACCGGATTTTTCCCGTTTTGATCAGCCTTTGTTGGACTTTGCGCAAAGCGGGCGGGGAACCGCCGCCGACCAGAAGCGTCCGACCGTGCAAGTCTTCGGCGGTTATGGCTTTTTTCTTTGTCAGCGGGTCGTCCTTTTGCGTAATCAGGGAAATGCCGCTTTCATAAAGCGGATAAACCGCAATGTCGGGAACGTGTTTCAGCTCAAAGTCCATTGCAATCAAAACGTCCTGCCGGTTGTTTAAAAACGCGTCCGGTGCGTAAAAGCCTGTGAATTGAGGCGTGACGGAAACGGCATGGAATTTCTTTTTCAGCTTAACGATTGCTTGCGGCAGAAAACGAAGCATCGACCGCACGGGCAGACCGATCGTCAGAGAATCCGAATACTCGGCAGAAAAGTTTTGCCCCCGCTCCACCGCGTTTTTCAGGTCTTCTCGAATGGAACGCAAATCGGCGCAAAACTGTGTTCCCGCAGGCGTCAACGTTGCTCCTTTGCCGGAACGGTTGAAGATTTTAAATCCGATTTCGTTTTCAAATTCTTTGATCTCATAAGATAAAGTCGGTTGAGATACGTATAGGTTTTCGGCGGCTTTGTTGAAGTTCAGCGTTTGCGCCAGCTCTAAAACGGCATTGATTTGCTTTGTGTTCATAATAGAATTTTTCTATTGAATATTAAAAGTTTCAATTAGATTTTTTATATTATTCCCTGTTACTGTTTTTGTAAACAGGCAATATAAGGAGAAATCAAAATGAAATATGTGAAATTAGGCAATTCCGGCATTGATGTATCGAAAATTTGCTTGGGGTGCATGAGCTTCGGCAAACCGGGCAGCGAAAACGGCGTTTTCCCGTGGGCGAAAGATTACGAAGACGCCAAGCCGATCTTTAAAAAGGCGGTCGATCTGGGCATCAACTATTTCGATACCGCGAACGTCTATCAGCTGGGAACCAGCGAGAAAATCACCGGACGCCTGATTAAGGACTTGGGCTTGAACCGTGATGAAATCGTTGTCGCAACCAAAGTCCACTTCGCGATGCGGGAGGGAAGACCGAACGGCTCAGGTTCTTCGCGCAAGAACATTATGGCGGAAATAGACCATTCTTTGAAGCGGTTGGGATTGGACTATGTCGACTTGTACCAGATTCACCGCCTTGACCACGAAACGCCGTGGGAGGAGATTATGGAAGCCCTGCACGATGTCGTTAAATCCGGCAAGGCGCGCTATATCGGGGCTTCGACGATGTTTGCTTGGGAATTCGAGCGGCTGAACAATATCGCCGAAAAGCACAACTGGACGAAGTTCGTTTCGATGCAAAACCAGTACAACCTGATTTACCGCGAGGAAGAACGCGAAATGATGCCGCTGTGTCAGGACAGAAAAGTCGCCGTCGTGCCGTGGTCGCCTTTGGCGGGCGGACGCTGCACCCGTCCTTGGGGAACACCAACGGAGCGTTCTAAAATCGACGCCGTTTCCCCGATGGTCTGGGGCGCGACCGAAGCGCAAGACAGAAAAGTCGTCGACGCTTTGGAAGACGTGTCGAAGAAAAACGGCAACACAATGGCCCAGAACGCTTTGGCGTGGATGCTGTCAAAGCCTTATGTGACCGCGCCGATTGTCGGCACAACGTCCGTCAGACACGTTGAAGAAGCCGTTGCCGCTTTGGACATCAAACTTTCCGATGAAGAAATCAAAGTGTTGGAAGCCCCGTACGTGCCGCATATCAAAACGGGCGCTTTTTAAAAAAACATTTGACTTGGAGTGTACTTTAACCTGTACACTCCAAGTTATTCTTTTTAAGGAGATTCGATATGAAAATGTTTTTATTCGCGCTTTTGACGGTTTCGGCGGTTCTTATCGGATTTAACGCAAACGCGCAGGAGAAGAAAATGGTCAATAAAAACGCAAAAGCTCTGGTTGTGTATTTTTCGCGCACGGGCGAACAGTACAGCGTCGGCAACATCACGAAAGGAAACACGGCGTATGTTGCGGACGAAATCGCCGCGCAAACCGGCGCCGACCTGTTTGAAATCAAATTGAAAAACGATACTTATCCGGCGGCGTATAAAGCGCTGACGGAGGTCGCCTTACAGGAAAAGAAAGCGAAAGCCCGTCCGGAAATCGCGGGCGGCGTCGCGAACTTCGCCGGTTATGAAACGGTGTTCATCGGTACGCCGAACTGGTGGGCGGATATGCCGATGGCTGTTTATACTTTCCTCGAAAGTCACGATTTTAAAAGCAAGACGGTCGCCGTATTTGTCACGCACGAAGGCAGCGGCGCTTCTTCGATTCCCTCGAAAGTCCAATCAACGACGGGCGCGGACATCACGGAATCTTTGGCGGTAGCCGGACACACGGCGCAGAATGACCGCGCGGGAACGAAAGCGGCGGTTTCGGCCTGGCTGAAGAAAATCGGATATTAAGGAGGAAATAAAATGAAAGTTTTACTGGTTAACGGCTCGCCGCATAAAAACGGATGCACGAATGTGGCTTTGTCGGAAATCGCCAAGACATTAAACGAAGAGGGTATTGAATCTGAAATCTACCATATCGGCGCAAAGCCGATCGCCGGCTGTATGGGCTGTCGCGCCTGTGCCAAGCTGGGGCGTTGTTGTATCGACGATCAGGTCAACGGATTTGTGGAAAAAGCTAAAGAATTTGACGGCTTTATTTTCGGTTCTCCCGTTCATTATGCCGCCGCCTGCGGCGCGCTGACGTCCTTTATGGACAGAGTGTTTTTCTCGGCTTTTTGTTCGGGACGCGGGGAAGTGTTCCTGCATAAACCCGCCGCCGCGGTTGCCAGCGCCAGACGGGCGGGAACGACCGTTACTTTGGATCAGCTGAACAGGTATTTTGGAATCACGCAAATGCCTATAATTTCCGGTCGCTATTGGAATATGGTGCACGGCGCGGCGCCCGAAGAAGTCCTGAAAGACGAAGAGGGATTGCAGAATATGCGTATTTTGGCGCGCAATATGGCGTGGCATTTGAAGTGTCAGGAAGCCGGCAGAAAAGCGGGCGTTCCGATGCCGAAAGAGGAAAATGTCGTTTTCACAAACTTTATTCGGTAGCTTTTGATGAAAAAAATATTGACCGCCGTGTCCGTTCTTTTGGGATTGGCAGGATTTTTATATTTGAAAACGGTCGTATCCGCGGAACACCGCACGTTTGATTTGGAGGGAAAGACGATGAAAATTGTTCTGGACGGCAAAGCGTTTAACGTGATGTTGGATAATAACGGCACGACGGAAGATATTTTAAAGCATCTGCCGCTGACATTGGATATGGTTCAATACGCGGGGCACGAATATTATGCTTCCCTGCCGTTCACCCCCTTTTTTGACAGGGAAAGGACATCGCATATTTTAGCGGGACATATTTATTACTGGGACGGTTGGAACGCGTTTGTCATCAATTATATTGATTATGACATAGCTCCTTATAAAGTCGTTCATATCGGTGAAATCGCCGACAAGTCCGTGATTGATGTTTTGCGCCAAGCGGAAAATGTGTCCGTAAAGGTAACGGAGTAAAAAGAATGCAATACAGAAAAATCGGAAAAGAAACCGTTTCCTCCGTCGGATTGGGGTGTATGGGGTTCAGCCATGCTTACGGCGCGCCGACACAAAAGGAAGAGGCGGAACGGACAATTCGCGCCGCTTACGATATGGGGTATACCTTTTTTGATACGGCGGAGTGTTATACGGGTGTTTTGGCGAACGGCGCCGTTTCCTATAATGAAGAACTTGTCGGCAACGCGTTAAGAGATGTTAGGGATAAAGTCTTTATTGCTACAAAATTCGGCGTGACGCATAATGCGGATAAAACATTGTCTTTGGACAGTTCGCCCGAACGGATACGCCGATCGATTGAAGGCAGTTTGAAGCGCTTGGGTGTTGAAAGAATTGATTTGTATTATCAACACCGGATCGATCCGACGGTTTCTCCCGAAACGGTGGCGACCGTTATGGCGGATTTGATTAAAGAGGGCAAAATCAAATACTGGGGGATTTCCGAAGCCGATGAAGAATATCTGCGTCGCGCTTATGCTGTTTGTCCCGTAGCCGCCGTTCAGAACCGGTTTTCAATGATGGCTCGTCATCACGAAAAACTCTTTCCGGTTTTAGAAGAACTCGGCATCGCTTTTGTGGCATTTTCACCAATGGCTAACGGTTTTCTGACCGGCAGGTATGACGCGCGCGCACGGTTTGACGATAAAGAGGATTATCGCGGGGTTATGTCTCAATTTACGGCGGAAGGTATGAAAAAAAGCGCGGAATTGATTGAATTGTTGAACCGTCTGGCAGCGGAAAAGAATGCGACTCCGGCACAGATTTCTCTGGCTTGGATGCTGTGTAAAAAGCCTTATATCATTCCAATCCCGGGCAGTCGCAAACTTGACCGGCTGAAAGAAAATGCGAAAGCGGCGGAATTTATTTTAACTGCTGCGGAAATCATCGAAATTGATAATCGTCTGAACACTATGGACTTTTTAGTTTTTGGCGGCAGTCCGGTAAAAAAATAAAAGAAAGGAAAAAACTATGTCGAAGACGATAGAACGCAATAAAGGGCTTATGCGTCGCTTTGAAACGATGATCAACACCGCCGATGAAGCGTTGGCGGAGGAATTGGTCGCAAACGACGCTCCCTTTTACACGCCGGCAAGCCCCGAACCGCTTTACGGCGGAAAAGGGTATTTATCCGTTGTCCACTGGATGCGGAAAGGTTTTTCCGATGTTCATTGGCGGCTGAAAGAAATGGTCGCAGACGAAGACAAAGTCGCCGTTCTGTGGATTTTGACGGGAACGCACGACGGGGAGTTTCTGGGATTGCCCTCCACAGGCAAAAAAATCGAAACGACGGTGATGAATTTTTATTATTTTAACGCGGACGGCAAAATCACCAACGACATCGCCGCGGAGGGAATGATTGGGATTTTGCGTCAGTTGGGATTAAGCAAGTAGGAGATAAATATGAAAGACGTTGTTGTTTTAATCGGGGCGGGATTGATCGGCCGGGCGATCGTGCGCCGCGTCAGTTACGGCAAACATTTGGTGATCGGCGATGTTTCCGCAGAACATGCTGAAAAAGTGGCGAAAGATTTGAATAACGCCGGTTTTGATACCAGTGCGGTCAAAGCCGATTTGTCTTCGCGCGATTCCATTCTGGCTTTGATTGAACACGCTCAAAAATTCGGGCGGATAACGCATCTGGTCAATGCGGCGGGTGTTTCGCCGTCTCAGGCGCCGATCGAAGCGGTCTTGAAAGTCGATTTGTACGGCACAGCGGTTTTAATGGAGGAATTCGGCAAGGTGATTGCCGAGGGCGGTTCGGCGATTATGATTTCTTCGCAGTCGGGGCACCGCTTGGGCGCGCTGACGCAGGAGGAAAACGAACTGCTCGCCTTAACGCCGACCGAGGAGCTGTTAACTTTGGATATGCTGAAAAACATTTCCAACACGTTAGAAGCCTATCAGTATTCCAAGCGGTGCAATGTGCTGCGCGTCGCAGCGGAGTCCGTCAAATGGGGCAAAAAGAACGCGCGAATTAACTCGATTTCTCCTGGTATCATCATCACGCCTTTGGCAAACGACGAACTGAACGGGCCGCGGGGCGCAAATTATAAAAAGATGCTTGACCTTTGCCCAACCCACCGTGCGGGAACGCCGGACGAAGTCGGCGACTTGGCGGCTTTTTTGATGAGCGACAAAGCAGGCTTCATCACAGGAGCTGATTTCCTGATCGACGGCGGCACTACGGCTTCTTACTGGTACGGCGATCTGCAATATATGCGCAACACGATGGGTAAATAACTGGAACAACGACTTAAAACAATTGACATTTACTTGAACACAGTTATATAAAAAATAAATTGTGCACAATTTAATTACGCAAAATATGAATGGAAAATGAAATGACTGATAAAGAGCTGATTTTGGACATGATGAAAAAAGCTGGAGAACCTTTGAACGCTGGCAAAGTGGCAGAGCTTTCGGGGCTTGACAGAAAAGCCGTGGATAAAGCTTTTGCCGAACTGAAAAAGGACGGCGCCATTGTTTCTCCCGTTCGCTGCAAATGGGAACCGGCGAATAAATAATGAGTGAATCACCCGACAAATTCGAGGTGTTAAAGCTGGGAAACCAACTGTGTTTCCCGCTTTACGCCTGCGCGAAAGAAGTCGTCAGAATATACCGCGAGCCTTTGGAAGAAATCGGTCTGACCTATACGCAATACATCGTGATGATGGTGTTGTGGGAGTTCGGAACGATGACGGAAAAAGAGCTGGGCGGCAAGCTCTATCTTGATTCCGGCACGTTGACGCCGGTTTTGAAAAAGCTTGAAAAATCGGGTTTTGTAAAACGTCAACGCTCGGAAAAAGACGAACGGTCGTTAAGTATTTCCCTGACGAATGACGGTATCAATTTGAAAGAAAAAGCTTTGAATGTGCCGCAGGCTTTGGACGGGTGCATTCATTTGTCTTATGACGAAATGTTGACGCTTCGCGCATTGTTGAACAAAGCATTGGAAGGAACGAAAAAACGGAGGGAACGGAATGGCTAAGGTAATGATATTGAACGCAAGCCCCAGAAAAATCTTCAACACGGCGAAAATGTTGAAAGAAGCGGAAAAAGGTGCGGCAAGCGCCGGTGCGGAAACGGAATTTGTCAATCTTTATGATTTGAATTACAAGGGTTGCGTCAGTTGTCTGATGTGCAAGCGCAAAGGCGTCGATACCGGCGGTTTATGCTTTTATAAAGACGCCTTGACGCCGGTGTTGGAAAAATGTCTGCATGCCGATGCGGTGATTATCGGTTCGCCGGTGTATCATTCTTATCCGACCGGTATGTGTCGCGCGTTTATGGAACGCTTTATGTTTCCGGCGCATACTTATATGATCGATCGGGAAAAAGGTGGCGTGAAACGCGTTCTGAACCGCACGTTGCCGACGGCGATGATTATGACGATGAACGCCCCCGAAAGTTACTTTGAAAACAGCAATTATCATATTATCTTAGGTGAAAACGAAGCGAGCTTGCGCGCCGTGTTCGGTTACAGCGAAACTCTTTACGCGTTCGACACGTTCCAATATACGGATTATTCGAAATACGATTGCGATTTGTTCGATCCCGAACATAAGGCAAAAATGCGCGACGAACAGTTTCCGAAAGATTTGGAAAAAGCCCGTGAATTGGGCAAAAGACTGGCAACGATGAAAATGTAAAGGACTTAATGATATGGAAATAAAAGCGATAAAATTCCGCAAAGACGGATTTATGACGGAACCTTTCGCCAAAGGCGGCGAAGACGGCGCGGACAAATTCGACGCGACAAAGCGTTACCGTTCCTGTTTGCAGAATTATCTGATCGACACGGGAAGCGAAGTCATTCTGGTTGACACGGGACTGCCCGCTGGCACACCGGAGGAAGCGCCGGACGAAAACACGCCAATTTATACCGGCAGAGATATTCAGTCCTATATGGAGGCTTTCGCCGCTTTGGGATACAAGCCGGAACAGGTCACAAAAATCCTGATCACGCACAAGCACGCCGACCATACGGGAGAATTGAAAAGCTTTCCGAATGCAAAAATTTATGTCAATGAAGACGAATGCGGCGCCGACGAATTGAAGGGTCTGAACAATATCGTTCCGGTCAAATTTACGGACGGAGCCTATTACAATTTCTCCGAAAGCCAAAAAATCGCCGACGGTATTTATTATATCAAGGCGAAGGGTCACACTAAAGGAAACAGCATTATCATTGCTGAAAACGACGGCTTGTTTTATATGATGCACGGCGATGTGACCTATACGGATGAAGCCCTTTACGACAATAAACTTTCCGTCGTTTTTGAAGACAAAGCCGCCGCGCGCGAAACGCTGGACCGCGTGCGCGAGTTTGTCGCCAAGCATCCGACCGTTTATATGGGAACACATACGCCGCTCGGTTATGAAAATCTGGAGGCGAAGCGCGTTGTCGATCTGAACAATCCGCCGGAAACCCTGCCGGTCGGCAACATCACGTTTAAAACAAAAAGCGGAAAATACGTTTGCTCGATTTGCGGGTATGTCTACGATCCCGCCGATCACGACGGCGTCGCTTTTGAAGATTTGCCCGAAGATTGGAAATGCCCGCGGTGTAAGCAGGCGAAAACAAAATTCAACGCGGCTTAAGAATTAAATGACTGATAATAATATTCCCGAAACGGCGGAAGAAAACCGCGATAAAGTCATTATTAAAACCAGCATCATCGGCATTCTGGCAAATTTGTTTCTGGCATCGTTCAAAGCGGTAATCGGAATCGTTTCCAATTCGATCGCGGTCATTTTGGACGCCGTGAACAATTTGTCTGACGCGCTTTCTTCCGTTATTACAATCGTCGGAACAAAACTGGCGGGAAAACAGCCCGACAAGAATCATCCGTTCGGATACGGGCGAATCGAATATCTCAGCGCAATGATCGTGTCGGGTATCGTGCTTTATGCGGGAATTACCTCCGCTGTGGAATCGGTCAAGAAAATCATCACACCCGAAAAACCGGATTACAGTCCGGTCTCTTTGATTATTATCGCGGTGGCGGTCGTTATAAAAATCATTCTTGGAAAATACGTCAAAAAACAAGGCGAAAAAGTGAACTCTGGTTCATTGGTCGCTTCCGGTTCGGACGCGATGTTCGACGCGATCCTTTCCGCATCCGTTTTAGGGTCGGCAATCGTTTTCCAACTCAGCGGTTTTTCATCGGAAGCGTATGTGGGCGCCCTTATTTCCGTTATTATCGTCAAATCCGGCATTCAAATGATGATAGAGACTTTGAATGAAATTCTGGGAATGAGAGCCGACAAGGAAATTACGGACGAAATTAAACGGTTGCTGTCATCAGAAGAGGAAGTGCGGGGCGTATACGATCTGATTATGTACAACTACGGACCGGACAAGTACTATGCTTCCGTGCATTTGGAACTGCCGGACACGATGACGGCAAAAGAAATCGACCGGTTGACCAGAAAGCTTGAATCAAAAGTGTATAAGGCGACAGGCGTCATTCTGGCAGGCGTCGGATTGTATTCCTATAATACGGGCAACAGTGAAGCCGCGCTTATTCAGCGCGATGTGCAGGAAAAAGTGTCGGCGCACGATTGGGCGGTTCAAGTTCACGGCTTTTATTTGGATATTGAAACCAAAGAAATGCGCTTTGACGTCGTTTTCAGCTTTGATATTGCGCCGGAAGAAGGATTGGCGATTCTTTACGAGGAAATGCGCAAAGCGTATCCGGATTATGACATACACATCCTGCCGGACCTTGATGTTTCAACGACCGATTAGAAATAAAAAAGGAGAATAAACAATGACGATTTATAATTACAGCGTTCCAAAACCGAATGGTGAAGAATTGAAATTATCCGATTTCAAGGGAAAAGTGATTCTGATTATGAACACGGCGACCGGATGCGGGTTCACACCGCAATATGAACCCGTGGAAAAAATGTATGAGAAGTATCACGACAAAGGCTTGGAAATCGTTGATATTCCGTGCAACCAATTCGGGGGACAGACTCCGGGAACGGACGATGAAGTTCATGATTTTTGCGTGCTTCACTTCAACACGCATTTTCCGCAAATGAAAAAATCCGATGTCAACGGGGAAAACGAACTGCCGCTTTACACCTATCTGAAAGCGCAAAAGGGATTTGCCGGTTTCGGCGAACACAAGCTCAGTTCCCTTTTGGCGGAAATGTTGGCAAAAGAAGATAAAGACTGGGATAAAAAGCCGGATATCAAATGGAATTTCACGAAATTTCTGATCGACCGGAACGGAAACGTCGTCGCCCGTTTCGAACCGACCGCCGATATGGAAAAAGTCGAAACAAAAATAGTGGAATTACTTTAAAATTACAGAAGGAAACAGCTATGGATAATTACGCGAAAGCCAAAGGAACCGCGATAGAAAAAATCATTCGAGGGCAAATGCAGGGGGAGCTTTCGGGAGCGGGTATGTATTTCGCTCTGGCGCACGCGGCAAAAGAACTGAACCTTGACGACGTCGCCCGACAGTTTACGGAACTTGCCGGAGAACACGCGGCGCAGGCAAGCTTTTATGCGGAATTTTGCGGCAGATACCCGTTCGAGGAAAACGAATTCTGGCGGTTTGTCAAAGGTCTTTCAAAAGCCGAATACTTCGGTGAAAAAGCCGTTTCAAGTCTTGCCGACACCGTCAAAAAAGCCGGTTTTGCCGATGCTGCCGAAACGATCAAAACTTTTGCGGCTCAACATAAACATCACGGAGAAGCAACGCAGCGGCTGACGGAAAAATACGCCTTTGAAACCGTAAAACAAAATGCGGAAAAACGCTATGTATGCGGTGTTTGCGGATACGTTTATGAGGGCGAACTTGCCGATGAACCGGAAGATTTCACCTGCCCGCTGTGCGGTATGCCGAAAACGGTTTTCAAAACAGCTGAATAACGTTAGCGCAAGATAGAGAAGTAAGCCTGATGTTGCGGAACAACGGCGGATAGGATATCCTTTCAGCTAAAAAGAAACCAAAAGGATAAAATTATGAAAAAGCTTCTGTTATTCGCCGCCGTTTTGCTGTCGGGGGGTATGCAGGATATTACCGTTTATCATCATTATGATGTTGATCCGCCTGCTTCAAAAGCGCGATTGTATATCGAAAAACCGGAGAAACCCGACGCCGATTTTATCTTAAAACTGATGGAATGGAATAATGAACCGAAATGGGCTGGCGGTGCCTGCTTTATGCTTTCCGCGATTTCTTTAGGCATTATTCCCAGTTGGGAATCATATGAAGGCGTCTACAAGCATTCTTTAACACAAATGCAAACCGGCAAGACCGTTTCCTTATCCGATATCAAAGAAAAAACAAAATATTATGTCGGTTGGTTTTTCCTTCCGGTGGCTTTCGCCCCCAAAACTCGAAGGACTGTGGATAGAAGAAAACTCAGTCCGTGGACTCTTTCCATTTTAGCCAACGCAATTAAAGAAGCAGCTTCATTGGTCTATGACAAAAACAGTTTATTATATAAGCAAACGTCACGCTGGCCACTGCCGGTAAAACAGGAAACCGCCCTCTCCGTTCTGCGCCCGTTCCCGCACAGTTCCCCGCTTCCGTGAAAGAACCGAACCCCGAAGAAATAGATTTACTATGGTAAAGGATAAAAAATGAGTTATTGCGATTGGGATACGGCTTCCGACTTATGCCGCAAATACCATGATGAAGAATGGGGCGTTCCCGTTCGCGACGATCAAAAACAGTTCGAGTTTTTAATGCTTGAAGTGATGCAATGCGGCTTGAGTTGGAATCTGATGATTCAAAAACGCGAAATTTTCCGCAAGTGTTTCGACAATTTCGATTACGACAAAATCGCGTCCTATACGGAAGCGGACGTTAACCGGATTTTAAACACGGACGGTATGATCCGTTCGCCCCGCAAAGTTGTCGCCGTTATCAACAACGCGCGGTGTTTTCAAAAAATCAGGGCGGAGTATGGCTCTTTTTGCGCTTATTTGTGGGGACATTCGGACGGCAAAACGATTTTATACGATAAACACGCGGACGGCTTTATTCCCGTTTCCAACGGATTGTCCGAAAGAATCAGCAGGGATTTGAAAAAGCGGGGTTTCAAATATCTGGGATCGATCACCGTTTATTCGCATTTGCAGGCGTGCGGCGTTATCAACGATCACGATAAAAACTGCCCAAGGTATAGCTTGATTAACGCGTCCCACCCGACTATACGCAAAAAAAGAGACGATGAAAAACAAGTGACGCATTTCAAATAAAGAGGCAAAAATGAAAAACATTCTGGTTGTGTCGGGTCATACCGATTTGAACGATTCCGTGGCGAATAAACTGATTTTGGAGACATTGCAAAAGCGGTTGCCGCAAGCCGAATTCGATTTTTTGGATAAGCTCTATTCCGACTTTAAAATCGACGTGAAAGCCGAACAGGAAAAGTTGACAAAAGCGGATATCATCGTATTGCAATCTCCGGTTTTCTGGTATTCGTATCCGTCTTTGATGCACAAGTGGATGGAGGACGTGTTCGTGTTCGGTTTTTCGCACGGAACGGGAAAAGTGTTGGGCGGCAAAACACTTGTCGCTTCTCTGACCAGCGGTGCGCCGGAAGAAGTGTACAAGAAAGATTACACGATAAACGATATGCTTGCTCCGTTGAAACAGACGGCGGCTTTGTGTGAAATGAAATGGGCGGAATACGTCTATACGGGCGGCGTTTCCTACGCGTTAAGAAGCGTTCCCGAAAAGCGTAAAGAAATCGAAGAAAAGGCAAAGATTCACGCGCAAAGACTGATTGAAAAACTGAATGGATTATCTTAACGGTTATGCGTCCCCGTTGGGTGGCATCACTCTGGCAAGCGATGGGGACGCCTTGACGGGACTATGGTTTGACGGACAAAAACATTTTGCCGAAACTCTTTCGGGCGAGGCTCCGGAAAAAGAACTGCCCGTCTTTGATACGGCGAAACGGTGGCTTGACGTTTATTTCAAGGGCGTTTCTCCCGATTTTACGCCGCCGCTGAATTTGCGCGGCTCCGGTTTCAGAAAAGCCGTCTGGGATATTCTGTTGACGATTCCGTTTGGTCAAACAATGACTTACGGAGAAATAGCCAAAAAATTCTCCGCCCGAATGTCGGCGCAAGCTGTCGGCAATGCGGTCGGACACAATCCGGTTTCCATTATCGTTCCGTGTCATCGCGTCGTCGGCGCGAACGGCTCTTTAACAGGATACGCCGGTGGTTTGGATAAAAAAATCAAACTGCTCGAGCTGGAAAAAGCCGATCTGTCCGGATTCTTCGTTCCGAAACGCGGAACAGCGTTATAATTGATCGATTTCATACATAATTCGGTCCGTTAGGAATAAAGCGTTGATGATTTTTTGGTAATGCCGAATATCATCAAAGGAAAGTTTTTGGCCTTTGCGATCTTTAAGCCATTTTTGGGCCGGTTGATACCCGCCGATAAAAAAATTCCATGCCGTTTCGGGAACGTTGTCGAAATATTGTGTTTTATTTATATAAATTTTGTTTTTTTCAAAAGTCTGTTTGTTAATAATATTTTCTCCGTCAACGGGATAGCCGACGCTTAAAGTGTTCAATTCATCGCTTTCCAATAAGTGAATTTTTCGTATACGGGCGCCAAGCTTGACCAGTTTCCAAAATTTTTCCTGGTCTGTCGGATAGGGTACGCGAGGAAAATCGATTTTTAAAAACTCTTTATAGGTTTCGCGATATTTTAAAGAATGCAAAACGGCATAAATGTAATCCAAGACGTCGATCGGAGCAAAAGTGTCTTTTTCATCCGTTTTTTCGGGCGTAAAGGTTGAATGTATGTTATCCGTTATTTTTTGAATGATTTTTTTATCAAAATTTGGACGACGGATATTGTCCGTTTCTTCATAAAGATAGAGGGGAAACAACAATTCTCCGCCCCGATAGAAAAGATTAAGATCTATAATATTTTTCGTAATAAAACACAGATTCCAAATCGCGTTTCCAACGACTTGGCCTTGTCTACCGATAGCTAGTCCAATGTTTTTCCTGTTAATGAAATGTTTCATTATTTCTTGTCGGGGATAGCAATGAAAGCCCTTGGATCGACCTGTATAATAGGTGTATTTTATATCAAACGGACGATAATTTATTGGAACAATCAAATCCTTTGAAATACAGGAGCGTTTCAAATCTTGTTGTGCCGTTTGAACAGACCAATCTCTGACGTCTTTGCCAAGTTTATATTGATTTCGCGCCTCTTCAACATCTAGAGCGGAAAAATGAACGATCGTCTCTAAAATGTCTTCTTCTTTTTGGTGAATGGTCAACTTATCTCTGGCTGTTACAATACCGACGTTTTTAGCTGGGAATAAATCCTGAAGGCTAAAGCCTTGATCGTATTCGGTGGATAATTGGAAATCTTTTGGAACGAAAAAATAAAAGGGGGGCTTGGTTAATATTTTGGAAAAAGAAATTCCGCTTAGGCCGTTTTGTGATAAGAAATCGTATTTAGCCCGTCTGTTCCCAAATAAATCATAATGATACGTCTCCGCCAATTTATCTTTTTCTTTTTTGCCGGTTTTTATAAACAGGTTAATTGATACACCCTGTTGAATATCAAAGACGTTTTCATCTTTAGAACTATCGGGTGAAAGTTCTTTTTTCTTGGTATTTCCGTGCAGATCAATGATATAAATTTTATCAAACGTATTCAATAAATGCCACCGCATTCCCCGAAACGTCGGATTGTCTAAAAATCCATGACTGTTAATATAAGCTATAATACCATAATTGTTTTTTTCAATAAAGTGTTCTGCATATCGGATAAATTTGACATAATCGTCGTTAAGCCATTTGAAATTTTTTTCTTTTAATCCATTGCCGTCCGGTTCCTTTTTATAACAGGAAATCAAATTGTTTATCCACGCTCCTTTATTTGAGCTTTCTCCGCTGTACGGCGGATTGCCGAGGACGACCATAACGGGAACGTCGCGCTTGATTTGATTGGCTTCTTCGGCTTCCTGAGAAAGCCAGCCCGCAAACAAAGTTCCCGTATCAGGGTGCGGTTCTTCAAGGCTGTTTGTCAGATAGATTTTCAGCCGGTCGTTTTTAGCGGGAACAAAGCCGGTTTCTTTCAAAAGCAGGTCCAGTTTTAAATGTGCCATAGCGTAAGAGGCCATTAAAATTTCAAAGCCGTGTATTCTGGGCAGCAGATGCTGTTCGACATAACTTGACCAAGCGCCCTGCATAAAAAGGAATTTTTCATGAGTCTGCCGGATAACTTCGGCTAAAAAAGTTCCCGTTCCCGCCGCCGGATCCAGAATTTGAATCCGGTGAACTTCTTTTTCAATTTCAGACGAACGTTTTCCCGATTTTTTATCGCCGTATTTACTGTCTTTAATTTTAATTTTGATTTTTGAAGTATCCGCTAATCCTTCCGGCAGGTCAAATTCACTTTTTAATAAATCGTCAACCGCGCGAACAATAAAATTAACAACGGGTTGAGGCGTGTACCAAACCCCGCGCGCCTTTCGTTGCTGCGGATTATACGCGCTTAGAAAAGTTTCATAAAAATGAATGACGGGATCACGTGTTCCGGTTGCTTTTCCAAAATTTTTCAGAATGTTATGTAAGTCGGCATAAACAAAAACCTCGGCTAAATCATCAACAATCCATTTTATGCGGTCGTCCAAGGCCGGTCCCGCAATGTAACTGAACAGATTGCGCAAAAACGGATTGGATTTTGGAATGCTTTCGCAGGCGTTCTGTCGTGAAAAACAGCTTGTTTCGATATTATTTAATCTGCCCGCAAACATTCCATAGGCGATTGTCTGTGCATACACGTCTGCAAATTCTTCATCGGTAATGTCGTTGATTAAAACTTTTTCAAAAGCGTTTTTTTGATTTTGCAACGTTTTATTATCATAATCGTTAGGCTGACTTTTCAGAGCGTTTCTGATAATATCCGCTAATAATCGGGCCTTTCCCGCCATTATTTCGGCCAGTTTTGATCCCGACCGGATTGTCTGTCCTTGATAAGTACAGAAATGATAGATTAAATCCGTAAATAAAGGAAAGTTTTCCGGATCGGCGACTATTTGGTCATCTTCGATATGCCCGATGATTACGGATTGAATCTGTGTCGCATTTCGATAAAAACGAAATTCAAGATAATTTGTAATAATCAGGTTGTTCAGACCGTTGCGGTAGCGGTTGAATTGTTCCGTAAAACTTTTATTGTCCAGATTACCGTTAAGGTCTTTGGCTTCAATGTAGCCCAAAGGAATTCCTTTTCGTGTCAGGACATAATCCGGCGCGCCACATTCAATCCTTGCCGGTTCATTTGTGATGACAATATCTTTCAGAATTGTTTCCAATAAGGTTTGTAAATCGCCGCGGTAAGAATGCTCCCGCGCTATGCCCGTTTTAAAACGATAGGTTATGTCATTGATATATTTGAATATTTCTTGGGGGGGGGGGGGGGGTAAGTTGTTGATTTAACACGATTTTTAACCCTTTTGTTTTATCGTTGATAAACAGAGAATAGCACAAAAAGAAAGGGAAAAATAATTTTTTATTTGATCAAAAAATCGATCCGATGAAGTACCCGCCGGAAATTGTTTTTTCCGGCGGGGCGCAGGGTCGGTTATTATGGGTGTGTGTAATAGACTTTTGTAATGATTTTCCAGTCGCTTTTGTCTTTGATCAAAAGGAACATATCCGTAAATCGCGATCCGAGCCATTTGTTTGATTCGACTTTTGCGTAAGCGATTGTGCCGGCAATATCAATGGCGGTTATTTCGGATTCAATGTCCGGTGAAGCCGGATTGTTGTCGATTATGTCAAATAAACCTTGAATGGAACCGCCGCCAATTTCGCCGTTTGCCGATGTGTAAATGACGGCGTCCTGATGAAAGGCGGGTTTCATCACCGCGCTTTTTCCCTGCTTGCCGCTTTCCAGATACTTGTTTAACGCGGCTTTGATTTGCTGATAATCATTAACTGTGTTTTCCATATTTCACCTCTTTGATAAAACGTGTTGTCAAAGAAGACTTTAGGATTATATACTCTTAAAAGACAATACTTACAGTTTTGTTTAATACTTACCCGAAAGAGAGTGTGAAATGAAAAAATGCATCGCGCCCGATACAAAGCTGGAAGAAACCGGTTTCGGTTATACGCTGTCGCTGATCGGCGGGAAATACAAGATGATCGTCTTGTATTGGTTGGGGGAATTTGACGTGTTGAGGCACAACGCTTTGCATCGTCTGATCGGAAAAATTTCCTTTAAAATGTTGAGTTCGACTTTGAAAGAATTGGAAAAAGACGGACTGATTCTCCGGACGGTTTATCCGCAAATGCCGCCGAAGGTTGAATATTCTCTGACGGAAAAAGGAAAATCCCTGATTCCCATTTTGTTTGACTTGTGTTCCTGGGGCGATGAACACAGAAAAGAAACCGCGTAAGAAAGAAAAATTCAGCCTGCTTGAACCGGAAAAAGCTGGATTCAATATACGATTTTGAAAGTAGGAAAAATGTCATTAAACGGAGTGGAAGAATTCGTCGGAGAATATTTAAAAATTGTCGAAGGCTGCGATTTCGTCAAGTATAATACAGCCTTTAAAGCAGAAGATTTTCCGGATGAAACCGCAAAGGGAACAAATAAACTATTGCTGATGGGAGAATGCGATATTATCGGCATTCGTTTGGAAAAGAAAAATATCTCCGGAAAAGTTTTTATGTGCGAAGTGTCGGCTCAGTTAGGGGGATTTACACCTCAGTATAAGGAAAAAATCCCAAAAAAACTGACTAAAAACAAAAAATATTTTGAAACGAATCTTAAACCCTATTTTGATTGTGAATGCGAACTACAATTTTGGGCTCCGTTTTTCAAAAATACGGAGGAAAATGAAAAATATATAGGAAAAAAAATGGGTAATGAAGAATTACGTAAAATAAACGACTGTCAATACACTTTTATTGAAGGAGAAGAATTTTTGAAAAGAGTAAAATTCTTTAAAGAAGTTTTGTTGGGGAAAAAAGCTCCAAGCTATACTGACGAAAAAAAAGAGCGAAAAGAAAATTTTTCTTCACCTGTTACACGATTTTTACAAGTTGTCGCTTTTCTTGAAAAAAAAGATAAAAAATAAGCTATACTGTTTCAGACGATATGAAAGGGAACGGCTATGGCAAAAATCAAGATGGCGATTTGTTACGACTTTGACGGGACTTTGGCGCCGGGGAATATGCAGGAATACGGCTTTACCGAAAAAGTCGGCTATAACAATCCCAAGGATTTCTGGAAAAAAGCGGCAGAAATCGCCAAAAAACAGCAGGCTGACGGCATTCTGGCGTATATGCAGCTGATGATTAAGGAATCCAAAAGCAAAAACATCCCTTTTAAACGCGAAGACTTCATCAAATACGGCAAAGGGATAAAGCTTTTTAACGGTGTTGAGGGGTGGTTTGATCGTATTTCTGCGTATGCTTTGGTCAAGGATATTGAATTAAAGCATTTTATCATTTCTTCGGGACTGAAAGAAATGATTGAAGGGACAAGCATCGCTTCCAAATTTGAAAAAATTTACGCGTCGTGTTTCATGTATGACGCGAACGACGCTGCGGAATGGCCGGCTGTTGCGCTGAACTACACGACAAAAACGCAGTTTATCTATCGCATCAACAAAGGTGTTCTGGACGAAACGGACAATAAAACGATTAACGAATACACGCCGCTGGAAAAAAGGGATATCCCGTTTGAAAACATCGTTTATATCGGGGACGGGGAAACGGATATTCCGTGTATGAAAACGGTTAAAATCAGCGGCGGACATTCAATTGCCGTCTATTCTCCGTTTAAAAAGGACGCCAAAAAGAAAATCGAGCATTTGATTACGGACGATCGCGTGAACATCATCGCCGCCGCCGATTATTCGGACGGAACGGATATCGACCGCTATATCAAAGCCGTTATTGACAAAGTCGCCGCGGATAACGTTTTAAGGGAATTCGAGGAAAAATAAACATGAGCGGAAAATTTTTATGCGGCGCGGTGATCGGCATTCTGGCGGCGCTGAGCGCTTGCGGCGGCAAGGAGGGTTCTTTTCAAGGTAAAATCGATCGAACGAAGTGGCTCTATCATGCCGAAGATCGGGTTTATTATCAGTTGGGGATTCCCTATGTTTCCCGACCGGTCAGTGACAAACATCAGAAGCTGGCGGTTTTTGTTCCGGAAGCGTATATGTCCTGTCGGGCGAACGGGGACGGGACGCATACCTGTTCGGTAAATAAGAACGGAAACGTTGCTGGTTATACGGCGACATCTGCTCCTGTCGTCTTTCCCGTTGAAACGCCGGGATATATGGACAATCCGGCGTTGACGGAATACCAAAGCTTTAAAGAATATGCGGACGCCGGTATGGTCTATGTATACGCTGGCTGCCGCGGCCGCAGTCAGGGCGCGCCGGCGGGCGTGACGGACTTAAAGGCGGCCATTCGCTATATCCGGCGCAATGCGGACGTTTTGCCGATTGATTCAGAGCGTTTCTTTGTTGCCGGTATGAGCGGCGGCGGCGCCCAGAGCGCGATCCTCGGCGCCAGCGGAAACAGTGCGTTATATGAACCGTATTTAAAGCAGATCGGCGCCGTTCAAAACGTCAGAGACGCGGTTGCGGGCGTAATGGCCTGGTGTCCCGTTACCAATCTTGATTCCGGCAATGAAGCCTATGAATGGCAAATGGGCATGACGCGTTCCGGTTTATCGGAGCAGCAGCGGAAAAATTCAGATCAAATGGCCGAAGCTTTCGCCGGCTATATCAATGCGGTCGGGTTAAAGGGGCCGGACGGGCGGGGCTTAACCTTGCAGGCCTCCGCCGACGGAATTTATCAGGCGGGATCGTATTACGATTTTCTGAAAGGCGTTGTGGAAAATTCTTTAAACGATTTTCTGAACGATACGGCCTTTCCGTACGATGCGGACAAGGCGGGACGGGACGGCGCGGCGCCCGCTTTTTTGAACAAGCCGAAAGATGTTTCTTTTGAGGAAAAAGACAATATCAAACGGCAGACCGCGCAGGGCGACGTCGTCTTGTCCGGCGTTTATGCGGATAAGGAAAGCTATTTGGCCGATTTGAACGCCAAAAAGGTCTGGGTGGTCTTTAATGAAGACACAAAGCGCTATGAGATTACTTCGCTGGCCGATTTTGCCAAGGCGATGAAGCCGGCGACAAAGGGAATAGGCGCCTTTGACGATTTGAACAAAGCGCAGGGGGAAAACACGTTGTTCGGATACGGGGACGGACAGGGCGCGCACTTTGACGGGATAATGGCGGGACTGTTGGAAAAAACAGAATATGCCGCCGCCTTTCAATCCGATTTGTCGCGCAGGGATTTTGTCGGCAATCCCGTTTCCGTCCGGCTGGATATGTATACGCCGCTGTATTATTTGCTGCCCGCCTATCAGGGGTATAAAACGGCTTCGGTCGCTCCGTATTGGAGAATCCGGACGGGAATCAGCCAAAGCGATACGGCTTTGACGACAGAGGTCAATTTGGCGCAGGCTTTGGAAAATTATTTCGGAACAGCGGCCAAAGTCGATTTTAAAACCGTTTGGGGACTGAAACACGTCAAAGCGGAAACAACCGGCAACAGTACGCAAAACTTTATCGATTGGGTGAACGCCGTCCTGAAAGCGGATCAATGAAAAATATATGGTTAAGGCGTATTATTTAGTTGACTAAATCAACTAATTTTCACATAGTGGACTATGTCAACTATATGGAGGCGCTATGCACATAGAGGAAGCCGTTTATAAGATCAGGGCGTTTAACCGGTTTTATATGCCTTTTTTGAATTTATTGGGCAATCATTATCTGGGGTCGGAATATTCCGTTCCGGAAACGCGCGTTTTCTTTGAAATTCACGAAAATGACGGGTGCAACGCGGCTTTTATTGCCGAACAGATGAATATTGATAAAAGCTATTTAAGCCGCATTCTGAAAAATCATGAAAAAAACGGCTATATTTTCCGTGAAGCGTCCGAAATGGACGGGCGTTCGCTTTGTCTGCATCTGACTAAAAAAGGCAGAAAACGGGCGGAAGAGCTGATCGAACTTTCCAATGCGGAAATTCGGTCGGTCATTGATCCGCTGACGAAAAATGAACGCGGACAGCTGATTGACGCATTGGAAACGGTGACCGTTTTGCTGAACAAGACGCAGGGGGAGACGGAAAAATGAAAATCGTTCCTTATGATCCGAAGTATAAAAATGATTTTATCGAATTGAATAAACGTTGGATTACCGAAATGTTCGCCATTGAACCGGAAGATATCAGGGAATTATCGAATATCGAACCGGCGCTGGCGACGGGCGGGCAGATTTTCTTTGCCGTTGACGACGGCGATACCGTTTTGGCCTGCTGCATGATTGCGCCGCGAACGGACGGGGATTGGGAAATATTGAAGTTTGCCGCGCGGGGAATGTACACCGGGACGGGAGCGGGCAGCGCGTGTCTGAACGCATGCATGGATTACGCGCGGGAAAGAAAGCTGGAAAGAGTGCTGATCGTTTCCAATCACAAATGCGAACAGGCCGTTCGTCTGTACCGCAAGTTCGGATTTAAAGAAATCCCCGTTAACAAGCAAAAATTTCCGTTTGAACAGGCGAATATAGCTTTTGAACAAAGTTTTAATTAAAGTTAAAAAAATAGATGTAAGTATTGACATTACATCTGAAGTGCTGTATCTCTATTGATGTAATGAAGGTAATTACAACAGGGAGATAGCAATGAAAACAGCCGTTATTTGTGCAAATGGAAAAGCTGGGCGTGCGATTGTTAAAGAAGCTGTTGACCGCGGATTAAATGTAACCGCTTTTGTCCGAGGTGAAAACCAATCGGCAGCGCCGAAAGCCGTATCAAAAGATTTATTTGATCTGACCAAAGAGGATTTGACGGACTTTAATGCCGTGATTGACGCGTTCGGGGCTTGGACGCCGGATATGCTGTCGATGCATTCGGCTTCATTAAAGCATTTGTGCGATATTTTGAGCAGAACGGAGGTTCGTTTGCTGGTGGTCGGCGGCGCGGGCAGTTTATACTTGAATAAGGAACATACGCTGTGTCTGTCGGATTCGTCCGATTTTCCGGAAATGTTCAGGCCGTTGGCCTTGGCGCAGGGAAAGGCGTTAAAGGAGCTGCGCGCCCGTGATGACGTAAAATGGACATTTATCAGTCCGGCGGCGGATTTTCGGGCCGACGGCGAACGGACGGGCGAATACCTGTTGGCCGGGGAAGAATTTACGCTCAATGATAAGGGGGAAAGCGTTATCAGTTATGCCGATTATGCGATTGCTATGATCGATGAAGCCGTTTCGGGCGGCCATATTCGTCAGTGGATCAGTGTTATCGGCAAATAAAGGGGCAGGCTATGCAGATTTCCAGCCGTTTTACGATCGCTTTGCATGTTTTGGCCTGCATTGCTGTTTTTGAAAAGCAGCTGAAGGTTACAAGTGCTTTTCTGTCAGGCAGCGTGAATGTTAACGCTGTGATCATTCGTAATATTTTATTGCAGCTGAAAGCGGCAGAATTAATACGGGTAGAACGCGGAACGGGCGGGGCTTATCTGGAACAGCCGGCGGACGAAATCAGCCTGCTGGACGTGTATAAGGCGATCGAGCCTTTGGAAAAGGAGACATTGTTCCGTTTCCATGACAATCCGAATCCCCGTTGTCCGGTCGGGCGCAATATTCACGGAATTTTGGATCAACGGCTTTTAGATGTGCAGAACACAATGGAAAATGAGCTGCAAAGCATGACCTTGGCCGATATCTTATCAGATTTAACAACAAAACTTCAGAAGGAGAAAAAAGAATGAGCTCTTTTAAATCAACAGAACTTGGAGCAATCGCCGATTTAATTAAACTGGAAAACGGCAAGGCGTTTTTGCACGATGCTTTAGAATTGACAAGCTGCGAAATTTCTCTCAACACTGCGCCGAAGGGCTTTAAAGTGCCGTTTAATCACAAGCATAAACAGAACGAGGAAATTTACATCATTCTGAAGGGCGAAGGGATTATCACCGTTGACGGCGAGCAAATTCCCGTCAAAGAAGGGTCCTGCGTGAAAGTCGGCACGGGTGCGGCGCGGACGATCGAAAACACGGCGGACGGCGAACTATCGTTCATCTGCATTCAGGCCAAAGAAAATTCTTTGGAACAATTCGGGTTCGCCGATGCCGAATTGTGCTGAGATAAAAAATCAGTATTTTTACGGCAACAAAACAAAAGAAGCGCTTTCAGTTTTGTTCGTTCAGGCGGGAAGCGCTTCTGTTTATTCGTTTTTTACGCGAAACAAAATCGCATATGCCAACGGTACGACAAGCAGCGTTAATGCCGTTGCCGCCAGCAGGCTGAACATGATCGTTGCAGCCATGGAGGCGAAAATACGTCGCTTAATAGCGGCATGACGCCCAGGACGGTTGTGCCCGCCGCCATAGAAACGGGACACAGGCGGCTGACGGACGCTTTTATCAGGGCTTCTTTGGCGGACAATCCGGCGCAGCGTTCCAAATTAATTTGATCCAGCATGACGCCGATGATCAAGTCGGACTTGACTCCCATGGTTAAAAGCAGAACGGCGATAACGATCGCGACGGATTCGATCAGGTTAATGACAAAGTTCCAAATGGAAAGCTGAACGTCTTCCGATTAAAAATTTACAATGCTGACAGGTTGAGAAGATTTCAGGAGTTCCAGCCGTTTTTTAATATTCTTCGCCTAATCGGACAACATTGCCGCCGTCCGTAATGGAAACGCCGATGCCGATTGCCGGTCGTCCGTTGTGGTACAAAATTTGCGTTGCCGGTTCAAGATATCCGCACGTCACTTCGGCTATATCGCCGATGCTGACCGAGGAAACGCCATCCGGCAAAGAGGAGCGCACATCATTGACTTTACGGCGCAGCTCGTCCAAAATTTGAGCGATCATGCCCGGCAAAACGAGAAAATCCTGCGGCTGAGGAAAATGCAGAACGACTTGGTGCATCTCGCTGTCCGTTGCCGCGGGGAAAATTTCGTACACATAAGCATCAAGCTTTTTATCGGGCCGGCTGGGAAAGGAAACGGTAAATTTTCTGCCGGTATAGTCGATCTTTTCGCTCAGGTTAATATTCGGCAGGTTCGCACCGGGGATATAAATTTTTACCTTCAAATGATCAAGATCGTCCAAAACAACGACGGTTTGATAAGCGTTTTCGTGCTCAAAACGTTCAATATGAATGGCTGAAACGCAGCCTTAGAAGGGCGCCTTCAGCACGGTATCGTTTAATTTATCGCGCGCATTTTTAAGGCCTGTCTGCAGCTCCTGCACCAAAGCGGCTGCCGTTTTTCGTTTTTTATCCTTAACCGTAAGCGTGTGTTTGAAACTTTGAGGGCAGGACAGGCTGCCGTGTTCAGAATTGAAGGGAGGCTTGGGCTGATAAATACCATGCTTTAGATTCCAATTCCATCATGCCTGCCGAGCGGTGCTGTGGTTTGGCATAAGAGGCTGATAATACTATGTTTTTTATGGAAAGAGCCGCTTTTGTGCCGGCTCCGGATAAAACAGCGCGGTCCGTTTGGGGCGTATTGGATTGGACGGTTCCCCAATCAAAGAAAGAACCCAACGTTAATCCCTTGTAATGCCAATTCAAATCGTTGCGGAAAACGATGCCCGAATCGCCTTGAATGCCGTCGTTTTTAAAGCCGCGGACGGAATATTCTCCGCCCAGATAAAACCCTTCTGAAGAAAACAGTTCATTTTTGCTGTATTGTCCGTCCGCCGTTATATTCAGACTAAAACCCGCTCCTAAGGTTTGACTTAAATAACCGTACAGTTTGCCGGCGCGGTATTGGGCTTTTTGCCTGAATGTTGTTTCCCGGTCATTTAAGGCGTGAAACCAGCGCATGCCCTGAACATAGGACGGATTAAGATACAATACGCCGCCGTTCCAAAATAATGTTCCCGACACCCCGAAGTGAAGAACGGTCAAATGGCGGCTTGATACAGTGTTTTTTATTTTTAAATCAAGAACTTCTGTATAATTTTTATTGTTTTTATATGTTATACCCGCATTTGCCGATAATTTAAAATTCTGCCCGCGGGCCAGCAGGCGTTCCAGATGAGTCGAATTTGTCATGCTGCTGCCAAGGGAATATAAAGGGATTCCCGTTGATAAAGTCATGTTGGTGCGGTAATCGCTGTAAGAAAAATGATTGGCCGCCGTCCAATATCCGAAGGGCACAGTATATGAAGCGGTCGCATAATTCGCGTCCCGTCTTTTTTTGTTTTTAGAGGGCGCTTTCATGTAATTAATATTGAACTGATCATTTATTCCAAATAAATTATCCTGCGTTAATTTGCCGCCGGTCCGATGATTGCCCGTTGATCGGGCGCCCGCATTATCCGTCATAAAGTGAAGGGCCGTCGTTTTGCTTTCTTGATTCTTGATCCGGATAATACTGTAACCGGATTGATCTGAGGGCAGAATTTCCATGGAAGCATTTTGAGACGGCAGTCTGTTGATTTGTTCTAATCCTTGCTCTATATCCCGCAGATTCAGTATGCCGCCCGTTATAAACGGAAAGGCCGTTTTTCTTTGTCCGGCAGGCAGCCCCTCTATATTTTGAACGTTTCCTTCAACAATTTTAATTTCCAGAACGCCTTCTTTTAAGCGGGGCTGAGGCATAACTAAAAAAGCTTTGGAGGTAATGTATCCTTTGATTAAATATACATTCGTGATGTCTTTTAAAAGCTGATCAATTTCAGGTAAAGTTAAGCATCTGTTCAAGTACTTTTTTGCAATTTGATTCAGACGTTGGGAACGTATCTTTAAATTTCCGCTGAATATAACAGAGCTGACGGTTACGCAGCCTTTTGATGTGCTTTCTTCAAAGAATTCATTTGGTTTTTGAATGTCTGAAGAAATGGGTTTCTTCAAAGTGCGCTGCAGGTCTTGCTGCCGGAATTGTTCGTCCAATAAGCGCTGCTGTTCTGCCTGTATACGTTCTTGTTGGGGGGCTGCTTGGGCAAAAATCGGAAAAAAGGAAAGGAGGATAAATAAAATCAGAGAATAGTTCATGACTGTTTCTTTTCTGTGATGAATAAAACAGTAGTATATTTCAATAAAGTTATAATATTAATATTTATTTTTGAATTTAAGTAAATTGTGTTTTTTAATTGAAATATAAAATGAATAATTTAATTTTAACGGGATTTTAGAGGAGATGTTTTCATTTTTTATTCTCAATATTTTGAATAAAAAGAGACGGCATTTTTCCGTATTGTTCGTGTGTTCTAAGCACTGTTTTCATGTTTTGGTGGTTTTGACAGAGAAGTTAAAATAAGTTCAAAAAATCTTTTTTCTTTGTCGTAGAGCTTTATTTTAAATCTTATGGGCGGATATTCCACATCATCTTGATAAATTCCCCTGAATTCAAAAATAACATCATCTAAATCTCTGCATACAAAGGGAAGTCTAAAATAATGTCGGCTATTCTTTCCTATATTTATATTAATTAATTTTTTTTCGATGGGATTGTTTTGTTTGTCAACAGGCAATAAGTTATATCGAACGCCGTTTTTGATTAAAAATAATTTTGAATTATCAAAGATATATTTTTTTCATGATCTTTATGTAAAGTTGAAAAGTATAAAGAGGCAAAGTTTTTATTAGCCTGAAAAACATTTTCTTTGCATTCTTCTTTGTAATTTCCTTCTACAACACGGTACAAGTAAAAAACAATTGAAGTAGAAAAAACATTTGCGCCTTCTCCTAGGTGAGTTGAACTGACGATTTCTTCAGTAAATCCCACTTGTTGCCGCCAAAAAGTGCCGTACGAAATGATGAAGAAGTGCTGGGTATAAGGCGAACAGCTGCCTAAAAGAAAAGTCAGTAAAAAAACAGAAATTCTTTTTTTCATTTTTTATTCTCCATATTTTGAATAAAGAGAGACGGCATTTTTCCGTATTGTTCGTATGTTCTAAGCACTGTTTTCATGTTTTAGTGGTTGTCAGAAAGCAAATTTATTAAAAATTTTTTTCTTTGTCGTAGAGCTTTATTTTAAATCTTATGGGCGGATATTCCACATCATCTTGATAAATTCCTCTGAATTCAAAGATAACATCGTCTAAATCTCTGCATACAAAAGGAAGTCTAAAATAATGCTTACTATTTTCTCTCATTCTTACATTAAAGAGTCTTTTTTCAACAGGGTTATTTTGTTCATCAACAGGCAATAAGTTATATCGAATGCCATTTTTAATTAGGAATAATTTTGAATTATCAAAGATATATTTTTTTTCACGAGGTTTATGTAAAGTTGAAAAGTATAAAGAGGCAAAGTTTTTGTTAGCCTGAAAAACATTTTCTTTGCACCCTTCTTTATAATTTTCCTCTACAACACGATATAAGTAAAAAACAATTGAAGTTGAAAAATCATGTGGGCCTTCCCCTAAATAAGTTGAGCTTCTTATATTTTCAGAAAAACCGACGTGTTGTTCCCAAAAAGTACCATAGGGAATAATATAAAAATGTTGTGTATAGGAAAAACAGCTGCCTAAAAGAAAAGTCAGTAAAAAGATGAAACTTCTTTTTTTCATTTTTTATTCTCCATATTTTGAATAAAGAGAGACG
>JAFVAT010000006.1 GCA_017480385.1 Alphaproteobacteria bacterium | reverse complement strand
CGCTCACCGGTCAAGCCGGTCGCTCGGACGTCCCGTCCTGCGCGACGTTCGCCGCCGTTGCGGCTCACCGAACCCCAATACGGGGGTTCTCTTCTCCCCTCGAAACTAAAATAAAAAAAGCACCCTTTCGGGCGCATTTTTTTATTTTGGCGTTCCCAGGGGGATTCGAACCCCCGTTACCGCCGTGAAAGAGTCGTATCATAGATTTTTATAGACTTTTATAGACACTTTAAGTTATTGTTTTTATTATATTCAGTCTATTGACGTTTATTGAAGACCAGAACGGTTTTAGAACGTAATGCAGACACAGCGCAGACACGAATAACGGTATTTAATATGGCAAGGACAAACAGAGCAAACGCGCTTGATAACAGAACGGCGCGGCTTAAATTACCTCTTCAAAAGCGGTTTTACGCCGGAATCGGCGGCGGCTTGGCTTTATGTTACAGGCGGGACGGAAAAGGCGTAGGCACTTGGACGGCGCGAATCGGCTTTCACGAATATAAAACGCGCCTGATCGGAGAAGCGGACGACTTCAAAGACGCGGACGGGGAAACAGTCTTTACATACTTTCAGGCCGCCGAAAAAGCACGGGAGTTTGAAAAAGAATATAAAACGGACGCGGGACTGATTACCGCGCCTTTAACGGTGGCAAAAGCCGCAGAGGAGTATTTGAATTGGTATAAATTGAACCGGAAAAGCTTTAAGACCGTTTCTATTACGGTAAACGCCTATATTCTGCCCGTTTTCGGGGATCGACTGATTAACGACCTGACAACGCTTGAAATAAAACGCTGGCTTGAACGCTTGGCGGAACAGCCGCGCCGAAAGCGGACAAAGCTTTTTGACGGACAGGCTTTTTTACCGCCACCGCAGACGGACGAAGAAAAGCGCGCCCGAAAATCAACGGCAAACAGGATTTTAACCGTCTTTAAAGCAATATTGAACAAAGCCTTTTATGACGGCAAGGCGGCAAGTGATACCGCCTGGCGGCGCGTTAAACCGTTTTCAAAAGTGGACCAGGCGCGGATTCGTTTTTTGAAGCCCTATGAAGTCGAGTTTTTATTGAACGTTTCCGAACCCGATTTTAAGGATTTGATACAAGGCGCGTTATTCACGGGCGCGCGTTATGGCGAACTGGCGAAAATGCGCGTTTCCGATTTTATGCCGGATCAGGGCTTTGTTTACATACAACCCGGCAAAAGCGGCAAAGGGCGACATATACCGTTACCGCAGGAAGGAATGACTTTTTTTGAAAGCCTGACAGCCGGGAAAACAGGATCGGATTTTGTCTTTACCCGCCGGAACGGGAAGCAATGGGGAAAGAACGACCAACAGCGGCCTATGTTTGAAGCCTGCCGGAAAGCGAAAATCGAACCCGTCATAAACTTTCACGAATTGCGGCACACTTACGCGTCAATGCTGGCGCAACGGGGCGTTGACCTTTTGACTATTTCAAAGCTTTTAGGACACGCCGACACCCGGATAACGTCCAAGCATTACGCACACCTTTGCGATACGACCTTACGGGAAGCGGTGGCGAAGTTACCCTTTACGAACCAACGGGAAAACAAGATTGTGGCGATACGATAAAGGATTACTATGACAGGAAACAAATTGAAGAAAATCACCACGGCGGACGAACTGACGGAATTTTTGCTTTACGCAACGCCGGACGGAAAAACGAAAATTGAAGTGTTTTTGCATAATGATACGGTTTGGCTTCCGCAAAAGAAAATAGCAGAGCTTTTCGGAGTGAACCGCCCCGCCGTAACAAAACATATCAAAAATATATTTGAAAGCGGAGAATTGCAAGCAAGCGCAGTTAGTTCCATTTTGGAACATACTGCCGAAGACGGGAAAACATACACGACAACCTTTTACAATTTGGATATGATCATATCCGTCGGTTATCGGGTAAACTCGGCAAAGGCGACGCGGTTTAGAATATGGGCGACCGAACGCTTGCGGGATTTTATCATTAAGGGCTTTATTCTAGACGACGATCGCTTAAAGAACGGGCGGTATTTCGGAAAAGATTATTTTCAGGAACTGCTGGAGCGGGTACGCTCTATTCGGGCAAGCGAACGGCGAATATGGCAGCAGATAACGGATATATTTGCCGAATGTTCTATTGATTACGACCGAAACAGCGATACAACGCGCGATTTTTATGCTACCGTTCAAAACAAATTCCATTACGCCATTTGCGGACAGACAGCAGCGGAAATCATTTATAACACAGCCGACGCGTCAAAGCCTTTAATGGGATTGAAGACGTTCAAGAACGCACCCTCCGGACGGGTTTTAAAGTCGGATTCCATTATTGCTAAAAACTACCTGACGGAAGCGGAGATAAAGCGGCTGGAAAGGGCCGTAAGCTCTTTCTTTGACTACATAGAGCGGATAATAGAAAGCCGGAACGCCTTTACAATGGAACAATTTGCGGGCAGCGTGAACAAGTTTCTTTCCTTTAACGAATACCGCGTTTTGAACGGGAACGGCTCTGTTTCACACGAAACGGCGGTAAAAAAGGCTTTTGCCGAATATGACGAGTTCAACAAAACGCAAAAGATAGAATCCGATTTTGACAGGCAGATAAAAAAATTGTTCAAACCGGATTAAGTCTTTGTAACTATGCGAAAAATCGGAAACATTCTTACACAGTAAAAAAGGGGGAAATCCCAACAGTACGCGCGCGAAAGAGATAGCAAGGGATAGCCCGACGGGGCGAAAAGCGGACACCTTGACCGCCTGCCCTTGCGAACAGACAAGGCAACCGCAAACAAGGGACGGAAGAAAATGCAAGAACTAATAGAATTTTATAATGTTGTTTCTTATGCTTTTTACGGCGAATTAAACAAAGTCGAAAAGATACAAGAAAAATATATGGATTTATTTACAAAAAGCGTTTTACAGCCGTTAAGGGAAAAAGTAAGAGAAAGAAGCCTTACAATATCGGCTGATTGTTTTGATAATAAAATGCGTTTTTTAGGAAATCGTTTAGATATTTTAAAACGAGATATGAACTTTAATTTATATTATCAAACAAACGGCGTAGCTTGCATTATAACGATAAAAGGAGAAAAGCGTTTTTTATTTCAAGGTTTGATTTTTCGGCTATCAGAAATAAAAAATCTTTTTCCGAATCCTCTCTTACTCGCCAGCGCGCCGGAGCAACCAGCAGATAACCAACAAATAACAAACGACCAACCAACAAAAACGGCGGAAACATTGGCGCGAACGGACACACCGGATAAAAAACAACCAACGGATAACAAACAAGTAACAAACGAACAACAAACGGAAATCAAAAATAATCAAAACTCCGATTTGATTACTGAATCCGCTTTAATTGAAGCTTTGAAATCGGAAAACGAACGATTGAAAGCGGAAATAGCGGCTTTGAAGAACAACCCGCCAGCGGTGGCGGAAACCGGATACATTCTACCGAACGGATATACAACGGAATTTCTGGACGTGATTTTTGAAGCAGCGCTCAAAGAATCTTTTGACGGAAAAACAAAGAAGCAAATTGAGTATAACTTAACAGAGACAGCAAGAAAGAAGAAAGTTCTATCACCTGATAAAGTATCCGAAAGGATTATTCCTTATATGGCGACGATATGCCGCCCCGCAATGAAGAAAAGCGGCGGTTATCCAAAAAAATAACGCTCCCTTTTTCTTATACAAATCAATATGTTGTTTATGGCGTTACACGGTGTACTGACACGGTGTAACGCTTTTTTTTATCCGTCAATCTCCCACAATGGAAACAGACAGACGATAAAAGCCTGAGCGGTTTTCATTAAACAAATATGGAGATTTGAACAATGGACAAAGAACTTTTAACAGTGGCGGAGTTTTGCAAAGCCGCCAGCATAGGACGGGCGACCTTTTACAATCTCAAACAGGCGGGAAAAGCTCCCGTATCCGTAAAAGTCGGACGGCGGACGCTTATTTCACGCGGCGCGTTTGAAGCTTGGATTAAAGAACTGGAAACCGCCAGCGCGAACGACAACCGGAACGGCATAACCGGCGGAGCAATCAAACAGGCGCGGGGGCGGAAATGACGGAAATAAAAGAAGCGGCCACCGCAGACACCAGCGACCGCCCCTTTGATATGCAAGAACGGTATTATAATACCCACCTTGCCGGGGCGCGTCAAGCGGTTAATGACAACGAAGCTTTATCCTTTGCGGAACAGAAAGCGCGGGATATAGCTTACAGCGAAAAGTTTATACCGGACGATATAGACGCTTTAAAACGCTTTTTCGGAGCGACCGCCAGCGTTGAAGTAGTAAAGGACGAAACGCGACAATTTGCGGGGATTGATTACATAGTCCGCTACACCGAACCGCGCACCGGGGCGATTTTAACGGCGCGGATTGACGCGAAGCGGAGAAAGGCGGGCGTCTGTATGTTTTGGCGGGATAAAGGTATTCCGGAGCTTACCTTTGAAATCCGTAACAACGGCGGAAAATTCGTTTCTTGCCTGACAGACCCGAACGAACGGACGGATTTTTATTTATTCACTTTTGAAGACACGGGGGACGTTTATTTAATCCCGTTTCAAATAGCGCGGCTTGTTTTATCTCAACCGTCGAAAGTGACGCGCTGGCGGGCGGTGGCGAACTCAAACGGAAGCGGCGCGGAATGCGTTTATATTCCCGTTGACGAGTTTTTCACGGCGGCTTTTATGACGGGACACCTGCCCGCTTGGCTATTGCAAAGGTTATCCGTGAACCTTGCCGAAGCGGCGGCATTAAAGACTTTACAGGAAGCGAACGACAACGTCAGCGGCGAACGAAAGGCGGCGGGGATATGGTAATTCTTAACGGATTATTAAAAACGCTTTACAAACAGGCGGCGGCGCGATACGCTGAAAGCCTAAACATAACACCGGCGAACACTCCGTTAAGTGTTCTTTTTATGCCCTTTTCAAGGGGGACGAGAGCGGGAAATATACAGAATACCCGCCAGCCCGTGTTATGGCTTAGTGAGTCCCCCGCCTGCTCAGTTTCAGGAGGTTACTAGGAAATAACACAAAATGAATACAGAATTATATAATCAACATTTTACAAGCACATTCTTTTTGCGCTACGCTGAAAGCGAGCCTGAAAAACTCAAAAACAAACGGTCAGAACCCCGACAGCGTTCTATTTTTATGCCCGTATTATATGCGGGAGCGCCTATCCGTAAGGACGGCGGCACGTTTTTTGTTTCGTGTTTTTCACTCCCGCGCCTTGCGGAACAGGGCGATAAATGAAAAGGAACAAACAAAATGAACACAGAATTATATAATCAGTTAATCAATCAAGCGAAACGCGGCAATCAGTCTTTAACACGGCTTTTTGACTTGTCGGAAAAATACTATGACAAAGAAGGGGAATATCCGGGAACGGATTTTTCCGAATATTCGGACGCTTACGAAGCGGCGGCTTTGGAAATGTATCAGAAAGCTATGCAAACGGCACCGCGCGACGCGGACGAAGCCTTTTACTTATTCGCGGAGCTTTATAAAAACGTGACGCCTGATCTTCAAAACGTTTTTGACGACCTGCCTTATGTTAAACAGGCTTTTGAAAATCTTATAACTTGGTTTGAACAAGAAGCAAAATTTCAAAGAGATTTAAGAAAAACGCTTTTAGGAACGGAATAACGGAACTTTACAGGCGGGGGCGATAAACCCCCGCCGAACGAAAAAGGATAAGGCAAAATGTCACGGGGAAAACGATCAAACAAGGAAAGAATAGGCGGAAAGTTTATTGCCCTGCCGTTTAACCTGATCCAAAGCCGCGCTTTTGCGGAACTGACCGGAAGCGCAAAAGGGCTTTTAGTCTGTATTCTTACCCGATACACCGGAACGAACAACGGAACGATTCCTTTCGGATACTCTGACGGAGCGGCTTTTGGTTTTACAGTAAATACAACAAAATGCGCTATTGTTGACCTTTGGAACAAAGGCTTTATCAAACGGACAAAAGAGGGCGTTTACAGAGGGAACGTTTCTGAATGGCTCTTGACTTTTCGGAGAGACGACCGGAACGGACACGCCAGAACTGACGACTGGAAGCAATACCCGAACAACGCAAAGGACGCGGAACTGATTGCTTTACTGAAAACGAAAAGCGGCGATAAAAACGACGGCGACAAGAAACGACCGACCGAAGCGAACGACAACGCGCCCGCCCCCGTTATACAGAACGCCAGCGCGGATTCACACACAAACGAGCTTTTACAATCTCTTGAAAATTGGAAACGGAAACAGGGGCTTTTATAAGGGCGAACCCTACCAATTTTTGATACCTTTAAAAACAGAAAAAGGTACCAATTTTTGATACCTTTACCCCCCGAACCCTACCAATTTTTGATATACATATAGATATATACCATATGTACCCCATTTATTTTTAATCACGTTTAAGCGAAAAAATGGGGTAAAAATCGAAGTCGGCCAAAATTCGCCTGCCTAAAAAATTTTGAGCCGCGGAAATATCCCTTATTCGTTTATTGACAAGGGATAATTTTATTATCTGTTTTTATTGACAAGGGATAATTTAATTCCTAAAATAAAAGACAGAAAGGGCAAGGCGGCAATGTTTGAAATACGATACAGCGCACAGGCACGCCAGTTTTTAAGAAAAGCGAACAAGGCGGACGCGGACAGAATACGGGCGAAGATAGAGCAATACGCGGAATCACCGGACAGCCTGAAGAACCAGATTAAGAAATTGCAGGGCTTACCTTACTATCGGTTACGGGTTGGAGATTATAGAGTTATCTTTAACGAAACGGGCGCGATTATGAAGATTGAAAAAATCGGAAAGCGCGGGGACGTTTACAGGGGAGTTTAAAGCAATGAATGCGGAAGTTTTGACAATCAAAGGGGAAAAATTCGCCATTATCCCACTTGCCATTTATGAAAAACTGATTGAAGCGATAGAAGACGCGCAGGACGCGGCGGACGCAAAGGCGATAGAAGAACGGATAGCACGGGGCGAAGGGGAATATATGCCCGCCTCTGTTGTTGACGCTATTCTTGACGGCGAAAGTCCCGTAAAGGTTTATCGGGAATACCGGAAAAAGACGCAGGCGGAACTTGCCGCCGAGGCGGGCTTGTCCGTTGATATGATAAAAAAAATCGAAAGCGGGAAATCAGACGGGAGTCTGAAAAGCCTTAAAGCGATTGCGAAAGCGTTAAATGTCGATCTTGAAGACATTGTTTAAACGGACGGCTCAAAATGAAAAGTACAGTCGGCAGAACTTGGAAAGACGCCAGAAAGGAACTTTTACGCCTGAAGAAATAGCGGAAAGCGATTTAAGGGTAGCTCTTATCGGCGAATTGATAAACACCGGAGAAGAAAAACAGGAAAAGAGCAAAAGGAAGCGGCGGGATAATCCCCGCCGTTTTCTTTCGGTGGCGTTTCAGGGGAAAAATCCGTATAATGGAAAAAAACAGGGGGCAAAAATGAATAACGGGAATCTGAAGCCTATTCAAAAAGGCGGTTTAACCAAGAGCGAAGCAAAGAGACGAGGTAAAAACGGCGGTAAAAAATCGGGTGAAGCCAGACGGGAAAGAAAGGCCCTTAAAGAACGGTTGCTTTTATTGCTGGAAACAGGGGA
This sequence comes from Alphaproteobacteria bacterium, assembly GCA_017480385.1. Classification (GTDB taxonomy): domain Bacteria; phylum Pseudomonadota; class Alphaproteobacteria; order CAAGCB01; family CAG-977; genus UBA11549. Next base: position 41,866 of record JAFVAT010000006.1, on the reverse strand, counting down.
CACGGCGGAATCAGTTGCCGTTGCTTTAATCAACAAAGCCCTTTCCGGTAACGTAAGGGCCTTTGAAGTAATCCGCGACACGATAGGAGAAAAGCCCGTTGACAAGGTAGCGCAGACCGACGGGAGCGGGAAGGATATTCCGCGGGTAATCGAGATCAAGTTTGTATGACGCCACCGAAGCACCGTTTCTTTTGCTAAAAATCCTTATTCTTTTGTTGCAGAAATAAGCGTTAGGCATTTTTCCTATTACACCCTACCTGAAACAATCAAAGCGCATATACGGGCTTTAAAATGCGTTTAAACAGCATATCTGAAAATGCAGATTCGGAGAACCCGACCGAAGAAAACGGCTCTAACAGCCTGCCGGAGTCGGTGACTTTTTTTTCGTTACACAATGCAGACATAACGCAGACACGGCGGGGATTTTCGGAAGCAGGCAAAATAAAAAACCGTTGAAAATCAACGGTTTGTTTTGGCGTTCCCAGGGGGATTCGAACCCCCGTTACCGCCGTGAAAGGGCGATGTCCTAGGCCTCTAGACGATGGGAACATCTTCAGGACGGGTTATATATAAAGTTTATCCGCTAATCCGTCAATACTTTTTTGAATCTTTTTGCGCTTTTATCCGTAACTGCGCATTAAACCAATCAATTTTCCCTGTACCGTAATCCGTTCGGGACTGTATATCCGCGCTTCATAATTCTTGTTGCACGGTTCCAGTATAATCGAATTTCCTTTACGACGGATCTTTTTCAGCGTCACTTCGCAGCCGTCCACCAAAGCCACCGCAATTTCTCCGTTTTCAACTGTGCTTGTGCGTTGAATAATCACCGTGTCTCCGTCCAAAATGCCTGCCTCAACCATAGAATCGCCGGCAACAGTCAAAGCATAATGCTCCCCGTTTCCAATCATATTTGCAGGAACGGACACCATTTCATTACTGCGCAGCGCTTCAATCGGTGTCCCGGCTGCAATTTTGCCGTAACGAGGCAGTTCAACAGAATTAGCGATCAAATTTTCGCTCAATCTGGAAAAAGACCGAGTCGTTTGCTGATTCACAAGACTTCTTGCCGAAAGAACCGTATTTTGTTTTTCCTCCTGATTATCTGGCAGACGCAGGATCTCCAAAGCTCTGGCCCGATTTGGCAGCCGACGAATAAAACCACGTTCCTCCAGCCCCGAAATCAAACGATGAATCCCTGATTTCGATTTCAATCCGATGGCTTCTTTCATTTCTTCAAAAGAAGGGGAAACGCCGTCTTCACGTAATTTTTTTTCAATCAGCATCAGCAGCTGATATTGTCTTTTGGTCAGCATGAGTCCTCCGCGAACAAAGTTTCTCTTTTTGTTCTACTTTAGTTCTTTGTTTTTCGCAAGGATTTTTTTAATTTTTTGTCTTACAGTAAAACAATTTTAATTTCAGGAGATTTAGATTCTTGTTCCGCCTGCCTTTTTTTATTCATTTCTTTTTATTGTTTTGCTGTTTTATGGAACCGGCTTTGGCCGAGCCATACACATCACCGCACGCACACAGTTCCGAAAGGCGCGTATGGGGAGCAGTCCTGCCGGCCTCTGCCGCGTCATCATCTTCTTTTGAGACAGCCGGATTATTTTTTGCCAAAAAAGAACCGGCAAGCCCCGAACCGGCCACCGCATTGCCGCCATGGCTGGAACATGCCGTTCCGATTCCCGACATTGAGGAAGAAACCCCTATGATAGCGATTGTCATCGATGATTTAGGCGTTAATCGTTCAATGACACGGGCTGTTTTATCTTTGCCGGCGCCGATTACAGCCTCTTTTCTCGCCTATGCCGATGACTTGCAGAAACAAGCTGAAACGGCTCAAAGCAAAGGGCATGAATTGCTGCTTCATGCCCCTATGGAGCCGATCAATTCTCACTTTGATCCGGGAACAAATGCTCTGCGTTCTGATATGTCAGAAGAAGAAATCTTGCAAAAATTGGATCTGATGCTGTCATCTTTTACAGGCTATGTCGGCCTGAACAACCATATGGGCAGCAAATTTACCGCCAACAAAAGGGCGGTCTCCATAGTTATCAATGAACTGAAGAAAAGAGGGCTTTTATTTTTGGATTCTTTAACTTCTGCCGACAGCGTTGCTTGGAAATCAGCGCGGGACAAACATGTTCCTTATGCCGTCCGTGATGTTTTTTTGGATAATTCCCTTGATGAAGCGGATATTATGGCGCAGTTGTCTTTGTTGGAAAAACGAGCTTTAAAACATCATACAGCCGTCGGCATCGGTCACCCGCACAAAGCGACCGTTAAAGCCCTGAAGAAATGGATTCCCCAAGCACGGAAGAAAGGGCTGGTTTTCGTCCCTATCAGCATGATCGCTTTAGTACGGCAGGACGCCTTTTAATCAAGGCCATTCCAGCGCAATCGAATCCATTTTTTCCGGAGCTTCGCCCAAAAGAATAGCCAGATTTTTCAGATATCTTAATCCGTTGTATTTTCTGTATTCCTCAATGGAAGCTTCTCTGTTTTCGGCTTCTTTTTCTTCGCCTTCTTTAGGCAGCATCATCGGAATAAAGGTAATCGGACCGCTGACGGCCTCGCGCTGAATTTCAATCCAGCCGTTTGTCAAAGAAAACAGATACGTGACCACAGCAGACGGTTCTTTGACGATTTTAACTTTCAAGCCGGTTAAATTGTGCACCAGCAACATTTCCGCGGACTCAACATACTGAGTCGTAAAAATGCCGCGCACGTCCGTATCCAAAAAATCGTTAATCATAATAGTAGGATATTCAGGCATCATGACCTCCTTGCCATATTTAATGCAGAGTATACCGTTATTTGGAAAAAACGCCTATAAAAAAACGTTTTTTAAAAAAAACAATAATATTTATTAAAAAACATTTAACACTCTTTATGTTAAAAAGAGCTAAATTTTATACAAAAGGATATCATTATTTTTTGAACGAAAATGAAAACAGGCTTAATTTTAGAAGGCGGGGCCATGCGCGGTTTATTCAGCGCGGGCATTATTGACGCTTTTTTAGAAAACAATTTATTTTTTGACGGCGTCATCGGCGTTTCGGCCGGCGCCGCATTCGGGTGCAATTACATTTCCCGACAAAAGGGCCGTGTGCTCAGATACAACACGCGCTTTTGCCGGGACAAACGGTACTGCAGCTTACGTTCTTTGTTAATGACGGGAAATCTGTACAATGCGGATTTTTGTTATCATGAAATTCCGGAAAAGCTGGATATTTTAGATACAGAGACTTTCGGGAACAGTGCAACGGCCTTTTTTGTTGTCTGCACGGACGTCCTGACCGGCAATCCCGTTTATCAACGGCTGAGCCAAATGGATTATGCCGATTTGGAATGGCTGAGGGCGTCGGCGTCCATGCCTCTTGTTTCCGAAATTGTTAAGATTGACGCCTACCGCCTGCTGGACGGAGGCATTTCGGACGCAATTCCCGTTAAATATTTTGAATCGATCGGATATGACAGAAATGTCGTTATTCTGACCCGCCCCGAAGGATATGCCAAAAAGAAAACAAAGCTGCTGTCCTTGTTTAAAATCGCGTTTAAGAAGTATCCGCGACTGGTTTCCGCCTTAGAAAAACGGCACGAAATTTACAACGAAACGCTGAACTATATTCGTCAAAAAGAAAAACAGGGTGATTTGATTGCAATCCGCCCGGCGAATGCTTTGCCGATCGGCAAAATAGAACATAACGATGACAAGATGCGTACGGTTCACACGATCGGTTATCAAACGGGTCAAAAGTATGCGGAACAAATCAAAGCCTTTTTGAAATAAGGAACTTTACTGATTTATCACTTCCTTCATCAAAGATTCTCTAAGCATAGTCAAAGCCTTTGTATTTTTCATTTGAGGATTATCCTGCGCATATTGAAGGGCTGTTTTTCCTTCCGCATTTTTCGAGCCGACATCTGCGCCTGCCTTGATTAAAGCAATGACAACCTCGGGATTGCGATTTTCTTTAGCCGCCAAAATCAAAGCCGTATCGCCGCCCCATTTTTTGGGTTTGAGATTAGCCAGTTTTTCAAGCAAATACACGCTTAAAGAAAAACCGTTTTTACATATGCCGCTTTTTTGATTAACATTGGCACCGGCCTTCAGCAATACCTCCGTTACCTGCGAATTATGATTCTTTGCCGCCGCAAACATCAAAGGCGTTGTCTGATAAGCCCCTTTTTCTTCAATATTGGCACCGGATTTAATCAAAATATCCGTTACTTCCGGATTAAAATTGTTTCTGGCAGCCCAGATCAGCGCCGTTCATTTTTTCACATCGACAACTGTGATATCGGAACCGGCTTTGATCAGCGTGTCAGTCACTGCCGCACTATAGTTGTTTCGGGCCGCCCAAATCAGAGCCGTTTTTCCCTCTGCATTCCTTGCGTTGACATCGGCGCCGGCTTGAATCAAAGTCTTAATAATCTTCAGATCTGCCTTTTTTTCTGGCAGAAAGGATCAGAGTCGTATCTCCTCTTACGGTTTTGGCATCGACGTCGGCCCCGGCTTTGATCAAGGCGTCCATTACGGCAAGACCGGCCTCTCTGCCGCCGCTTAGGCCCTGCACTTGGCATTTACTTCCGATCCTTCTTTAATCAAAGTTTCAATCACCGCCGGATCGGCATTATTTTTAGCCGCCTGCATCAAAAGCGTTTTGCCGTCATCGTCTTTTCCGGTTACGCTTGCGCCGATCCTGATCAGCCAGAGAACTTTCGACACAGAAGCCTTGCGCCAAAACAATTCTGTTGAAATCTTCCAAAATTCTGCGAAGGAAAGACCGCCCTCCTCAGACCGGGCGGAACCGGAACAGAGTATGCATAAAATAAAAAAGACGGAAATAAACTTGTTCCGCATAAACCCTTCCCCCTTCAGGCTTTGATTGAATACCGGAATCATAACAATTAAACAAAACGATATAAAGGACTAAAAAAAGCTCCGAATATTTTTTATCGAAGCTTTTTTTGTGTTTTTCTTTGCGAAAATAATGTTTTTTATTTTTAACGACCCGCTGCCTGTACTTTCCTGAACAAAGCAATTCATGCGCGATCGGATCGCGTTTTTTCTTCGGTTTCATTTTTTCCTCTCTTTCATTCAAAAACATATCCGCCAAAAGCAATTTTAGTCACAAAAATCTGCCTGCACAAGCCTGTCAGCAATCCGCCTACTTTTTCTTTGGAAAATTCTCCCGGAGTCACAGCCGTATTGAATTTGTAATCCGCATATTTGCCTGTCCCCGTCCAATCAATCAAATAGCCCTCTATATAAACCGGCTCTCCGATTTTAACAATTTTCAAAGCGCGCAAAATGTTTTGAGACGCCGGAATGACATGGTTGTTATTGATTTCATCACGGTTAAAAACCGTATTTTCCCCATAACGGTAACTTGACCACAACAATCTTTCCTCGTGGGAAAACTTCAGCTTGCGCCAGTTATCCTCCGCCGCGGTTGCGCCGTGAATAACAGACACATCAACCGGCACGACGGCATCATACAAATACGTTCCGACACTCATAGCCGAACGATACCAGGTGCCTATAAAATTTTGGTACCAATCCACATAAACAATACGCCCGAGAACCGTATATTTCTGCCGCACTTTATAACGAATTTCATACCCGCCGGCGGTTGTTTTCTGCCACTGCTGCCCTTCTGTTTCTTCCCATGTTTCAGCCATTTGTTCAACAGGCTGTTCCGCGGCAGAGCCATAGAAAAGCTGATAGACCGGCCTTCGCAGCCCGAAAATCCACAGCGCATAAAGCAAAACAACCGTCAACCAAAAACGTTTTGTCTGCCAAACCGGCGGTTTAACGACACGTTCTTTTTTGACATAATTTTTGTTCTTCAGACGAATGCGGGCCATTAAACAGCTCCGCCCGTTTTGTAATGAGGATCCCTGCAAAAATGGAACACATAGTCCTTTCGGGACAATCCGAGCTGATTTAAAACAGCGTTCACCGCCATAGAATCAGACAGGATTTTTTCATCGGCATAAAAGAAATAAGCCTTTTGATTATCGTCCCAAATCAACCGGCCGCGGGGGAAATTTTCGCATTCATAACCGGCTAAATCAGGATTTGTCCGGCGCAGTTCCTCCCATTTTTCAACATGCGAACCGGAATAATCCGCCATATTCAACGGCGGCTCAACGGGACTGTCTTCGCCGAATACAAACACACCCTGCGCCATTTTCCAAAAAATAGCCGTTTTCATAATGTTGTATTCCTTCCCCCCGTAAAACAACATTATGTTAGCATATCCATACTGATAAGGCTATGCCGCGTTCAAAATATCTGCGGCTTTATCGCTTTCATCAAGCGCCGTCTTTGATTTTTCGTTTGGAAAGGGCGGACAGATCCATAAAATCAAGGAAATCACGGCAAACATGCCCGCACCGATATAAAGCGGCATATACAGCGTATCCCCTGTCAGGCGACCGATCAAAGCGTCCCAGGCGGAACACATAAACGCTCCCAGATTCAGAAAAACCGTCATTAAAGCGGACGCTGCGCCCAGCTGAACGGGGGCGCACACCAAACTGAGGAACATCATAATTCCCGCCTGCATGCACGACTGCCCCACGCCGCCGATAAAGAACCCCAGCCCCAACGTTACAATATCGCCGGCTTTGGCGCTCATAACCAAACCGATCGCCGCCATGATTAAAAAGACTGAAAAAGAATACTTTCCCAACCGCTTATATAAAATCGGGAAAAGCAGACCGCCCGCCATGCATCCCATGGAAAACAGCATCGCGATAATTGCGGCAACCGTCGCGCTGTCGGAAACCGGCGCAACAAAGAAAGCGCTGCCGAACAGCAACGGCGCAATGTTCAGCCAGACAATTCCCTGCACAAAGCACATCAAAACGGCGGACAGAGGCAGCCCCCGTCCTTTTTCCTTTTTTTCTTCGACGGGGTCAAGCTTCATCTCAGGCAGAAAAATCAATAAAAAGGCAAACGGCAAAATCAGCAATAAATACGTCAGGAACACATAATTCCACCGGATATCGGCCAAAACACCGCCGACAAACTGCAATACGCATTGGAAACCGAAAGCAACGCATGTCCCCACGCCCAAAATAGAAGCGCGTTTTTCAGGACTGATCAGCCTTGTCGCGACCGGATTTTGAATGCACATCAGCCCGCCGACGCCGAAACCGAACACGCACCGCATGAACAACAGCCACGGAAAGCTAGTCAGAACGACGGAAACGGCACCGCCGCCAACAGCCAGCGTCATACACAAAACCGCCGCCGTTTTGTAGGGCAGCTTCCGCCCTGCGACAGCGCCAAAAAATAATCCCGAAAACATACACGCCAACGCCGCCACGCTGCCGGCATATAAAGCGGTCGTCTGGCTGACATGCATTTCTCCGGCAATCATGGACAAAGCGCCGTCAATCGCGCCCAAACAATTGCTGCCGGCAAAAACGGACAATACGGCCAAATAAAGAACGGTTTCTTTTTTCATACGTCCCCCCTTCCGCTTAAGAGGCGGAAAAAACTCTTTTATCGCGATTTAAAAAAGGAAAAACGGCCTCTCTTGGCCGCCTGACAAAAAGGGTCTAGCACTATCTTTTGGAAAAAACAAATATTAAATGTGCCCTTAAAAAAACAGACGGGTAATGCTATTTTTGGAAAAACACGCCACATTTCCTGTAAATTAAAGAAATGAGGTTATTTTTTCAGGAAAAAGAGGGCTGTTTTTTCGGATAAAATCCAAAATCTCTTTTTTATCCAAGGCAATAATATTTTTATTGTCCGTGTCCGTAATTGTTCCTTTATCAGAAAAAAGATAAACCTTGTCATTTCCCTTTAAAAGATGTTCATACGCCTTTCCTTCAAGAGACACTTTTCCTGTTTTTACCTGCGGAAAAGCAAAGTGGCTTCCGTCATTTTTGACTAAAACGCACTCATACGTTTCCATATCCGTTCTGACGGTGTCCGTATAAATAAAATACCCCAATTCTTTTTGCAGATATAAACAGATAACCGCTTCAACCTCTTTCGGCGACAACAATTCAAAAATTCTTTCACCGGAAATGACGGATAAATCCAAATGATCGTAATCGTGATAATCGGGGCAGACTTCTTTTAAAATTTTCAAGGACCATTTTGATAAAAAGAAATCGTCATCTTTTATTCGCTGCAAACATCCCCGCGGCGCAAAACTGCTGATGATCTTTCCGGGAACCTTCTCTGCCATTCCGACTTCAATAAAATCTTTCACCCGAACGATTTGATGCATATCATAAATATCCGCCTCTTCACCTGCCAGATATTCCCAACCGGACAGCACGGGGCAAATATAATAAAGCCCTGCGCACCGCGTCCATACGATATCGTTTTCCCTCATTTTCCCCAGACAGTTCAAAGCCCGCGTGAATCCTTGACCGTAACGCTCCGCATTCTGCGTTTGTCCGTTTTTTCCTAAAGCCAAAGCTTCTTCTTTATCTTTGGGAATACGAGCAAGAGGCCAGCCTCCGCCGATCATTTTTTCCTTTTTGCAAAATTCAAACAGTTCCTTTTGACTCTTGCCCTTCGTTGCCGTTTTCAATGTGTTTCTAAAAACAAACGGATAATCTTGCGCCCCCATTTTATTTCCTTTCGACAGAATTAAAGAGCAGATTCGATACGCCTTGCTGTCGTAAACAGATGCCGTACACTTCTTTTTAACAGAAAATTTTTTGATTGTATCTTGCATTGGAAATACCCCTTCATAAAAAATATTTCGTTTTCAAAAAATCGCGGCAGGAAAATGTTCAGTGAACAGAAACTATTTAAACACTGCAATCGTATGTGTCAAAGTATGAAAACGGCGAACGGCGGCTGGACGTTGTCGAGTTTTTAGATATTGCCGGCCATATGATGCCGCGGAATTTATTAAACGGCTTCAGGACTAAACATTTAATCGTATAGTCCGCATACTTATTTTCCGCCCGCCGGATTGCCGCGCCCCTATCGCCAATTCCGCCTAAGACTTGCTTCGGACGTTTTCCGACGTCCTTGCGCATCAAGGCTCATTGACCTTACAGAAACGTTGCTCTGAAACGACAAATACTTATCGTTTCGGAGGATAAGTTCAATGAACCTTAATGAATGAGGATTGAAAATCCGAAATGAATTTAGGTGTAATTGGCGATAGGCGTTTTAGCCTGTTTTTGCTTAGCGGTTGCAATGACGATAAAAAAAAGAAAACCTCCTGCCTTTCAGCAGGAGGCTTTTCTTTTCTCTGTCCGGAGGGCGTTACGCCCGTGGCGCCGCCACCTCCGTACGAGCAGTACTAGGCGTTACGGACAGCCGCCTGAGCCGCAGCCAGACGTGCGATAGGCACGCGGAACGGCGAGCAGGAAACGTATGTCAGACCAACGCGGTGGCAGAAGTCGATCGTAGCCGGATCGCCGCCGTGTTCACCGCAGATGCCCAACTTAATGTTCGGGCGGGTCTTACGGCCTTTTTCGACAGCCATTTGAACTAACTGACCCACGCCTTCTTCGTCAATGGACTTGAACGGATCTTTGGCGAAGATGCCTTTAGCAACGTAATTCGGCAGGAAGGATCCCGCGTCGTCACGACTCATACCCAGCGTTGTCTGCGTTAAGTCGTTCGTACCGAAGCTGAAAAATTCGGCTGTTTCGGCAACCTTGTCGGCTGTCAAAGCGGCACGCGGCATTTCAATCATGGTACCGATCATGTAATTGAACTTTACGCCGGCCTTTTCCATGACTTCTTCGGCTTTCTTGACGATAATCGCCTTCATCATGTCCAGCTCTTTCTTTGTGTCGGTCAGCGGAACCATGACTTCCGGTTCAACCTGCTTGTCCATTTCCTTGGAGGCTTCAACAGCCGCTTCGAAAATGGCCTGCGCCTGCATTTCCGTGATTTCAGGATAGGTCAGACCTAAGCGGCAACCGCGCAGACCCAACATCGGGTTGGCTTCATGCAGCTGGTTGACACGCGCCTGAACGGCTTCCAATGTCGTGCCCAATTCTTTGGCGATTTCGCGCTGTTCCGGTTCCTTTGTCGGCAGGAATTCATGCAAAGGCGGATCCAGCAAACGGATCGTGACATGCAAGCCTTCCAGAGCCAAGAACAAGCCTTTGAAGTCTTCGCGCTGATACGGCAACAGTTTTGCTAAAGCTTCGCGACGAGCTTCTTCCGTTTCCGCCAGAATCATTTCACGCATGTGCTTAATGCGCTGCGGATCGAAGAACATATGTTCCGTACGGCACAAGCCGATTCCTTCGGCACCGAACTTGCGGGCAACCTGCGCGTCATGCGGCGTATCAGCGTTCGTGCGAACTTTCAGCTTGCGAACTTCGTCAGCCCAGCCCATGAACAGACCGAAATCGCCGGTCAGTTCAGCGTCTTTCAACGCTACGGCGCCGTTGATGACTTCACCGGTCGAACCGTCCAGCGTAATGACGTCGCCTTCTTTGATTTCAACGCCTTTAATCGTCATTTTCTTGTTGGCATAGTCGACTTTGACATCAGAAGCGCCGCAAACAGCCGGCGTTCCCATACCGCGGGCAACGACCGCCGCATGAGACGTCATACCGCCGCGCGCCGTCAGAATACCCTGAGAGGAATGCATGCCATGAATGTCTTCCGGAGATGTTTCCAGACGAACCAGAACAACCTTCTTGCCTTCGTTTGCCCAAGCTTCCGCATCATCGGCGGAGAACACAACCTGACCGACAGCCGCGCCGGGGGAAGCGTTCAGAGCCTGCGTCAGCAAACGACCATCCGCAATTGCTTCTTTCTTGGATTTCGGATCCAAAGTCGGGTGCAGCAAGTCGTCCAACTGTTTCGGTTCAACGCGCATCAAAGCCGTTTTCTTGTCAATCAAACCTTCGTTGACCATATCAACCGCCATTTTGACAGCGGCAGCGGCGGTGCGCTTGCCGTTACGGGTCTGCAGCATATACAGTTTGCCGTTCTGAATCGTAAATTCCATATCCTGCATGTCGTGATAGTGCTTTTCCAGCGTTTCACGAATGTCGCAGAGCTGTTTGTACAATTCGGGCATAGCTTCTTCCATGCAGGGCAGATCGGAACCACGTTCCTTCTTGCCTTCTTTAGAAATCTGCTGCGGCGTACGAATACCGGCCACGACGTCTTCACCCTGAGCCTTCACCAAAAATTCGCCGTAGAAAGCGTTCTTGCCGGTGGACGGGTCGCGGGAGAAACAAACGCCTGTCGCAGAATCATCGCCGGCGTTGCCGAACACCATTGTCTGGACGTTCACAGCGGTTCCCCAATCTTCGGGAATATCGTTCAACTTACGATAGTAGATCGCGCGGTCAACCATCCAGCTCATGAACACAGCGCCGATGCCACCCCAGAGCTGTTCTTCCGGATCCTGCGGAACAGGCTTGCCGAACTTTTCGCCGATTTTCTTGTATTCGGCAATCAATTCTTTCAGGTCATCAACCGTCATATCAGTATCGGACTTGTAGCCTTTGGCCTCTTTCATCGCGGTCAGGACATGTTCAAAGTTTTCATGTTTGACGCCCATAACAACATCGGAATACATCTGAATGAAACGACGGTAGGAGTCATAAGCAAAACGTTCATCGCCGGAAGATTTGGCCAAACCTTTAACAGTTTCATCCGTCAGACCCAAGTTCAGAACGGTGTCCATCATGCCCGGCATAGAAATGCGGGCGCCGGAACGCACGGAAAACAGCAGAGGATCATTCGGATCGGCGAATTTTTTGCCGACAATCGCTTCGCAGTGCGCGATGCCTTCCTTGACCTGTTCGGCCAAATCGGCGGGAAATGTTTTGCCGTTTGCATAATAGTACGTGCAGACTTCGGTCGAAATCGTAAAGCCCGGAGGAACGGGAATCCCGATCGAGCTCATTTCCGCCAAGTTTGCGCCTTTGCCGCCCAACAAATTCTTGTCGGAGGCTTTACCTTCGGCTTTTCCATCTCCGAATTTATAAACCCATTTTGTCATGGTGGTTAGATATCTCCTTACCCTTCAATTACAGAAAAATCAGCAATGCCGCCCATTGCGCCGACTATCATCGACAGCATGCGCAGCCGGTTGGCACGAAGCTGAACATCATCACAATTCACTTGGACTTTTTCAAAGAAAGCATCGACGGGACCGCGCAGTTTGGCCAAGTCCTCCATTGCCCCCTCGAAATCGTCCGAAGCAATCTTCTTTGAACTGTTTAACACAACCTGATCCAGCGCGTCAAACAAAGATCCTTCTTCCGGCAGTTTAAACAGCGTTTTTTCCGCCGCCGAATGATAGGAACATTTATCTTTCCCTTCTTCGATCCGAACGATATTCGCCGCACGGCGGTAAGCCGTCAGCAAATCCGCACCATCTTCGACCGAAAGGAATTTTGTCAAAGCGCCGACACGCGCAATGACGCGGCACAGATCAACGGATTCAAAATTATCCTGTTGAGTCAGGCCGTAAACCGCCGCGATATAGTCGTGACGCACGCCCTTGTCTTTCATCAAAACTTTCAGCCGATCGGCTATAAAGTTCATTAAAGACGCCATTTGGCGCACAGACCAGTTGACAAGAACGGTCGGTTCTTCGTTTTCGTTTCTTTTTTCAGATTCGGTCATTGCTTCTCTGATTGCCGTCTGAGCCGAATCGCCGTACATGGCGCGGGAAGCGTTTAAAATCTGAAAAATCGGCAGATTGATTTTGTTTTCCAAAATCAGCCGGACAACGCCCAACGCGGCACGACGTAGCGCGAAGGGGTCTTTCGAACCGGTTGGCTTTTGATCGATCAGCCAGAATCCGACCAGCGTATCAATTTTATCCGCCAAAGCAACGGCCACGCTGACGGGCGCGGACGGACAGGCGTCTTTCGGCCCCAACGGAGAATAATGTTCTGCCACCGCGTTCGCAGCCGCTTCGCTTTCGCCGTCAAACAAAGCGTAATACCGCCCCATAACGCCCTGCAATTCCGGAAATTCGCCAACCATGCCGGTCGACAAGTCCGCTTTGCACAGCAGCGCCGCACGATCAGCCGCTCCGGCATCGGCGCCGGGAATATACTTCAGCAATTCGGGCAGCAGCCGGCGCATACGCTCAACTTTATCCGCCACAGAGCCAAGCTTCGCATGAAACACGCGGGACTGCAGCTTATCCGCTTTGGACGCTAGAGTCGTTTTCCGGTCTTCGTCCCAGAAGAAACGGGCGTCCGACAGACGCGCCCGCAGCACGCGTTCATTTCCGGCAATGATTTCCTTGCCGTTATCCGCTGTTTTCATATTGGCTACTACGATAAAGCGCGGTGCCATTTTGCCGCTTTCGTCCGTCATACAGAAGTATTTTTGATTCGCCCGCATAGACGTAATCAACACCTCCTGCGGCACAGACATAAATTCGTCATCGATTTTGCCCGTCAAAGGCACGGGATATTCCGCCAATCCTGCCACTTCATTCAGCAACCCCTGATCTTCCAACAGCTTGTAACCGGCTTCCTTGGTCAAAGCATGAGCCTGTTCGGAAATGATCTTTTTGCGTTCTTCCGGATCAATAATCACGAAAGCATCGCGGATTTTTGTCTGATAATCCGCAAAGTCCTTCACTTCGATTGCCGCCGGAGCCAAGAAACGGTGCCCATACGTCACGTTCCCGGACTGCACGCCCGCAAAAGTAACCGGAACAACAGCGCCGTCAAACAAGCAGACGATCGCGTGCAAAGGACGCACCCAATGTTCCTTGTGTTCTGCCCAACGCATGGACTTCGGCCACGGAAATGTCGTTAACAGGGACACAACAGCCTCCTGCAGCACTTCGGCGGTCGAACGGCCTTTATGCGACAGGGAAGCGAAATAGAATGTGCCTTTCGGCGTTTCACGGACTTCCAACTGTTCTTTTGTTAATCCGACAGACTTTAAAAAGCCGTTCAGCGCCTGTTCCGGAGAAGAAACGGAAGGTCCTTTGCGCTCTTCAACCAAATCGGCCTGTGCCGCGGGCAATCCCTTGACGCACAGCCCTAAACGGCGGCTAGCGGCAAAAGAAACGGCTTCACTGAACTCCAGTTTATTTTCGCCCAGCGTCTTTGTCATAAAATCCTTGATATGCGCCGCCGCATCCGCCTGCATGCGCGCGGGAATTTCTTCGCTGAACAATTCCAAGAAAAATTCGCTCATCTCTTAACCCTCCGCCAAATGGCCGCGGCTTTTCAGCCAGCCTTCGCAGCACCCTTTTGCCAAAGCGCGTACCCGCCCGATATAGGCGGCGCGTTCCGTCACGCTGATAACGCCGCGGGCGTCCAACAGGTTGAACAGGTGGGAGGCCTTGATACACTGATCATAAGCCGGCAGAGGAATTTTCGCCGCCAACAGCGCCTGACATTCTTTTTCCGCGTCCTTGAAGTGCTGTAACAACATTTCCGTATTGGCGCATTCAAAATTGTACTTGGAGTATTCGACTTCGTTTTGGTGGAAGACATCGCCATAGGTTACGCCTTCGCCGTTGAAATCCAAATCATAGACATTTTCAACACCTTGAATGTACATCGCCAACCGTTCCAAACCGTAGGTCAATTCCGCACAAACGGGAGAGCATTCAAAGCCGCCGACCTGCTGGAAGTAAGTGAACTGCGACACTTCCATGCCGTCACACCAGACTTCCCAGCCCAAGCCCCACGCGCCGAGAGTCGGACTTTCCCAGTCGTCTTCGACAAAGCGAATATCATGATGTGCCGGATCAATCCCCAACACTTTCAGGCTGTTCAGATACAGATCCTGCACGTTTTCGGGGGACGGCTTCAGAATTGCCTGATACTGGTAATAGTGCTGCAGGCGGTTCGGATTGTCGCCGTAACGACCGTCAACGGGACGGCGGGACGGCTGGACATACGCTGCTTTCCAATGTTCGGGGCCCAAAGCGCGCAGAATGGTCGCCGGGTGGAACGTGCCCGCGCCGACTTCCATATCATAAGGCTGCAGAATGACACAGCCCTGTTCGGCCCAATACGCATGTAATTTTAAGATAAGTGACTGAAAATCGTTTCCTGATTTGTTCGCCATTTTAAACTCGAGTTAAAGTAAATCAAACGTTAAAAGCTCTGGCAAAAAATACTGCCGAATCCCTGACAGGTCAAGGAAAATTCTTAGCTTTAAAAGGATAAACTTGATAAACGCTTTCCGGCATTGTAATAATGGGGCGGACAGGATTTTTTCTAAAAAGGAAACTCTAATGAAGATCAGCGTCATCATTCCCGTTTACAACGCCTTGGAAGACGTTCAAAAATGCCTTGAAAGCGTTAAGAAAAACTTCGATTTTTCAAACGGGGAAGTGATTCTTGTCGATGACTGTTCACAAGAAGAAACTGCCGCTTATTTAAAAAAAGAGGCGGCGACCAATCCCGACAAATTTACGCTGATCCGCAACGCGGAAAATTCCGGCTTTCCCAAAACATGCAATAACGGGATCGCCCGCGCACAGGGGGAAATCACTGTTTTGTTGAACAGCGACACCATAATTCCAGCCGGATTCTGCGAAAAAATCGCCGCATGTTTTGATTCCGATCCGCAAATTGCCGTCGCTTCGCCGATTGCTTCTTACAGCGGCAGTTATTTTATTCCTTTGCGCGACGGAGAAACGGTCGCGTCCATGAACGAAAAAATAGAACAGCTGCATCGGCCCGCTTATCCAACTATTCCCACGGCGGAAGGGTTTTGCCTGTGCCTGCGCAAACATGCCATTGACACTTACGGCGCGCTGGACGAAGTTTACGGCAAGGGATTCAACGAAGAACGCGACCTTTCTTTTCGTATGGTCAAAAATGGTCTGCGCTGCACCTTGATCGACAATCTGTATGTATACCACAAACGCCATGCTTCGTTCGGCAGTGCGGAACGCAAAAAACAGCTGGAAAAAAACGATAAGATTTTCAAAGAACGCTGGGGCAATCTGGTCGATCAGGAAAAGGACTTCACCAAGCATCATAACCCGATTGACGCCCTGCGCCGGCAAATTCAGCCGAAGTATTTTAAAAAGGGATTGTTTTACACAAAATCCGTCCTGCCGGACAAGACGGTCTGGCGCATTTTCGGCGTTAAAATTACTTTAAAGCATACAGACCAAAAAATTTAAACATATCCCGTTCGAATTGAAAAACGAAAAAAGCCATTTTCTGCTGGCACCGCGATTTTCTTGGAAAGATTGGTTTCGCACTCCTCTGTCCCGTTTGCAAAAAAGGCGGAAAAGCCCGATTAAACGCTAATACGCCTTGCCGAATTTATAGGGCCGTTCAGCGTTATATTTCATTTTCGCCACAACGTGCGCTTCTATGTCTATGCCTTCTGTCTCGGCCAGTTCCAGAATGCGAATCAACGCATCGGCCAGCTCGTCTTCAAAGGAATCTTTGATATATTTTTCAAAGGCTTCTTTCGTTGCACCCTCTTTTTCAAAAGCAACCCGATCCGCTCGCCTGTTTTTCCTACAGGCCTCCAACGCTTCGGAAACCTCGCTTTGAATCAAGGCCAACCTGCGCGCCGTCTGCAAATGATGCGCTTCCGCCAACAGCTCCGGTTGTCCCGCCAAAGCGCTTTCCAATCCCCGTTCGGTATCGTGAAATCCTTTGCGCGTTGTCAGCTCTAAAGCAGCAGCAGCCAGTTCGTTTAAAGTCATTTCTTTTGTTTCTTTTTCACAAAGAAACGTTTGATTTTTAAAATCAACCGCTTGCGCCGAATCCGCGCCGCTTCCTGTTCTTCTTTTTCTTCGGCGTACATGGACAGGCGACCTTTGGCTTCCTGCAGCAAGTCGTTCGTTCTGGCCAAAATAAAGCTGGTCGGCGTATCGATCCAATCGCCGCGGCCTTTGCCGCTGGGCGTCTTGGACTGAACCTTTTTCACCGCGTTGCCGAAAACGGGAAACAGACTTTTGCCCAAAAAGCCCATTATCGGCATTTTAACTGTTTCCACAACATAATCCGATCGCTTCAGCGTATAAGAGTTGTTGCACTTCGTCAAAATATGCGCCAAACGGGAATGCACTTTAAAGACATCATCGGCAGAGGCAGAATCCAACGCTTCCTGAAAAACCTCGTCCTTTTCAATTTCTTCATCAAAGAAATCAGCCGGATCGTCCATTTCATTCAGGATCACATTCAAATCCAATCCATCCTCTTCCGGATCGATATCCAGATTTTCGTGCATAACGCCGCGAATAACGGCAGATAATAAAGCGTCAAACAAAAACTGCTCGTGCGTCCAAGGCTGTTCCTTTTCCCCCATTTCCATGGCTTTTTGATCCAGCACCTGATGCGCCCGATACAGCTCCAGCCATTTTTCGGGATTATCCTTGTCCTTTAAGAGTTCGACCGCCTTGCTTTTTTCCAAAGCTTTCACCGCCTGCCGCAATGCCTGACATTCTTTCAGATTTTTAACGGCGTCCACCAACGCGGAAGCCTGCCAGCGTTCCAGACCTTCTTTTATTTGTTTTTCATTTTCAAATGCAATAAATGAGCCATCGTTCATAAAATCCTCATTTCTCTGACTCTTCTATTTTCTTTAAAACCTTAACAAAAGTCAATTCCTGATTAGCGCAAGGATTCTTTAAGTCTTTTATTTTACACTGAACCCCTAACAAAACAGCAAGGAGAAACCGTTTATGATTCGCCTTTTTGCCGGGATTGAACTGCCCGAACACATCAAAGACCAGCTTTATTCTCTGCGCGGCGGCGTGCCGAATGCAAAATGGGTAGAACGCGATAACTTGCATATTACTCTGCGTTTTATCGGCAATATTGATGAAGATATCGCCAATGACCTGCATGATGACTTTATGCAGATGCGCGCGCCGGTCTTTGATCTGCAAATGGCGGAGGTCGGCTTTTTCGCCAACGGCATGCAGATGCGTCATTTATGGGCGGGCGTGTGCAACTATCAGGCGCTGGATTTTCTGCATGATAAAATCGAAAGCGTTGTTTCCAGAAACCGTCTGCCGCCGGACAAGCATAAATTTCATGCGCATTGCACTTTGGCCAAACTGAATGGCACCGGCATTGAGGACGTTCATAAATTTCTGGAATACAACAACCTGTTCAGATCTGAGGCGTTTCACGTGGATCATTTCACGCTGTATTCCAGCCACCCGCGTTCTGACGGGGACGGTTCTTATTATCGGGCTGAAGCGGAATATCCGCTCTATTATTGGTAAGCGGAAGGAATTAATCCTTCTTTTCGGGGACAGTTTCTTCTTCCTGCACAGCCGTTTTCACCGGCTTCCATTGCCGTGTATCCAGCAATGCCGACAAAGCAACCGTAACCGTTCTTTCGTTTCCGCCCTGTTCATTCAGCCGCACATGCAGTGGCAAATCGGGAAATTCGATAATTCTTTCTACCAACCATTTAGAAGATAAGCCGCTGGCTTTTTGATAAACATCATTAGGCTGAACAGGGGATTTTGGCATTTTTCTCACGCTCTTTCTTAATTCATTAAGGTATCGTTTCTGCTGAAACAGTTTAATATTTTAAAACAAGATGCAAAGAAGTTCAAACAAAACTTATGCCGTTGTCAATTTCTGCAAGATAATCATACGCTGCTGCGGCGTTTCCGAACGGTACATAAATTCTGCTCTCAGCAGACATGCGCCGGATTTGATCATTTCCTTCTTTTTAATCCGCGGACGCTCCCCCAATAAAAAATGACGGCAGTCTTTCATGACAGAAACAAAGCTGCCGTATCGGGACGTGATGATTTCCGAACGTTTTCCGCCGCAGTTCCGGCATTTATTTTCCACCGCCGCATAAGGACAGGATTCAGAAATAAATAAAGGAGGATCCTGATAAACAACTCCGGCAGCCTGACTCGGAAAAGCCTGAAACAAACCGGTCGGATCAGGAGCCTCCGGAGAAACGACAAAAAAAGCGGCACCCATTTCCAAAACGGCCTGCGCCGCCGACAGATTTGCGACATAGACCGGCCAATCAAAAGAAAGATCGACCTTTTTATTTTTGAAAATATTTAGCCCCCAAGCATTTGCAATTTCAAATTTATCAAAACCAGTCGCCGTTAAAGCTTCTGTTTTTTGTTTTAAGGCTTGTATTTCCCATTGCCGGGCGATCGCCGGCAAAGCAATACGGATTTTATTTTTCTTTTTGAAATCAAACAGACTTAAATCCGTTTTCGGCGAAAGCATGAAAACAATTTCATCAATCGCCGGATTGTCGGTTTTAATTAACTCTGCGCAAAAAGCTTCATCGTCCGTTTTAACACTAAAAGATTTCTTTGGTTTTACCTGCACCGCCAAAGCGCTTTCTTGTTTCAGAATACGTTCTTTTTCCTCTGTTTTCCGCATTGCGGCAGTCTGCTGCAATACATTTCGCACCCGCTCATACAGCCGGCGGCGCAGATCGTTTAAAACAGATAAGGGAATAAAGCGCCTCTGCGTGTTCCGAACAGTTAAATTTTCCAGCTCCAAACCCGTACCGCCCGTTTTAGCAAAAGCGCTGCGAACGACATTTTCCGCCGTTTCCAAAGATTTGGCCCCGGCAAATTCTCCTTGTATCGTCACGCTTTGTCCGACGGCTTCGGCTGTTACATAGGAGTCATTCATATCAACCGAAACATTTATTTTTCCGATAAGCGTTTCCGCTTCTTTCGGTCTGGCATAAGGAAATGCCGTTTTGACCGCATTGGAAGACGCCAAATAAACCGCTGCTCCGACAGGAATAAACGGCGCTTTATCCGGCAAAGAAATTTCGACATTCTGTCCGGCCTTAACTTCAAAAACATTTTTACCATTTACGCGCAGCGTTTCCGCGGAAAAACCGAACGGACGCTCTTCTTTCGGCAAATCAATCTGAATGCCGTCATACCGACTGACAGAAGCCGTTGTTTTAAAACTGATATGCCGGCGACCGCCATGCGCCGCGCATACTTTGATCCGACCCAAAAAAAGTCCCCGGTGTCCGACAATATCGGGATCAATCACGTTAAAGTTTTTACGGCTTTTTAAAAAAAATTCCGTTGTCGGACGGCTGAAAATACAGCTGATTTTATCACGCTTTTCCTGTAAAATAGCCTTATTCTTTTCTCCGTCCAAAATCGAACGGTAATAATCCGTTACCGCCGCAACGTACAGCGGACTTTTTTTGCGTCCTTCAATTTTCAGCGCATCAACTCCGGCCTGTTCCAGCAGCAAAACATTTTCATTTTGCGCCATGTCTTTCATTGAAAAGACATGTTTATCTTCTTCTTCAATATGAAAACTTTCCCGACACGGATAAACACATTTTCCCCTATTCGCGCTTCGTCCCGCATAAAGAGAGGAAAAAAGACATAAACCGCTGTAACAATAGCATAAGGCCCCATGAATAAAGACCTCTTTTTCTATGCCGGGAACACGGCAAATATCTTTAATTTCTTCAAGTGTCAATTCTCTGGCCAAAACCACACGTTTAAATCCCAGATCCCGCAGAGCCTCAACCCCGTCACGGTTATGAACGGCCATTTGCGTGCTGGCATGCAGCCGCAAAGAAGGAAAATATTTTCTGATCAGCCGCGCCGTTCCTAAATCCTGCACAATGACGCCGTCCGCTCCGGCGTCTGCCGCCGCCTGCAGCGTTTCGATCAAATCGGCCTTTTCCTCTTCAAAAAAAATTGTATTGACCGCGGTTAATACTCTTTTGTTCAAACCATGCGCATAACGCACGAAATCAATCAATGCTTCCGGTGTGAAATTTTCGGCTTCAGCCCGTGCGGAAAAACGAGTCAATCCCAAATAAACGGCGTCTGCTCCATAGGCAAAAGCCGCATATCCCGAATCAAGCTGACCGGCAGGAGCAAGCAATTCAACCATAAAATTTTTCTCCCTTTATCTGCAGGCCGCCAGCCTTTAAAGTCCCTTCGCCGCCAACCGGCCAAACAAGTGATCCCGCCTGATGCCCATAAGGAAGTCCCTGAAAAACAGGCGCTTTAATTCTCAGCTTCCACTCGTTTAAAACGTCTTCTATTGTCCCATCTTGAGGATCCTTGGCCTTACAGTCCAGAAAAACACCAAAAACAATGGCCGCAGCCCGATCAAACACACCGGCATTTTCCAATTGTGTCAGCATTCTGTCAACAGCATACGGTTCTTCCGAAATATCCTCCAAAATCAAAATACCGTCTGTCGGATCCGGAAAATACGGCGTCCCCAATACGGCTGCAACCAAAGACAGGCACCCGCCGATTAACCGGCCTTCTATCGGACCGCCGGCATAATCCGTTTCCAGCCCCGAAACAAATTGATCACGCCCTTCCAGACAATCCAGCAAAGAGTGCTCCGTATAAGGCGCAATCACCCGCCCGAACCGCGGTTTCATCAAATATCCCGAAAAACTGATCAAATTCGCTTTAGCCAACAATGCCAGCTGCAGCGCCGTCGTATCACTCAGCCCGACCAACGGCTTTTTATGACGCGCGATTAAATCATAGTCAATTTTGCCCAGTAATCGTGAAGAACCATAGCCGCCTCCGGCTTCAAAAATAACATCGATTTGATCATCTTCAAAAAAGGCATGCAAATCGTCCAATCTTTCTTCATCTGTTCCCGCCGCAAACCGCTTTTGCGCATATAAATGCCGTGATTGTTTAACGACATGCCCCCTTTTTTCCCAATAGGCGATCCCGTCTGATAAAACCTGACGGGATACAGCACTGGACGAAGCCAAAACGCC
Organism: Alphaproteobacteria bacterium; assembly: GCA_017480385.1. Taxonomy (GTDB): domain Bacteria; phylum Pseudomonadota; class Alphaproteobacteria; order CAAGCB01; family CAG-977; genus UBA11549. The sequence goes on along the minus strand of JAFVAT010000006.1, from coordinate 20,196 downwards.
AATCGTTTTCATGAAACCGCCTCATAAATACTTCGGGCAAAATCGCTCAGCGTTTCGTCGCGGGCCCCCATAATCACGATGCGATCCCCTTTGGCCGCCAATCCTTTCACCAATGCCGTAATTTTTTTTCTGTTGGGAATAAAGTGAACACGCTTGCCCGTTTTTTCCAAATCCCTGACCAAATCAGCCGCAGAAATATCTTTTTGCGCCGTTCCGCCGGCATAATAAATTTCCTGCATAATCAACGTATCATCTAAGCTGAGCAGCCGATCAAACGCATCTACAATACCGGCGCGCATCATTTTTGTCGGTTTGAACCCGTGCGGCTGGTAAATAACAATCAACCGTCCGTCATATTCTTTCAGAGCCGACAGCGACGCCGCTATTTTTTCAGGATTATGCGCAAAATCATCAATGACGGTTATTCCTTTTTTGGTCACGCCGACTGTTTCCAAGCGCCGGCGAATCCCTTTAAACGTCGATAATGCCTGAACAGCCTGAGCCCGCGTAATGCCGATTATTTCAACCGCTGCAATGGCTGCCAAAGCATTTGCCGCGTTATGCCGACCGATTACCGGCAAAGTAATGGTTTCTCCATCTAAAACAAACTGCACGCCGTTTTCCAGTGCCGTAATATCAAGAGCTTTTAAATCCGCCTCCGCGCCATGCACGGAAAAAGACAGAATATTAGAGTTTCTGTTTTTTAATGCAGCCACATCCGGATTATCCGCATTTAAAACGGCGCCGACGGATGCCCGCTCAACAAAATCGCCAAACAGTTCTTTTAATTCTTCAATCGGTTTGTGATCTAAAGAAAGAGAAGTCACAACCGAAACAGCCGGCTGATATAATTCAATGGATCCGTCACTTTCGTCCGCTTCGATAACGCAAAACGTTCCCTGTCCCGCAATAACATTTCCCAATCCTAAAGAATCAGCATAATTCAGCATTATGCCGCCGTTAATAACCGTAGGATCAATGCCGGCTTCCTTTAAAATATGGCCGATCATGCCCGTCACGGTCGTTTTTCCGCTGGTGCCGCCTACGGCAATACCGTTATGTTCATGAAAAAACGCTGCTAAAAGATGGGCTCTGGTATAAACGGGAATATTTAATGCTCTGGCTTTGATCACATCGGGAATCGTTTCCTCCACTGCCGAGGAAACGATTAAAGCGCTTGTTTGTTCATCAAGACCGCTGCCGTCTTGTGCAAACAGTTGTATGCCCTGCTTTTCCAATGTCTTAAATTTATCGGCATATAATCCGGCATCTCGGGATCTGTCAGAACCGTTGATTTCTATTCCTTTGTTCTTTAATGCCAACGCTAAACTGCTCATGCCGCTGCCGCCAACGCCGCAAAAAAAATATTTTTTCATTTTTTTCTCCCGATCTTACGCTTAAAATATTTTTTTATACTGTAAAAAAGAATAATTTAAGGTAAACTAAATTAGTTTTAATTTTCCTTAAAATCTATAAGGAGCTTACTATGCATTTAGGTCGTCTCGCTGTTCTTTGCACTGTTTTTATCGGTGCTTCACTGTCTGCTGAAGCCCAATATACCTCAAAAACGACAACATCGGGCTTTACAACGAAAACAACAGCAGCGACTACTTCGCCCGCGCCGGTCAAGCCGACAAATACAAATACGACTGCTGCCAGATCAAATCCTTATACGGGAAACCGCGCTGCGCCGGCTCAGGCAAAAACAAATTCGTTTACAACAAATTCCGGTACAAAGACAACCCCCGCCGCACAAGCTAACGCAGCCCCGACCCAAGCTGTGTTCCGTCCGCGCCCTCAAGCCGCGCCGGTTTCTGAAGCGGATGATGACGAATTGCCGTCTTTTGACGTTTTGGAAGGAACGGGCGGTTCAAATCAAGGGGCTCAAGGATCAAATTTGCCGCCTCCCCCGCCGCCTAAAGGAGAAATCTGGCTTTATATTACGGATTTCGACTATCGTGACACAACGGGAATGACGATGAACTGCGGATGGAAAGCCGTTATTCAAAACCGTACGGATACACCTATCAGCCAATTGAAACTTTTTTATAAACTTATAGATATCAATTTTGCTATAAACTTAAAGAATCTGGCCGCCGGTTCTTCTGTTGTTGAAGAGCATGCTGCCTATAATTCCAAATGCCCAGCTATGGGACAAGCGAAACCTAAGCCAAAAATCTCAAAATGTAAAATGGGACCTTTGGCTGATCAAGAATGCGCCAGTTATATTATCGTAAAATAACATTGGATTAATTTTTCGTGTTTTATCTGCGTTTTTTTGCGGTTGTTTGCTGCAGTGTTTTTTTATGGCCTTTATCGGTCGGGGCAAACGAAATCTTTCATTTAACTTCTCCCGTCCTTCAGCAGGCTCCGCTTTTGGAAACCGAAGTTTTGCCTCCTTCGGATAAAGATCTGTATACACAAATTTTTGCTCACTTAGACAACAACGACTTTGCGCAGGCCGAAACATTGCTTCAAGCCGTTGATAATGATCTTTTAAAAGGATATGTTTTGGCGCAGTTTTATCTGGCAGAGGAAGCTCAGCCGACAAAAAAGCAATTAAGCGATTGGCTGAAAAAATATGCAGACCTGCCGATTGCCGAATCTGTTTATGACTTAGCCGTTCAAAAAAAGGCGCCGCTACCGACAAAAAAACCCTCCGATCCGGCGGCGCATATGGCAGCCGGAGCCTGTACTTCCATGCGTATAGCAGACCCAATTGATCTGGTTTTTTTCAAACGAGCTTCCTATGTTCCCGATCCCTACAGAAAGAAAATCCGTTTGGCCATGCTGTATTTTTCCGCAGCTATTCGAAACGGCAAAACGTTAGCAGCAAAATTGCATTTAAACGATAAATTAGTCAAAAAGTACCTTTCTCAAAAAGACCGCGATGATTCTTTAACAGCCCTGGCCTTTGCTTATTTTATTGACCGACAGGACGAAAAAGCTTGGGAAACGATCCAAGAACCGATGAAACATGCCGAAAAACGCAACCCGCTGGCTTATTGGGTTGCCGGATTAACGGCTTTTCGTCTGCATAAATGGGACGAGGCAGAAAAAGCGTTTAAAAATTTAACAGTTCACCCGCAGGCGATTCCAACACAGCAGGCAGCGGCAGCATTTTGGACAACACGACTTTTATTAAAATCAGGACAATATCAGGACGTTTCCTTTTATTTAAGACAAGCAGCCGCAGCTTCTCCGAATTCTTTTTATGGTATCTTAGCCCAGCGGGCTTTAGGGTGGCCGATCGGTCATTCTTGGAAAAATTCAGATTTAGAAAAGCCGGACATGGATGCCATTTTAGTTGAACCTGCCGGTCGGCGTGCTGTTGCCTTAGTTCAAATAGGGCAAATGGAATATGCCGAAAAAGAATTGATAAAGCTTTATGCCGAAAAAAAATCCTTACGCAAGCAATTACTGGCCTATGCGGAATCCGTTGTTGAATATCCCGATTTGGGCGCTCGTTTGGCAGCCCTGTCCGGTGAAGTTGAAACACCTGACGGGGATAATGCCCTTTATCCTTATCCGAACTGGACTCCGACCAATGGCTGGGAAATAGACAAAGCGCTTGTTTACGCTTTTGTCCGTCAGGAATCTTGTTTTAAAAATAAAGCGTTCAGCAAAGCCGGTGCCCGTGGCGTGATGCAGCTGATGCCGGCCACAGCCAGATTAATGGCGCGCAAATTGAAACAGCCTTATCAGCTCAGCCGGCTGCATAAGATTCCTTATAATTTAATGATCGGACAAGAGCTTATCAAAACATTATTGAATTACCCGGCAATCGACGGCAATCTGCTGATGATGACAGCGTCTTATAACTGCGGACCGCGCAACACTGTTAAGTGGAAAAAACGTGAAGATTTCCAAGACGACCCGATCATGTTTGTTGAAGCGATCCCTTCACGGGAAACACGCGGCTTTGTAAAAAAAGTAATCGCAAATTATTGGATTTACCGCAGCTTGTTTGGAGAAGACCTTTCTTCTGTTGACGACGTGTTAGCCGGCCGTTATCCGGTTTATAAACCGAATACTTAATCCTCCTCCTGCGGCGGCAAAGAAATATCATGCACGACATTGCCCCATATTTCTGCCGGCAAACTGCCGCCGGTGACTTTGATCATCGGTGTTTCATCATCGTTGCCGACCCAAATACCGGCGGCAATTTCTTGCGTATAACCGATAAACCAAGCGTCCCGATAATTTTGAGTCGTTCCGGTTTTTCCTTTTGCCAATACTGTCGGATTGGCTTTTTTGCCCGTCCCTTTTTGAATGACATCAATTAAAACAGAGCCTAACTCCGCCACATAGCGCGGGTTTACTAAACGCGCTCGTCCGCTGTCGGATCGAGAATATAAAATATTCCCCGTCTTTCCCGTAATTTCCGCAATTCCATAAGGCGTTACCGCAAAGCCGCCGTTTAATAAAGAGGCATAAGCCGAGACTGCATCAATCAGACGCGTTTGGCAAACACCTAGTGCTATTGCTCCGTTTGCGTCACAATCAGCGCCGACAATGCCGAATCGACGTGCCGTTTTTAAAACTGATCTTACGCCCGTTTTGACAGCCGTCGCAACGGCAACCGTATTCACCGAATGAATCAGAGCGTCATGCAAAGAAATACGTCCATAATATTTGCCATTAAAATTCTTGGGGTTCCAGCCATTTAAATAAATCGGTCTGTCTTCCACAATATCTGCTGCCGAGGCTCCTTTTTCAAAAGCAGTCAAATAAACAAATGGCTTAATTGCTGATCCGATTTGCCGTCTAGCTTCAACAGCCCGATTAAACTGACTTTTCCGATAATCTTTGCCGCCGTTCATGGCCAACACGGCGCCGTCTTTGTCCATAACAACACCGGCAGCTTGTGATACTTTTTTTGTTTGTGCCTCTTCAGAATCCAGAGCCTGTTTGATTTCCTGATCCAAAACGGTCTGCATTTCGGGAACAAGAGTTGTTTTTATAATAATATCCTGATTAACCCGACCTAAATAAGCTTCTGCCTCATCAGCAACCCAATCCGTAAAATAATAAACAGATTTATCTCTGTTTTTTCCGGCGACAGCTCCTGTTTCCGCAGCATTCAATGCCCTTTTAGCGGAAATAAAGCCCGCTTTGACCATATTGGCCAAGACCAATCTGGCTCTTTTATCCGCTTGTTTCGGGTGAGTTAAGGGATTATAGCGGGTAGGAGCCTTTAACAAACCGGCCAAAACAGCTGCCTGATACAAGTTCAAATGCCTTGCCTTAACGCCGTAATATTTTTGAGCCGCCGCCTCGATCCCGTAAGTACCCGCCCCGAAATAAACACGGTTCAGATAAACCGTTAAAATCTGATTTTTTGTCAGTTTATGCTCCAACCAAAAAGAAAGCAGCAACTCCTGTACTTTTCGACGTACCGTTTTTTCGGAAGATAAAAACAGATTTTTAGCCACCTGCTGTGTCAGCGTACTGGCTCCCTGTGCTTTGCGGTTTTTAATGAAATTAACGGTTACAGCACGAAAAACGGATCGAATGTCCACACCGAAATGAGAATAAAACCGTCGGTCTTCCGTTGCGATAACCGCCTGCGGCACATAATCCGGCAGCCTTTTTAATTCCACAGGCCGCCCAAATTGAGCGCCGTAAGAAGCAATTTCTTCGCCGTTTGACGCTAGAATCGTGATTTGAGGAGCTCGTGCCGTTTTAACGGCTTTTTCAATATCCGGCAAAGTAATGGCACAGTATCCGACATAGATGATCAAAACGCCAGCCAGCCCGATTCCGATTCTCAAAAGATACGACCGCAACCATACCGGAAAAATTCTGCCGATTCCTTTTATAATTCGGTTTGAGGCTTCTGTTTTTCGCTTTTTTTCCGACTCGGCGGATTTTTTGCTTTTTTTATTTTGATTTCCTGTCTTTTTGGCCATCTTCGGATAAAGGGTTACTATTTGTTAATAAACTTGGAACAGAATTAAACCATAAGCCTGAAGAACTTAAAACCAAGTTAAATTCAAGGACAACTCTTATGACAGCCGCATTTTCCACTCAAAAAAAACTTTCTTTAAAAATAGATGCCCCTCTGTATTCTTTTTTAGAAAAACAGGCCGATGAAACAGGCATCGGATTAAATGATTTTATTGCTCAGCTTTTAACCAACGCTATGGACGACTGGTGCGAATATTGCGAAACACTACGCCGTTTGTCTTCCGAAGAAGACATGCCCCGACATGTTTGTTTGAAATGATATCAATTTTCCAAATCTGAATGCCGGAACTTTAGTAAAGATGCCTTTTTATAAATTCAGAGTGATTTTTTATCATAAAAAAATGCCTGCCAATAAATAAAGTCCGTTAAAGCATTAACTTTTTATACATCCAAATATGCGGACAATATTCGTCGTAAAATTCTTTTCCTGTTTTCGTATATCCTTGTTTTTCATAAAACCCTGCCGCTCTGACTTGCGCGGCCAGAAAAAGTTTGTCTCCATTTTGTTTTTTTACCTGTTCTTCTGCTTCGCGCAGGATAAGAGCACCTAAGTTCTGACCGCGGTATTCTTTGATCACGGCAATTCGTCCTACAACATAAGCCTGTTTTTCATGACTGAAAAAAACCGGCAGACAGCGGCAGGAAAGCTGTCCATATATAAAACAATATGTTGCGCTTTTTGATCCGTTTCGTCAAATTCGTCTTGAAAACCTTGTTCTTCCACAAAAACTTTTTGACGGATAAACACTGCGTCCGCGGGCAGCGAGGAATATGTTTTAAAAGAAATCATGCCGGTTTGGTTCCGATATTTTTTTCTGCAATTCCTAAGAGAGAATGTCCGTTTATTTCAGAAAATCTTTCAGTTTTTCAAAAAAGCCGTTGGATTCGGGACTGCTTTCTTTACCCTCCGCCTCAAACTGTTTCAGCAATTCTTTTTGCTTGGCCGTCAGTTTGGTCGGCGTTTCGACTTTGAAACGGACGAACAAATCGCCCAGCCCTTTACTTTGCAGAACGGACATGCCTTTTTTGCGCAAACGGACTTCATCGCCGGTCTGCGTTCCCGCACTGATCGTGACTTTTTCTTTTGTGCCGTCGATACAGGGAATTTCAATCGTGCCGCCCAGAGCCGCCGTTGTCATCGAAACGGGAATATCGCAATATAAATCAGTAGCTTCGCGCTTGAACAAAGCGTGCGGTTTGATATGCACAAAAATATATAGATCACCATTCGGCCCGCCGTGCATGCCCGCTTCGCCCTGACCGGACAATCTCATTCTGTTTTCATTATCAATGCCCGCGGGAATATTGACCTCCAGCACTTTTTTCTGAGAAACCTTGCCGGTGCCTTTACACTTTTTGCACGGATTTTTAATGACTTGTCCCGTGCCATGACAGGTCGGACACATTCTTTCTTCAATAAAAAAGCCGGATTGTCGGCGCACGCGTCCCGTGCCGTGACACATATCGCATGTTTCCGCTTTGGATCCTTTCTCGGCTCCCGTTCCGTCGCATTCATCACAACGCGCGGCAGATTGAATCTCTATTTCTTTTTTCAGGCCGCTGTAAGCTTCTTCCAAAGAAATTTCCAGATCGTACCGAATATCCGCGCCCCGTTGGCCGGCATACTGGGAAGACCGTCCCCGTCCGGCAGCGCCCCCCATAAATTCACTGAAAATATCGTCAAAAATGCTTCCAAAACCGCCGGCTCCGCCGCCAAAGCCAAAGTTAAATCCGCCGAACCCTCCACCAAATCCGGATCCGCCGCCCTGTGCAAAGGCGGCATGGCCGTATTGGTCATAAGCGGCGCGCTTCTGGCCGTCTTTCAGAATTTCATAAGCTTCGGTAACTTCCTTGAATTTCAGTTCAGCCTCTTTATCGCCGGGGTTGCGGTCGGGGTGGTATTTCATCGCCAAAGTGCGGTACGCTTTTTTGATTTCGATTTCAGAAGCCTCTTTGGTGACGCCCAAAAGCTCATAATAATCCTGTTTAGCCATATTCGTAAAAGCCTTATCTTAAGTATGCAAAAACCGTCCGGAGGGGGCTTTTCCTCTCCGAACGGCTATATATCAGAAAGAATTAGTCTTTTTTGACTTCTTCAAAATCAGCATCAACAACGCCTTCATCAGGTTTTGTTTCCGCAGAAGCGGAAGCGTCTGCTCCCTGTTGCGGGCCAGCAGAAGCTTCAGCCTGCTGTGCTTTGTACAGGGCTTCGCCGATCTTCATCGAAGACTGCATTAACGCTTCGGATTTCGCATTGATTGTTGCAACATCGCCGGAATCCAAAACATCTTGCAGCGCTTTGATGTCGGCTTCAACGCGTTCTTTGTCCGCTGCTGAAACTTTATCGCCTAAGTCTTTCAAATTCTTTTCCGTTGTGTGAATCAAGGTTTCCGCCTTGTTTTTGGCTTCAACGGCTTCCTTTTTCTTTTTGTCTTCGGAGGCATGAGCTTCGGCGTCTTTGACCATTTTATCAATATCGGCTTCGCTTAATCCACCGGAGGATTGAATCCGGATTGTCTGTTCTTTGCCGGTTGCCTTATCTTTCGCAGACACATTCACAATGCCGTTCGCGTCAATATCAAAAGTGACTTCGATTTGCGGCATGCCGCGCGGCGCCGCCGGAATACCGACCAAATCAAACTGACCGAGCAGTTTGTTGTCCGCCGTCATTTCGCGTTCGCCCTGGAACACGCGGATTGTTACGGCAGTCTGTCCGTCTTCTGCTGTCGAGAAGACCTGCGATTTACGTGTCGGAATTGTTGTATTGCGGTCAATCAAGCGTGTAAACACGCCGCCCAGCGTTTCAATCCCCAGAGACAGCGGCGTAACATCCAACAACAGAACGTCTTTAACATCGCCCTTTAAAACACCGCCCTGAATCGCTGCGCCCAAAGCGACAACTTCGTCCGGGTTCACGCCTTTGTGCGGTTCGCGGCCAAAGAAGTCTTTGACGATTTCCTGCACTTTGGGCATACGGGTCATACCGCCGACCAAGATGACTTCGTTAATGTCAGAAGCCTTTAATCCCGCATCTTTCAAAGCCTTTTCGCAGGGGATTTTGGTGCGTTCCAGCAAATCTTCCACCAATGATTCCATTTTGGCGCGGGTCAGCTTGATGTTCAAGTGTTTTGGACCTGTCGCATCGGCTGTAATAAACGGCAGATTGATTTCAGTTTGCTGCGCGGAAGACAGTTCGATCTTGGCCTTTTCAGCGCCTTCTTTCAAACGCTGCAAAGCCAGCTTGTCCTGACGCAGGTCGATGCCTTGTTCTTTTTGGAATTCATCAGCCAGATAGTTGATGATGCGCGCATCGAAATCTTCACCGCCCAAGAACGTATCGCCATTTGTGGCTTTCACTTCAAAAACGCCGTCGCCGATTTCCAAAATGGATACGTCGAACGTGCCGCCGCCCAAGTCGTATACAACAATTGTACCGTTGGATTTCTTATCCAAACCATAAGCCAAAGCGGCTGCCGTCGGTTCGTTAATAATGCGCAGGACTTCCAATCCGGCGATCTTGCCGGCGTCTTTTGTCGCCTGACGCTGGGAGTCGTCAAAATAAGCCGGCACGGTAATAACAGCCTGTGTGACGGGTTCGCCTAAATAAGCCTCAGCGTCTTCTTTTAATTTCTGTAAGATAAAAGCGGAAACCTGACTCGGCGCATATTTTTTGTCATGTGCTTCCACCCATGCATCGCCGTTTTCACCGGAAATAATGTGATACGGCACCAGTGTTTTTGCTTTTTCAACTTGTTTATCCGTAAAACGGCGACCGATCAAACGTTTAATCGCAAAAAAAGTTCCTTCCGGATTAGTGACGGCCTGACGTTTTGCCGATTGTCCGACCAGTCTTTCACCGCCTTGCGTAAACGCGACCATTGACGGCGTCGTGCGCGCGCCTTCTGCGTTTTCAATGACGCGGGCGTCCTTGCCGTCCATAATAGCGAAACAAGAATTCGTTGTTCCTAAGTCAATACCTATTACTTTTCCCATAAAAAAAACCTCTTTTCTTTTTAAATTTTGCCGTCTCCGGCAATTATCGCTGCTTTATATAGGAAACTTGTTTTGATTTCGCAAGCACCTAAACATATTTTTTTGATAAAAAATTTTTATATAAAATTAGATGCCTTTTTGATCCGTGTCGCGTATGATTAAAATATCCTTGGCTAAAGAAAGGACGCAAAAAATGAAAGAGAATTTTCGCGGGAAGCTTCAAACCGTTTGGAAAAAAATAACACAAGATTATTGGCCGCTTGTTAAGGAAAAGGGAAAAAACGCTTTGGAGCGGGGACGCCTGTTTGTGAAAAAGTTATTTTCTTCTTTGCCGGAAATACGCCGAAAGACGGTTTCATTTATATTAAAATGGTGGCATTTCGGACTGGGCATTCTTTTTGCGTTCCTTGTTTTATATTATCCCGTTGGCGCTTTTATTACGCACCATATTGATGCTGATCCGGCTTTTCCGGTCCGGCAGTCTCCTCAAAAACCGGTCCTGCCTGATACATTGGCCGCTTTGGTCGGTCGGGAAATCAGCACACATATGTTTACGCCGAACAAGCCCTTTTTCTTTCCGGCGGCAGCATTAGACAATATGCCTGCGTTTCAAACCGGCATTATAATGGGAATCAAAAATGTCACCGATATTCTCAGCATCGTTAATGCGCAATCGGAAGCTTTAAGCGATGCGGCGGAACGATTGGCGTATTCGCCTGCTGTCTGGCATGTTCAGAATTGGAAGCCGGCCGTTTCCTCCGTTAAAAAATATAAAAAGGCCAAAGAGCTGCTGACGTCATATCAGACAGCCGCAGCGCAAGGAAAAGAAACCTTTAATATATCCAAGGAAGCTTTGGAATCTATTATCGCACAGATTATACGTGGAACTGAAGAGTGCGTCGAAGCCTTGGAACAGCAGGCGGAAAACGGTTCTCAAAAAGTATGGGATTTTCAGGCGGATAATGTCTTTTATAATGTCAAGGGGCAGGCATACGTTTATTTTTTGGCACTGCGTGATCTGAAAGAGGACTTTGAAACACTGTTTGTTAATGAAACATTGGAAAAAGAACGGCTGAGCGCTTTGAAATTTTTGGAAAAATCCGTCCGATTGCAGCCGGCGGCGGTTGTCAACGGCGCACCGGTTTCTCAGGCGGTTCCCAACCATTTGTTAAATGCCGGATTTTATTTGTCGCGGGCGGTTTCCGAATTGAAAAATATGGAACAAACCTTATGGCAGACCGAAGATGAATAAAGCACGATTATATGCAATTGTCGGTGCGGTCGCTTTTCTGCTTTTAACCGCGGCAGGCCTTTTTATATTTATGCGCGATGACTTGCCGTCTTTTCAGGAAACAGAAGAGGGAATTTTTGTTTCTCCGGCTAAAACCGCTCAGCTGCAGCGCTTTTTTCAAAGCCGCCATTATAATATGCTGCCGCATTTGACAGAAAAAGAACCGGTGCCGCGGATCTTTGTTCAGTCTGTTCCGCAGGACTTTAACAAAGAAAAATATGACGAAGTGCGTCCGGCGCTGTTTTACGAAATAATGCTGCCGGTGATTTTGCGCGCGAATGAAACGTTAGCGGCAGAGCGCGAACAAGTCATGGCATTAAAAGAGGAATTCGATAAAACCGGTGACCTGACAAAAGAATCTATGGATAAACTGAAGGAATGGATCACGCGTTATGATGTCAAGCTTTCGGACGATCTGGATACATTGTTTAATACATTAATTCCAAGGGTAGACGCTGTAACGCCAACTCTTTTGCTGACAATGGCGGCACAGGATTCCGGATTTGGCACCAGCCGTTATGCGCGGGAATACAATGCCGTTTTCAATCAGCGCGATTGGGACGGAAACGGCGCTGTTCCCGATGAAAAACAAAAAGAAGGCCCTCAGTACCGCATTAAGGTTTTTCCTTCTTTGTACGAAGCTGTTTTAAGCCAGATTCATTATTTGAATACAAACGGTTATTTTGAAAACTATAGAATTGCGCGGGCGAAATACAGGCGTTCTCACAACTTAATGAGAGGCTATTCCGTAGCTCATTTATTAATAAATTTCCCCTATAAACCGTTTAAATATCCTGATATTATCAAACATCTTATCCTGCAGTATGAATTAACACCGTTGGATTCTCAATCTTTGGCGACGGTTAAATCTGCGGCAGAGTAACTATAATTTATATTTTTAAAGAGCCATATATGCCCGCTGATATTGTATTGAAAAAAAATCAGGATCAATCCTTGTCGTTGTTTTTGTCCGGAGAATGGTTGTCAAAAAATAATATTGATAATCGAGCCGCCGTTTTTGACGCCGTTGAAAAAAAGGATTTTGATTCAATCATTCTTGACGGCAGTCAAATCACACAATGGGACAGTCAGCTGACGGCTTTTTTGGTGCATGTTATGGAAATATGCAAACAGAATAATATCCGCTGTGTTCTGAATAATTTTCCGACGGGAATCGATTCTTTGCTGGCCCTGGCTTTTGCCGTGCCGAAACATACAGAAGCCGCCAAGACCATACAGCATAAGGCTTTTTTAACATTTCTGGGAAATGTTGTTCTGCAGTTTTTGGAAAAAACAAAAAGCGTTTATGCTTTTGCGCGTCAGACATACGCTTCTCTTGTCCGATTTTTTTTGGGACGGGCGGTGATGCGTCGGGCGGATTTGTTTTACGAATTTCAAGAGGCTGGGCCGGGCGCCTTTCCGATCGTTTCTCTGATTTGTTTTCTGGTCGGATTGATTTTGGCCTTTGTCGGATCGATCCAACTGAAGCTGTTCGGTGCCCAAATTTATGTTTCAAGCCTTGTCGCGATTGCCGTTACCCGCGTTATGGGGGCAATTATGGCCGGCGTGATCATGGCCGGACGGACAGGAGCTTCTTATGCGGCGACTTTGGGGTCAATGCAGGTGAATGAAGAAGTGGACGCCTTGAAAACAATGGGCATTTCCCCGTTTGATTTTTTGGTGACTCCCAGAATGCTGGCTCTGTCATTGATGATGCCGTTATTGGTTGTTTATGCTGACTTAATGGGAATTTTAGGCGGCGCTTTTGTCGGAATTTTTATGCTGGGACTGTCACCGGAAGATTATTTCCGCATGACGATGAAAGCTCTGTTAATGAAAAATATTATTATCGGAATCATTCATGGCGCCATTTATGGCGTTATTATCGCTTTATGCGGCTGTTTTCAGGGCATTAACTGCGGTCGGAATGCGTCCGCCGTCGGGTCTGCAACGACTTCCGCTGTTGTTTATTCGATTGTTTGGATGACGATCGCAACGGCTGTGTTAACCTTTATTTTCAGCGTCTGCGGAGTGTAAAATGACCGTTCCTTTTTTAGAAGTCTCTGATTTTACAGTCACTTACGGCAATACCGTTATCATGCATGATGTCAGCTTTACCGTTAATAAAGAAGACGTTTTTATCATTATGGGCGGCAGCGGCTGCGGAAAAAGCACTCTTTTAACGGTTTTAACCGGATTAAAACAACCCGCAAAAGGAACGGAAATGTTCGTCGGAAGGCCTTTTTGGGGAAACGGCGCAACAAAAGCGGACAGAGACGCCTTGATGCGTCAGGCCGGAATTTTGTACCAGAGCGGCGCGCTGTGGTCTTCCATGACATTGGCGGAAAATGTGGCGCTGCCTTTGGAACAGTATACGTTTCTGACAGCGGCGGAAATTAAAGACATCGTTGCTTTGAAACTTGATCTGGTCGGATTGGGCGGGTTTCAAAACTATTATCCGGCGGAAATCAGCGGCGGTATGAAAAAACGGGCCGGATTGGCCAGAGCTTTGGCGCTGGATCCTCAAATTGTTTTCTTTGATGAACCGTCGGCGGGGCTGGACCCGATCAGTTCCAAGAATCTGGACGATTTGATTTTGCAGATCAAAGAAAACATGCATACTACGATTGTTATGGTAACACATGAACTTCCGTCGATTTTTGCGATCGGCACCAATTCGATTTATTTGGACGCGCAGTCAAAAACAGTTATTGCGCAGGGCAGTCCGAATGAATTATTGAAAAATCCGCCGAATGAAACGTTGAAACATTTTTTAACACGCGGTGAAAAGTAAGGAAAAAAATATGATTCAGAAAGCAAATCCCAAAGTTATCGGCGCTTTTATTTTAGCAGCGTTTTTTATTTTTATCGCGATTTTTTTGCTGATTAACCAAGACCGCTTTTTTTCCCGTTCTATTAAGTATGTTTTATACTTTCAAGGATCGATCAAGGGCTTGAATGTCGGATCTCCGGTTGTCTTTAATGGTGTGCCGATCGGACGCGTTATCGGTATTTCTTTGATTACTGATGTGCAGACTCTGGAAATCCAAACGCCCGTTTACATCGAAACAAATCAAAACAGTTTTATTGTCACAAATACGCGCGGTCGTCCTTCTAAGGAAGATATTATTGAATTTACAGACAAAATGATCGCCAAAGGATTGCGCGCGAAACTGGAAAACCAAAGCCTGCTGACCGGGCAAATGATGATTGGCATGGGATTTTATCCCGGCACGCCGATTATTTTGCAAAAACATAATTCCAAGGTGATTGAAATTCCTACTTTACCGTCAACCGGAGAAGAATTGCTGCAGATATTTCAAAAACTGCCCTTGGAAAAAACATTGACGAATTTGAATCACTTATTGGAGGAAACGGATCAGCTGGTGCATTCTGTTAACAGCGAGTCGCCTGAAATGATGAAGCATTTGGTCAATATGACGTCAACATTGTCTTCGGCTGCGGATAAAGCGGAAAAGGCTCTCAGTTCTTTTGATGAAGATTCAAGAACGATGATGGATTTAAACAAAATGCTGCGTGATTTCAGTTCCGCCGCCCAGTCTTTGCGTAACTGGTCCGATTATTTAGAGCGTCACCCTGAAGCATTGTTAAGAGGAAAAGGAAGTTCCCGATGAAAAAATATTTTTGCTTGGCCGCTGTTATGTGTCTGTTGGTCAGTGCCTGCGGTTCAACGCGTCCTTCAACTTTTTATGTGCTGGACAGCAGCGATTTGCCGATGCAGAGCATCACATTGAAAAATGCGGATAAAATTCTGATCGGAATTGAACCGGTCATTATTCCTAATTATTTGGATAAACCGCAAATTGTTATCCGTCAGCCGGATTCTGTTACATTAACGGCCTCTGAATTTAACCGATGGGCGGAACAAATATCCGATGTTTTTCCGCGTGTTTTGGCTAATTCCATTTCCGAATGCATGGGATATCCGGCTGCCAAACAGATCAACTTGAACAGAGACTTGTTCCCGTATCGTTTGTTTGTCGAAGTTTTGCGGTTTGATGCAGCTTTTAAAAAAGAAGCCGTTTTGGATACATGGTGGACAATCATGTCAAATTCTGGCAATGTACTTTATAGGACACGGTCAACTTTGATCGAACCGGTCGGCGATGATTACGACAGCGTTGTTTTGGCAGAACAGAAACTGTTAAAAGAGCTGGGTCGGATTATTGCTGACTATACGCAAAAGAATTTAAAAAAAGGACAAAAATAAGTGTCTGGGTTAAAACAGGGATTTGAACAGTCTCTTCCCGTTGCCGAAACAGGAGAGTTGGAACAGAATTTAACGCCGCCGTTTAAAATTGTCGGCAATAAAGAGACGCAGTATCGTATTACGGAAATGATCAATCAGATTGTTGCCTCCGATACGGGGCGAAAGACTTTGGAAATTGCCAGCAAAGCCGGTTATAAACTGGGCATGGAATTTGCGTTCGGCTGTAACGGCGGGTGCAATAAAGAAAAGAAAAACATTGTTTTGAATCCCATGAGCAAAGACGAAGTATTGGTCGGCGTTTTGATCCACGAATGCCGCCATGCCGGACAGTTTGAACGCGGAGAATATGACGCAAGCGATGATAAAAGGCCGCGTCATGAGACGATCAAATCAAATGTCATGCGGACCCGTGCCGTTGAGGCAGATGCTCAGGCGACCGCCGCACAGGTGTTGGGCGAAATGATGGAAAAAGGAAATGAAGGACCTTTATTTGCTTTTTGCCGTCAGCAGGACAATCAGGCAATCGGCAAAGCATTCGAACGGGCCTTATATGAAGAAAACGCTTTGGAAAACGGCACGGCGCGTACGGCGGCTTTTTTAGCTTGGTATGACAATGATCCCGTCAAAAAGGCCTATGATGAAGCCTATCAGGTTGAGATGATGAAAAGACGTGAAGCGCGGGGTGATCATCGGACGGATACATACGCTCATTCCCAGTCTGCAGCGCAAATAGTAAAGGAATTGTGTCTTAACAACGACGGCAGCTGCTATTTTTCGGCTGATCCCAAAATTTTGGAAAGCGGTCATTTTGTTGCGGTCCATAAAGAACAGGCTGCAAAAATCGATGCGTTGATCGCACGTGCACCGGTGGCTAAAAAGAATTTTGAAAATCAGCCTTCTTCTCAAAAATTTGGACAGGAAAGCGTGTCATCGGCTGTTACACGCGCACTTCTGACAAAAAGAGAACGCTGATCTGAAAATACCTTTTAATATGCGTTAAATTTATATCTTTTGATAAAGAAAGTTTTTCAAGAATTCAAAAAATGAAAGTGCTTTCTTTAAGGAATTTGTTTTAACTGTTTTTTATATGGTTATAACATTTCGATCTTTAAAAGGCATAGATAGTCTCCGTTATTTCTGTTCTCCAGAACCTAATAGTGCTGCGACACCACAAAATTTTTTTCTGCCAGTGCGTTCTTTTTTACTTATTGGCATATGATTCATTTTATTTTACGATAAAAACAGCTAAAAACAAAAAAGAGGCGTTTCATGAAAATAGGCGTAACAGGGTGCGCGGGTAGAATGGGTAAAATGCTGCTCAGCCGCATTTTAACCAATAAGGACTGCGAGTTATCCGGCGGATCGGAACGGCGCGAAAGCGGCTTTATCGGTCGGGATATCGGCGAAATCATCGGCGTACGGCCCTTGAATTTAGCCGTAACGGCATATCCGTTTGAATTATTCAACATAAGCGATGCCGTTATTGACTTCACAACACCCGCCGCAACCGTAGAGCATGCGAAAATGGCGGCTGAAACAGGAAAAATTCTGGTCACCGGCACAACGGGATTAACGGCGGAACAAATGGACTTTTTAAAAAAGTGTGCCGAAAAAACTGTTATTGTCGCTTCTCCAAATATGAGTATCGGCGTCAATTTATTATTTTCCTTAGTAAAACAAGCCGCCGGCATTTTAGACCCCTCTTATGATATCGAAATCGTCGAAATGCACCACCGCAACAAAGCGGACGCCCCGTCAGGAACGGCTTTGGGATTAGGCAAAGCGGCGGCAGAAGGACGGCAAATTTCTTTAAACGACAGAGCACGTTATGAACGGCATGGCAATACGGGCGTTCGTCCGACAGGCGAAATCGGCTTTTCGGCTTTGCGCGGCGGCGATGTGGTCGGCGATCACACAGTAATTTTTGCCGGATTGGGAGAACGCATCGAATTAACGCATAAAGCCTCTTCGCGCGAAATTTTTGCGGACGGCGCTGTCTGGGCCGCCTTATGGGGACAGGGAAAACCTAAAAATTTATATACAATGTCAGACGTTTTAGGATTAAAGTGAATAAACTTGAGCTGCATAATGGAGCAAGAATTATGAAAAAGTATCTTTTCACCTTTATTTTCCTGCTTTTTTCCTCCGCTGCGCAGGCCGGAATGTACCTTTCCGGCGGGATCGGACTGGACTTTCATAACGACAGCAAAACCGTTTATCAAAATGCCAGATATAAATACGATACGGCCGCTTTTTATTCCGGTGCGATCGGTTATGCTCTGCCGGTTATTCCCGTGCGTGTCGAGTTGGAAGGCATATATAATAAAAGCAATCTGAAAAATACCAACAACGGTCACATGGAAACTTACGGCGCTTTGGCCAATGCTTATGTCCGCATTCCGCTGTTGGGATTATATGCAGGCGCAGGCGGTGGATATGTTTCGGTCCGCCATAAAACAACGTCGGTATATCAAGGCATGTTCGGGGTGGAATACGGTCTGTTCGGATTGAATTTTGGCATTGAATACAAACACACACAATCTTCAAAAGATGTTAAGCGGTTTGCCGAAGAATCTTCTTTGCGCGCCGATGTTCTTTTACTGAAATTACGATTCGAATTTTAAAAAATGTCCGTGTTTAAACTGACAGTTTTTCCTGAAAATTTAAAACATAATTTTCTGTTGATGCAGAAAACTTGTCCCACCACAGAAATTGCCGCTGTCGTCAAAGCAAATGCCTACGGATTAGGATTCGACAATGTTGTTCCGCCATTAGTCCGAGCCGGCTGCAAAACCTTTTTTGTCAACCGGCTGAATGAAGGAGAAAAAGTCCGCCGTCTTGCTCCCGATGCGGCTGTTTTCGTTTTGGACGCTTTGATCGGCTCCGATACGCTGCAAGATTACAAAAATTTGAATCTGACGCCTGTTTTTTCAACAAAAGAAGCCCTTAACCGTTATCCAAAAGAACAAAATATTGCCGTCCGTCTGGACACGGGGTTTAATCTGGCGGGAATTAACGCTTTTGATTCCCCCTCTGTTTTACACGCTTTAAAGGGGCGTTCCGTATCCTTTTTGATGTCTCACTTATCATGTGCCGAAAGGCCGGATAATCCGAAAAACAAAGAACAGCTTGCATTATTTACCAAGTATGCCGCGCAGTTCCCGACCGCAAAAAAAAGCCTGGCCGCTTCCTTTGGCGCCGCTTTGGGAAAAGAATATCATTTCGATATGATTCGTGCCGGCGCTGCCTTATATGGCTCAACAGCTTTGCCCGGCACCCGCTCTGCCGCCGCGTTAACGGCAAAGATCGGCTGGCTCAGGTGGTTTTCCGCCGGTGAAAGCATCGGCTACAATGACTCCTTTGTTTTGCAAAAAAGAACCTTGGTCGCTTCTGTTCTGGCCGGTTCCGGAGACGGCATTGTTCACAAGCCCGGCTGTTTTGTCCATTTTAAAAATACTCTTTTGCCGGTTTTGGCCCCGCCGACTACAAACTATTTGCCTGTTGATGCAACCGCAGCTGCCGATTGCATTCATATTGCCGATGAAGTAAACTTATTCGATGCTTTTTATACGCCGGATAAGTTGGCTCTTGATGCCGGTATGGAAGTCGGAGCCGATGTTTTGATTCGCTTAAATTCTTTTTAGTTGCTGCAAGGAAATTATATGGATACGAAAGCTTTTTTTAAACTCACTTACGGTCTTTATGTTATCGGTGTAAAAAACGGCGATAAATTCGGCGGCTGCATTGTTGATGCGGTAATGCAGGCAACCGTCCAGCCGCCCGTACTGATTATTGCCTGCAATCAATGCACAAAAACCAACGAATGCCTTCAGGAAACTAAAGAATTAACTCTGTCCGTCGTGTCTGAAACAACAGACCCGTTTATTATTGGCAATTTTGGATTTCAGTCTTGCCGGTCCGCCGACAAATGGGAAAAAGTCCCGCATCATTTTATGAAGGGCCTTCCGGTTTTAGACGGTGCCGCAGCTTATCTGCATTGCCGGGTAACAGAAACAAAACAGCTTTCGACTCACACGCTGTTTTTCTGTGAAGTGACAGAAGCTATTGACGGCGAAAGCAAAGCATTAAGCTATACGGAATATCAGGAAACGTGGAAGCCGAAAGTTATGGAGGCTTTTCAATCAGGACAATGCACACTTACAAATGAAAAAGGAGAAAAAAAGATGACGAAATGGGTATGTAAAGTTTGCGGATACGTTTATGAAGGGGAAGAATTGCCGGAAGATTATGTTTGCCCCGTCTGCGGAGTCGGGCCGGAAGAATTTGAAAAAGCGGAAGAAAAGGCGGAAACAAAACCGGCTGAGGCAAAATATGTCTGTTCGGTCTGCGGATATGTTTATGACGGCGATGTACCGTTTGAAGACTTGCCGGAGGATTATGTCTGCCCGATCTGCCAACAGCCAAAAAGCGTTTTTGTCAAAGAATAACGTCCGGCAAAACCAAAGGAAAGCCCTCCGACTGAACGGTTCGGAGGGTTTTTTGTAACAGAAAATCTTCTGCATCAGGCAAAAGAGTCTTTATTTTTATTCAGAAAACGACCTAACGCGTTTTTTTTCTTTCTATTCAATTGATACAAAATGAAAAAAGCCGAACAATCCTATTGAAAACAGTTCTTTCAAAAAAAGGAAGCGCGTTAAATTGAAAAAACATTTCCTTTTTCGGATTTAATATTACGTTTTTGTTACCTTAT
>JAFVAT010000005.1 GCA_017480385.1 Alphaproteobacteria bacterium | reverse complement strand
TCCGGTGGACAGACGATCCTGTGTCTTGTCGAGCAGGCTTTGTGTATTCTTCAGGCTCAACAGGTTGGAACGCATTGATGCTGTAAGAGCTATTTTGTTTGTCATAATAAAAATCTCCTTTTCTAGGTTCTGTACAGACCCGATCGGGCTGATCCCTCAGCGGGTCGGTTTCTGGAAACGGCTCTTCGGCCGCCTGTTTTGCTCCATTGTCAAAAAAATATCATATTTTTATGCAATTTTCAATAGAGAAAATTTAAACAACAACAAAACAATAAGTGTAAATAATAATATGCATTAATCCGATAAAAATAAAGTACAATCTCATAAAGTAAGATAATAAAACTGATTTAATCATTGTTATAAGTGAATATTATGAGTTTCTTTTGTTTTATATTTATTTTTTTTATTTTGAATGAGCGGGCAAGATACGAAGCGACAGGAAAAGGTGTACGTCTGTTTTTTTTATTTTCTGTTGACTGTATTGCATCACCCTTGCAGGGTTCGCAACGATTGTCGGCGACACTGCTTCCCGTAGGGCAGCGGCGCTGCAGGCTTAACGTCTTCCAGACAGGGGATTAGATGTTGCTAGTTGGCACAATCTGAAAAACTGACGCCTGTACGGGTGGTGGCACCACTAGCTTAACGCCCTCCCGGCGGGAGGTGGTGGCGCTACAAGTATAATCTTTTTTATCTGGACTGATGACGAGGCGAGAAAAAACTGCGGCAAAAACAACAAAGGCGGAGAAAAATCTCCGCCTTTGCTTTTTTTTGCTCTATGACAGTTAGAACAACTGCAGCACGCTCTGAGACGCCTGCGAAGCCAACGACAAGGAATTGATCCCCAGCTGCTGGCGTGTCTGAAGAGCCAGCATGTTCGCCGCTTCTTCGTTCATGTCGGCCAGCGTCAGTTTGTCGGCGCCGGACTGCAGGTTGTTGATCATGTTCTGCGTGAAGTCTTCACGGATCTGAACCGTGGACAGGTTCTGACCAAAAGCAGAGGCCTGCGACCGCAGCATTGATGTTGCCTTTGTGATTTGATCCAAAGACTTATCGATGCTCTCATTGCTTTTCCATTCATTTGCCGCCTGAGTGAAGCCCAAACCGACGGAATTGAAAGTAACGCCTTTCAGTTCCAATTTGCTGGTACGGGATTCGTTAAAGTTCACCGTCAGGTTATCGCCGTTGAGCAGGTTAATGCCTTTGTAGGACGTGTCCTGAACCAATTCATCAACTTGCTGCAATATATCATTGAACTGAGAAGCATAGGCGGCGCGTTCATTGCTGCCGTTTGTGGCAGCGCCGGAAACGCCCAGTTTGTCAGCCAAAGCGCCGGAGATGACCAAGTCATCGCCTTCAGCGGATTTGATAACCATGTGTCCTTTTTTGTCAAATTCGGCGGTAACGCCGTCAACACCTGCAATCTTTTGACGCAGGGACTCAGCCGTATCAGCCGCGTCCAGCGTGATTGTCGTACCGATATCCATACCAAACGCAGTGGCAATCGCACCGGTGATCTCTAAAGAAGAGGTATCCTTGGTAGCAAATACCATGTTGCTTTCGACAACGGAAGCGTTAAACAAATTTGATCCGATCATTGATGTCAGAACATTTGCGAACTCTTCTACGGTTGAACCGTTTTTAACATTGATCGTCGGACCGGACAGACTTCCGGCAACGGTACCGGCTTCATAGTTAGTGCCGCCGGAGTCTGTTGTCAGCGTGAACGAACCGGAGACCGTCGTGCGGCCGTTTTCCGTTACGGTAACGGTTACAGGGGCCGATGCGTTCGTTACAGTGTCGCCGACAGCAGCCGAATGTCCTCCTACAGCCGGAATATCAGAGGCGATGTCTCCTTCATAGGTATGCCGGACACCGTCAACGTCTTCCAAGGTATAAGAGTCTGTTCCGTTTATGTCTACGATCTTGAATACGCTGCTTGTAGCGTAGGTTTTCGTCATCGAATTAGCAGCAGCGGTTGTATTGATCAGATATTCCTGACCGCCGAATTTAATAGAGCCGGCAGATGCGCTTTGCGCGCCGATACTGACTAATGTTGAATCGCTTTGCAGGTTTGTCGTGCCGGTCAGCTTTGTTGAATCGCCGACGCGGATTGTAATGGTGTCGCCTGCCGTTGCGTTTGGAAGCGCATCGCCGGCTACCAGTTGAGAAACCAACGCGTTTTCATCAAATTTAATTGTTGAAGCCACGCTGGCTGATACGTTGGACGTATCGCGTGCGGAATTTGCGACAGACTTCGCTTGTTCAACAAATTCCTGCAGTGTTGAAATGCCTTTATCAGCAACTTCCAATGTTGAAATCGCCTGACCGATGCTGTCCAGCAATGTAGACAAGTCACCAGCGCGGGAATTCAAAGCCTGAGCGGTAAAATAAGACGACGGATTGTCCATCGCGCTGTTCACCTTGTATCCGGTGGACAGACGATTCTGTGTCCTATCGATCAAGCCCTGAGTATTCTTCAGGCTCAACAGGTTGGAACGCATTGATGATGTAAGAGCAATTTTATTTGTCATGTGGAATCTCCTTTTCTAGGCGTTTTACGGACCCAAGAAGACCCTCTCGGGTCGGTTGTTCAAAACGGCCCTTCAGCCGTTTCAAAAATCCCTCCCTTAAAAAGAAATTCTATCATAACTATTTTTGTACTTCAATAATCATTTTTTATATTTTTAATAATTTTAAAAATTTTATAGTTTTCTTTCTAAAAATATAGGCCTGTTTCTTTATATTTTTATTCAAAAATGGAATCATTTTTTTTGTGATAAAAAGCGTCAATAAAAAAATATTTTTGGAGTTTTTTTTGTGTTGAGCTTTTTATTTATTGAGAATCAATATAATATTTATAAAATGACTCTGTAAAGAGCTCTGTTATCAAAAGCCGCAGTTTTAGTTTTTCTTTTGTCGCGAAACACGATAAAGTACCTGAACGGATATAAAAATTTGAAAAGGAGCTTTGTCCATGGGCGGAGGGCTGAAAAATAAAAAAGTCGTTTTAATCGACGGATCCGGATACATTTATCGCGCTTTTTATGCTTTGCCTTCCATGACGCGCAGCGACGGAGTGCCCGTCAATGCGGTATACGGCTTCTGCGCAATGCTGATGAAGTTGATTAAGGAAATGCCGGCGGATTATTTAGCCGTGATGTTTGATACGTCACGGCACACGTTCCGTATGGATTTGTTTCCTGACTATAAAGGAACGCGCAAGGAGGTTCCCGAAGAGCTTGTTCCTCAATTTCCTCTGTTGCGTCAGGCGGTAGACGCATTCGGAATTGCGCAGTCCGAAATGGCTGGCTTCGAAGCCGATGACTTGTTGGCGACATATGCTCGTTTGGCGCATGAAGAGGAGGCTGAAGTCACAATTGTTTCCGCAGATAAGGATTTGATGCAGCTGGTCGGCACCGGCATAACAATTTATGATCCGATAAAGCAGCGTGTGGTCGGGGCGGAACAAGTGTTTGAAAAGTTTGGCGTAACTCCTGATAAAGTCATTGATGTGCAGGCTTTGGCCGGCGATACGTCTGACAATGTTCCCGGCGTGCGCGGCATAGGCATTAAAACGGCAGCAGCTTTGATCAATGAATATGGCAGTTTGGAGAACTTGCTGGACAACGCGGCTTCGATCAAGCAAAACAAGCGGCGCGAAGTTTTGACTGCCGATGCGAATTTGGCGCGCTTGTCCAAAAAGCTGGTTACTTTAAACGCTTTTGCGCCGGTGGAAAAACCGCTGGCCGATTTTGTTCTGACGCAGCCGGATTTGGCCGGAATGCAGGCCTTTTTTACGGAAATGGGTTTTAAAAGCTTAATGGGCAAGCTTGCTTCTTTTGAACCGGCGGCAAAGGGAGAACACGGCGCGGTCGTTGTTCCCGATCTTGCTGTTCCGACTATGCCCGTCGTACCCAAAGTTGAAAAACAGTACGCATTGATCCAAGAGGCACAGGAATTGGCGCGGCAGCTGAAAATCGCCGAAGAAAAAGGGGTTCTTGCCATTGATACGGAAACGGATTCTTTATTGGTTGCCGAAGCGCAAATGGTCGGTTTTTCTTTTTGTTATGAAGAAGGAAAGGCTTTTTATGTGCCGTTGCGTCACAAACCTTTGCACCCCCAGACGGATTTGTTCGGCAATGAAGATGCGGCACAGGATTTAAAACAAATCCCTTTAAAAGAAGCGTTGGCTTTGTTGAAGCCTGTTCTGGAAAATCCCGGAATCTTAAAAATCGGTCATAACATTAAATTTGATTGGCATGTCTTTGCGAATGAATATGATTCGCTGAACATGGCCTCTATAGAAGATACAATGGTGCTGTCCTACGATTTGGACGGTGCGGCGCATCTGCATAATATGGACGATTTGGCGGCTTTATTTTTAGACTGTCATACAATCAAATATCGCGATGTATGCGGTACGGGACGCGGCAAGATTTCGTTTGACAAAGTTGATTTGCAGACGGCGCTGGATTATGCCGCCGAAGATGCCGATGTCACTTTGAGGCTGTATCATTTGTTTAAAAAGCGGCTGGAAAATGAAAAGCTCGTTTCTTTATATGAATTATTTGACCGGCCCTGTATTTCCATTTTGTATGATATGGAACGCGAGGGCATAAAGGTTTGTCAATCCGAGCTGAAAAAGCTCAGTGCCGATTTCGGCGCCAAGCAAAAAGTTTTGGAACAAAAAGTTCATCTTGCGGCAGGCGAAGAGTTTAATCTGAATTCTCCGCTGCAGCTGGGTAAGGTCTTATTTGAAAAGCTGAACCTGCCTAAAGGGGTAAAAAATAAAAAAACGGGTTCTTGGGCAACGGAGGCCGCCTTGTTGGAGGAATTGGCCGATGACGGTTTTCAGATTGCGCGGGATATTTTGGAATATCGGCAATTTACCAAGCTGAAAAACACTTATACCGATGCGCTGCAGGAACAAATCAATCCGAAAACGGGACGTGTGCATACGACTTTTATGCAAACGGTTGCTTCAACGGGGCGATTATCTTCAAACGATCCGAATCTGCAGAATATTCCCATTCGGCAGGAAGAAGGCCGCGCTATTCGCCGCGCTTTTATCGCCGAATCGGGAAAGCTGTTGCTGTCTGCCGATTATTCGCAGATTGAATTGAGGTTAATGGCTCATGTCGCTGATGTAAAAGCTTTAAAGGACGCCTTTGCATCAGGGGCCGATATTCATGCGGCAACGGCTTCGCAAATTTTCGGCGTGCCGATTGAGGGCATGGATCCAATGATCCGCCGGCGTGCCAAAGCAATCAATTTCGGCATTATTTATGGTATTTCGGCTTTCGGGCTGGCGCGTCAGTTGGGAATTGAACGCAGGGAAGCGCAGGAATATATCAATTCCTATTTTGCCAAATATCCCGAAATCAAGTCTTATATGGAGGAAACAATCTATTTCGCCCGTTCCAACGGTTTTGTTATGACTCCATTCGGGCGAAAGTGTTCGGTGGGAAGTATCAACGATAAAAATGCCGCTCGCCGCCAGTTTGCGGAACGTGCTGCCGTCAACGCGCCGATTCAGGGAGGTGCGGCTGATATTATTAAAAAAGCAATGTTGCGTGTGGGGCCGGCTTTGAAAGAAGCAGGGCTATCTGCGAAATTATTGCTGCAGGTTCATGATGAGCTGATCCTTGAAATGCCGGAAAAAGAGGCAGAAGAAACGGCAAAGGTTGTTAAAAATGTTATGGAAAGCGTTTTTACTTTGTCCGTGCCTTTAATCGCTGAAGTCGGAATTGCTGACAATTGGGCGAACGCGCATTAGCACTTCCCGTGCAGCTACTTCCCGTAGGTAGCGGCGCTACTGGCTCAACGCCCTCCCGGCGGGGGTGGTGGCACCACTAGCTTAACGTCCTCCCGGCGGGGGAACTCCCCGTTCGGGGGAAACGTCCTCCGGACAAGAATTAGGTCCAGCCGGTTGGCACAATCTAAAAAACTGACGCCCGTACGGCTAGTACCCGGACAGGGGCAGCGGCGCTGCAGGCTTAACAAGAATTAGGTCCAGCCGGTTGGCACGATACAAAAAACTGATCCCCGAGCAGAGAAAACAAAAAAAATCACTATTCCTTCGGACAAAAAAACGGGGCCTGAATAAGCCCCGCTTTTCCTTAAATCAAATTCCTTTAGAAATCATACTGGAACTGAACGCCGATAACTTCCGCGTTAAAGTCGTACTTAACATCAACATCGCCGGTTCCGGGGGTTACTCCCATGCCTGTATGGCTGTATCCGTTTCTAGCTTTGAATGTCGGCAGGTAAATGTGCGTGTAGCCAACGTCCATTTTGACATGATCCGTCATCTTGTATGTAAAGCCCAAAGACATCAACACGCGGTCATTGTCCGGAATGCGAACCGTGCGTGTGGCCGAATGTCTCACCGGAGATTCATCAAAGCCCAAACCGGCGCGGAACGTCCAGATGTCGTTGTAATACCAGTCAACCCCCAAGGCCACCGACCATGTGTTGTGCCAGTTGTATCTGGAAGTGTGATGATCCAGCAGGCTGGAAGAGGTCAGCGTAAAGTCGTTGAAGTATTCCCAACGCGTATAGCGAACAGAGGCCGAATACCCGAAATCCCCGTGTCTGTGATAACCGGACAATAACCAGATTTCAGGCAGTCTGACACTTGTTCCGCCGATGTGTTCGCCATTTAAAAACGCAAAGGCACCGGGCATTCCGGTTATCGTGTGGTCACCTTTTAACGTGTGTTCGACTTCCGTTGAAATAGTTGAATAAGACAGACCGATACGTGTGTTTTCATCGTGTTCGTACATTACGCCGAACCGACCGTACACATTCCATCCGTCAATGTCGAAATCGCTGAATCCCGTTCCGGCGGACGTATTTGTCATTTTGACCCGTCCCCACCGCGCGATCAAAGAAGCACCGAAACTCCAATGTTCATTCAGTTTGTATCCTAACGTCGGAGCGATATCGATTGCTTGCAATTCGGAATCGACACCGTAATCCGAACCAAACCAGTTGTCTTTATATTCGGTGGCCAGTCCCAGAGGGGCATACATACCGATTCCGAAATAAAAAGAGTCGTTCAGTTTGTACTGCGCGAACATGTTTGGCGCGGTTACGGGAATGCTGATGTCGTCTTTACCGGAGGCCACTCCTCCGGCAACGCCCGCTTTTTTCGCGGAACCTTTTACCTGACCGTGTTCCCAAATTAAAACGGCTCCGGCCTGAGCTCCCGTGCCTTTCAAGGTGATGCCCGCAGGGTTGAACCCGATCGCGGAATAGTCGTCGCCGACAACGCCTGCGCCCGCAAAAGCGCGACCGACGCCGGTCATCGAAATGTCGTTGATGGCAAAGCCGGCGGCAAACGTTTCGCCGGATAAAAGCAAGCCCGTTGTTAAAACGATTGCAGGCAAACCGCGTGAAGCTGAAAATTGAAAGTTCATTTTGTTCTACTCATACTTTTTTATATAGGTTTAAAACAGCGCGGGTATGGCAAATAACCACATCCGTTATTTTTGTCATTTCTTTTTCCCCATATTCATTCCAATTCAGCTGCTGCAAAATGAACTGTTTGCGTGATCTGAACACAAACATTTCCGCAAACAGCTGGATTGTATACAAAGTGGCGCTTTCATGATCAAGCAGATTGCCGGTCGCCTTGACAATCAAAGCGGCAGCCAGCGTGTAAACAGGAGAAATTAATTCCTGATACAAAGTGTCAAAAGCCTCTCCGGGGACAAAGTATTCATGCAGAAATACGGCGATGTCTTCGCTGGGCAATCGCTGTGAACACACTAAAGAACATAATTCGGAAATCAGTTTGTACAACAAATTTTCCGCTTCTTCAGCCGTCGCGTTTTCATCAGCCAGCAGATTTTGAACGGTCGCCGTTTTTTCGCTTAATTCCTGTTGAACGCGTTCGGCAATGTTCTGCAGAACCGCCCGATAAAGTCCCAATTTACCGCCGAAATAATACGTAATGGCGGAAATGTTGACCTTTGCCGCCTCCGCAATATCGCGGGTCGCGGTTGCTTGGTATCCGTTTAAGGCAAACAAATGTTTGGCCATGTCCAATAAACGTTTCTGCGATTCTTTTACCACTGTGAACCTCTGAATGAATATGACAAAAAGGACTATATCTGATGATTGATTAAAAGTCAATCAATCGATTGATTTTTTATTTAAAAAGTTTTATTTGCTTGATTCCAGGCACTTTTCAAATAAAAGAGCTGCTGTTTCGATGCACTTTGGGCAAGGATAGACGGGCAGGCCTGTTTCTCCTTTCAGTTCGCGGCAGATAATGGAGCCTGCTTTTTCTTTAAAGGCTTCGGCCAAATCCCGCACTTGTTTATAGGTTGCCGCACGGGTTGATTTGTCGCCTTGAACGCCGGAGCTGTTTTTCAATCCGATCAGCATAAAAGCAGCCGTGACGGCGCCGCAGGTATCTCTCATGCCGCCCATGCCCGTGCCGAATCCTTCCGCTATTTTACAGGCGTCTGTTTCGCTTAGTCCGAACAGGTCGGCATAAGCGCATAAAACGGCTTGAGCGCAATTGCAGCCGTGAAGATTACGTAAATCCACGGCATGTTGAATGCGGTTTTCCATAGTATTTTTCCTTTCGATTTTCAGCTTCAGCGTTACTATAACTTTTTTATTCAGTCGGATCAATTATATCGACCGGAACCAATAACAAAAGGGGTTGCTTTTCTTTAAAGGTCGGCTACAATTTGTAAACTTTCAGTCATATTTATTTGGAGAAACAAAATGAATTTAAAAGGAACCAAAACAGAAAAAAATTTAATGACGGCTTTTGCGGGCGAATCTCAGGCGCGCAACAAGTACACCTATTTCGCAAGCGTTGCAAAAAAAGAAGGCTATGAGCAGATTTCTGCCATTTTCACCAAAACAGCCGAAAATGAAAAAGAGCATGCCAAGTTGTGGTTCAAGGCTTTAGGCGGGATTGGCAGTACGGCTGAAAATCTGCTGCATGCGGCGGAAGGCGAAAATTACGAATGGACAGATATGTACGACACGTTTGCCAAAGAAGCTGAAGAAGAAGGCTTTCCCGAATTGGCGGCTCAGTTCCGTGGTGTTGCGGCGATCGAAAAGGCGCACGAGGAAAGATACCGCGCTTTGTTGAAAAACATTGAAATGCAGGCTGTGTTTGAAAAGGCCGGCGAAACGATGTGGGAATGCCGCAACTGCGGTCATTTGGTGATCGGCCCGAAAGCGCCGGAAGTTTGCCCCGTCTGCAATCATCCGCGCAGCTATTTCGAAGTCCGCGCCGAAAACTACTAGCTACTCCCCGTAGGGGGATCATGCCCTCCCGGCGGGGGAACTCCCCGTTCGGGGGAAACGTCTTCCAGAAAGGGTGGCAGCGCCACGGGCCTAACGTCCTCCGGACAGGAATTAGGCCCTGCCAATCGGCACGATATAAAAAAACTGATCCCCGCACGGGTAGTGCCCGGTTGGCTGTGTGGCGTTTTATAAATATTGCAAAACGCGATGCGAAATGAAACGGCTGTTCGTGCGTCCCGCCTTTCGCGGTTCGGGGGCGGGAAAACTGCTTGTTTAAGCAATTATCCGCCGCGCGCGCAAGGACGGATATCATGAAATGGTGCCTGGATACGATCAGGCCGCTGACTTTTGCGATTCGTCTGTATGAAAAAGAGGGATTTGCGGAAATCCCGCCGTATTATGATAATCCGATGCCCGATGTGATTTATATGGGACGGACACTATAACGCAATATAATGCGGAATGATATCTTCATAATGGCTGTCTTTCATCAAAAAGCCCTGCGGAATAGTTCCCAGTCGGACAAAGCCCAGTTTTTTGTAAAGCTTTAAGGCGGACGCGTTTGCCGCAACAACGGCATTGAACTGCATGATTTTGAACCCTAGCTCTTTAGCCTTGCGCAAACTGTCCGTAACCAGCAGTTCGCCGATATGCTGTCCGCGTTCTGTGCGTCTGACGGCATAGCTGGCGTTGGCAATATGGCCGCACCGCCCGATATTGTTGGGGTGGAGAATGTAAAGCCCGACAACTTCCGCCGTTTCGGAAGAAACAGCCACTCCCGTAAACGACTGCGATGTGAAAAAGGCTTCCCCCGTCGTTTCAGTTAACGGCTCGGTTTGCGGAAAAGCAACGCCGTCAAAAACGACTTCATTCCATATACTGACGGCGGCTTGCAGATATTGGCTGTGAAAAGGGAAAACGGAATACATTTCAGTCATTCTTTTTTTTCTTAAATTGCATTTCGTATAAAGCGGCATATTCTCCGCCCAATTTTAATAATTCTTCATGAGAACCGCGTTCGACAATGCGCCCTTCGTTGATGACAAAAATCTGATCCGCATTTTTAACGGTTGACAAACGATGCGCGATGACCAGAACGGTTCTGTCTTTCATCAGGTTGTCGATAGCCTGCTGCACAATTGCTTCGGATTTGTTGTCCAGAGCTGAGGTCGCTTCGTCCAAGATAACGATCGGCGCATTTTTCATAAAAGCTCTGGCAATGGCCACTCGCTGTTTTTGACCGCCGGAAAGCAGGACGCCGCGTTCTCCGATTTCCGTGTCAAGCCCCTTTTCCAAAGAAGAAATAAAGTCGTCCAGACAAGCGCTATTCACTGCGATTCGCAAATCCTCCTCACGATAATCGGTTTTGCCCAACAAGATATTGTCGCGGATCGTGCCGGAAAACAGGAAATTATCCTGAAACACAACGGCGATGTTTTCGCGCAGGTCATGCAGATCAATGTTTCTGACGGGAATGCTGTCAATCAGCAATTCTCCGTTCGTGATATCATAAAAGCGCGGCAGCAAATTTACAAAAGTTGTTTTTCCGCCGCCGGAATTTCCGACGAAAGCATACATTTTGCCGATTTCGATATTGGCAGAAACGCCCTTTAAGACAGGCTTGCCGGGCAAATATTCAAAGGAAACGTCCCTGTATTCAATTTTATTGTGCACTGTGTGCAGCGGAACGGCATTTTCCGCATTGCGCACGGACGGAACGGAAGCCAGCTGGTTAAACACCTGATCCATCATTAAAAAGGACATCTGAACGGCGGTAAAGCTGTTGCCGATCCCTTTAATCGGCGTGTAAAGCATCAGCAAAGCGGCAATAAAAGAAACGAAATTGCCGCTGGTGATCTGATTGGTGACGATCAGCCAGCTGCCCAGCCAGATTGCTCCGGCAATGCCCAAAGAAACAATAAAGTGGATCAGCGGGGACAGCAATCCGGTCTTTTGCACCATTTTCATCTGAAGATGAAAGAGGCCTCTTAAATCTTTGGAAAAACGCTCTTCTTCATGTTGGTGCAAATTGTAAGAAGTAATAATGCGATTGCCTGAAAAAGTTTCATTATAATGTGTCGTAATGACGGATTGTCCGCCGATTTGTTTGCTCATTAATTGTTTGATTTTTTTTCTGACGGTTGTCAGGGGATAAAGTGCCCCGAACATAAAAATAAGCGCGACAATCGCCAGCTGCCATGAATTCCAAAACAGAACGCAAATAAGAGAAACCGAAGAAAAGAAACGCGTCGTGAATAATTTAACGTTAGCCAGCAGTCCGCCGCAGGCTGATTCGGCACAAGTGCTGAACTGCATAATCACATTTCCCGAAGAAGAATGATCAAAATAGGCCGCATCTTTGTATAACAGCTTGCGATACAGATCCATTTTCAGATCCATAGTGATTTTTTGGCCGACCCATGTATTCAGATAAACGGCGGCATAGTTGCAAATGCTTTGCAAGGCGCTGCCCAAAACGATAACCAGCGGCATTAAAGAAACGGCCATAGCCTGTTTTTCGACCAGAACGACGTCCATGTACGGCTTTAGAATCCATGCTGTCAGCGCGTCAAACGAACCGATCGGAATCGTTACTAAAACGGCCAGAACGGCGCGGATCCGGTACGGTTTGACGTACGGCCACATTTTGCGGTAATTCGCAATCATTTGGGAATTTAAAATTTTGCTTGCAAGAGACATTGTTTGTTCCTTAAACTTTCGCGCAAAGATTAGCCAAGAAAGCGTGAAGCGTCAATGCAAAATGGGCTCTTTCTTTTTTTATCCGGCAAAAAAAGAAGAGGAAAAAAGGGAAAATTAATGACAGATATTACAGCCGCGTTAAAAGCCTGTCGGGAAGAAGGAGTACACGACTTTTCCGCAAAGAGCGTACCTGTTGTTGATCCCGACCGCATCATGGGCGTGCGGTCTTCGGAAATTAAGTGTTTGGCCCGTCAGCTGTGCAGAACGGCTGAGGCAGATGAGTTTTTGCAAACGCTGCCGCATTATTGGCTGGAAGAAAACATTCTTCATGCGGTACTGCTTGCTGAACGCAAAAACGTACGAAGAATATCTTCGGCAAATTAACTCTTTTTTGCCGTATGTCGATAATTGGGCGGTTTGCGACACGCTGATTTCCCGTTCCGCCTTGTTGAAAGTGTTTGCGGGACATTTCGACGCTTTGTCGGCAGAAGCGGCGGTTTGGACGCAGTCGGAAAAAGTTTATACGATCCGTTACGGGATCGGTATTCTGATGAATTTCTTTTTAGAGCAGGAAACATTTACGCCCTCTGTTTTAGAATTGGCGGCCAAAGTTCGGCAGAACGACTATTATGTCAAAATAATGCAGGCGTGGTTTTTTGCAACCGCTCTTTGCAAGCAGTATGAGGCCGCAGTTTCCTTTTTGGAACAGCATCGATTGGAACCGTGGACGCATAACAAAGCAATTCAAAAGGCCGTTGAAAGCCGCCGGATTCCGGAAGAACGGAAAAAGTATTTAAAAACGCTGCGGATCACCCGCCGTAAGCTGACGGATCCGAACGCTTAATTCAGACGGCATGCCGCGGAAACCGCGGACGGGACCGACGCCGCATTCTTTCATGATTTGCCGCGTGATCAGTCGCGGATCATATTTTTGCAGCAGTTTTAACATCATGCAATTAATGATGGAGTCTTTGTCCTTTAAAGGAACGTTTGTTTTGGTCACTTCACATTGATAAAGAATGGCGGAAAACGGCGCGGCCATATAAATGTAAACAAGATCACCGACATGTACATGGCCGGTTTGTTTCCAGTCCAATTCCGGATTTTGACGGAACCCCTCATCAATATCAAAAATTTTTGGATTGGCGGGTACCATCCATTCGAAACGGGCGGTTTTGTGACATTGCTGATAAATGTCCTGCAGAATGGTTTCATAAGCGGTTCGGACTTCGTTGACAAAAGCGCCGTTCTGTTCCTGCGTTCTTAAAGGCAGATACTCGTCGTTAAATTGCGTATCAACGACGCGGCCCTGCACTTGTCCCGTTTCCGAAACAGTGAGAACGGCTTTGAAATCGCCGTTCATAAAGGGTTTTTCCAACCGGAAAACGCCGTTTTTTTCAATGAAGCCGTATTGTTTTAAGCGTTCAAAGTCAGGAATAAAATTTTTAAAAAGATCGCCTTCCGAAATCATAAAAGCTCTTTCCACCATTGATCGAAAGACTGAGTTTGACCGCGCAGGCTGACAACTTCGCCGATTTTGGGAGTAATCAGGGCAAATTGTTCTTTGACGGCCAATTCGGATATGCGTTCAAGCGGATCGTACCAGGCATGATTGCAAATGCAGAATTTTGAATTATGTCCGGCAAACAGACGCTTTGTTTGCAGATCTTTCGCCGCTTGAAGCACTTCGGCGGGGTGCTGGTGGATTTCTTTCCAGTTTTTATCGTACTGTCCGCTGTCCAATAAGGCCAGATCAACGCCGCCGAAGCGGTCGCCGATTTGCTTGTAATGGCCGTCATATCCGGAATCACCGCCGATATAGAGTTTATACTCCGGCGTGTTGATAAGGAAGGAAGCCCACAGCGTGCGGGAAGGAAAAATACTTCTGCCGGAAAAGTGACGCGCCGGCAGGCAATCGATTTCGCCAGCGGGAAAGAGCTCTTTTTCATTCCAATCCAGTTCCGTGATCCGATCGGTCTCGATTCCCCAATGTCTTAAATGCGATCCGATGCCCAGCGGGACAACGAAACGACCGACGCTGCCTTTTAACTGCTTGATTGTCGGATAATCCAAATGGTCCCAATGGTCGTGCGTAATGATCAGAAAATCGATCGACGGCATGTCTTTGGCCGTATAAAGCGTTGCTCCTTTAAACGCGACAACATTCATTGGTATGGGGGAGGCATTTTGGCTGAACACGGGATCGATTAAAAAACGAAAGCCGCTGAGCTGAATGTAATACGACGAATGGCCGAACCAAACAAGCAGATCCTGATTTTTATCCAGCGTTTTTAAATCTGTTTTTACCGCGGGAATGTTTTTTTTCGGCTTTTGATCAAGGTGCTTTTTGAATAAAAAGTCCGCCATAACCGACAAGGCGCCTTCATCGGAAGTTATTTGGACCGTTGGGGTAATATTTTGGAATTTGCCTTTTTTATAATGCGGTGAATTTTTGATTTTTTCCTGACTGATTTTGTCGGGCAAGTGCCCGAATTTTGGCAGATTCAAATAGAAGAAAAGAAAAAGGATAAACAAAAAGGCAGTCATTTTAAACATACTTCATATTCGGGCACCAAGAAAATACAAAGGAATGCTTCAACAATAACAGAACAAAAGTCAATACTTTTTTGCCATAAGATAAAAAATGATCGTTTTTTATCCGGTGAAATTAAAAGGGGATAGTGAACCGGCGTGCTTTCCTCTTACTTCTTTATTTTCTAAAGAACTTTCGGATTAAATCATTAGTTATGCGGAGTCCTTTTTCTTTGAAAAAAAAGTTTTTTCTCAGTATATTTAAAACGATCGTTTAGTAACCGTTTTTATTTTTTGCTTTGACTGCTGTCAGGAACGAAAAACGGCGGCTTAAGCGATTGTATGAAAGATTCAAAAGAGGAAAGCGGAACAAATCCCGGCCTTTTTATTTATAAAGAGATTTGCTCATGTTGATTTTGGAAAAGTGCATAGGCAAAGGCGCGGTAAGGGAATGCTATGTCCATCCGACAAATAAAAATAAATGTGTTAAGGTCTTGTTGAAAAAGAAGGATTGTCCCGTTTTTGAAAGGGAATTTAAAAATTATTCCTTTATCAAAGAATTTTTGAATGATTACATCATTGATTATGACAAGGACTTGGTTGAAACAAATAAAGGCTTTGGCATGGTCTGTGAGCTGCTGCGCGATGACGACGGCACTGTATCCAAAATGATATTCGAACATGAAATAAATGATGAAATTAAAAAGGGGTTAGACCTTTTTGTATATCAGCTTTTGGAACATAATTTGTTCTTTTATGATTTTAATTTAAATAATTTTGTTGTCCAAATTAAGGACGGTAAAAAGAAATTGAAATATATTGATGTTAAAAGTTTTGAGCGCAATAAATCCTGGTGTTTTTTAAAGCTGGAAAATATTTTCAGTCTGTTGGCGCGCATCGTTATGATCAGAAGGTTGAAGCGGCTGTATAAAGAACTCGGCTTCAATTTTTCCCGGTCCTGCGTTTAACTTTATAATGAGGCCTCTCTGGCGTCAGGATTAAATGAGGTCAGGTCTTTGATGATTTCTGCGGCCATAATTAATCCGACAACAGGGGGAACAAAGGCTGTAGAACCGGGAATGTCTCGTTTGGCCGTACATTTGCGGACGGTTCCCGGCGGACAAATGCAATGGGCGCGGCAACTGATCGACATATCCTCTGCGGGTTTGATCGGTTTTTCTTTTGAATAAACGACTTTCAGCTTTTTAACACCGCGTTTGCGGAGTTCTTTGCGCATTACGTGCGCCAAAGGACAGACGGAAGTTTGATAAATGTCAGCTACTTCAAAGGCCGCGGGATTGACTTTATTCCCGGCTCCCATAGCTGAAATGATCGGTGTTCCGGCTTCCTGAGCCGCTAAAACCAAGCCGATTTTTCCAGTCACGGTATCTATGGCATCAACGACGTAATCATATTGCGTAAAGTCAAATTGATCTTTGGTGTCGGGCAAATAAAAAGTCTTGTATGTGTTCACGATACAGGCCGGATTTATTTCGGCGATGCGCTGCACTGCTGCGTCGACTTTGTACTGTCCGACGGTTTTTCTGGTAGCGAACAGCTGTCTGTTCAAATTGGTCAGGCACACTCTATCATCGTCAATCAGATCCAGCTGACCGATGCCGGAACGGACCAAGGCTTCAACGACATAACCGCCGACGCCGCCGATTCCAAAAACGGCAACTCTTGAACGAGCTAATTTTTCTAAGGCTTTTTTACCGAAAACAAGTTGTGTTCTGGAAAATTGATTTAACATTTTTTATGGCCCTCGGCTTTAGATCAAAAGTTAATATTCCATACCCTTGCGATATTGCAAGAAAAAATATATTCCTTTTTTATTTTAAAGCCTTTTTAAACCATGCGGCTGGAAACAGTTTGGTTCCGCAAACAAAATAGGTTGTCAAACCGTTCGTTTTTGCGCATATTCCTTTATGGAAGACAGGTGAAATTAAAATGAAAAAACAACGCTTTAATGTAGTCGGAATGAATTGCGCGGCTTGTTCCTCCCGTGTGCAGAAGGCCGTTTCGGGATTGAACGGCGTACAGGAAGCCGTTGTGAATTTGTTGAAAAATGACATGGCCGTTTCCTATGACGATGGGCTTTTATCCGCCGACGATATTTCAGCTGCCGTCGAAAAGGCGGGCTATGGAGCTTTTTTGACGGATCAAGCGGCGGCCATGCCTCAAAAAGCGACTGAAAACGATTTGAAAATGCGATTGGTTGTTTCTGCTGTTCTGTCGCTCATTTTAATGTATTTTTCAATGGGCGGCATGATCGGACTGCCTTTGCCGGCAGCATTGCGGGAAACGAGCGGATCGGGCGCATCGGCGGTGACGCAGCTGCTGCTGACGGGCGGGGTTGTTTTTTTGAATAGGTCTTATTTTAAAAATGGACTGAAGGCTTTGTTTCATAAGGCGCCGAATATGGATTCTTTGATCGCTTTGGGATCAGGGGCGGCTTTTGTGTTCAGCATATACGGACTGTATAAAATCGTTTTGGCGTTAGGGGCCTCAGATGCTGAAACGGCGGTTCATTTTGCGCATACGCTTTACTTTGAATCCGCCGCAATGATTTTAACGTTGGTCACACTGGGCAAATATTTGGAAGACGGCGCAAAAAGGAAAACGGCAGACGCTGTGG
This sequence comes from Alphaproteobacteria bacterium, assembly GCA_017480385.1. Classification (GTDB taxonomy): domain Bacteria; phylum Pseudomonadota; class Alphaproteobacteria; order CAAGCB01; family CAG-977; genus UBA11549. The sequence continues at coordinate 160,237 of JAFVAT010000005.1, read as the reverse complement.
CCGGGGTGTTTTCTTTGGCTCCGCAGACAGCCGTTGTTCTCCGCGAAGGAAAAGAGACGGTAATTCCTGCGGATCAACTGGCCGCAGGGGATCTTATCGTGATCAAGGCCGGCACTCGAATCCCGGCGGACGGAAACATTACGGAAGGAACCGGTCTGGTTGATGAATCCGCTCTGACCGGAGAAAGCTTGCCCGTCCAAAGAAAAACGGGGGATCAGGTTTTGACGGCATGCATCAATACGGCAGGATATTTCCTTATGCGCGCCGAAAAAGTCGGGCAGGAAACAACGATGGCACATATTATCCGTCTGGTTGATGAAGCGACCTCTTCCAAAGCGCCGATTGCCCGGCTGGCGGACAGGATCAGCAGCATTTTTGTTCCTGTCGTCATCGGATTTGCCGTTGTCGCGTCATTGGTTTGGCTGCTTTGCGGGGCAAATATTGAATTTGCATTGTCCATTGGCATTTCCGTTTTGGTTATTTCCTGCCCCTGTGCTTTAGGGCTGGCGACGCCGACCGCTGTTATGGTCGGCACGGGGCGCGGAGCCAAGCAAGGGGTTTTATTCAAGTCTGCCGCCGCTTTGGAAATGGCGGGGCGGATTGAGACCGTCGCTTTGGACAAGACGGGGACGGTTACCGAAGGAAAGCCCCGCGTTACGAATATTCTGATTGCCTCAGGATTTTCTGAAACAGACGTGATCCAGGCGGCGGCTTCTTTGGAAAATTTGTCCGAACACCTGTTGGGAAGCGCTGTTGCCGCGTATGCGAAAAAACAAGACGTTCCTCTGCAAACTGTGTCTGAGTTCCGGCAGCGGGCAGGGCTGGGAATCGCCGGAAAAATCAAAGACAGCTTGTATCAAATCGGCAATGCCCGTTTGTTGGAACGGGAAAATGTTGAAAATACGTTGGAATATCAGGCTCAAACATTGGCCGGACAAGGAAAAACACCCCTTTATTGTGTTAAAGACAACAGCCTGATGGGCGTGATCGGCATTGCTGATCCGGTTAAGGAAAACAGCGCGGCTGCCGTTTCGTCCCTGAAGGAAATGGGAATAAGCGTTCTGCTGTTGACGGGGGACAATGCGAAAACAGCGCGGGCAGCCGCCGAAGCCGCGGGAATAGACAGCGTTGTCAGCGATATGCTGCCGCAGGACAAAGAAGCGGAAATTCGCAGGTTTCAGCAATCCGGTCAAAAAATCGCAATGGTCGGCGACGGCATTAATGATGCTCCGGCGTTGGCGCGGGCGGATATCGGTATGGCGATCGGCGCCGGTACGGATATCGCGATTGCTTCGGCGGATGTTATCCTGATCAAAGATGATTTGGCCTCTGCCGTTTTTGCGCTGCGTTTGGGGCGGGCCGTTTTGCGCAATATCAAAGAAAACCTGTTCTGGGCCTTTTTCTATAACAGCATCGGCATTCCCGTTGCCGCCGGTATGTTCTTTCCGCTGTGGGGGTGGTCCCTTAACCCGATGATAGCCGCCGCCGCAATGAGCTTCAGTTCTGTCAGCGTTGTGACGAACGCCCTGCGTTTGCGGCATTTTTCCGATCGGTCTCTTATTTCAACAAGGAGAAAAAATATGACGAAAAAAATTATGATTGAAGGCATGAAATGCGAACACTGCGCCAACTTTGTCACAAAAGCTTTGCAAGCCGTTGACGGCGTTGAGGCCGCGCATGTTGATCTGGCGGCCAAAGAAGCGACAGTGCAGACAAACGCCGCCGTTTCTGACGACGTTTTGACGCAGGCCGTTGCGGAAGCGGGCTTTCAGGCAATAAAAATCCAGGACGCATAAAAGGCCTCTCTGCCGGCAGCGCGCCAGTTTAAATTTCCCGGATAAAGTTGGTCATGGTGCCGTATTCGTAGGCGCCCTCAGCCGGCGCTTTTTCCCGCAGCAACTGCGCCATGGCTTTGGCCAAATTGCGCATGGTTTGCAGTCCTTCTTTATCCTGTCGGACTTCTTCAGGGGTTTTGCCGTGCACCATGTTCCAATAACTTGAGGTTACGACAGGCATTTGGTTGATGCCGAAATATTTGTTGATGACATCTAATGCCGCTGTCGTTCCTGCGCGTCTGGCCGATACGACGGCGGCCCCCGGTTTGAAACGGAAGGCTTGGGAGCCGGCATAAAAAGCACGGTCCAAAACGGACAGCAGACGACCGCTGGGGTGCGCATAATAAACCGGAGAACCGAAGACAAAACCGTCAGATGTTTCCGCTTTTTCAATAATGCGGTTGACTAAATCGTCATCAAAAACGCATCGGCTGTTACCTTTTTTCCGGCACCCCATGCATGCGATGCAGTCCCGATAGGCTGCTTTGCCCAATTGAATAATTTCAGAATCGATATTTTGCAGGCGCAGTGTTTCCGCAATTTCGCTCAGCGCCATAAAAGTACAGCCGTTTTCATTGCTGCTGCCGTTGATCATTAAAACTTTCATGCGGGCTTCCTCCTTTTCAAAATGATAATTTTTTCCCAACTTTATAAAAGAAAGGCAAGGCCTGGCAAGAAAAAAAAACTTGCTTTAAAGTTAACTTTAAGGTGTATCCTTTTCGTCAGTTTATATTCTAAAAGGGGGAATAAAATGAACAGACGCGATTTTTTGATGAATTCTTTGTCCTTGTTTGCGCTAACCGCGCTGCCGAAATTGACGATTGCACAGACGATCGCCGTTTCTGATGAGGTTAAGTCTAAAATTAACCCGGCAAATAAGTTAGGGTTCGGCTTTATGCGGCTGCCTCTGAAAAATCCGAACGATCAGACGGCCATTGACTATGAACAGCTGAACAAAATGGTCGATGCTTTTCTGGACAAGGGGTTTACCTACTTTGATACGGCTTGGATGTATATGGGCCATGAAAGCGAAATCGCGCTGAGGGAATCTTTGGTCAAGCGTCATCCGCGCGATAAATTTACTGTTGCAAGCAAGCTGCCCGTCGGTTCCTTGAAATCAGCGAAAGAACAGGAAACCGTTTTCAACAAGCAGCTGGAAAAGACCGGATTGGACTATTTTGATTATTATCTGGTGCATAACGTCAATGCGAACACAATCGGCAAGGCCCGCCGGTTTGACAGCTTTAAATTTATCGCAGACAAGAAAAAAGAAGGAAAAATCAAGCATATCGGTTTTTCTTTTCACGATAAGCCCGAATTGCTGGAAGAAGTGCTGAAAGAACACCCCGAGGTTGAATTCGTTCAGCTGCAAGTTAACTATATTGACTGGGACAATGTCAGCATTCAGTCTCGCAAATGCTATGAAATCGCGCAGAAATATAACAAGCCCGTCATCGTTATGGAACCGGTCAAGGGCGGTTCTTTGGCACAGGTTCCGGAAAGCGTGGAAAAAATATTTAAAGACGCCGAACCCGATATGTCCGTTGCGTCTTGGGCGATCCGATATGCCGCCAGCTTGGAGGGCGTGATGATGGTGCTGAGCGGCATGTCCAATATGGAACAGCTCAGCGACAATATGAGCTATATGCAAAACTTCAAGCCATTGGATACACAGGAAAAACAAGTAATTGAGCAGGCTGTCAAAACGCTGCATGACGCGATTGCCATTCCATGCACTGCGTGTCAGTATTGTGTGGAATGGTGTCCGATGAAAATCGCGATTCCCGATTATTTTGCTTTGTATAATGCACAAAAGCAGGAATTGAAAACAAAGCCGTTCGCTATTCAACGCGTTTATTATGCCAACTTAACAACTAACCACGGCAAAGCTTCTGCATGCATCAATTGTAAGCGGTGCGAAAAGCACTGTCCGCAGCATATCGAGATTCCCAAATGGCTGAAAGAAGTCGCAAAAACGTTTGAAGCTTAAAAAGCGACGGTTAAAGCTTGACCGCTGCAACAAAAACACGAATATTAAAAAGCGCGTTTATTATGGGAGAATAATAAAATGAAAGCTTTTGTTGTATTGGTTATTTTGCTCGGCGGTGCAGGGTACTGGCTGTATAGTAATGGTTTTTTCGATTCTTTTCTGGAGAGTTTTGACAATACTGTACAGCGTACGTCCGATTTTGCGACGGACAGAAAGGTTAAAGAAGCGAAGTTTGATTAGTTTATTCTGTATTAAACGGGGAACAGATCAAAAAATTATCGGGTGATGAAAAACAAAAGCCTGTCGGCTGCAGCCGACAGGCTTTTTGTGTTTGAAAAGCGTTTTACCACCACTTGATTATTTTCAGGATATTAGCCGCGTTTGCCTTAGAGACAAAAATCTTGCCGCAATGCGGACACTGCGTAAATGTGGCCGATAATTTTTTCGCTATTTTTTTAACCAATAACGGCGGAATCAAAGTGACCATCAGAACCAGCAGCAAAATTCCCGCCATGATCCATTTATAATATTTTTCCATGCCGGCAATCAAATCCTTGAAAATACCGTTTTTGTTCTTGGCTAATTCGGTATAAATCGCCTTGGTTATTTGATTTTCGGCTTCGGTCATGAAACCGTATTTGCCGGTTTCCAAATTTTTATAAGACGCATCGCTTAACGCCAGCTGTTTTTTAATCTGTGTTCCGGCTAAAGAATCAATTTCCTTTTTCAATCCGGACTGGATCTCTTTATCCAACGTTTTTTTTACCTGATCAACTGCTGTTTTGATCTGCTGATTAGCCTTATCCACTTGTTTTTGCAGAAGTTCGGTTGTATCTTCAACTTTAGCCGCCTGTTTAATTCCCAGTTTTGACAATGCGGAAGTGACCTTTTTTGTTTGTTCGGCTGCTTCGTTGATTTTATCTATTTTATCCAATTTAATTTCAGGAATGTTGATTTTTGAAGTGTATTTTTCAATTTTAACTTCTTTTAGGACCCGGTCAGTAAAATCGTTATACTGTTCGGTTAAAATCTGATTTGTTTTGCCGACAGCCGCAACAACTGCAAATTCCCGGATCGCGTCCGCATGAGAAATTACAAAATACAGCGCGGGACAAGTGACCGCAACAATCCATATCAAAGAAAAAATGTTTGCCGCCTTGACCAAAGGGGACTTTTGCTTGAGAACTTTATATTCTTCGCCTTCTGTGACCGTAGCCATGAAAACCTCCTTTACTGAAACTTTAATTATCATAATCAGCGGCAAACTGAAGACAAGCTTTTTTTATTGCGCGGAATGCCCCTGCTTTTTAGCTAATTGATAGCTTTCATCGATTTTTTGATAAATTTCCTGCGTCGGTACGATCCCGTTTAAGCACAGAGTAATCCAATGCTTTTTGTTCATATGATATCCCGGAAAAAACGCTTTGCCGTCAACAATTGTCGGAATCAAATCCGGACTGCAGCGCAAATCCAGAATTTCAACTTTTTGATTTCCGGCTAACCCGATTTTATTTGCCGCCGCCGTCAATAAAGCGGCATACCATTTTTGATTGTCAGAGCGGCGAAAAATGGCGTTTTCCGGAAATTTTTGCCATAGAAATTCTGGTTTGTCGTGATATGTCTTCTCAATATATGAAATGATCTGCTTTGCCTGAACGCTTTTAAAAACGTTCATTGTAAAACATGCCTGAGCAATTTCATGAAGAACATCTTCAAATTCAGCCCTGAGAGCGCCGACAAAAGCGCCCGTCGCCTCCGGAATTTTGACAAGGACATAAACTTCCTGCGTGTCGATATCTATTACATCGGCACGCACTTCTCCGTCTTTTATAAGAACGGAAACGGAAAATTGACCGCCGGATAAAGGACGTGCGTAAACAAACCCCTCGTCCGTTTGCGTAAAGCCGAATTTTTCCAATTTTGCCGCATCGGGCAACAGGTTTTTAAAAATGATCTCTGCGGCAGACATAAATCCTCTGCTGTTTGCTGTGAATGACAGATAATTGCAACAGAAATCAAAAACTATTTGCGCAGCACAACATCGTCAAGCAAAAAGAAGCATAGCGTTTTTTGTCTTCACTGTCCGTATAAATTTTAAAATTGTTTGCTGCGATATTATGGCGGAGAGGGGGGGATTCGAACCCCCGGACCGGATAAACCGGTCAACAGATTTCGAGTCTGCCGCATTCGACCACTCTGCCACCTCTCCATATTCACATTACTGACGCCTCTTTAAGGCTGGCGCCTTGTCAACAGATTTGTCCTCGCTTCGCTCCGACCCCTGCGCTGTCGCTTCGGTTCCGAGTCTGCCGCATTCGACCACTCTGCCACCTCTCCATATTCACATTACTGACGCCTCTTTAAGGCTGGCGCCTTGTCAACAGATTTGTCCTCGCTTCGCTCCGACCCCTGCGCTGCCGCTTCGGTTCCGAGTCTGGAAGCATTTGACTGCTCTGCCACCTCTCCATATTTACATTGCTGGCGCCTCTTTAAGGCTGACGCCTGCCAACAGATTTGTCCTCGCTTCGCTCCGACCCCTGACCTGAAGACTTTTGACCGCCCCCGAAGATGACCTTCCTCTTTTTATATGATCCTGCACAGAAGTCAACTAAAACTTTTTCTCTTCACTTGACCTGTCTGACCGTAAATACTAAAATATAACAAATTTTTTTTAGAGGTTTGCATGTCTGATCCAAAAACTGCTTTTTCTTATGCGAATATTATTAAAAATTTGCCTTTTATCGCTTTTATCAGAACGAAAACGGCAAAAGGAAAGTATTCCTATGAGTTTCCTTCTGTTCAGGACAGAGAATATTTTGATTTTTCTCCCTTTGATGAAATTTTGACCGATACGGACGGCTGTTTAGATATTGTTTATTGGGGAGATAAAGAAAAATTAGCGCGCGCTATAGAAAAATCCGAGCGCGAAATGACGGTTTCTCAAGAATCCTTCTGTGTTATTTTATCCTCCGGAGAAAAACGGTGGCTGGCCGGTTCTGCCTTTCCTAAAAAACAAAAGAATGGAGATATTGTTTGGAAAGGATTTTGGCTGGACGTTACGCATGAAAAGAAAAAGGACTATTTCAATTCATTAGTGTTGGAAAGCGTGCATGAGGGGATTGTTGCCTTTGATCGTCAAGGGCATATTTTATCCTTTTCTCCTTCTTTGATGAACATTCTTTCCTGTTCGTCGGAAGACGCTGCTGAAAAAACAATTTTTTCTTTGCTGCCGCTTGATGTTTCCGAAACGCTGCAGCAATATATGCTGTTGTCGGCATTGAAGGAAAAGATTGCCATTCAGGTCTCTTTGCCAAAGGAAGATGGCCAAACAGTGTTTTTAGAAATTGATATGATGCAGAAAGATTCTCTTTTTGTCTGTTTGTTCCGTGATGTGACAAAATACCGTCAAAGAGAAGATGAACTGCTTTTTTTAGCGTATCATGATGTTAATACGGGCGTGGAAAATTATACGTATTTAAAAGACGCTTTCGCTCAGGCTTTGGATCAGTCAAAAGTTTCTCAGACGCAAATTGCAGTCTTATCGATAAAACTGGACAGCGTGGGACAGCTCAACGCCATTTCCGATCAGGAAATAAAAGCGCGTGTTATTGCTGCAATGGCAGAACGGATTCGGTCTTGTTTGTCACAGAATGATTACTTGGCTCAGGTAAGCAATGACAGTTTTACGGTATTGGCAACGGGCTTGGAATTCACACTGGGAATTGAAAGAAAAATAGAAGCCATTTTGCACAGCTTTGACAGGTCCATTTTTGTTGACGAGCTGGAATTTGACTTAAGCGTCAGTATTGGTGTTTGTTTCTGTCCTCAGGACGGAACTGTTTTGGACGATTTAATTTTCAGGGCGGATCTGGCGTTGGAGCGTGTGCATGCCGGCGAACGCAGCTCTGTACATATTTATAACAGTGATTTATCAATGAAGGCGGCGATTAATTTAAGTATGCGCCGCAATTTGAAAAAGGCTATTGAAAATCAGGAAATTAAGGCGTTTTTTCAGCCGCAGGTCGATATAAAAACCGGGCAGATTGTTGGTTTGGAGGCTTTGGCCCGTTGGTTTACCGGTGATGGAATGGTTATTCCTCCCTCCGAATTTATTTCTGAGGCGGAAGAGTATGGATTAATAGATTCTTTAACGGAAGTTATTTTGGATCAGGCATGCAAATGGAACCAGAAATGGTATTCCATGGGGCTGTGTCGCGTTCCTGTCGCCGTGAATATTTCAGGCCGTCAGTTCCATAATGAAACACAGTTATTGTGTTTGGTTGACAAAGCTTTGGACAACAGCGGACTGCCGCCGTATCTTTTGGAACTGGAATTGACGGAAAGTTCCGCCATGTATGATCCGGAAAATGCGCAAAGGATCATTCAAACATTGTTGGACAACAATATCCGCTGCGCTTTGGACGATTTTGGGACGGGATATTCTTCTTTGAGCGTCCTGCGCAGTTTCCCGTTAAAAAAGCTGAAAATTGACCGTTCTTTTGTTTTGGAGCTGGACGAGCGCAAGAACCTTGAAATTGTTCGGGCGACTATTGTTATGGCTCATGCGTTGAATTTATCCGTATTGGCGGAAGGCGTGGAAAACCGTCAGAACTTTGAAATTCTAAAAGAACTGGGGTGCGATATTATTCAGGGGTATCTGTTTTCGCGTCCGTTATCGCCGGAGCAGACAGAATTGATGCTGATGCGTTGGGACGCAGATGTTGCCGCCTTAGGAAACGGATTTTAAAAAATAAAAGAGGGCCGGTTATAAAATCGGCCTTTTTTGTTTCAACAATTGCGCGTCTGACAGAGGGGCATAGTCCTTAGCTGCGGGAAAAGCAGCACTTTTCTGTTCCGACAATGATACAGATAACAGAGGGATATTTTTTATTTTTCTTCTGCCAACAGGTTTAATTCCAGCCATTTTGTTTCTTTTTCGTCCAACTGTACCCTCGCTTTTTCCAAAGCGGCTGCCGTTTGTTCAAATTCTGCTGCAGAGCGCGCATAAAGGTCCGGGTTGGAAAGCTTGCTTTCCAAAGCCGCGATTTGTTTTTCCAATTCGGCGATTTCATCGGGGAGGAGCTCCAGCAGCCGTTTGTCTTTATAGGAAAGCCAAGGAGAAGAAGGGGCTGCCGAGCGGGAAGGACGTTCTTTCTTTTCCACAGGCTTGACGGACGGCTTGGTTTTAAGCTCTTTTTCCTTGATTTTGGCCAACATGTTTGTGCAGGAATCAACGTATTCGACAACACTGCCGTCCCCGGCCATGTAAAGCAGTGAAGTCGCTGTGTTATCCAAGAAATCCCGATCATGGCTGACAATCAGAACCGTGCCTTTATAGGCGCTTAACGCCTCCTGCAGCAAATCAAGCGTGTCCATGTCCAAATCGTTTGTCGGTTCGTCCAAAACCAAAAAATTGGACGGTTTTGCTAATTCTTTTGCCAGAAGCAATCTGTTTTTTTCGCCGCCGGACAAGACAGAAACAGGCGTATTTGCCTGCGTCGGCGAAAAGAGGAAGTCTTTTAAGTAAGAACAGACATGCCGGCTTTCCGTGCCGACAAAAACATGATCTCCGCCGTCAGGGCATAATGTTTCTTTTAATGTTTTTTTCGGATCCAAAGCCGCGCGGTTTTGATCAAAATATGTTTCCTGTAAATTTCGTGCCTGCCGCACAAATCCCGAATCAGGGGGCAGACGGCCGGTCAATAAACGGATCAAAGTCGTTTTGCCGACGCCGTTCGGTCCGACGATTCCGATTTTATTGCCGCGCATCAGCCGCAAAGAAAATCCGGAAACGATCGTTCGTTCTCCGAAAGATTTAGAAATGTTTTTGGCTTCTATGATCAGGTTTGTCTGAATGACGCTCTGATCAATATTTAAATCGACCGATCCGGTCTTTTTGATTTGTTCGCGGCGCTCGCTGCGCAAATCATATAATCGGTGCAACCGCCCTTGATTGCGTTTGCGCCGGGCAGTGACGCCTTTATGCAGCCATTCCGTTTCCGCTTCGATTTTTTTATTCAGGCGCTGACGTTCGGTTTCTTCTTGTTCATAGACACGTTCCTGCCACTCTTCAAACGCTTCAAAACCCTTATTCAGCATGCGCGTTTGACCGCGGTCCAGCCAAATAATGCCATCGGAAACATGTTTTAAAAAAGCTTTGTCGTGACTGATAACAACTAAAGCGCCGGTAAATTTGTTTAAGATTTCTTCCAGCTGTTCAATTGCTGAAATATCCATATGATTCGTCGGCTCATCTAACAACAAGATGTCGGGATCATTGATTAAAGCGCGGGCCAAAGCGGCTTTTTTCCGTTCTCCGCCCGAAGCGGTTTTCGGATCGGCCTGCGCGGCAATGCCAAATTTTTCAATCAGGATATCGGCTTTGTAGGCTTCATCTTTTTGACTTGGTTCCAATCCGGACAGAACAACATCGCGCAAAGAGGAAAAGCCCGAAAGATCTTCTTCCTGCGCCATATAGGAAATAACCGTTCCCGGTTGGGTGAAAATTTCCGCTTTATCGGCTTCCTGCTGACCGGCAATGACCTTTAACAACGTCGATTTGCCCGATCCGTTCCGCCCGACCAGACAGTACCTGTTGCCTTTCATCAGGTACAGGTCCAGTCCTGAAAATAAAGGACGCGCCCCGAAATGCAGATAGGCGTTCTTGATCGTGTAAATCGGGGCGTCAAAGTCCATAGGGCATCAGATCTTTTTGAACAGCTTGAAAACACCGCCCAAAATCACGGCAAAAATCGCCGCCAGAGCCATACCTTCAAAGGTGGCCGTGCCGATGCTGATTTTTGCGCCGGACACACCGATGATCAAAACGATCGAAGTCAGAACCAAATTGGCCGGTTTATTATAGTCGATCTTCTGTTCCATCAACGTTCTGATGCCGGACGTGGCAATCACGCCGAACAACAAAAGGGAAACACCGCCGATAACGGAATCCGGAATCGTGCGGATCAATGCCGAGAACTTGCCCAGGAACGACAATAAAATGGACAATAACGCCGCACCGGCGATAACGTAAACGCTGAAGATGCGGGTAATAGCCAGAACGCTGACGTTTTCGGAATACGTCGTATTCGGTGTCGAACCGCAGAAACCTGACAGAATGACGGACAAACCGTTTCCGAAGAACGAACGGTGCAGACCAGGATCCTTCAGCAAATCTTTGCCGACAACTGAGCTGACAACAATCAAATCTCCGATATGTTCCGCAATACAGACAAGAGCGACCGGCAGAATAATTGCAATGGCGTCGGGTTTAAAAACGGGGGTTGTGAATTCCGGGAAAGAGAACCACGGAGCTTCCTTAACCAATGTAAAATCGACTTGTCCCATGCAAACGGCGAAGAGATAGCCGGAAACGATTCCGACCAAAATCGGAATGATCGACAGGAATCCCTTGAAGAAAACATATCCGAAAACCGTAACGGCTAACGTGACCAGAGCGATAGAAATCGTGACGGGATCCATAACTTCCGCTGTCAGACCTGACATTCTGGCGGCAATGGGGCCCAGCGCCAGACCGATAACGGCAATTACCGCGCCGATTGAAGCCGGCGGCAGAATGGCGTAAACCCATCTATAGCCGACTTTGGAAATGACGGCGGAAACAAAGACAAATGCAATACCGACGGTAATGAAGCCGCCCAAAGCTGCGGGATATCCCAGATTGGGGGTATTAATGACCGCCAATCCGCAGGCGATAAACGCGGAAGAAGCGCCCAGATAAACGGGGATCTTCTTTTTGGTAATCAGTATATACAATAATGTGCCGATACCGTTAAACAACAGAACGATAGCGGGATCGATATGCAATAAAACCGGCACTAAAACATTCGCGCCGAACATGGCAAACAAGTGCTGCAAGGAAAGCGGCAAAGCCTGCAAAAGAGGCAGTTTTTGATCAACCTGAATTGCTTCTCTCATGGAAAACTCCGGTAAAAAATAAGACCTTCGGACAGATATCCGTAATTTTTAAGTCTTATTTTTATACCGTTGATTTTTTTGAATTTAAAGAACTTTATGCGGATTTTTTCTTTTTTTTCTTATTTTTTTTGGATTTTCCGGCCTGTTTTTCATTTTCCGGAGGCGGAACTTCATCAGCAGGATCGTAATCCAACACTTTTTCCAAATATTCGCACAGCAGCCGCATTGTTTGAATCCGGCCATATTTTTTATTGTTGTCCGCGACGACGAACCATGGCGCATGCTTTGTGTTTGTTTTGGTCAGCATATCGTCAAAGGCTTCATCATACTGGTCCCATTTTTCACGGTTGCGCCAATCTTCGCTGCCGATTTTCCACTTTTTATAATCGGTTTCTTCACGCGCCTTAAAACGGACCATTTGTTCATCTTTGGTAATGTAAAGCAAAAATTTGACAACAATATTGCGGCCGTTTGCTAATTGCTTTTCAAAGTGGTTGATTTCGTCATAAGCGCGTTTCCATTCCTTGTCAGCCGCAAAGTGTTCGATCCGTTCCACCAAAACGCGGCCATACCAGGTCCGGTCAAAAACGGTTAAAAGTTTTTGATTGGTCAGGCGGGTCCAAAACCGCCACAGATAATTATGGTTGATTTCTTCTTTTGTCGGCGCGGCGATCGGGAAAATATTGCAGTCGCGCACAAAAATAGAGGATGCCAAACGGCTGATCACGCCGCCCTTGCCTGAAGCATCAGGTCCTTCAAAGGCTAAAATGACTTTCTTGCCGCGTTTTTTTACCTCCATTAACAGCGCGTTTAACCGGGCGCGCAGATAAGGCAGCATTTCACAGTATTCTTCTTTGGATAAAGCCGCTTTCATATCAAGCGTTTTGACAAAGTTCGGCTTTTTAAGGCTGTCTTTTTTCTTTTTTTCTTCGCCGTTTTTCTTTTCTTTTTCCTTTTTTAGTGCCGCGATCTGCGTTTCAACACGCGTACAGATGACATTCATGGCGGTTCGCAGCCGTTCGGTAAAAGTTCCCGTTTCGATTTCAAACCACGGGGCATACTCTTTATCGGTATAGCGGATAATTTTCTTTGTGGTCGCTTCAAATTTTTCCGCCATGCAGCAGTTTTTCCAATCGTCCGGCATCACGCGCCATTTTTCATAAGGATCATCGTCTAAGGCGCGCAAAAAAGATTCCTGATCATTTTTATTTTTGTGAAACCACAGCTTGCAAAAAATGGCATTGGAATCGGCTAAAACTTTTTCAAAAGCATTGCATTCGTCCAGCCGTTTATACAAAGCGTCGTCGTCTGTTTTGCCGTAAGCGTGGGAAACCATAGGGTCAGAATACCATGAGCTGACAAAAATGCCCGTATTGCCGTTCATCGGCGTATCACACCAATAGCGTCTGAATTCGATCGGGTCTTTTTGAACGTCCTGACGTTCATAGGCATGCAGATCAAGCTGGCGCTGATCCAGCCAGTCACGCAAAATGCCCAGCGCGGAATTTTTTCCGGAGCCGTTTACGCCGCACAGCAGGATAATAACGGGAACATTCGCTTCTCGGATTTTTTCCTGCAGAGCAATCAGACGGGTCCGTATTCCGGCTTCTTCCTTGCCGGAAAAGCTGGCTTCAAATTCGATATCATCTTCTTCTGAATGATGTGCCATGACGTTTTAGTCCTTTTTTGTTTGAGCCAGAGATTTTCTGACGATTTTTTTCTGTTTTTTAACGGGCGTTTTCTTGGGCGTTAAGACGGCGTCAGCGGGTGTCTTCGTCGTTTTCTTTGCCCGTTTCGGCCGCGCAGGGGCTTTGGCCGCTGTTTTTTCCTCTTTGCGCACCGCTTTTTTCTGACGGGCAACGATCCCGCGCAGTTTAGCCGATCCGCGACCGGACAAGCTGGGGTGCGTCATAAAGAATTGGTGGCAGGAAAAAGCCTGCGGGCTTTCCGAAACACGCGTATAAGTCATGTCGGGATTTAAAATCCAGCTTAACGCTTCATCTTTGATATTGCCCTGCATGATCTGTCCCATGATTTGTTCATGAACGGTTTCATTTTCAATCGGCACTAACGTTTCTACCCGATGCAGCGTATTGCGTGGCATCCAATCCGCTGAAGAGATAAAAACTTTTGCTTTAGGAGAAGGCAGTTTGTTGCCTGCGCCAAAGCAGATAATGCGCGCATGCTCCAAAAAGCGCCCGATAATGCTTTTCACCTTGATATTTTCTGAAAATCCCGGAATGCCCGGACGCAAAGCGCAAATGCCGCGTATGACCAGCGTTATTTTCACGCCGGCTTGAGACGCGCGGTATAAAGCGTCTATCAGTTTGTCGTCCAGCAGGGAATTCATTTTGGCCCAGATGTTGGCCGGTTTTCCCTTTTGCGCGTAAGAAATTTCTTTTTCGATCAGTTTGATCAATTTGTCGCGTAAATTTAACGGAGCGATCGAAAGCTTTTTTAATCCCTCCGGTTGCGCATAGCCGGTCAGATAGTTGAATACCAGCGCCGCATCGTTACACAAATCTTTATCACAGGTGAAAAAGGATAGGTCCGTATATAAATTGGCTGTGATTTCATGATAGTTGCCCGTGCCGAAATGCGCATAGCTTTTCATTTTGCCGTTTTCCCGCCGCGTGACTAAAGAAATTTTGGCGTGCGTTTTATAGTTCATCAATCCGAAAACGACATGCACGCCGGCTTTTTCCATATCTTTGGCCCATTTGATATTGGCTTCTTCATCAAAACGGGCGCGCAGTTCGACAACAGCCGTTACGTCCTTGCCGGCACGGGCAGCGTCAATCAAAGCCTTCACGATCGGAGAGTTTTGATTGGTGCGGTACAACGTCTGCTTGATTGAAACGACTTCGGGATCTTTGGCTGCCTGACGCAGGAATTTGACAACGACTTCAAAGGATTCGTAAGGATGATGAATAACCATGTCCTTTTTGCGGATTGCCGCAAAATGATCGCCCTTGAAATCGCGGACGCGTTCGGCATGACGCGGCTTGTACGGCTTGAAAAGCAAGTCTTTCCTTTCCGATAAAATCAAAGAAGACAGCGACCGTATGCCTAAAACACCGTTGCGGCGCACAACACCGAAGCTTTCCACGTCCAGTTTATGCGTCAGATAGGACGCCAATTCCTGCGGCATCTCCTGATTCATGACCAAAGCGATGACATCGCCGCGTTTCTGCTGCGCCAAAGCCGTTTCAAATTGACGCACCAGATCTTCGGCGCGTTCGTCAACCTGCAGCAGGCTGTTGCGCACGATTGAAAATAATCCCGCTTGCCTGACGGTAAAGTTCGGAAAAATCGTTCCGATGAACTGCATGACCACGTCCTCCAGCGCGATAAACCGCGCCGGTTTTTTATTCAGCCGGATAAAGCGCGGCAGACTGGACGGCAGAGGAATAAGAGCCTTGCGTTCCGTGCCGTGCTTGTCCTTCATCGAAAAAATTAAAGAGTGGGACAAATTCGCCAGCCACGGAAACGGGTGAGACGGATCCAGTGCAATGGGGGTTAAAACCGGAAAGACAGATTCTTCAAAGACGGATTTTAAAACTTTCATATCCTGTTTGGAAAGCTGGTCGCGCGAAATCAAAAAGATATGCTCTTTTTCCAATTCTTTTTTCAAAATATGGAAATATTCGTCCTGCGTTTTGCGCAGAATTTCAACGCGTCCGTTAATTGCGTCCAGCTGTTCCTGCGGCGTCAGTCCGTCATCGGAACGCGTTGTAACGCCCGCATAGATTTGCGCCAGAATGCCGGCGACGCGCACCATGAAAAACTCGTCCAGATTTGACCCTGAAATGGCTAGAAAACGCAGTCTTTCCAACAGTGGGTAGCGTTTGTTCATCGCTTCCTCCAAAACGCGTTGGTTGAAGGCTAGCCAAGATAATTCCCGGTTGAAAAACCGGGCGGGAGAATCCATGGAAACAGGCTGTGAAAAAACAACGGGATCAGCGGCCATAATTAAGAATCCTTATAAAAATATTTCTTACTCAATCAGTAATATTTTTTTTCAAGAAATAAAAGCATAAAAAGAGTCTACATCTATCGTTCAGCTTTTCTTTGTCGGGAAATGTTTTTATCCTGAATAAAGTATTTGAGAGAGAGGTGCCATATGTCCAAGTCACCGGTTAAAGTCAGAAAGGATTCTTCCGCATCAAAAGTAAAAGAGGGCCCTTTTTTATCAGAGGATTCCCGTCATTTGTACTTGATGCGTCATGGTAAAGCGCAAAAATCCAAAAAGACGGATCATGATGTCTTTCGTTCTTTGGACAGGCGCGGCTGCAGAGACGTGAAAAAAATCAGGAAACTGATGCGGGACAGACGGCTGCAGCCGGACCTGATTTTGTGTTCTCCGGCGGTGCGGACAATGGAAACGCTGATGAAATTGAAAAAAATTTTCACACGGGCGGAAATTGTCTTTATGGACGCCCTGTATATGGCGGACGCAGACGAAATGCTGCAGATTTTGCGTCGAACGGGATCGGATAAATATGATGTGCTGGTGATCGGGCATAATCCCGGATTGCAAGAGTTTTTGCCATTAATATGCGATTGGGATTTGACACGGGAAGACCCGCATCAGCACCGTATTGCGGACGGCTTTCCGACGTCAGCTCTGGCTTGTTTGGAAGTGCCGGAAGGGTGGCAAAAACTGGGAAATAAACCGGTTCAGTTAACCGAGTTTATTTATTCCTCCGACCTTTAGATTTTTTTCAGCAGTTCTGTCAGAGCTTCTGCCGCAATATCGCAGGCTTTCGGCGCGTTTGTTTCAAAATCACCCAATGTATGTTTCCGGTTGTCGGAGATCGCGCGGATCACCGTAACGGGAACGTTCCACAACGTCGCGATTTGAGCCACAGCCGCGCTTTCCATGTCGATGCAGACGGCATTGAATTTTTCTTCCAGAAAGGTCTTTTCCGCTTCTTCCGCAAAGAAATCTATTGTGGCTAATGTCCCGGATTTATAGGGAGCATTCAAACGTTCGGGCAGATAAGCCGATGCGGAAAAGCCGGGCTTTCCTTCAAAAAATTCCATGGAAGATTCTGTAATGTCTGTCGGACTGTAAGTGTTACCGAAACAAACATCGCCGTGAACAATACGGTTGGGAACAACGACGTCAAAAACATTTAACTCTTCCGCTATTGCGCCGGCAACACCGCAGACAAACAAATGATCCGGCTCGTATGTTTGAATCAGTTTTTGCGCTTTGGCCGCGGCAAATGTTTTTCCGACGCCGCAGCGCGCCAAAATGACGTCCAGTCCGTTCAAGTCAAAACGTTTTTCTTCAAAAACGGTTTCCAAAGTTTCTCCCAGCCGGCCCAAGGCCTTTTCAACAGCGGCAAATTCCATGGGCATCGGGCACAAAACGGCAATAATCGGTTTCATCGGTTTTCCTTTGCTGTAAAGCGTAACATTTGGCTCAGGATAACGGAAGGGAACGGTTTTGTTAAGCCTTTTTATTGTCGATTCGTTTAAAAATTGTTATGATCCTTTTAACATCAAGGAGAAGAGTTCTATGGATAAATGGCAAAAACGATTTTTTGATTTGGCTCAGTTGGTCGCGACATGGTCGAAAGATCCGTCTTCTCAGGTCGGAGCGGTTATTGTCGACGATAAAAAACGCATTGTTTCCGTTGGCTTTAACGGTCTGCCGATCGGAGTTGAAGATACGGAAGAACGTTTGAATAAAAGGGACTTAAAGTATGAACTGATCGTTCATGCAGAGGCTAATGCGATATTGACTGCGCCGAAATCGGTGGCCGGCTGTACAATTTATGTTTATCCGTATTTGCCGTGTTCGCGCTGTGCGGGGGCGATTATTCAATCCGGCATTAAACGCGTTGTGGTTGAAGACAGACCTATTCCGGATAGGTGGCTGGAAAATTTTAATCTGGCAAAAACAATTTTAGAAGAAGCCGGTGTGACCGTTCAAATTGTTCCAACGGACAGATAACCTTTAGCTATCCTGATTTTTATAGTGATTTTTGATACTTTAAGACGTTGTTTTAAAGGGAGGAAATCACATGAGAAAAGAATTTTTAATGGGACTGATCTTATCGTGTGCGGCGGTTTGTCCGGCTCTGGCTGACGGCATGAAAACGTTCGGTACAGTCGAACAGGTGACCGCTGTAAACAATACTTTTACCGTGCGCGGAGATGACGGCAATGTGTATTTGTTCAACGTCAACGAGATGACGGAAATAGAAAAAAACGGCAAATGGTTTGATGAAGATCTTTCTTTGGTTGATTTAAATACGGGTGATCGGGTTCAGGTTGAATACTTTGCCGACAATCCTGGTTTCTTGATTGTAGATGAAGTGGAAGTTTTTCCGCCAAAAATGAAAAAATCTCTCAAAGGAAAAAAGAAGCAGTGAAGATATTCACATGTTTCAGAAAGAGCATTGCAAACAGATAATGCTCAAAAAAACGCTTTAAAATATTACGTTATTTGACCCTTTGTGTTATTGCGCAAAGGGCCTTTTGTTTCTGAAACTGCATCGTAAAGTCGGAAGGCCCTGCGTGGCCATACACGGGAGGGAGGGCCTTCTTATAACTGCCCGCGTTTTTCCTGCTCTCGATCGTCTTTCGTCAGGAGAGGGGATATCTTTAAATAACAAAAAATAAATTTATTGTTTTTTTGCTGTTGAAATATAACATTCGTTTTTCTGAAATATAACAAAGCGTTTAAGTAAGCAGCAGTTTATGTAATGTATATTGATATATTCAGTTTTTGGTGCTGTTGATCTGAAACAGGCGTAAAATATTTCATAGATTTATTATGTCACTTGATTACTCCGATCTGAGAAGTGAGGGACAAAGAACTATTGGCTTTGTATGCGCTTTAGCAGGAATAAAAGCTAATCGTTTAAGCGACTTGATCGTAAACGCATCCAATGAAATAAAGTTGTTGATGAGGCCGGTAAAAATCGGCCCTAAAGCTTCTTTTGGCAATCTTTTCAAATGATTTCAAAATGTTTCAAAGCGTTATAAACGCCGTCGTCATCAACCGCCGTTGTTATATAATTCGCGGCGGCTTTGGCGTCCGCTCCGCCGTTGCCCATTGCCACACCGATACCTGCGTGTTCCAGCATATCCACATCGTTGCCGCCGTCGCCGAACGCCATGATTTCGTCACGTCCGATGCCGTATTTTTCGCATACCTTGGCAATACCGACGTGTTTGCCGCCGTTTTCTCCGATCACGTTAACAAACGTCGGATACCACCGCACAGTCCTGCACCCCGGCAAATGAGCGACAAGATCCGCTTCTTCCTCCGGTATAACAAAGGTGGTCATCTGATAAATATCCCGTTCCAATCGGGACACATCGGCGACCTGCTTTTCCGGTTCATTAAATCCCACCAGCCGAATCAGTTCGTGCACTCTGTCGTTCACCAAATTAAATATATTTTCGTCAATTGTTTCAAAAGTTGACGCGATTTGTTTTTCCTTCAGATACGGCAACACGGATAAAATCGTTTCATGCGGCAAAGGAGCATTGTGTAAAACGTCCGTTTTATCAAAACAATACTGTCCGTTAAACGAAATCACGCCGTCAAAATCGAAATATTTTTTCAAAAAACCAACGTCTTTCGGCGCGCGTCCCGTCGCTATGAACACTTTAACGCCCTTTTGATGCAAACGTTCCAAAGCCTCTTGCGTTGATTTCGGCATTTCATGCGTTTTGAAAGAAATCAGAGTCCCGTCTATATCAAAAAAAGCAGCTTTAATCATTTACCGCTTCTTCCTCCGATTCCGAAGCGACCAAATCCCGCTGAACCTTTTCGGAAGCCAGAAGAGCATCGATTTTATCCGCTTCGGCCTGAGCGCCGTCTGCAAAAAAGCGGATTTCCGGTGTCAGGCGCAAGCGGATTTTCGTCCCCAAAATCTTACGAAAAAAACCGGACTGCTTATTCAAAGCCTTAGCCAATTCCTCCGCCGAATTTTGTTCGATTGCCAAAACGGAAATGTATGCTTTGCAATAGGAAAAATCAGGAGAAACCTTGACCTCCATGACAGAAACGGGCGGACAATCCAAAAAATCCTTCGGCACGTTGCCGCGTTGAAAACAATCTGCCAGAATATGCCGGATCTGTTCCGCGACGCGGAGTTGTCGTTGAGATACTGGTTTAGAATCGGAACGCATAAGTTTCTCCTGTATTTACAGCTTCACTTCTTCAAGCTTAGCGGCGACTTCTTCAATTTCATAACATTCGACCGTATCATCAACCTGAATGTCGTTGAAGTTTTCAAAACTCATGCCGCATTCATAACCTTCACGAACTTCTTTCACGTCGTCCTTAAAGCGTTTTAGCTGCGCCATCATACCGTCGTGGTAAACCACGTTTGACCGCAGCAAACGGACATGCGCCCCGCGCTTCATCAGACCTTCCTTGACCATACAGCCGGCAACTTTACCCACTTTGGAGATATTGTAAACCTGACGGATTTTAGCATAGCCCAGGATTTTTTCGCGCAGTTCGGGGGCCAGCATGCCCTCTAAGGCGGCGTGAATATCATCTGCCACATTATAAATAATGGAATGATAACGAATTTCAATGCCGTCACGCTTCGCCGCCGTACGGGCCAGCGTATTGGCGCGCACGTTAAAGCCGATAATTAAAGCGCTGGAGGCTTTGGCCAATGTGACATCGGATTCATTGATCGCACCGACAGCCGCATGCAGAATGCGAACTTTGGCTTTGTCTGTAGAGATCTTATTCAGCGTTGCCGTCAGAGCCTCAACAGAACCCTGCACGTCTGCTTTGATGACGACGGGCAGTTCTTTCGCTTCGCCGGCTTTAATCTTGTCGAACATCTGTTCGATTGCGGAACGGGTTGAACGCACCTGCAGTGCTTCGCGTTCCTTGCGCTGACGATAAGCGGCGACTTCACGGGCCCGATCTTCATCATTGACGACAATAAAATCATCGCCGGCAGAGGGCGTCGATTGGAAGCCCAGCACTTCAACCGGGAAAGACGGCCCCGCCTCTGTTACGCGCTGACCGCGTTCATCTATCATGGCGCGCACGCGTCCCCAATCCTTGCCGGCCACAAAGATATCTCCCTGATGCAGGGTGCCGCGCTGGACCAATACGGTTGCTACGGAACCGCGGCCTTTTTCCATTTTGGCTTCGATAATAGCGCCTTCCGCCATATGGTTCGGATTGGCCTTTAAATCCAGAATTTCGGCCTGCAATAAAATCGCTTCCACCAATTTATCCAGATTAATGCGCTTCTTTGCGGAAACTTCCACTGCTAGCACGTCGCCGCCCATGCTTTCAACAACAACTTCATGCGACAGCAGATCCGTACGAACCTTTTCCGGATTTGCCCCCGGAACATCGATCTTATTAATCGCGACAACAATCGGAACTCCCGCCGCTTTTGCGTGTGTGATCGCTTCGATCGTCTGCGGCATGATACCGTCATTTGCGGCAACAACCAGGACAACAATGTCCGTCACCTTTGCCCCGCGGGCGCGCATTTCCGTAAAGGCTGCGTGCCCCGGCGTGTCAATAAATGTGACTTTCTGACCGTTTTCCAGCGTAATTTGATATGCCCCGATATGCTGCGTAATGCCGCCGGCTTCATGAGCCGCAACATCGGTCGAACGCAAGTTATCCAATAAAGACGTCTTGCCGTGGTCAACGTGTCCCATAACCGTTACGACGGGCGGACGAGGCAGCTTGTCTTCATCAGCGTCCGGAGCGTCGCGCAAATTGTCTTCCACATCGGCTTCATTGACGCGCTTTGCCTTATGGCCCATTTCTTCAACAATAATCTGCGCGATATCGGCATCAATTGTTTGCGTAATTGTTGCCATTACACCCATTTTCATCAGCTGCTTGACAACATCGGCACCGCGTTCGGACATACGCGCGGCCAGTTCCTGCACTGTGATTGTTTCGGGAATGATGACCTCTCGGTAGACTTTTTCCGCAGGTTTTGCCTGGCCGGACATTTTCTGACGTTCTTTTTCGCGGGCGCGTTTAATAGAGGCCAAAGACCGCCCGCGTCCTTCTTCATCGTCGCCGCGCATCAAAGCGGACATATTCATGCGACCTCCGCGCCATTTGTCTTCGCTGCCGCCGCGTTTTGAATGACCGCCGCGATTGTCGTCATCATGAAATTCGCGGCGTTTATAGTTGGTCTTCATGCGATGATTTTCGGCGGCTTCCGCTTCTTCCGGAGACATGGCCGGCTGCTGGTGCTGCGCCGGAGCAGGCCGTTTGTCAGCGGGCTTTTTGTGCTCTTCTTTCTTCACCGGAGCCGGAGCTGCCGGTTTTTCAATCTTTTGAGCAGCGGCCTGTTCGGCTTCACGGCGCTTTTGTTCAGCCGCTTCTTCCGCCCGGCGCTTAGCTTCCTCCGCCTTGCGTTTTTCTTCTTCTACAGCGCGAATTTTCGCTTCTTCTTCAGCCTTAATGCGATTTTCTTCTTCTTCTTTGATCGCATCTTTCAGGACTTTCAGACGGCGCGCCTTTTCGCTGTCCAAAAATTCAGAGGAGGGCGTATCGTTTTCCCTGACCCCCTGAATATTGCCCTGCGCATCGGTCACAAATGATCGTTTTTTCCGCACCTCGACCTGAACCGGTCTTGTCCGTCCCGTGCCCAAACTTTGCTGCACGTGACCCGCGTCAACCGTTTTTTTTAGTTCCAGCTTGGGGCGGGAAAGAGTCAGAGGAGCCTTTTCTGTTTTATCATTCGCGTCTGTCATAAATCAATCAGCCTTTTCCTACACTTTAAATGGTTCAATTTTGCAATATGCCGCAAAACGTTGTGCTTCCGCAACTATTAAATCGCTGACGCCGCCGGATTTCAGCACGATATGCACTCCCATGCCCGAGCCCAAAGCCTGCGCCGTTTGATCCGCGGTTAGGATTCGGAGCACAGGAATATTGCCGGCAGCGCATAAGCGGCTCAGCTTTTCCCGACCGTCCGATGCGGCATCTGTCGCTTCAAGCAGGCAGGCGACCGGCCCTTTGCGCAAAGCCTCCTCCGCTTTTTCAAAGCCGGAAACGACCTGTCCGGCCTTTTTAGCGACACCCAACAGTTCCTGCAGCCGTTTGACGAATAAGTTTGCAAGCAACTCATTCATATCTTCAGGCCATTTTATTTTCCGTCGGGCATATTTTATAAACAGCCTTTTTTGACAAGCCGTTTCGATCATTTCTTTGTCTGCCGTTACCCATATGCCTCTGCCCGGCAATTTGTGCGCCAAATCGGGAACGATCAGACCGTCCGGCGAAACACAGAAACGAATCATGCGGTTCATCGGCAGAGTTTCATTGGTCACAATGCACTTTCTGACCGTTTCTTCGTGTTTGCGGGACAAACCGTCGGGGGAAGGTTTCCCCCGCCAGCATCTCTTTTTTGTTTTAGGCTTCTTTGCCGTCATCAGCGAACCAGCCTAATTTTTCGCGCGCTTTCATGATCAAAGCGTCCGCATCGTGTGCCGTCATAGTGTTTTCGCCCAAAATCTCCAGCAATTCATCATTCGCCAGATCGGCAAAATCGTCCAGAGTCTTGACACCCTTTTCTGCCAATTTGACAATCATGCCCTGATCCAATCCTTCAAGGCCGATCAAGCTGGCATCAACGCCTAATTCTTTGCTACGAACAGCAAATTCGGCATTTTGCTTTTCAACATAGGCCTTGGCACGATTCTGCAGCTCCGCCGCTATTTCTTCATCAAAGCCTTCAATGGACGTGATATCCGCCAACGGAACGAAAGCAACTTCGCCGACGGAAGAAAAGCCTTCCGCTACCAGCAAATGAGCAATCACATCGTCCACGTCCAAAGCGTCCATAAACATCTGAGTACGGACTTTAACTTCGCTTTGACGGCGTTCGGATTCTTCCGCTTCGGTCAAAATATCAATGTACCAGCCGGTCAGCTGAGAGGCTAACCGCACGTTCTGACCGCGCCGCCCAATGGCCAAAGACAGCTGGTCATCGGGAACCACGACTTCGATTCTGTGCGCTTCTTCGTCCAAGACGACTTTGACGACTTCTGCCGGAGCCAAAGCATTCACGATAAACGCCGCCGGATCGGGTGACCACTGAATGATGTCGACCTTTTCGCCCTGCAGTTCCGTTACGACCGCCTGAACGCGCACGCCGCGCATGCCGACGCAGGCGCCGACCGGATCAATGGAAGAATCGGAAGCCACAACAGCCATTTTCGCTCTGGATCCCGGATCACGGGCGACAGCCTTGATTTCAATGGCGCCGTCATAAATTTCAGGAACTTCCTGCGCAAACAGTTTCGCCATAAATTGAGGGTGCGTGCGGGACAGGAAAATCTGCGGGCCGCGGACTTCCTGACGGACGTCCATTAAATAAGCGCGGATTCTGTCGCCGTTGTGGAACTGTTCGCGGGGGATCAGTTCGTCCCAGCGCAGAATTGCTTCAGCCCGTCCCATGTCAACAACAATATTGCCTGTTTCAACACGTTTGACAACGCCGTTGATGATCTCGCCGATTCTGTCCTTGTATTCGTTATATTGACGGATACGTTCGGCATCACGGACCTTTTGCACGATCACCTGCTTGGCCGTCTGCGCCGCAATGCGGCCAAAGTCAATCGGCGGCAGAGGATCAATGATAAAATCGCCGGCTTTCAGAGATTTGTCTTTTTTACGCGCTTTTGTTTCCGTGATCTGCGCGGCTTCATTTTCGATTTCCGCATCATCAGGAACGACTTCGATATAGCGCGCCATTGTGATCGCGCCGTCTTTGCGGCTGATCGTTGCGCGGATATCGTGTTCCTGTCCGAATTTGGAACGTCCTGCCTTTTGAATGGCAAATTCCATAGCACTCAGGACTTCATCTCTGTCAATGCCCTTGTCACGGGCAACCGCGTCTGCCACCTGCAATAGTTCGGGACGCGGTAAAGCTGCCGTATTTTCCATTAGTTTTTCCCTTTATTCCTCATCATTCTGCGAAGCAAAAGCCGCCAGCAGTTCATCGGTTAAGATCAGCTTTGCTTTGGCGATCTGATCAAAGGGGATTCGAACGTCTTCGTTTTCAAAAAGAAGAACGACGTCATCGCCGTCAACTCCCTGCAAACGACCGGAAAAACGTTTCCTGCCATTGATCAGAGTCAGAGCTTCGATTTTTGCTTCAAACCCTTTGAACCGATCAAAATCATTTAATTTTACCAAAGGTCTGTCGATTCCCGGAGAGCTGACCTCCAGCGTATAATTGTCTTCGATCGGGTCTTTTTCATCTAATGCCGGAGAAATGGCCCGGCTTAAATCGGCGCAGTCGTCAACAGTCATGGCCTGACGGTCTTTGCGTTCTGCCATGATCTGCAGTACTTTGCGCGAATTGCCGCCCTGCAGCTGCAAACGAACCAAATCATAGCCCATTTGATCGCAAATCGGTTCAATCAGTTCGTTCAGCGTATCATTCAAAGTCATTAAGACCTCCCTTGTTTCTTCGGCTCTTACCATAAAAAAAAGCGGGCTTTTTTAAGCCCACCCTCATAGAAACTATAAGAATGTATGTTCCATACATATCAAAGCTTTTTTATTCAGGCAAGCTTTTTTTATTGTTTTTACTGAAAAGAGCAGAACCGGTCAAAACCGGCGGAACGCAAAATGCCCTCCAGAGAGGCCGGCGCCTGCCGGATCAGACGGAAAATATTGCGCTTGGCGGCCTCTTCAAAAGCAACGACCAACATGCCCATGGCCGCGGAATCAATAAAGGTGCACTGCGCTAAATTAAAAGCCAGCTGCGGTTCCGTCATAGAACGGATCTGAACAAACACGTCAAAAAAACGTTTTTCGTCCTGCGCCGTAAAATCGCCTTTAATAAAAAATTCACGCTGTTGAGAAGCTGTCCTGACTGAAACCTGCATAGTTTATTTCCGTTTAAAAATAAGATAGACGGGCTTTTTTCCCTTGGCGAGCGCTTTTTGTTCGTAACGAGTATTAACCCAGTCTGCGGGCGGTTTGCGCCAATCATCGGCGGATCGGGCCGTCCATTCGAAATCAGGCGAATTCATTAAGTGCTGCAAAGACCAACGGATATAATTCATATCATCGCTGGCAATCCGCAGTTCTCCGCCCGATTTGAGCAGCCGGGCCAAAACCGGCAGATTTTTAGGCCCGATAAAGCGTCTGTCCGCATGCCGCCTTTTTGGCCAAGGATCGGGGAAAAGAACATAGATTCTTTCAAAACCGCCCGCTTTGAAGCAAGGCAGAATATCGCGCACGTCTTCGCCGTAAACACGAACGTTGTCCGCACGCCCTTCCGCTAAACCGACGTTTTCATCTACATCTCCGCGGTGTTCCATGCCCGTTAGATGCGTCAGCAAACTGGTGATGCCGTTTAAAAAAACCTCCGCTCCGATAAAACCAGTCTGCGGGTAACGGCGGGATTGTTCCGCCAAATGTTCGCCGCCGCCGAAACCGATTTCCAGCCAAACGGATTGTACGGGCAAAGAAAAACAAGACAGCGGATCAATATCTTCTCGACCGACAATATCCGGCAAACGCACTTTCGGCAAAAACGACTCAAGCAGCACTTCGCGCGAAGGCTTCAGCTTTTTTCCTTTTCGCCGTCCATAGAAACGATAATCCGCCGTCTTGGTTTTTTCCATTGAGGCAATTCCTTAAAAGGCCGCTTTTAATTTATCAGCCAGATCGGTTTTTTCCCACGGGAAAGCGCCGTCAACACCGGGCGCTCTACCAAAGTGGCCATAACGGGACGTCGGCAGATAAATCGGACGGTTCAGTTCCAGATGTGTACGAATGCCGCGCGGCGTCAGATCCATGACTTCCGGCAGAATCTTTTCCAACTTGTCTTCGTCTACTTTGCAGGTTCCGAATGTGTCGAGATATACCGCCAAAGGCTTGGCCACGCCGATCGCATAAGCCAGCTGAATCATAGCCCTGTCTGCCAAACCTGCGGCAACAATGTTCTTGGCCAGATAACGTGTCGCATAGGCTGCGGAACGATCAACCTTGGTCGGGTCTTTGCCCGAAAAAGCGCCGCCGCCATGTGCGATCGCGCCGCCGTATGTGTCAACGATGATCTTGCGTCCCGTCAGTCCCGTATCTCCGTCAGGGCCGCCGATCACAAAGCGTCCCGTTGGATTAACGTAAAATTTCTTTTCATCAACCGTCCAGCCGTTTGGCAAGATTTGATCGACTACTTTGCGTACCGTCGCACGGATTTCTTCATACGAAACTTCTTCCGTATGCTGTGTTGAAACGACAACCGTATCCACATCGACCGGTTTGCCGTTTTCATAACGCAACGTTACCTGACTTTTCGCATCAGGACGCAGCCATTTGACTTCGCCCGCATGACGCAGCCGGGCCAGTTCCTTTAAAATCGCATGAGACAAGAACAACGTTGCCGGAGAGTATTCTGTCCCGTCCATTTCATTTGTGGCATAGCCGAAAATAATGCCCTGATCGCCGGCTCCTTCTTCTTTATTTTCTTGTTCGTCAACGCCGCGCGCGATGTCTGAGGATTGTTTATGAATATAATTTTGGATATCTGCCGTCTGCCAGTCAAACCCTTTTTGTTCATAACCGATGTTTTTGATACATTGGCGAACGGCCTCCTCCATCATATGTTTGTCAACGGTTTCGGGCAAACGGGCTTCGCCGCAGATAATGACCCGATCTGTCGAAACCATTGTTTCTACAGCAGAACGCGCCTGAGGATCATGTGTTAAAAACAAATCCAGCAGGGTGTCTGAAATGCTGTCGCAAACTTTGTCCGGGTGTCCTTCGGAAACGGACTCGCTGGTAAACAGGTAATTTTTCCTCATAAAATGTACTCCTCATGTCCAAAAATGATTACCTGTACAGGTATAAAGGAGAAAATAGACTTTGAAAACAGAAAATTAGTGTGCCTCTGCCGTTTTTGGCATAAAAAAATGCGGTCCTTGCTGAAGAACCGCATTTTATATGAAAGAAAAAATTTAATCTTCCTGTTCCTGTTCCTCTTCTTCCATTTCGGCGGGGGAAGCCATGGTCTTGATTAAATCCAGTAGCTTCTTTGCCAGCCGGCGATCCGGAATCATGTAATAGCAACGGACAAGCTCCAGCGTTTCGCGCTTTGTCATGGGATCGTAATTAAACAGAACAGGCTCTTCCGCTAATTCGGCGGCGCCGGCCAACATTCGCGGAGAAAGCTCTGCCACCTGATCGTCCATTTCTTCAAAAAAGAAACTGATAGGCACTTCCAAAACTTTTCCGATGTCAAATAAGCGGCTGGCGCTGATGCGGTTCAGCCCGCGTTCATATTTTTGAACCTGCTGAAATGTCAAACCTATTGCTTCACCCAATTTTTCCTGGCTCATTCCCAGCAGCGTGCGGCGCATTTTGACTCTGGCGCCGACATAAACGTCAATCGGGTTAGGCGAACCGTCCGCGGTCCTGCCGCGCGAAGATTTTCTATTTCTCACCATAATCACGTTCCTTTTAAGTAATTTCAATGATTTACAGATAATCACTATTTTATTCGAGAAAATCAATTAAAAAAAGATATCCTTTTAGAAAACATTTCCGATATTTCAATTTTTACTTTGCCGTTTCATATTCGGCGCGCTATTTTAAAAAGATGATGACAGCATTTGATTCAGTTCTGGCCAGAATGATTATTTCCGCGTTTTTTTATCCGAAAACGCTTATTTTTACGTGTCTGGTTGTCGTCTTGGCTTGTCTGTCCGCTTTTTATTTATTGCTTCGACTACATCGCCGGCTGGTCATGACAGAGGAAAAGCTGGATTTGCAGGAGGAAACGCTGGAAAGTTTTCCTGACGGGTATTACTTGTGGGAATATGATCCGATCGGCTTTATTCGGGAAACATATTGTTCCCGGCGACTGGCCGTGATGATGGATCTGGCGCATGGAACAGAGGCCTCTTTTGATGCTCTGCTGGAGCATTTTTCCCCTGACAGCGCCGATCTTTTAAGCGCCGCTTTGAATGCTTTAAGAACAAACGAGCGTCCTTTTGCTCTGGAATTGCAGCACAAAACTGAAATGCGCCGTTTTTTGGTTTCAGGTTTTCGAACGCATACGGTCGGATATAACAATATTGTTGACGTGCTATGGATTCGGGAAACGACTGAAACAGCCGAAAAATTGTTGTCTTTGACAGATCGTGTTCGGGAGTTGGAAAAAGAAAATGCTCTGTTCCGTCAGGCGTTTAATTCTCTGCCGTTTCCGGTTTGGCTGCGCAATGAAGACCTGCAGCTGGCATTATGCAATACGGCCTATGCTGCGGCTGTTCATGCTGAATCAATTGATCAGGCGCTGCTGTTAGGCAGTGAATTGGTTTATGAAAAATCCCCGCGGGAGGCAAAAGTGCTGGCAGCAGCGGCCAGAGCCGCCGGCAAGGAAAGAAAAACCCGTGAATATGTCGTTATGGAGGGCAAGCGTCGCTGGGTGGAAGCTTCGGAAATTCCGCTGCCGGCACAAATGTACTCCAAAAACAAAACGATAGGTTTTGTTCGGGATATCACGCAGGAACAAGAATTACAGAACAGTTTGCAGCGCCATATCGCTTCCCACAATGGCGTTTTGGAGCATTTGAAAACCGCTATTGCTGTTTTCGATGCTGAAATGCGCCTGCAGTTTTATAATACTTCTTTTATGAATCTGTGGGATTTGGAAGAAGAGGAATTGGACGGATCGCCGACGTATTCGCATGTCTTGGATATGATGCGCGAAAAACGCCGATTGCCGGAAAACAGAGACTTTAATGCATATAAAACACGCGAAATTAAATTTTTTACTTCTCTGGTTTCGGCAACGGAAGACATTCTGCATCTGCCTTCGGGCGTTACATTGCGCCGTATGTTGACACCTCACCCGTTGGGAGGTCTGTTGATCACATATGAAGATGTTACCGGCCATTTGACAATGGAACGGTCGATGACCGTTTTGAATGAAACGCAGTTCACGGTTGTCAACCACCTGCGTGAAGCGATCCTGCTTTTTGGACGCAACGGGCGGTTAAAACTGGCCAATGCGGCGTATCTTAATTTATGGCAGATCAGTGATCCCGATTTTAACCGCCAGCCCTTGTCTGTCATGGAAGTTTTGGAAAAATTGCGTCCGTTTTTTGAAAACGAAAATAATTGGGAAACTTCAAAAGAGCAACTGCTGGGAGTCATTACATCGCATACCGGAGAAATATTTCAGATCTTGCGTCCTGACGGAAAAGTTCTGGAATTTATTGCCGTCGGTCTGCCTGACGGCGGTATTTTTGTTTCGTTTTTAGACGTTACGGAGGAAGAAAAACGCTCTTCCTTGATTGAAGAAAAGGAAACGCTTCTCAGCAGGTTCCGCCAAACGACGATTCAGGCGGAAAAACTGCGAGCCGTCTTTTTGGAACAGCTGAGCCGGGAAATCAATCCTCAGCTGTCTGTTTTAACAGAATCGGCGCAAAAGCTGGCAAAAGGCAAAAATCCGCATGCCGGCAGGCAGCAAAAAGCTTTTTTGCAAACGATTGCAGATGCATCGGCGGAATTAAAAAGCCTGTTCAAAGATATGACCGATTTGGCTTTAATCGAAACGGGCTCTGCCGTTTTGGAACTGAATTCTGTTGATATTCACGCCCTTTTAAACGGTATTTTAAAAATCGTTCGGGAACAGGCAAAAAATAAAAATATCACGCTTAATTTAACATATCCCGATAACTTGCCTTTGCTGATCGCAGATCAAAAGAGGCTGAAACAAGTCTTGTTTTATCTGATGAACAATGCCGTTTCCGCAGCCTTTAAAGACGGCACAATCTCTTTATCCGTTCAGGTCGAGAATAAAAATTTGATCATTGCAATTGAAGAACAGTCCCTCAATGTCAAAAACGACTCCGATACGGTCAATTTTGCCGCCCAAAACGGGTTCGCGGCGGCGCTTATTCGCAATTTTATTGAAATGCACGGCGGTACTTTGGCTGTTTCGGACAAAAAAGGGACAAAGAAAACGCAAATTTATCTTCCGATTCACTAAGCGTTACAAAGATGTCACAAGAATGTCATATTCTTTTTTTGTCGATTTTTTCAAAAAAACTTTTCTTCTTTTTTTCTTTCTTGTATAGTTAACTTATGGTAAAGGAATTTCAGCTTTTCTGAAATGAAGGACGACTGATATGGACGAAAATAAAAGAAAACGCATTCGCTTGGCTGACAACAGCGATATGGTATGGAAACAGCGCCGTGAGGCTCAAAAGAATGTTCATTCCAACATAGTAAAAGATGACGGCCTTTTATTCCGTACGGCCAAGGCTGCAAAACAGGCGGAGGATCGCTTGTATGCCGAAAAGGCGGAAAAGAATCGTCAGTCCAAAGAAACGGATATCATTGAAAAGCAGCGCCGTGAAGATGTTCGCCGCATTGAAGAAAAAATTGAAGTGCGCAATAAAATTTTGCGGCAGGAAAAAAAGCTGGGCATGGAAGGGCTGTTGTCCAAGGAAGATATCAGGCGTGCCCAAAATTCCAACAGCATGGTCGGCAGAGATGATCCGCTGAATATCAAGAAAAAAGATGTCCGCGGATTGGAAGGGGCTGCAAAACGCAAAAAACGTTCCAAACACAAACTGCTGCCTTCTGAACGCCGTGACCGTCTGTCTCGTGCTAAAATTGAACGCGGCAGAAAGAAAGAATTGGAAAAGACCGCTAAAAAAGAGCTGTATGTGACAGATGCATACGGCAATAAAATCAGCATTGAAAAGCTCAGAAAACTGCGCGGTCTGAACAAGAATCAGGCTGTTACGCGCCGCGACACGGATTTTGCGAAAAAATATCAAAAATCCCAGCGCCGCGAGCAAAACAACTCTCGGATTGCCGAAATGCGCCTGCGCAAACGTGATGAACGTGTCCATTAATGGCTGAAGATAAAAAAATAAAGCAGCGGATTCTTGACTTTGTCCGCTGCTTTATTTTTAATGGCTACATACTTTTGTTTTATTCGAAAGGGTATCTGACGTGTTTTTGCGTTTAACTCTTCTTATTATCGGATTGGCGTCTTCTTATATCGGCAGCCTGTGTTTTCAAAACGGTTCCGGAGCAGATATGGCTGTCGGCGGCGGAGCCATTCTGATCGGGATTCTTTGTTTTTTCTTTTTGGGGAAAGGACTCTGGCGTTTTTTGGGATGCATGACCACGTTTATTTTAATGGCGGTTATTGTCGGCGTTCTTTTCTTTTTTGTCTCCGGTTCTGATATTGTCAACAATATTATGGGTATGGCTTCAAACCTTTCTCGATCGGAAGAGGCGGGGGAGGAAGCACTGCAGAATCAGGATCAGGAACTGTCCGCTGAAGGCGCTGTCGCTCCTGATATGCAGGAACAGCAGCCGGTTTTGGATCCGCAGCTGCTTGTCGGACTGCCCCCCGGCACCATGCAGCAGATGCAACAAACGCCGCCGAATACCGTTTCGGGAAAGATTACCTCAATTGTCAGCGGCGATGTTTTTCGGATCGGACAACAGACCATTCGGCTGTATGGTTTGGCTTCTCCGTTAAGCAATCAAACATGTCTTGATGCCGACGGGCATACATATAACTGCGGATATGTGTCGGCGCGCATGCTGAAAGATTTTGTCAGCGGTGACGATGTCAGCTGCCGCATTATGAATATCAATGCGAAGGGCGAATTAATGGCGGCCTGTTCTGTCGGCTCTTTTGATATAGGCGCCGCAATGGTTGAAGCCGGGTGGGCGATCGCTCTGCCTGCTGTGACACAAATCTATTTGCCGTATCAGCAAAAGGCGCAGGAAGGCCATAAGGGCATGTGGGAGGGCCGCTTCCAAATGCCATGGGAATGGGCTGCACAGCAGCAGGTTCAAAGAAGCAGCGCTTCCGGAGCACAGCGGATACCCGCGGTCAGGAAAGTGAAAAAGAAAGGAAAAGGGGTCTTTGGTCTTTTCTGAGTCTTTTGTTTTGACAGGCGTGTCACAAAAAGGCGTTCAGGCTTTGGCGGCCGCTTTGGCGCAGCAGGCCAAAACGCGTGATGTTATCGCTTTGTCCGGTGATTTGGGGGCAGGCAAAACTGTTTTTGCCAAAGCATTCATTCGGGCGCTCACCCGTCAGGACGAAGACGTGCCCAGTCCGACTTTTACGCTGGTGCAAACATATGAAGCCCGACAAAACGAGAAAGAATTAATTCTTTGGCATTTTGATCTTTATCGATTGAAAACAGCGCAGGAAATCTATGAAACAGGTTTTGAAGAGGCCCTTGCCGACGGTATTTCTTTGATAGAATGGCCGGAGCGGGCGGAAGGCTTGCTGCCGAAAAACCGATTGACGATTCAGCTGGAAATTCCTGCCGATGCGATTGACAAAAGAAATGTGACCATAACGGCAAACGGTTCAAGTTGGGTTCAAAGAATGGAGAAAATAAAAACATGTCTGAGCGTTCAGAGCTTTTAAATGCTTTTTTAAAAAAGAACCATTGGGACGATGCGGAAAGAAAGCTGTTGGCGGTCGACGCGTCGTTCAGGCATTACGATCGTTTGACGCGCGGTTCGGAAACCATGGTTTTAATGGACGCTCCGCCGCCGATGGAGGACGTTCGTCCGTTTTTAAAAATTGCAAAAAGGCTGGAGGCCTTAGGCTACAGCGCGCCGCATGTTTATGCGCAGGACGAAGAAAACGGCTTTGTATTGCTGGAAGATTTCGGTGATGCGACCTATACCCGTTTGCTGAAAAACGGCGCAGACGAACGAAAGCTGTATGAATTGGCGACGGATCTTCTGATAGATCTTCATAAACATGAAGAGGCGGAGGTTATTCCCGAAAATTTGCCGCTGTATGACGAAGACGCCCTCAAACAGGAATTAATGCTGTTTCCGGATTGGTTTATGCCGGCGGCTTTCGGGCGGGAAGCCGACAAAAATGCCGTTGATGATTTTGTGTTGATTTGGGAAGAGCTGTACCCGATCGCCAATAATGTGCCGAAAACATTAGTGCTGCGGGATTACCATGTGGACAATCTGATGCGTTTGGATAGTCGGAAGGGCGTGCAAGCCTGCGGTTTGCTGGATTTTCAAGATGCGCTGCACGGCACGATCACGTATGACATCATGTCTTTGCTGGAAGACGCCCGCCGGGATATTGCGCCTGACCTGTTTCATGATATGCGAAACCGCTATATGGACGGCTTGGGGAAAAAGATTGCCAACCGTGAAGATTTTCTGGCTTCTTGGACGGTTTTAGCGGCACAGCGTCATATTAAAGTGCTGGGCATTTTTGTGCGTTTGTGCGTTCGCGATAAAAAGAACCGTTATTTGCAGCATTTGCCCCGATTGTGGCGGCTGTTGGAACGCGCGTTGGAGCACCCGGCTTTAGGTCGGCTGAAAGTCTGGTTCGATAAAAATATTCCCGCGGATTACAGAAGGATTCCGCCATGCCTGTTGAAATAACAAAAGCCATGGTGTTGGCCGCAGGACGGGGAACGCGCATGCGGTCTTTGACGGACGAAACGCCTAAACCTCTGATCAAAGTAAAAGGGCGAACGCTGATTGATCGTATTTTGGACAAGATTGCCGCATACGGGATAACGCAGGGCGTTGTGAACGTCTGTTATTTAGGTGATCAGATCAAATCCGCTTTAAGACAGCGTACTGATATTCATCTGACTTTTTCCGAGGAAGAAACAGCGCTGGAAACCGGCGGTGGCGTTAAAAAAGCTTTACCTTTTCTGGGGGAAAATCCCTTTTTTGTTTTAAACGCCGATCCCTTATGGACGGAAGAAAGACCGTCGCTGCAAGACATGGCCGATGCATTTGATCAAGAACAAACGGATATCTCGCTGCTGCTGTGGCCGGTTGAACGCGTTTTCGGTCATGACGGCAAAGGCGATTATTTTCTTGAAAACGGCAGACCGCGCCGCAAACGCCCTGATGAATCAGGCGCCCCTTATGTTTATGCCGGCGCGCAGATTTTAAATCCGTGGATTTTTGCCGATGCGCCCGAAGGAAAGTTTTCTTTGAACTTATTGTATGATAAGGCTGAACAAGCCGGACGCTTGGCGGCTGTTGTCGGCGCGGGCGATTGGTATCATGTCGGCACGCCCGAGGCTTTGGCGCTGGCGGAAAAACGGCTGCGGGAATAGGTTATGGCGGCTAAAAACGTTTTTACAATAGCTCCCGTTTTTTCCTTTGCCGATACATTGGCGGCGGAACTGCTGCGTCAGCATGAGGCCTTTCCCCACGAATTAGCGAAAACGGTTATTTTCCTGCCGACGCGGCGCGCCTGCAAAACCGTTCAGGAGGCTTTTCTGCGTCAAAGCGAAGGAAAACCTTTGCTGCTGCCCCGATTAATTTCCTTTTCGTCCATCGAAGATGAAGAAACGCAGGGGCGGTTATGTTTGCTGAATAATATGCCGGATCTGCCCGCCGCGATTTTGCCGCTGCGCCGACGGTTATTGTTAGCGCGCCTGATTCAACAGCGCAGTCCGCAATCATTAAACGCGGAAAAATCTTTGTTTTTAGCAGACGCATTAGCTTCTCTTTTGGACGAGGCCTATATCGAAGGCATGCCGTTTGAGCGGTTAAGAGACCTTGTTCCGGACGAATTAGCGGTTCATTGGCAGGAAATTTTAAAGTTTTTAGAAATTATCACAGACTTTTGGCCTAAAATTCTACAGGAGGAAGGCGTTATCGATGTCGCTGACCGGCGTGTGCGCCTGTTTCAGGCCCAGGCGCGTCTGTGGCGGGAAACACCGCCTGATTTTCCCGTTATTGCAGCCGGTTCGACGGGGTCGCAGCCGGCGACGGCGGAACTGCTGGACGCGATTGCTTCTGTGAAAAACGGCAAAGTCATTCTGCCCGGACTGGATATGCTGCTTGACGAAAAAAGCTTTAACGCCTGCGAGCCTTCCCACCCTCAATATAATTTAAAGCAGCTGTTGAAAAAAATGGGAATAACGCGGGCGGACGTACAGCCCTTCGGCGGTCAGCCTCCGATCCGGCAGGAACGCCTGCGCCTGATCAGCGAAGCCATGCGACCGTCAGCGACGACAGATCTGTGGCGTACGGCGGAACCGTTTACCAAAGAAGCCGTTGAGGGCATTGAAAAAATAGATTGCTCTTCTGTACAGGAAGAAGCGCTGACAATCGCGCTGATTTTGCGGCAAACGCTGGAAATGCCGGGGAAAACAGCCGCTTTGATCACGCCGAACAGAGCTTTGGCCCGTCGTGTCGCTGCCGAAATGAACCGGTGGGGAATCGTTATGGACGATTCCGGCGGAACGAATTTAACGTTAACGGAACCGGGATCCTTTTTATTGCTGTTGGGACAGGCGGCCTTGAACAATTGGACGCCGGTTGAATTGTTGTCATGTCTGAAACACCCGTTGGCTTTGGGCGGAAAAGATTTCGCTTCGTTTCGGTCACAAGTGCGGACATTAGAGCTGAAAGCGCTGCGCGGTCAGCGTTTAGGAGACGGTTTTGACGGATTAAAAGCGGCGGCACAAACGGCGCAGGAAACCGATTTAATGCCTTTTGTGCAGGATTTGGAAAATCGTTTAAGCGCCTTTTCCGCACTGATGAACGCAGAGGAATCATATGCTTTTGAGGCTTTTTTGGACGCTCATCTGGCCGCTGCCGAAAATTTGGCCGAAAGCGCGGACAGAACCGGCGCTCAGCGGTTATGGAGCGGGGACGCCGGAGAAACGGCGGCGGCGTTTTTGACTGAGCTGAAGGGCCAGTCCGCTTTGATCGAAAAGCTGACGGCGGCTGAATATCTTTCCCTGCTTGCCGCTTTGTTTAAAGGCGTCACCGTGCGTCCCAAGTACGGCATGCATTCGCGTCTGGATATTTTAGGCACAATGGAAGCGCGGCTGATTCAGCCCGACGTGCTGATTATGGGCGGACTGAACGAAGGCGTTTGGCCGAAAACGCCGGACGCGGATCCGTGGCTTTCCCGACCGATGCGGGAACAGTGCGGCTTATCTTCTCCGGAAAGGAAAATCGCTCTCTCCGCGCATGACTTCGCACAAGGATTCTGCGCTAAACGGCTGATCATGACCCGATCGGTCAAAGAAGGCGGCACACCAAGCGTGCCGTCGCGCTGGCTGATGCGTCTGGAAACAGTACTGGACATTTCCGGTTTACGGTTTGAAGCCGGCCCTTGGTCAGCTTGGGCAGCAAAAACAGACGAGCCGGGCGCCGTCCTGTCTTTTTTGCCGCCTAATCCCCGCCCGCCCGTTTCAGCGCGCCCCAGACGGCTGTCCGTTACAAAGATTGAAACTTTAATGCGCGATCCCTACTCGATTTACGCACGTTATATTTTAGGACTGAAAAAACTGGACGATCTGAATCAGGAGCTTGATCTTTCGGATTACGGTACGATTGTACATAAAACGGTCGAGCTGTTTTGCAGACAGTATCCGTCTGATCTGCCTGTTGATGCGGAACAAAAAATTCAGGAACTCGGCCTTAAGTTATTTAAAGAACTGAACTTTTCCCAAACGGCAGCGGCCTTTTGGAAACCGCGGTTAATCGCTGCGCTGAAATGGTTTGTTGACCGGCAAAAGCAAAGAATTGATCGAATCGGCACCGTTTTTTGCGAACAATCGGGGGAATTAACCTTCCAAGCCAAAAACGGTCCTTTTACGCTTCGCTGCATCGCCGACAGAATAGATCTGATGAAAGACGGATCTGTCAGCCTGATTGATTATAAAACCGGACTGCTTCCCAACGAAAAAACCGTTTTGGCCGGCTATTCTCCTCAGCTGCCTTTGGAAGCCGCGATTTTTGCGCACAACGGATTTGAAAAAATACCTTCTGAAGAAATAACGGTTTTGGAATATTGGCGCTTAAGAGGACAGCAGGACGGCGGCAAAATTGTTCCTTTGAAAGCGGAACCCGCTTCGTTAGCGCAGGAAGCTTTAGACCGGCTGATTGATCTGATTAACACGTACGACGATGAAAAAACGCCTTATCTGGCGACTCCGGACACAAGCGTTTCTCTGACATATAACGATTATGACCACTTGGCGCGATTTGACGAATGGGCCACCTCCGATTCGTCTGAAGAAGAAGGGGAGGCCTGACATGGATTTAAGCGATCCGAACGTTTTGCAGCGCATTGCGGCCAATCCCGAAGAATCCGCCTGGGTGGCGGCTTCCGCCGGATCGGGCAAAACAAAAGTATTGTCCGACCGGGTGCTGAATTTGTTGTTAACCGGCACGCCGCCCGAAAAAATTTTATGCCTGACGTTTACGCGTACCGCCGCGGCTCAAATGGCCAACCGCATCGCCGCCAGATTGGCAAAATGGGCCTCTACGGAGGAAGAAACGCTGATCAGGGAATTGACCGATTTGGCCGGCACGCCGCCCGATGCGAAAAGAATCGCTCAGGCCCGCCGCCTGTTCGCGCGCTTATTAGATACTGCCGGCGGGCTGAAAATTACAACGCTGCACGGTTTCTGCCAGTCTTTGTTAAAACGCTTTCCGTTGGAGGCCGGCATTTCTCCGCAGTTTGATATTTTGGACGAGATCGGAGCGAAAGAACTGATTGCTCAGGCGCAAAAGGCCATATTAAGCCGTCCCGAATATGAAGACGCTCTGGATATCATTACCGCGGTAACGACGGAAGACGGCTTTTTAGATGTTTTAACGGAAATGACTTTGCACTTGCCCGCATTAAAACGCATAAACCGGCACTATTCTTCCCTGCGGGACTTAACGGATGCTTATGAAAAAATGCTGGACCTTCCAGTCGGAAGCACGCCTGATTCCCTGACGCGGGAATTTTGCCGTTTGGAAGACGAACGATACAAAGCGCTGAAGCAGGCGGCAGATGTTTTAAGTGCGTCCGCTAAAAAAACGGATCGGGAAAAAGCGGAAAAAATGTATCCTTTTTTGGCGGCGGCCCAAGAGGACAGGCCTGATCTTGCGCAGCAGTATGTCTCCGTTTTTCTGACCGGCAGCGGAACAATTCGCGATCAGTTGGCCTGTAAAGAATCCGCTGCCGTTCTACCTGTAATGGAAGCGGAAGCGCAAAAAGCGCTGCTTTTTTCCAAGCATCTGCAAGCCATTCAAAATATGAAGCTTTCTTTAGCTTTGTTCCGTATCAGCTCAGCCATTTTAAACGAATACATGCTTTTAAAAAACGACCGCGGCGTTATGGATTACGACGATTTGATCGCTGCGGCAAAAGCACTGCTGGAAGGCTCCGGAGCCGCTGCTTGGGTCTTGTTCAAACTGGACGGCGGCATTGATCATATTCTGGTTGATGAAGCGCAGGATACCAGTCCTGACCAATGGGCGATCATCAAAGCGCTGGCGGAAGAATTTTTTGCCGGCGCCGGACTGCGCCAAACAAACAGGACGCTCTTTGCGGTCGGCGATAAAAAGCAATCGATTTTCAGCTTTCAGGGCGCTGTTCCGGAAGAATTTGAACAGATGCGCCAATTCTTTAAAGCAAAAGTCGAAAGTGCCGGAAAAGCGTGGAATGACGTTCCGATGTATATTTCTTTCCGTTCTGTTCCCGCCGTTATTGACGCCGTTAATTTTGTGCTGCGTTTTGATCCGGCGCGCAGCGGCGTGGCTGAACCCGACGAAAATGTCACGCATATTTCCTGGCGCAAAAAGCAGGCCGGCCTGATTGAAGTCTGGCCGACGGAAAAGCCCGAAGAAAATGATGCTCAGCGTCCTTTTACAAAACCGGTCGAACGCGTTTTTTCCCAAACGCCTTCCGCCCGTTTGGCCCGTAAAATCGCCCAAAAAATCGCAGATATGCTCGATTCAAAAGAAATGCTGGAATCCGCCGGTCGACCGATACAGGCGGGAGATATCCTGATTTTGGTCCGCCGCCGCAATTCCTTTATCAACGATTTGTCCCGCGAATTAAAAACGCGCGGCGTTCCCGTTTCCGGCGTTGACCGGTTGAAAATCACGTCGCATATCGCCGTCAAAGACTTAATGGCTTTGGGGGACGTATTGCTGCTGCCCGAAGACGATCTGGCTTTGGCGACCGTTTTGCGTTCCCCTTTATGCGGTGTTTCCGCCGATGATTTATCCGCCGAAGACTTGGAAACGGCGCGCCGTTTGAAAATGCCGCTTGACGGCGTTTCGGAAAAAGATCTATTCGCCTTAGCATACAATCGCGGAAAAACGACGCTGTTTAACCGGCTCAGGACTTATGAAAATCAGCCGGAAACACCGTTGGGGAAGGCCTGTTCGTTCATTAAAGACCTGCTTTCACGCGTGGATAAAATGCGTCCCTATGAACTGTATTCTTATATTTTGGGCCCCTTGGGGCGGCAAAAGGCTTTTGTTTCCCGTCTGGGCATACAGGCTTTGGACGCTTTGGACGAATTTCTGTCTTTGGCTTTGCAGCACGACCAATCCGGTCCGCCTTCCTTGCAAAGCTTTTTAAGCAGTCTGCGTCAAAATGATGTCGAGATCAAACGCGACCCCGAACAATCCGGATTAAACGCCGTACGCATTATGACGGTTCATGCCGCCAAAGGATTGCAGGCGCCGATCGTCTTTTTGCCGGATACCCGTCAGCTGAAATTTTTTTCGCCGAAAACTTTTTGGCCGAAAAACGGAAACGATGAAATGTTTTTTTGGGCTCCGAGCGCGCAATGGCGCACAGACCTGATCAGCGAAGAAATAGAACGCCTGAAGGAAAAAAATCAGCGCGAATACAACCGACTGCTTTATGTGGCTCTGACACGCGCGGCAGACCGGTTGTACATTACGGGCTGGGATACCTCCCGAAATGCGAAAAATAACTGGTACGATTTAGTGCGCGGTGCGTTAAGTACGGAAAATCCGGACGGCACGCTTTCCTATCGGGTTCAGGAAGTCCAGACCGATCTGTTTGAAGAACCGGTTTTGCGTTTGTCTTCGGCGCAGGAAATACCGCCGATTGTTGAAAAGCAAGACGCGCTTGATCAAGAAACGCGCCCGCTGCCGGAATGGATTGCGGCTGCTGCTCCGAAAGAACCGACGCCGCCGCGACCATTGGCGCCGTCCCGACCGGACGTGGAAGAGCCTGCGTGCCTGTCTCCGTTAACGCAGGGGCGAATCGAGGCGATGAGACGCGGTCAGGTCATTCACGCGCTGTTGGAAATTTTGCCGCAATATCCGATCCAAGACCACCCTGCCGCTGCTGAAAAAGTGGTGTCGGTACAGATGCCTTCAGCGAAAAAAAGTGAACGGGAAGCTTTGATACATGATGTTTTAACGCTGCTAAATGATTCGGCGGCATCGGATTTGTTCGCCGCATCTTCTTTGGCGGAAGTGCCCGTTTCCGGCGTTGTCGGCAGCCGCGTGATCAATGGTCGTATTGACAGAATCAGCGTTTCAGACCAAGAAGTGCGCCTGATTGATTATAAAACAGGACGTTTCATTCCCGCGTCAGTCAAAGAAACGCCCGCGGCTTATTTAAAACAAATGGCCGCTTACCGCGCGTTAATGGCAGAAATTTACCCTGATAAACAGATTCGGTGCTTTTTGTTATGGACCGAAGCGCCTAAGCTGATGGATATCACAGAGGCCGTTTGTGATATAATGGAGTATTGACCGCTGATCAAAACGTCCCTATATATAAAGGACACTTTTTTACAGAAAGGAAAGCAACGATGAAAGTAATCAAAGACAGCGAATTTGCTAATGAAATCAAAAATTCCGACATTCCTGTTCTGGTTGATTTTTATGCCGAATGGTGT
Organism: Alphaproteobacteria bacterium; assembly: GCA_017480385.1. Lineage (GTDB taxonomy): Bacteria > Pseudomonadota > Alphaproteobacteria > CAAGCB01 > CAG-977 > UBA11549. The sequence continues at coordinate 118,807 of JAFVAT010000005.1, read as the reverse complement.
TCTCCGTGCCGTCAGCTGGGCCCCGTTTTGGAGGAAGTGTCCAAAGAAATCGGCGATGCCAAATTGAAAGTCGTTAAAATGAATATTGACGAATCTCCCGAAACGCCGACAAACTTTGGCGTTCGCGGCATTCCAACGCTGATCATGTTTAAAAACGGCGAAGCGGTCGCCACGCATTCCGGCGCGATTACAAAATCAAAATTATCCGCTTGGATTAACGAACAGATGTAATCAGAAAAGCCGGTTAAAACGCCGGCTTTTTTATTCTTACCGTAATTTTGCTGCTGTTCTTAAACAAGGCAAAGAGTTTTTATGTCTGGCCTTAAAAGTCGGCGTACCGATTTCCATATGACGGACAAGTTTGGAACCGTCCTCCTGATCGTTCATATAAATGAACAAAACGCACCCCGTTTGTGCATATACCCATACTTCCGAAGGCTTTTCATACCGTTTTACCGAAGGTTCGCCCAGAACGGACAAAACGTAGTCGGATTTCAGCAGCGGATCTTTGCGCCCGGAACGAATCACGGCTTCGGGTTTGGCAGCGATTGTCGGTTTTCCGCCGTTTGGATCCGCCGCATTTTCGGAAACACAGCCGGCAGCGGTCAATAAGCTTAAAACAACACCAAAATAAAAACCTTTTTTCATGCTTTTTCCCGATTCGGATTTTTCTTCAAAAACAACCTTTGCATAAAAGCCATGGCAATTAGCGGCGCAATCATGTTCACAATTGGCACTGTCATTAAAATCGCGATGATAATGCCGGCTCTGACCCAGTATGCCTGATAACGGTTAAAAAGATCTTCCGCGTCCTGTTTTTCCAGATAACGCAGGGCCGCAGCGAAAAAATATTCTCTGGCCAGCAGGCGCCCGTTCAGTCCGTAATACAAAATAACCGGCACAAGGTTGATGAAAGGAATAAGGCCAAACAACAAAGATGCCAGAGCCAGTCCAATGGATACCATAATTCCTTTTATGGCCGCGACTCCGGATAAAGCAAGACTTTCTTTTAAAGGAACGGTCCTTAGCGCATGAATATTGTTCCGAGCGGCCATACGGTTTACAACCGAGTCGATAAAAAATCCGGAAATAAACGTAACAACAGACGGAAAAAACATCAAAGAAAGGATAAAAAATATAATATATCCAAAGACTTCAACTATTTTTTGCACTTTTGGCATGTCGGTCAACGGCAGTAAGGAGACCGCATGGGAAAAACTAAAAAACAATATAATGAAAATCAGTAGCGTCAAGAGGGCGGAACCCCAAATCAAGCTTCTGATTTTACTTGAAAAAATATCTTTTATCGCGCTTTTAAATTCAAACAGCATTGCCTTTTCCCAAAAAAAAGTTTCCTGTTTTTTGTAACAGAGTCTTGTTTGAATTGTAAGATTCTTTATACTGCATATGCACATTAACCCCATACGGAGGTTTTATACTATATGAACGCTCTGACACGTTTTGACGTTGTTGCCATTGGCAATGCCATGGTTGACGTACTGGCCAACATGGACGACGAGTTTTTAGCAAAACACAATATGCCCAAAGGAATGATGACGCTGATAGATGCGCCGGCTGCCGAAATGATTTACAGCCATATCGCGCAGAACGGCGTTGAATGTTCCGGCGGATCGGCGGCAAATACGGCGGTGGGCATTGCAGCTTTGGGCGGAAGACCCGCTTTTATCGGCAAAGTCGCCGACGATCAATTAGGCGAAATTTTCAGAAAAGACATTACGCGCTCCGGTGTTTATTTTACGACTCCTTGTTTGGAAAATGAAAGGCCGACCGCGCGCTGCATGGTGATTGTCAGCCCCGATGCGCAAAGAACGATGAATACGTATTTGGGGGCATGTTCCAAGTTATCACGCAAGGATATTGATGAAGATTTAATCCGTCAGACCAAAATCGTTTATATGGAGGGGTATTTGTGGGACAGACCCGAAGCAAAGGACGCTTTGGCCTATGCCGTTGAATTGGCGCATAAGTATGACCGCAAAGTATCGCTGTCTTTGTCCGATCCGTATTGTGTCAATCGTCATCGGGACAGTTTCCTGCAGCTGATTAAAAACGGGGTTGACATTCTGTTTTGCAACGAAGACGAAATTAAAGCGTTGTTTGATACGGACGATCCGGAAGAGGCGTTTAAGCATTCTGAAAATTTGTGCGAAATCGTTGTTGTTACCCGCGGAGCCAAAGGAGCAATTGCGATTTGCGGTCAGGATCGGTATGAAATTCCCGCTGCACCGATTAACCGTGTCATTGATACAACCGGTGCCGGAGATTTGTTTGCTGCCGGTTTTTTGACCGGTTTTTCCCATGGCAGGTCTGTTTTTGAATGTTTGCAAATGGGAGCTTTGGCCGCAGCGGAGATTATCTCCCACTACGGGGCGCGACCGGAAACTTCTTTAAGCGAACTGATCGCCAAAAAGGTCGGATAGATTATTCGCAGTCCGTCTGAATAAAGCGGCATTCAGCGATCAGCCGACCGCTTTTATCATTATAGTGCGTTTTCAGTGAAATGCCGTTTTTCAATAAAAGGTCATTGGCGATGCCGCACATGGCCGGTTTTACTTTTGTGCAGATTTGCTCTTCTAAAAGGGGCTTGAGCATTGCGGTTTGTTCCGCCGGTACGGAACCGATATCCATTTCAATCTGGTATACGTAATGAATTTCATCACTGCTGCCGTAAACGTCCGTCCATGTCGTGGCCTGATCCACTTTAAACGGCAAAATCTTTTTTGCTTCAGCAACGGATTCATCAATAATTTTTTGTTTTTTGGCGGCGGAAATCTGACCCGTCAGCGGGGCCGCAGCAGAATAAGAAAGCTCAGCCGGCCCTTGTTCCATACCCTTTATAAATTCTTCTTTGGATAAAAAGCCGTCTTTATTGCGGTCCATTCTGAAAAATTGTTCTTCTATGGTTTCTGCCCGACACGGAAAAACCAAAAGCGATAATAAAAGCGCGGCAAGCAAACAAGACATTTTTCCCTCTTGAATAAAAACTAAATTCCAGTATATACGAAATATCTGCCGGATCAAAAAAAATCCGCCGCTTCATAACGGTCGGGAATTGACAAAAAGAACAAGAATACGTAAAAGCATAGTTACATTAATTGTCTATTAAAAACAAAGAAGTTTTCCGATGCGTAATATTGCGATTATTGCCCACGTTGACCACGGCAAAACGACACTGGTCGATACCATGCTGCGCCAAAGCGGCACTTTCCGCGACAATCAGGTTGTTGCTGAACGCGCTTTGGATTCCAATGATTTGGAACGTGAACGCGGCATTACAATTTTAGCGAAATGCACCTCTGTTGAATGGAAAGGAGCGCGCTTTAACATTGTTGACACGCCGGGGCACGCGGATTTCGGCGGCGAAGTCGAACGTATTTTGGATATGGTCGATTCGGCGATCGTTTTGGTTGATGCGGCGGAAGGGCCGCTGCCGCAGACAAAGTTCGTCGTCAGCAAAGCCTTGAAAATAGGCTTGAAACCTATCGTTGTGATTAACAAGGTTGACCGTCCTGATGCCCGCCCGCAGGAAGTTTACGAGGAAGTTTTTGATCTGTTTGCTTCTTTGGACGCAACAGATGAACAGCTGGATTTTCCCGTGCTGTACGCTTCCGGTCGCGAAGGCTGGGCTGTCAAGGATTTGGACAAAGACCCGCGTGATTCCATCGCTCCTCTGTTTGATTTGATTATGGACTTCGTGCCGCCGCCGAAATGCGATCCGCACGGGCCGTTTTCTTTATTGGTCACGGCGATTGAAAATGATCCGTTCGTCGGTCGTATTCTGACTGGCAAGATTCATTCGGGATCGATTAAGGTCAATACGATGATCAAAGCAATCGGGCGTGACGGCAAAACAATCGAAAATGCCCGTGTCAGTAAGATTCTAGCTTTTCGTGGATTAAAGCGCACCGGATTGGAAGAGGCGCATGCCGGCGATATTGTCGCTCTGGCCGGGTTAACAAAAGCAACCGTTGCAGATACGCTATGCGATCAATCCGTGACGGCGCCGATTGCGGCTCAGCCGATTGATCCGCCGACTTTGGCGATGACATTTTCAATCAATACTTCGCCCTTGGCCGGCAAAGACGGCGACAAAGTCACTTCCCGCGTGATTTGGGACCGTTTGCAAAAAGAAGCGGAAGGCAATGTTGCTTTGCGCGTTTCTCGGACGGATTCGACAGATGCTTTTGAAGTTGCGGGACGCGGCGAATTGCAGCTGGGCATTTTGATCGAACAGATGCGCCGCGAAGGTTTCGAGCTGTCAATCAGCCGTCCGCGCGTTTTAATGCAGGTTGACCCCGTATCCGGCAAAAAGCTGGAACCGATTGAGGAGGTCATTATTGATGTTGATGAGCAGTATGTCGGCACTGTCTGTGAAAAATTGGGCGAGCGCCGGGCTGAAATGACGGATATGCGTCCTTCCGGCGGCAATAAAACGCGGATTACGTTCTTGGTTCCGTCGCGCAGTTTGATCGGCTATCATTCGCAGTTTTTGACTGACACCTGCGGTACGGGCGTTATGAACAAACTGTTTCACAGCTATCAGCCGTATAAAGGGTCGATTCCGGGACGCAGAACGGGTGTTTTAGTTTCAACGGACAACGGTGTTGCCGTTGCCTATGCGCTGTGGAAACTGGAAGACCGCGGTCCGATGTTCATTGATCCGGGAGCAGATGTGTATGAGGGCATGATTGTCGGCGAACATACAAAGTCAAACGACATTGAAGTCAATCCGATTAAAACAAAGCACCTGACCAATATTCGTGCGGCGGCCAAAGACGAAAACATTCAGCTGATTCCGCCGATTAAAATGAGTCTTGAAGAAGCTCTGGCCTACATTCAGGAAGATGAACTGGTTGAAGTCTCGCCGAAAACGTTCCGTCTGCGCAAAGCGATTTTGGACACTAATCTGCGCAAGCGCGATGCAAACAAACGGGCACAAATGGATCAGGAATAAGAATGAACAGCTGGAAGGCCTCAATCAGCGTCTACCGCAGTCCGAAAATGGCTGTGATGGCGGTTTTGGGCTTTTTCAGCGGACTTCCCTTGGTTTTATTGCTGTCCACTTTAGCGTATTGGCTGGCCGGCAAAGGTGTTTCCAAAACGGATATCGCGCTGTTTTCTTTAACGCGTTTTCCATACAGCTTTAAATTTTTGTGGGCGCCTTATGTCGATCGGTGCAAAATTCCAGTGTTGACAAAGGCTTTGGGACAACGGCGGTCTTGGGCTCTGTTGTTTCAGGTCTGCCTGATGATCAGTCTAGCTGCGCTGATCCGGACGAATCCGGCTGTCAATCCGATGCTGACCGGTGTCTGCGCCATTGCCGTCGCGTTTTTTTCCGCGTCTCAGGATATTGTTTTAGATGCTTTTCGTGTGGAGGATTTTGATCCGCAGGATCAGGGCGCAGCATCGGGATGCTTTGTCTTCGGCTATAGAATCGGCATGTTGGCCGCCGGTGCCGGCGCGCTTTATATGGCGCAAGTCATGTCGTGGGAAAACGTCTATACGATTTTAGCCTTGTCGGGAATAATCGGCATGGCAACAATTTTGGCCGTTAAAGAGCCGAAAGTCAGAAAAGAAACTGCAGATCAAAAAAAATTCTTCAAAACGGCAGTTGTTGCTCCAATTAAGGACTTTATCGCCCGTCCGGGGTGGTTTCTGATCATATTGTTCATTATGCTTTACAAATTATGCGAGACAACACTGGGCACAATGACGGCTCCATTCTATGTGGAACTGGGGTTTTCTTATGATCAAATTGCAACAGTCGTTAAATTGTACGGTATTGCTGCCACGATTTTAGGCGGCTTTCTCGGAGGAATTGCCGTTGTCCGCTGGGGAATTATGCGCAGTCTGCTGATCTGCGGTATTCTGCAGGGGATCAGCAATCTGCCGTTTGCGTATTTGGCAACGCAGGGCAACAGTCTTACCTGGCTGATGATATCGGTGATTTCGGATAATCTGACTTCCGCTATGGCAACTTCAGCGTTTGTCGCTTATATGTCATTTTTATGCAATGCCGCTTATACCGCGACGCAATATGCTTTGCTCAGTTCTTTAATGGCTTTGCCACGTGATATGCTGTCTTCAATGAGCGGATGGCTGGCCGATCATACGACATGGCCTGTTTTCTTTATGATTACGGCATCGCTGTGTCTGCCGGGGCTGATTGTTCTGTGGTTTCTGAACCGGCGTTTTCCGCAGAAGGCTCAAGTGGATACATCGGCAGATACACCGTAAAGACCGTCCCTGTTTCATTAGAGCTTTGAACGTCAATTCGGCCATTGTGATGTTTTATGATTTGTTGAACAATGGACAATCCCAAACCGGTGCCGACCGCTTTATTTTTTGTTTCGGCGACACGGTAAAACCGTTCAAACAAATGCGGCAAATTTTCAGGCGCTATCGGATCGCCCGTGTTATGAATGGAAACGGCATAGATTTGTTGCGCTTTGTCATCAAGCATTCCGTCATTGGGCAAAATACGGCAGGAAACCGTAACTTTCCCGCCTGGTTTGCCGTATTTTAGTGCGTTATCCGTTAAATTTTGAAAAACCTGATTAAGTTCGCTGACATCTCCTAAAATCCTGCCGGTTTGCGCACAGGGCTTTAACACAATGCTCATTTCCGTTTTGGCCGCTTTGGTGTCCAACATTTGCTTGACAGCCGGCAAAATTTCAGGAACTTCAACCTCTGCGGAAAATTCTTGTTCCTCATTCATTTGCAGCCGCGATAAACACAGCAGACTTTCAATCAGGCTTGACATTCGTCCCGCCTGCGTTTGCATTATGTTTAAGAAATGATTTCGAGCCTCTTCGTCTTCTTCAGACATTCCCTGAAGCGTTTCAATAAATCCCGACAATACGGATAACGGCGTACGCAGCTCGTGGCTGGCATTGGCGATAAAGTCCGTTTGCATTTGTTCAAACTGTTTTCTGGCAGTCATATCATATAATGATAAAACAGCAACGGTACCCGCGCGGGCTTCCGCAGGCAAATGTTCGATTTTTGCATTAAAAACTTTTTGTTTCAGGTAAATTTCCAAACTTTCTTTACGCGTTTGTTCATTCAAAATCCGATCCAAAGCCAGGGGCAAATATTGAGATTCCACCAATATTTTCAAAGCTTGCCCGCGAACGTTAAAACCGAACAGTTCGCGCGCCGCTAAATTTGCTCCGATCACCGTTCCTTTATCGTCCAACATCAGCAGCGGATCCGGCAGGCTGTCCAATACTGCTGCGTCGGAAAGCGTTTGCGCTTCCAAATGTTCCGCTCGCGTCGCCCAAACGTTGCGCATCTGATTGATCGCCGAAACAATTCGAACCGATTCTTCGTCCCTTTCGCTGAAAACAGGCATATCGGAAATATCTTCTTCCTGCGCTATTTTATGAACATACTGCGTTAAATTTTTCAGTTTCATCAAAAACGGCAGCGCAAGAACGATCGTTAAACAAACAACCATTCCAAATCCGACGATAGCGGTTGTTGCCTGCACTTCTCCCGCCATAACCAGAATGATCAGCATCAGAGCCGTCGGAAGAGAAACCGTTAAAACACGTTGGGCAAACAGATACGGGACATCGTCTTTATCGGAAACGCGCACGGCCATTTTTTTATCCTTTTTTGACGCGGTTTTGCAGTCGTATCCGGTAGGCGTCCCAATCTTCGACAGGCAGGCGTGCCACACCCGTTTCACAGGCCGCCTTGGCGACTGCAACGGGAACTGTTTCGATTAAACGGCTGTCAAACGGAGAAGGAATGATTTTGTCTTTGGTCAATCCGTCTGTGCGCGCCAATTCCGCCAAAGCATAGGCCGCCGCTAACTTCATTTTTTCATTGATTTGTAAAGCGCGAACATCCAACGCACCGCGGAAAATATACGGAAAGCCCAAAACATTATTGACTTGATTGGGATAATCCGACCGCCCTGTCGCCACAATTGCGTCCGGCGCGGCGGCAAAAGCGTCCTGCGGCGTAATTTCAGGATTTGGATTGGCCAAGGCAAAAATCAGCGGCTGTTTCGCCATTGTTTTGACCATTTCCTGCGTCAGGGCTCCTTTGACAGAAAGCCCTAAGAAAACATCAGCTTCTTTAACGGCTTCGGCTAAAGTACGGCAATCCGTTTCAACGGCAAACGATTCTTTAAAAGGATTCATTCCTGCTGTGCGGCCTTTGTAAATGACGCCTTTTGAATCGCACATAATGATATGCTTTACGCCTAATTCGCGCAGCAAAGAGGCGCAGGCGACCGCCGCTGCTCCCGCGCCGTTGACAACCAGCCTGATTTTTTCAATTTTTTTGCCGGTCAGTTCCAATCCGTTCAACAGTCCGGCAGCAACGACAACCGCTGTGCCGTGTTGGTCATCATGGAAAACAGGAATATTCAGACGCTTTTTTAATTCCGTTTCGATATAAAAACATTCCGGCGCCTTGATGTCTTCTAAGTTGATGCCGCTGAATCCGTTTCCGATCAGAGCCGCCGTTTCCACGACTTTATCAGGATCCAAAGAATCGATTTCGATATCAATCGAATCCACATCGGCAAATTTTTTAAACAAAACGGCTTTGCCTTCCATAACCGGTTTGGAAGCCAAAGCACCGATGCTGCCCAGTCCCAAAACAGCCGTACCGTTTGAAATGACGGCGACCAGATTTCCTTTGGCCGTATAGTGAAAGGCTTCGTCGGGATTTTTTTGAATTTCCAAACATGGCGCCGCCACGCCTGGAGAATAAGCTAATGCTAAATCTCGTTGAGTATTCAAAGGCTTAGTCGGGACGACTTCGATTTTTCCGGGCCGGCCGGAAGCATGTAAGGCTAAAGAGTCCTGCTCAAGTGAATTTTTGTTTTCTGTCATAATATTTCAAAGCTTTATTGATTGGTTAAAAACGGATATATTACAACGTACCATAAATAAACAAAGAAGTGAAACGCAATGAATCAGGTCACAAAAACAGAAAAGGATAGCGATCAGAAATCAACGCCGATGATGGCGCAGTACTTTGAAATCAAACGCCAGCATGAAGGATATTTGCTGTTTTACCGTATGGGTGATTTTTACGAAATGTTTTTTGACGATGCGGTAACGGCGTCTGCTGCTTTGGATATAGCATTGACTAAACGCGGTCGGGAAAAAGGTGTTGATATTCCTATGTGCGGTGTTCCTGTTCATTCGCATGAAATTTATCTGTCCCGTCTGATTCGCAAGGGGTTTAAAGTAGCGATCTGCGAACAAATGGAGGATCCTGTACAGGCACGCAAAGCGCGCGGGGCAAACGCTTTGATCAAACGGGAGGTCATTCGCCTGATTACGCCGGGCACATTGACCGAAGATAATATTTTGGAGCCGAGATCGTGCAATTATTTGCTGGCGTTAACCGGATCTTTGGACGGGATCGGCATGGCATGGGCGGACGTTTCAACGGGCGATTTTGCCGTGCAGACGCTGGCGTCTCAAAAACCCGGAGCCTTATCCGCCGGCATTGCCCGGTTGGAACCTAAAGAAATTATTGTGTCGGATAAGCTGCTGCAAGTTCCCGATTTTTTTGAAGTTTTCAATGACTTTAAACGGCTGCTGACACCGCTGCCTTCAGTGCGGTTCTCTGCGGAAAACGGGCAAAAAAGGCTGGAAAAATTTTTCAATGTGCAAACGCTGGACGCTTTCGGTCATTTTAATAAAAGCGAACTTGGCGCGGCAGGCGCTTTGGTCGATTATATTGAACTGACGCAAAAGGGACAGCTGCCCCGCTTAAATCCGTTGAAGCATTACACGGTCGGCCGGTTAATGGAAATTGATGCGGCTACCCGGCGAAATTTGGAACTGTTTCATTCTTTGTCCGCCGAAAAGGGACCGACGTTGTTTTCCAGCATTGACAAAACTGTCACCGGCGCCGGCGCACGGCTTTTATCACAGCAATTATCTTCGCCTCTGACAGATATTTATGCGATTAACAAGCGGCTGGACAGAATTGAATTTTTTGTTAAAAATCCGCTGATTCGCGCCACGGTTCGCGACAGGCTGGCCGAATGTCCGGATATGGAGCGCGCTTTGGCCCGGCTGTCTTTAGGCCGCGGCGGGCCCCGCGATCTGGCGATAATCCGCGACACTTTAAAACAGCTGCCTGACTTAAAGCAGGCGATCCATTCCGATCTGGGCATGCCGCCTGCCATTGAAAGCTGCTTAAGGTCTTTAAAAATCCCCGAAGCCTTAACCGATACTTTATCCCGCGCTTTAGCGGAAGACTTGCCTCTTTTGGCGCGGGACGGCGGTTTTATCGCACCGATGTATTCTGCCGAACTGGACGAATTGAAACAGCTGCGCGACCAAAGCAGACAAATGATGATGCGGCTGCAGGTCAAATATGCGGAAATCGCCGGTATTCCCGGTTTGAAAATCGCGCACAACAATATTCTGGGCTACTATATCGAAGTAACCGCCAAAAACGCGCAGTCAATGCTGGAGGACGCGCGGCAGGGCAAATCCATTTTCATGCACCGCCAAACAATGTCGAATGCGATCCGCTTTACGACGGTCGAGCTGTCGGAGCTGGAAAACAAGCTGAAGGGCGCAGCGGAGCGGACGCTGGCATTGGAACTTGAGCTGTTTGCCGATTTGGTGAATAAAGTGATGCGCGCGGCGGATACGATTGCTCAGGACGCACAGGTGTTGGCGATGCTGGACGTTGCCTCCGGTTTGGCGGAAACAGCCGAAGAGTACGATTACTGCCGCCCTGTTTTAGAAGACAGTCTTGCCTTTGACATTGAAAAAGGCCGTCACCCCGTTGTTGAACAAACAATGAAAGCGGCACATGAAACCGATTTTGTCACAAATGACTGTCATTTGGGCAATCATGAAACAAAGGACGGACGGCTGTGGCTGATGACGGGACCGAATATGGCGGGCAAAAGCACTTTTCTGCGTCAAAACGCTTTGATTGCCGTTTTGGCGCAGGCCGGCTGTTATGTGCCGGCTCAATCGGCAAAGATCGGCATTGTCGACAAGCTGTTTTCCCGTGTCGGCGCGGCGGACGATTTGGCGCGGGGCCGGTCAACCTTTATGGTGGAAATGATTGAAACCGCAGCGATTTTAAATCAGTCCACACCCAAGTCTTTGGTTATTCTGGACGAGATAGGCCGCGGCACGGCAACATTTGACGGGCTTTCGATCGCTTGGGCCGTTGTTGAACATTTGCATGAAGTCAACAAATCCCGCGCTTTGTTTGCAACGCATTATCACGAACTGACCGCTTTGTCCGAAGTACTGGCGCATTTGTCACTGTACACGATGCGTGTCAAAGAGTGGAAAAACAATGTCGTTTTCCTGCACGAAGTCATCAAAGGCACGGCAGATCGGTCTTACGGCATTCACGTGGGACGGTTGGCCGGGCTTCCCGCGGCAGTGATTGAGCGGGCCAAACAAGTGTTGGCGGAAATGGAAAAGCAGGGGTCGTACGAGGTTAACTTTATGAATGACTTGCCTTTGTTCGCTTTGGTGCAGAAAAAAGCCAAGGCGCAGGAAGCCTCATCTGTTTCTGAAGCCGTGCTCTCTTCTCCTGTTTTGGAGGAACTGCAAAAAATCGTTCCGGACGAACTGACGCCGAAACAGGCTCTGGACGCGCTTTATAAATTGAAACGGCTGGCGGAGCAAAACGCATGACGCTGTGCTACGATTTGGGACAAGTTTGGCAGACGGCGGCCTTTGAAGACCGGAAATCAGCCGTTATCAAGCTGTTGAAACAAAAACGCGATGAGGTGCTGGTGCATATGGGACTGGCACTGAATACGCCGCAGAACAGCGGGCTGGAAGTAATGTTCAGCCATGCGGACGAATTGGACCGGATTTTATCCGAACTGATGACCTTTGTTTACGATATTGTTTTTCAGGATCAGGAAAAACCGGAGTTGGCCTTAGCTGCGGTTGGCGGATACGGCCGAAAAGAACTTGCCCCTTATTCCGACATAGACATTCTATTCCTGTTAAATGAAAACGACAAAAACAAAGCGGAGGAAATTGTTTCTTTTATCACCTCCGTTTTATGGGACACGGGGGTAAAAGTCGGGGCTTCTGTGCGGACACCGGCGGACTGTATCGATCAGGCCGTTTCGGATATGAGCATCAGAACGAATTTGCTGGAAAGCCGATTGGTTTGGGGCAGCGTTGATTTGTTTGATGATTTTTGTTTCCGTTATGAATTGCTGCGAACTGCCGGTGACGGTCATGATTTTGTGGAAAGCAAGCTGGAGGAACGATCCGTGCGCTATCGCCGCATGGGGCAGTCGAAATATATGCTGGAACCGAATGTCAAGGAAGGCCGGGGCGGCTTGCGCGATCTGCATTTGATGTTTTGGCTTGCAAAGTATTTATTTGGCATTACGGACATGCACGATTTGATTTACCGTGGCATTTTAAGTCCCGTCGCCTGCCACAAATTTTTAAAAGCGCATCGTTTTTTGGCAACGGTACGCTGTCATCTGCATATGATGTCCGGCCGTTCGGGGGACATTTTAACGTTTGATGCGCAAAAGAAAATCGCCGAACAAATGGGATATGTCAGCCGGATAGGACAGTCTGCCGCCGAACGGTTTATGAAACACTATTATCTGACATGTAAAACAGTGGGGGAACTGTCCCGTCAGATTACGGCTGCGATTAGAGATGCATTAAGCGGCACGCCGCGTCTGACGCCTTTGCCGGAAACGGATTTTTATTTAATCAATGACCGCATTGCTTTTAAAGATCATCTGCATTTTAATGAATATCCGCTGGCTTTGCTGGAGGCTTTTGCCCTTAAACAAAAAATGCGGCTGTCTTTGAATCCCCAAACATTGCAGCTGATTACCGATAATGCCAAACTGGCGCGCAGGATCCGCAAAACTCCTGAAGCGCATAAGCTGTTTTTTGATATTTTGCTGTCTCAGGATCCGGAATCTTCGCTGCGCCAAATGACCGAATGCGGCATTTTGGGCTGCTTAATCCCCGAATTTCAAAACATCGTCGCCCAAGTGCAGTTCGATTTGTATCATGTTTACACCACGGACGAACACACCTTTAAAGCGATCGGGTATTTATCGGATATTCCCGATGATTTGAAGCCGCAATCCCGTTTGGCGCTGTATTTGGGGACTTTATTGCACGATATCGGCAAAGGCCGCGGCGGAGAACACGCGCAGGCCGGCGCGGAACTGGCAGAAAAAATTCTGGCTGATTTGAAAGTTGAAAAAGGCGATGCGGAAACGGTTGTCTGGCTGGTCGCGCATCATTTGATCATGAGTCAAACGGCTTTTCGCCGTGATATTTTTGATCCGAAAACAATCGAAGACTTTGTTAGCGTCGTACAATCTCCCGAACGGTTGAAGTTATTATATGCTCTGACCGTCGCGGATATTAAAGCCGTCGGTCCGAATGTTTGGAACTCGTTTAAAGACAAACTTTTAAAAGACTTGTTCGCGCTGGCTTTGGAAAAAATGCAGGGCATTGACAGCCGTGTGCGCAGTTTGACGCCGGCTCAAAAAACTCTGGTGGAAAAAGCGGATCAAAAAGAATACGCTTTTGCCGTAACGCCGGATCTTGAACGCGGCGTGACCGAATTTATCGTTTTGGCGCCCGACCATGACGGGTTGTTTGCGGAAATCACCGGCGCTATGGCGTTAGAAGATGTTTCCGTCGTTGAAGCTCAAATTGCCACCTTGGATAATGGCATGGCGTTGGATACGTTTCTTATTCAGGAAACAAATATGCTTAACGAAAAACGACCGCTGGATTCCGCAAAAAAAATAGCTCGCCTGCAAAACAGCATTAAAACGGCCAATCCTGCGGAGATTGAAAAAAAACTCGATCAAAAACGCGCCAAAGCGCCGGCGTTCGTTTTATGGTGCCCGCCGCGCGTTTTCATTAACAATTCGGCATCGGATTCCTGTTCCTTAATCGAAGTCAACGGAACGGACTGTACCGGTTTTTTGCATGCGATAACGCATACGATGACATCTTTAAATTTAAATATTGTTTCGGCCCATATTTACACTTATGGTTCTCGTATTGTGGACGTTTTCTATGTTACGGATAATGCCGGCAAAAAAATAACGGACGCAGATAAAATCCAAACAATTAAAACAGCTTTACTGGACACTATCAATGGCAGCGCCTCTTTCAGTCATTAAATCTATTATAACGGTCGGCGGTTGGACAATGGTCAGCCGTGTTTTAGGCTTTGTGCGAGATCTTTTGATCGCGAATTTCTTAGGAGCAGGCATGATCGCCGATGCATTCTTTGTCGCCTTCAAGCTGCCTAATCTGTTCAGAAGTCTGTTTGCCGAAGGCGCTTTTAACGTCGCTTTTGTGCCATTGTTTTCGGAACATCTGGAAACCAAGGGCAAAGAGCCTGCCCGCCGTTTTGCTGAAGAAGCTTTTTCCGCTTTGTTTTATATTGTTCTGCTTTTTACGGCGATTGCCGAAATCGCGATGCCGGTTTTTATTATCGTACAGGCGCCCGGATTTGTTGAAGACCCGGCAAAATTCGACGCAGCCGTCATCATGTCGCGAATTACGTTTCCTTATTTGCTGTTGGTCTCTTTAAATTCCTTACAAAGCGGCATGCTCAATTCCATGGGGTATTTCGCCGCCGCTGCTTTAACGCCGGTATTGCTGAATGTGACCATGATCGCAGCCCTGTTTGCTTTAACGCCTTTGTTCGGCGGCAATTACGGTTATGCTTTATCTGCCGGCGTGACCTTGGCCGGCGTATTTCAATTGCTGTGGCTGATCTGGCACACGCACCGCGCGGGATTGCCTTTGGGATTAAGAGGACCTGCCGCTGTGATCAAAGACAGATCGGCGGAATTGAAGCTGTTAATGAAACGGATTATTCCCGGCGTGTTCGGATCGGGCATTTATCAGATCAATCTGTTTTTGGATACGTTATTCGTATCGTTCCTGTCAACGGGCGCCGTATCATGGCTGTACTACGCCAATCGGTTATACCAATTGCCTGTCGGCATCATCGGCGCGGCGATCGGCACGGCATTATTGCCGATCTTGTCCCGCCAGCTGAAAGCCGGAGAAACGGAACAGGCGCAAAACAGTTTGAACCGCGCATTGGAATTTGCTTTGCTGATGTCCGTGCCGTCTATGGCGGGACTGATGGCTTTAAGCTATCCGGTCATTTCCGTTTTGTTTGAACGCGGCGAATTTACGAACACGGACAGCGTCAATACCGCCGTTGCTCTTTGCGCTTATGCCGCGGGACTGCCGGCCTATATTCTGACGAAGACTCTGGCTCCCGTCTTTTATGCCCGCGGCGACACGACGACACCGGTTCGGATTGCGGCTTGGGCTTTGGGATTATATATCCTGTTATGCGCCGCTTTCCTGCCGAACTTCGGCTATGTCGGCATTGCATTGGCAACGGGAATTGTCGCGTGGATCAACGTGCTGCAATATATCTGGCGCATCAAAAAGCAAGCTTTGCACCGCGCCGATCGCATGTTAAAAAAACGCGCCTTTTCCATTTTAATTTCCACCCTTGTAATGACCGGCGCCGTTATTTTTGCCAATAAAAAAACAGCTGTTTATTTCCCCGATTGGGTACATAGCGCGCAAATAATTCGCTTTGGCATATTGACCGGTCTGATCGCTTTCGGAGGAATCATATTTACAGTTGCCGTCCTGTTGTCCGGTGGTGTAAGCTTAAAAGAAATAAAAGCTCGTCTGCACAGAAAAAAAGGATAAAAAATGAAAAAAAGTCTGACCCTTTTCCTGCTTTTCGGCTTGTCTGCTTTTCATGCAAAAGCACAGTCAGCTCCCTTTTATCATTTTACGGACGAACTGAAAAATGCGGCGAAAGAGTGTGCTCCTTATGAGGAAAACTTCACAAATTCTAATCCGATTTTAAAAATGTTTACTCAATTTTTCGGATTGGACGACATAGCGACTTATATTCGGATCAAGGGTAAAAACGATAAAGGCTTTTGCGATTTTTCGATCGCCAGTCAAATGGACGACATCGTTCTTTCTGATTATGCCTGCTCTGTTTCTCCTGAACAGCTGACAGAAATCCGCGACGCGATGACGGATACGTCGACAGATCAGGTTACGGAAACGTTCACGACTTATATCTCCTATTCCAAGCCCGACGGGACTCAGGAAAAAAAGCCGATGGAAATGACCGTTACGGATACGAAAATGAATATTGCGTGGAAAAAAATTTCAGAATCGGCCTGCGAAAAACGGGATATAAAATTGTCAGAACAGGATATGGAAAAACTGCAGCGCAAAACATTCGCTCTGTCTCAAGACTTTATCGAAGGTTTACGCGTTTGTCGTGCTGCCGAAACAGAAAAAAAGATTACTTTTTTTAAAATGACCGCGGAAATAACAGGCATTAAAAACGGTTTGTGCCAAATTAAAATGCCCCCGTTTGAGTTTTCTTTGAATAAAACGCAAGCTCAAAAAATCGAAGCATGGACGGACTTTTATTCTTTCGCTGAAGATTCTGCCGCCGCAAAATATATTCCCGAATATTCGACAACCGGCCTGTTTGGAGCAATAAAGGCCTGTGCTTCTGGAGAAAAGCAACATAATTCGGGTTCTGAAAGCAGTTCCTTTGGCGGCGTTAAAATCACGAAAGGACTTTCTTCGGTTTTCAGTGACGATGTTTGCACGGTAACGTTTAAAAATACGTTGGAAATCAAAGAAAAAACGGTTGATTACAGCAAAATTTGCAAAATCCCGCAAGCTGAGTTGGTCAAAATGCTGCCCGTTAATCCGAATAAAGAAAAAGAGAAAAACGATATAATATCTTTTCCTTTTTCGGAAGAAGAACAAAATGCCTCAAAGGATTTATTTGAAAAAATAATACAGCAGAATTTATGCCAGTGATTTTCTTTAAGTTTTTATTGCCGGCAACAAAAAAAACCGCCCGAAAATATCGGACGGTTTTTTTAATTCTTGCGGCAGCGATTAAGCTTGCGCGGCGTGCTTTTCGGCAGAACCCAGAATACGCTTTTTCAAACGCTTGGCTTCGCAGGACAGCTTGCCGTTCGGCGTGGACAATAAAAACGCGTCCAATCCGCCGTTGTGTTCAATCGTCCGCAAACCGCGGGAAGACATGCGCAATGTAACTGTCGTACCCAATGTTTCGCTCAGCAAAGAAACGGACTGCAAGTTCGGCATAAAACGACGGCGAGTCTTGTTGTTCGCGTGAGAAACATTGTTCCCTGTCTGCACGCCTTTTCCGGTAATAATGCAACGTTTGGCCATAACACAATTTCCTTTAAACAAAAATCCAGAGCTTTTCTTTTAACTTCAAAAGCCTGTTTCGTCAAGATGAATCTCGCTAAAACCGCATAAAAATTAAAGGGGCGACGCGCAGTCACCCCTTTCATTTTGTGAATCTCTGATTCTTGTTAACGGAAAGACACAAAATAATCATCTGCTAAAATGATAGATATAAGTTGTCACATATTTGTAAAGTATGTCAATATTTTTAGAAACAATTTTTAAGGAGTTTTCTTTCAATGCGTTATGTTTTGGGATTGGATTTGGGCGAAACGTCGTTAGGCTGGAGCATCATCGAAACAAAAGACGGCGCGCCGTACCGCTTTGAAAATTTCGGTGTCCGTATTTTTTCGGACGGACGGGATTCGAAAACGAAAGAGCCGCTTGCGGTCGCCCGCCGGACGGCCAGAGGAATGCGCAAACGCCGCGACCGTTTTGTGATGCGTCGCGAAACGCTGATGAACAGGCTGATCAAATACGGTTTGATGCCGCAGGACGAAGCGGAACGCAAAGCGTTGGAAATGCTTGATCCCTACTTTTTACGCGCGAAGGCGTTGGATGAAAAGCTGACTCCCTATGAATTGGGGCGGGCTTTGTTTCACATCAATCAGCGCAGAGGGTTTAAAAGCAATTTAAAGACGGATAAAAAGGATGCGGAAACGGGCGCGATGAAGACCGCGATTGCCGAAACAAGAAAACGTATGACGGAAGCGGGCGCGCGGACTTTGGGGGAATATCTGTACCTGATGAACAAAGATAAAACCTCCACGCAGGATTTTGTTCCTGTTCGCGCAAAATCAATCGTGGTCAAGAGCAAAGCGTCCTATCCGCTTTATCCCGACCGTGCAATGTACGAAGATGAATTTCGGCAAATTATGACGAAGCAAGGTTTGTCGAAAGAAATCGAAGACGATCTTTTCCACATCATTTTCAATCAGCGTCCGTTGAAACAGCCCGAATTGGGATTATGTCAGTTCGAGGAAGGCGAACGCCGCGCGTATTGCGCTTATCCTGCTTTTCAGCAAAGCCGTTTATTGCAACAGATCAACCAGTTGAAAATTCTTTACGATGATGATGAACGCTTTTTAACGCCGGAGGAACGTGAGGTTTTATACCGTTTCACGGCAAAGGACTTTTCCGCTTTGGATAAGAAAAAGCGGACATTGACCTGGTCGGCGGCGAAAAAATTGCTCAAACCGTTCGGCGTCAATCCGAAAGTGTCGTTTAATCTGGAATCGGAAAAACGCAAAGGACTTGACGCGGACACGACGGCGGCGCAGTTGGCGGATGAGTCTTGTTTCGGCAAGGAATGGTTTTCTTTTGACAGAGAAAAACAAAACGAAATCGTGGCGTTGCTTTTAAACGCGCAGGACGAATCGAAACTGATTGAAGAATTAAAAGACAAATACGCTTTAAGTCCGGAGCAGGCGGAAGCCGTTGCGCATACGTCTTTGGAAGACGGCACGGCGTCTTTAAGCTTGAAGGCGTTAGGAAAAATAAATCCTTTTCTGCGCGAAGGACAGCCGTATCATCAGGCGGTCGAATCGGCAGGCTACACGTTTTCTTTAAAGACGAAAGGGACTTTACCCGAATATTACAACACTTTCATCAATCCGGAAACGGGCGATGTGTATGACGAGTTGCCGTATTACGGGGAAGCGATGCCAAAAGCGGTCATCGGCGGAACGAACGCCGCGGCGGACAAGGATTTTCCCGAAAAATACTGGGGAAAAATCAATAATCCGACCGTTCACATCGCGCTGAATCAAGTCAGAAAGTTGATTAACGAGTTGGTAAAACGCTATGGTCATCCCGAATCGATCGTCGTCGAATTGGCGCGCGAGTTGAAGTTGGGTAAAAAAGCCAAAGACGAATTGAACAAGTTGCAAACGGAAAACACGAAAGATAACGACCGTATCGCCAAAGAATTGGAGCGTTTAGGCGTCAAAAACTCTTATGACAACAGGATGAAATACAAGTTGTGGGAGGATTCCTCCGACGATTCGTCTCAAAGGTGTTGTCCGTTCTGCGGCAAGCCAATAAATTTCGAACATCTGTTTTCCGATGAATTTGAAATCGAGCATTTATTGCCGTTTGCGCGGTCATATTCGGACGCCCGCACCAACAAAGTCATTTCCTGCCGTGCGTGCAACCGTGAAAAAGGCAATCGTTCTCCGTGGGAGGCTTTCCACGCCGATGAAAAACGTTGGAATGAGATTCTGGGGCGCGTTGAAAATTTTTCCTTAAAGCACGACGAAAAGAAAAACCGCGCGAAAAAGTTCAGGGAAGACGCTTTTCAGGACTTGGACGATGTTCTGGCGCGTATGCTGACCGATACGCAATATATGGCGCGGGTGGCGCGTCAGTATTTGTGCTTTGCCGCAAATCCGTCGAAGGTGTGGGGCATCCCCGGACAGCTGACGGCGAAACTGCGCCACCATTGGGGATTGGAATCTCTGTTCCCCGAAGATCAAAAGGATAGGACGGATCACCGCCACCACGCTTTGGACGCGTTTATTGTCGCTTGCACGGGACGGGGGACGTTGCAGAAATATGCCACGGAACGACGTGACTATTCCACGCAAATGCCGCAGGAAAAGGCGCCTCATCTGCCTTATCCGGAATTCAGACTGCGGGAATTGCAGGACGCGTTCGACCGTATGGTGATTTCTCATAAACCCGACCACGGCAACCCGCAAAAAGCTATTCAGGAAGGAAAGACGGTCGCCAAATTGCACGAGGAAACGTATTACGGCTTTGCGGGCGAGGGAGATAAGAAAAGGACGTGGAAACTGATTCAGCGCGTCCCCGTGACCGAGTTTAAAACGGAGGCGGATTTGGATATCATCATCGACCAAGCGGGAACGGCGGATAAAATCCGCGCTTTGTTGGACGGGAAAGACAAATCCGAACACGAAGCAATCATTCAGAGCTATTTTGCCGACAGGAACACGCGCAAGGTCAGGACGTATCGGGAAAGAAACAAGAATGTCATTCTGCCTTTTAAAGATAAAAACGGGAAACCGTATCGTTACGCGATTTACGGCGGAAACGCGTATGCGGAGATTTACTGTCCCGACAGAGGGAAAAACGCGGGAAAATGGCAAATCGAGATCATTCCGAACTATTGCGCCCATCAGAAAGACTTCGTTCCGAAATGGCGTCATACGGACGCCCACGCCAAACTGATTATGCGTCTGCATATTGACGATATGGTCGCTTATGAAAAAGACGGGGAAACAATCATCGCCCGAGTTAAAAAGATGACAGGTATTTTGTTTTATTTACGTCCTCATCTTATTGCGAAAGAAGAAGCGGATAAACTTTCTTGGGCCGCATCTGCTGAACAATTCAGATTACATAACGGACGTAAAATCACCGTGACGATAGACGGACGGGTGATAGACCCGAAGCGTCCGGAAGGGCAGGCGGATGGATAGAATCATCGAAATCACGCAGGATAATCGCTATCTGGCGGTCGATCACGGTTTTATGGTCGTATATGAAAACGCGCAAGAGGTCGGGCGCGTGCCGATCGATCAGATCGGGGCGGTGATTGCCAACGCGCACGGCTTGACCTATTCAAACAATCTGCTTGTCCGGTTGGCGGAACAGAATGCGCCTTTCGTTGTTTGCGGAGCGAATCACGTTCCCGCTTCGATTATGATCCCTCTGGAAAACCACCATTTGCAGGGCGACATTCTGACGGCTCAGGCTAGAATGAAGCAATCCGCCGCCGACCGTTATTGGAAAGACATCATTCAAGCCAAACTGACGCAACAGGCGGAAGTTTTGAAAACCTGTTCAAAGCCGGACGCGTCTCTGCGTTATATGGCAAAGCAGGTCAAAAACGGCGATCCCAAAAATTTGGAAGGGCAGGGGGCAAAATATTATTTTCAAACGTTGTTCGGCAAGGATTTCCGCAGGGATAGGGCGCAGGACGGCATTAACGCGATGCTGAATTACGGTTATACGATTTTACGATCCTCGGTTGTTCGGGCGATTACGGGGGCGGGATTGCATCCGTCTTTGGGGATACATCATCAAAATCAATACAATGCGATGCGTCTGGCGGACGATTTGATGGAACCGTTCCGCCCTCTGGTTGATTTTTGCGTCTATCGTATGACGGATGAGGACGAGTTCGGCTCTGTTACGCCGGAAGTGAAAAAACGGCTTGTCGCGTTGCTGTCCCGTACGGTGAAAACGGGCGATCGGGAATGTGAAGTCGGGTATCTGATTTCCGATCTGGCGGTTTCTTTGCAAAAATGCGTTTTGGGGGAAGCGGACAGTCTGAACTTGCCCGAAGCGATGACCGGAAAAAATCTGTGGAACCTTTAATGTGTCGGTGACGGGATACAATCTGATGTGGATGATGGTAATGTTCGATTTGCCCGTGGCGGAACCCGAAGAACGCAAACGGGCGACGGCGTTTCGGAATTATTTGTTGGACGAAGGCTTTGAAATGAGCCAGTTTTCGGTTTATTTCCGCTTTTGCGGCACGCGGGAAATGGCGACGCCTTTTATAAACAGAATAAAAAAGCAGATTCCGCCGGACGGTAACGTCAGCATTTTGTTTTTTACGGACAAACAATTTGCCGACATTATCACATTTCGGAATCGAAAACCTGTTTTGATATCGGAAAAACCGGAGCAGCTGACACTTTTTTAAACGAAAAATAAAGAAAAAAGCCTTTGTTTTCAAAGGCTTTTTTCATTGATATTATAGCAGATGATTATTTTGCGTCAAACCGCAACAAACGCAAACCTTCATCCTTACTGCTCCTAATTATAGCAGATGATTATTTTGCGTCAAACCGCAACTTTTTTGACTGACTTTAGAGCTGGTCAAGAATTATAGCAGATGATTATTTTGCGTCAAACCGCAACTGCCGTTACGTCTCATTTTTAAGGACTTTGATTATAGCAGATGATTATTTTGCGTCAAACCGCAACTTATGCATCGACATCGATAATGCGCTTGAATTATAGCAGATGATTATTTTGCGTCAAACCGCAACAACGCGGAGATATTTATCATCCCCCGTCCGATTATAGCAGATGATTATTTTGCGTCAAACCGCAACTAATCAACACCGCCGAATCCTTGATCATTCATTATAGCAGATGATTATTTTGCGTCAAACCGCAACGTAAAGAGCGGGTGATTCCTCCCCGCTCCCATTATAGCAGATGATTATTTTGCGTCAAACCGCAACGCCGGGGATTGTCGAATTATATGCAGACGGAATTATAGCAGATGATTATTTTGCGTCAAACCACAACTCTTTAGAAGAGTTTTAGCTTTGATATGCTTTTTCAGCGGCAGTTAAAAAAATGCTTGACTTAAAGTCAGCTTTAAAAGCTAATCTAATAAAAAAACTCAAGGAGTGCAAGATGTCGAATAGAAACTTATCTGCGCTGTTTCTGGGCGCGCTTATTCTTTTTACGGGAGGAAACGCAATGGCAAACGGAGCTTTGACCGCGAAACAAAAAACAATCGCCGAGGTTGCAGCCTATACGGCGAAAGGCGATCAAAAAGGGCTGAAACAGGCTTTGATCAACGGTTTGGATAACGGTGTGACGGTCAACGAGTTTAAGGAAATTCTGACGCAGGCTTACGCTTACTGTGGATTCCCGAGGGCCTTAAACGCTTTGGGCACGTTGATGACGGTTGTTAACGAACGCGGAAACAAGGATGAACAGGGGAGCTTGCCTTCCGCTAAGCCAAAAGGAACGGCTTTGGAATACGGCGCGGCGAATCAGACAAAGCTGACGGGACGGGAGGTTAAAGGGCCTCTGTTTGATTTCGCGCCGGCGATCGACGAATATCTGAAAGCGCATTTGTTCGGCGACATTTTCGCGCGCGACAATGTGGATTGGCAGACCAGAGAAGTGGCGACGATCGCGATGCTTTCCGTACGTAACGGCGTCGAAAGCCAGCTGAACAGTCATATTGCGGTTGGCAAGCATAACGGGTTGACCGATGAACAGGTGGCGGAAATCCTGAATGTCGCGCAAAAGGCTGCCGCGCAGGACATTTTGTTTGGTTTCGGGCAGGAAAACATGGCTTATGCCAAATACTTCAAGGGGACAAGCTATTTACAGCCGCTGAATAAAGAGGAAGTCGGCATTGCGAACGTGACCTTTGAACCGAAGTGCCGCAACAACTGGCATGTTCATCACAAGAGCGGTCAGATTTTGCTGGTGACGGCGGGGCGCGGCTGGTATCAGGAATGGGGCAAACCTGCACAGGAACTGCACCTCGGCGATGTCGTCCATATTCCCGCCGAAGTCAAGCATTGGCACGGCGCGGCGAAGGACAGCTGGTTCACGCATATCGCGATGAGCGTTCCGGCTGAAGGCGCTTCGACCGAATGGCTGGAAGAAGTCGGCGATTCTGATTACAATAAATTGAAATAGGAAAAATCAATGAAGCGGATTTATTTCTTGTTTTTCCTGATTTTTGTTTTATCGGGAACAGCACAGGCACAGGAGCGGAAAATGGGACCGGAATGGCAGAAAATTTCAATTGAGGACGTTAAAAATCCGGTGGCTTTGTTTCACAAGGATTGGGCGGCTTTGGCGGCGGGAAACAAAGACAGCATGAATGCGATGACTATCGGCTGGGGAACGATCGGCGTTTTGTGGCAAAGGCCGATCGTGACGGTTTATGTTGCGCCGGAACGCTATACGAACGAGTTTATGGACAGGAACGACTATTTTACAGTTGTTGCCTTTCCCGAATCGAAAAGGGAGGCTCTGGCTTATATCGGAACGCATTCGGGGCGGGACGGCGACAAGCTGAAAGCCGCCGGATTAACGCCGGAATTCACCGAACTGGGCAATCCCGTTTTTAAGGAGGGCAATCTGGCGATCGAATGCAAAATCATTTATAAAGAGCCGTTTAAAAAAGAGCTGTTGGACGACAAAGCGCAGGATTTATATCAAAGGATAAAAATCAGTCCGCACGTGACGTATATCGGTGAAGTCGTGAACGTTTGGCGGAAAAAATAAAGGAAAAAAACGATGAAGAAGAATTTAGGAAACAAGACGGTCGTTGCGCCGTTGCCCGTATTTATTATCGCGACGTATGACGAAAACGACGTGCCGAACGCGATGAACGCCGCGTGGGGGACGCAGTGCGGCTATCACGAAGTAACTTTTTTGCTCGGGCCGCACAAGACAACGGACAATCTGATGCTGAAACGGGCGTTCACTTTGTCATTTGCTACGCCGGAAACGATGCTGGTTGCCGATTATTTCGGCGTTGAAAGCGGTAATAACGTCAACAAAATCGAAAAAGCGGGCGTTCACGTGACGAAAAGCGAATTTGTCGATGCGCCCGTGATCGAGGAATTTCCGCTGACTCTGGAATGCGAAGTCATTGAAATGGAAGAAGAGGACGGCGATTACCGCGTTGTCGGACGGGTCGTCAATATGGCGGCGGACGAAAGCGTTCTTGACGAAAAAGGAAACGTCGATTTGGGCAAGCTTCGACCGATTTCCTATGACGGCGCGGCTCACGTTTACCGCGTTCTGGGCGACAAGGTCGGACGGGCTTTCCATGACGGACTGGCTTTGAAAAAATAAGATTCCGAGCCTCAAATTGATCGGAGCGATGTTAAAAACGTTGCTCCGGTTTTTTTGTTGTTTTTGATAAAGATGACTTCAAGTCATTGACTCTGAGTCATTGAAAACGTATATTTATCAAATACGGAGAAAGAATAATGACCAAACGACAGGAAAACGCTCTTAAAACAAAGCAAAAATTGATTGAGGCAACGATTAAGCTGTTGGAGAAAAAAAGCTTTGACGATCTGTTTGTGGAAGAAATAACGCAGGCCTGCGGTTGTGCGAAGGGCACTTTTTATACGCACTTTAAGCATAAGGAAGATATCGGTTACGAAATTTGCCGCGGACTGTTCAAAAAGATAGAGCGGAATATGCAAAACATGAAAAACAAACCGTTCACGGAACGCATGCGCTATTACTTTGAACAATTTAATATGGAAGTCGAACGTTACGGCATAAACATTTGCCGTGAATGGATACGCGGCGTGATCGATCCGGGCAAGGCGCCGGAAAATATGGATAACGCCAAATGGCGGTTTGATGTCGATATGTTAAAAAGCATCTTGGAACAGGCCGTCCGGAAAAATGAGCTGAACGCAAACACGCCTGTTGATCTTTTAACGCAGATCATTATTTCCGAACTTTACGGCATGATGACCTGCTGGTGTATGTCGGACGGCGTTTTTGTGCCAAGCCGGTGGAGCGACCGTTTCTTTGATACGGTCGTCGGGCCTGTTCTGCAAAATTATTCGGGCGAAAAGGATAAACAGTGATGGGAATGATGTGCGAATATGGCAATGCGGTTTTGGGGATTTTGTTTATTGACACTATTAAGCGCAATCGGATCAGCGGCGGCTGAGGAAATCAAAATGTTTGATGAAAACAGCACGATTCGGGACATCTTGAACGCGCCGGAATTTAAAGGCTATGCCGATAAAATCCTGCCGTGGGACGAGATAAGCCGCAACCCGCCGGAGACTCAAATCAAAAACATAGGCAGTATTCTGCCGTGGCTTTCCGAAATCAGAATGAATGACGTGCTCAAGGGGCTGAATTACCTTAAAACGCATCGGACGTTTTACAACTTTTATCCTGACGGCGATGACAGACAGAAACATACCGGCTTGTTTTTCTTTAAAGGAAAGCCTGATGCGCCGTTCGCCGTCATTTGTCCCGGCGGCGGATTTGTTTATGTCGGAAGCCTTCACGGCGGGTTTCCGATCGCGTTGGATTTAAGCAAAAAGGGCTATAACGCTTTTGTGCTGAAATATCGGGGCGGTTCGGCTAATTGGGCGGTTGAGGATTTAGCCAACGCTCTGACATATATTTTTGAACATCATAAAAAGCTTGAAGTTTCAACGGAAAACTATTCTGTTTGGGGGGATTCCGCCGGCGCGCGCATGGCGGCTTATATCGGCACTTATGGCGCAAAAGCGTTCGGCGGGGCGGACTTGCCGAAGCCGGCAATGGTCGTGGTTAATTATACCGGACACAGCGATTACACGCCCGAAACCGTTCCGGTCTTTATGGCGGTCGGCGAATATGACGGCATTGCCGATCCGCGCGGAATGCAAAGACAATCCGAGCGGTTGAACAAAATGGGAGTTGAAACGGATTTTCATTTGTATCCGAATGTGGGACACGGATTCGGTCTTGGCACAGGGACAAACGCCGAGGGTTGGACGGACAAAGCCGTTCAATTCTGGAAAAAAGTGGTGAAATAAGGAAACACGCAATGAAAGGATTTTTGAAAATGACAGTGATAGGAGCAGCTCTTTTATCCGGCGGCTGCGTTTCGACGGCGGGCAATCCGTTCGGGCTGGTTTATGACGGGGCGATAGCTCAAAACGTCGCGGGGCAAGTCAATATCAAGCCCGTAACGTATATGCAGAATGGATTGAAAATCGCCGCGAACGTTTACTTGCCCGCGAATTACGACAAGGACAAAAAATATCCGGCGATCGCGGTGGCGCATCTGAACGGCGGCGTGAAAGAACAAGTTGCTGGATTTTACGCGCAAAAACTGGCGGAACAGGGCTATATCACGATTGCGGCGGACGCGGCTTATCAGGGGGCGTCCGAAGGCGAACCGAGGCATACCGACAAACCGACTTTGCGGGAAGAATCCATTCACGGTATGATTGATTACATATCGACATTCGCCGGTGTTGATGCCGACCGGATCGGAATACCGGGCATTTGCGGCGGCGGCGAGTACACGCTGAAAACCGCCCAATCGGACGATTGAAGGCTGGTCGGTTCCATGGCGGGCGTTACAGACGAACAGGCCGCCAAACTGCCGTTTGATTTGTACCGCGAGGGCTTTCAATATTATATGCGGACATATGCTCATCCGAATTCCACGTTTGAATATACGGAAAGCAGTCTGATGGAGCTGATGACGTGGGACGCGACCGATCAGATCGAGCTGATCAATCAGCCTTTATTGATGATTGCCGGCGAAAAGGCGGATTCTCTGTACATGACCGAGGACGCCTTTGCCAAAGCGACCGGAACAAAGGACAAGGAATTGTTCAAAATCAAAGGCGCAACGCATATTCAGACATACTTTGTGCCGGAATACGTTGAACAGATTGCGGACAAGCTGACAAAATTCTTTAATGAAAAATTGTAAGGAACGGCTATGATGCTGAATTTTCTGATAATAACACTTTTGATGTTTTCTTCCGCCGCGTATGCCGAAGACGGCAAATCGGTAATGGAGGAGAGGTGGAAAAAAATTTCTTTGGCGGACGTTAAAAATCCCGTCACTCTGTTTCAGAAAGATTGGGCGGCTCTGGCGTCCGGCAATAAAGACAAGATGAACGCGATGACGATCGGTTGGGGAAGCATCGGCGTTTTATGGAAAAGACCGGTTGTAACCGTTTATGTCGCACCCGAACGTTACACGAATGACTTTATGGATAGAAACGAATACTTTACCGTTGTTGGTTTTCCCAAGGAGCAACGGAAAGCTTTGGCGTATATAGGGTCACATTCGGGACGCGACGGTGACAAGCTGAAAGCCGCCGGCTTGACACCGGAATTTACGGAACTCGGCAATCCTGTTTTTAAAGAAGGGAATCTGGCAATCGAATGCAAAACGATTTACAAAATTCCTTTCCAAAAAGAACTGTTGGACGATAAAGCGACGGAACTGTATGAAAAAATCAAAATCAGTCCTCATGTGATGTATATCGGGGAAGTTATCAATGTCTGGCAAAAGGAAGAATAATTTTACAAAAAGAGGGATTTTTTAACGCTTCTTTTTTGTTGACCGTATCTGGGACGTTCTGTCGTGCTGGTTGTCAAACGGGGCGGGTTCGGCGGAGCGGTATAAGCTTTTACCGCGGGAAGTGAAATGAAGCGGTTTTGCGCCGTGTTGATTTATGCCGGATTTTTTTGTAACCTTGTAAAATGCTTATTTTAAACATCAACGGCCCGATCAATGCGGGCAAGACGACCGTTTCAAAGCTTTTGGTCAAAAGCCTGCCTGACGCGTCGTTTATTGAAGTGGACGATCTTTTGTCCGATGAGGAGGAAGATCGGCTCGGGTTGTCAATGGAAGACGGCTGGCGGGAACGCGTCGACCGGCTGGAACAGATTATTTGGCAAAAAAAGGCGGACAACTCTTGCCGCTTTTTGATCTTTGCCTATCCGATCGTACGGAAAAATTACGAACGCTGGAAAAGTTACGAAGACGGGCAGACGCACTTTTTTAATATTACGTTATCGCCGTCTTTGGAAAAATGCCTGATGAACAGGGGAACGCGGGAGCTGACCGAATGGGAACTTTCCCGTATCCGGCAGATGTACGAAGAACACTGTCATGATCCCGATTTTTCGGATTTAATCATTGATAACGGTGATCAAACGCCGGAACAAACGGCGCAGGTTGTTCTGGACTTTTTGAAAAAGCAAAGCCAATGAAACGCTATATTGTCGGCGGATATGTCAGGGACAAGCTGTTGGGAAAAGCGCCCGAAGACAAGGATTGGGTCGTTGTCGGCGCGACCGAAGCGGAAATGCTGGCCGTCGGATTTCAGCGCGTCGGGGCGGGCTTTCCCGTTTTCCTGCACCCCGACACCAAAGAGGAACACGCCCTAGCCCGCAAAGACATCAAAACGGGCAAAGGTCATCGGGGGTTTGCGTTCGACTTTTCCAAAGACGTAACGCTTGACGAAGACTTGTTGCGCCGCGATTTTACCGTGAATTGCCTTGTTATGGACGAAGCGGAAAATCTTGTCAAAACGGGGGTAAGCGAACGGGCTTTGCAGGATTTGGAACGCCGCGAATTGGAGGTTGTCGATCCGGCTCATTTCGGCGAAGACCCTTTGCGCGCGGTTCGGGCGGCGCGGTTTGCGGCGACGCTCGGCTTTACCTTGACGGAACGGACGCGGACGGAATGTGTGCATTTGGCTGAATCAGGCGATCTTTCCTCTTTGCCGGCGGAACGGTTTTACGCCGAATTTATCAAGGCCTTTGATGCGAAATCGGGCGGGGCGTTTGTCGAAAATTTGCACGCTTTAAAAGCATTGGAGGCCTATTGTCCCGCTTTGGAAATGCTTTTTTCCTGTCCCGAAAAGCCGCAATACCACCCCGAAGGCAACACGGGCGGCCACGTCGTCAGCGCGCTGAAATGGCTGGACAGGAACGTTGACTTTTTCAATTTAAACAAACAGGCCAGGCAATCGCTTTACTGGGCGGTTTTACTGCACGACATCGGCAAGCCGCTGACCGATCCGGCGGAATTCCCCCGTCACATCGGGCATGACAAACTGGGCGCGGAGCTGTTGAGGATGGATTTTTGCGCGCGGCTGAAACTGCCGTCCTTTACGGCGAAGCTGTGCCGGTTCGTCTGCGAAAACCATATGCGCTTTCATCATTTTTCCGAAATGAGAAAAGCCAAAAAATTCGACTTTATTTGGGATATTTACAAGCAGACGGAAAACAAACCGGAATTGTTCCTGATCGCCTGTCTGGCGGACAGATATTGCAACCGCGCAGATAATGAATGGAAAAAGAATTTCGCGGGCGCTTTGAACCTTGTTTCCGCTGTTTATAAACAATCGGCGGCAATCCGGCTGAGTGCGGAAGAAATAGCCGCGACTTTGCCCGAAAAACGCGGCGATATGCTGAGGCGGAAAAGGCTGAACGCCGTTTTTGAACTTTTTTCTTGACTTAAAGCTGACTTTAAATGCGAAGATAAAGGGTCGTTTGAAAGCGGGGGAATAATGAACAGGCGCGATTTTATCAAAGGCACTTTGGCGGCGGGGGCGTTGGCGATGTTGCCGAAGGCTTTAAAAGCGGGCGGAGAAAAGCAAATGAAAATACTGGTTCTGACGGGCAGTCCGAGGAAAAACGGCAATTCGGCGACTTTGGCGGATAATTTTATCAAGGGCGCTGAAGAGGCCGGTCATCATATCGAACGTTTTGACGCGGCGTTTAAAAAGGTTCACCCGTGTATCGCCTGCAATCATTGCGGTATGGACGGGCCGTGCGTCTTTAGCGACGATTTCAATTTTGTGCGCGAACATATTGTTGACGCCGATGCGGTCGCATTTGTTACGCCGATGTATTATTTCGGCATTTCGGCGCAGTTAAAAACCGTAATCGACCGCTTTTACGCGATCAACGGACGGATTCACCGCCCGAAAAAGGCCGTTTTGTTGATGACGTACGCGGATACGGCGGCCAAAGAAGCGCAGCCGATTATTTCGCATTACGAAACGTTGTTGAACTATTTGGGCTGGACGGACGCGGGGCGGGTGATCGCTTCGGGCGTCTGGCCGGTCGGAGCGGTGAACAAAACAAAGTATCCTCAACAGGCCTATGAATTAGGCAAAAATATAGGAGCGGTTTAATGAAAAAACTTTTATCGGCGTTTTTAACGGTTTTAACCTTTTTAACGCCTTTTCAGACAAAAGCGGAGGAAACAAATATGAGCGGTAAAAAAATGCTGGTCGCGTATTTCAGCGCCAGCGGCGTGACGGCGGGCGTGGCAAACAGATTATCCGAAGCGGTCGGCGCGGATTTGTTTGAAATCAAACCGGCGCAGGTTTATACGGACGCGGATCTGGACTGGACGGACAAGCAAAGCCGGAGCACGGTTGAAATGAACGACAGAAACAGCCGTCCGGCGATTGCTTCCAAAGTCGAAAACATAGCGCAATACGATGTCGTTTTCGTCGGCTTCCCGATCTGGTGGTACAGAGAACCCTCCATTATCGACACGTTTATGGAAGCGTATGATTTTTCAGGCAAAACGGTTGTTCCATTTGCGACTTCCGGCGTCAGTCCGATCGGTGAATCGGGCAAGAATATGCAGGCTTTGGCACCGAAAGCGAAAGTTCTTGAAGGCAAGCGTTTTCCTGCCGGCGTTTCTGCGGAAGACCTGAAAAAATGGGCGGCGGAACAATTGTGATTTCGTTGGAAGAGGGATAAGATGAACAGACGCGATTTTGTAAAAGGTTTGACGGGCGCGGCGGTCGCTTTGACCGCGTTTGGCAAGGCGGCGTTGGCGAAAGGATTAAAAATGGAAAAGGATATGGCAAAAGCGGCGGAACCTTTGGGCAGTTCGGTTAATATTCCCGTTGAAGAACGGCAGGGCAAAGCTTCGACCGTTTACTTTACGCGGGATTTAAGCCCCGAAGGATTGAAGAAGATTTACCGGAAAGTAAATCAGAATATGCAGGGCAAAATTGCTGTCAAACTGCATACCGGAGAAAAAAACGGTCCGAATATCATTCCCGCCGCCTGGGTCAAACAGCTGATTGAAAGCGATATTCCGGACGCGACAATCGTTGAAACGAACACCTATTACGAAGGCGACCGCTATACGACCGAACAGCATCGGGAAACGTTAAAGGTCAACGGCTGGACATTCGCGCCGGTCGATATTATGGACGAAGAAGGCACGCGGATGTGGCCGGTTGCCGGCGGGAAATATTTCAAGGAAATGTCCGTTGGTTCTCATGCGGACAGATACGATTCCCTATTGGTTTTAACGCATTTTAAGGGCCATACAATGGGCGGCTTCGGCGGTTCCAATAAAAACATCGGGATCGGCATGGCGGACGGGCGAATCGGCAAGGCGATGATTCATACGTATCCGGGGCAGGGACAATGGAGCATTTCTCAGGACGAGTTCATGGAACGCATGACGGAATCGACTAAAGCGACGGTCGATCATTTCGGCAAAAACATTACGTTTGTTAACGTGCTGCGGAATATGTCCGTCAGCTGCGACTGCGAAGGGATTCACGCCGAACCGGTTGTGACGCCCGATATCGGCATTCTGGCAAGCGATGATATTCTGGCGGTTGATCAGGCTTCCGTCGATTTGGTGTACCGGCTGAACGAAAAAAGCAAGGAACTGCGCGAACGCATTGAAACGCGTCACGGCCTGCGCCAGCTTTCCTATATGAGGGAGCTCGGCATGGGAAGCGACAAGTATGTTTTGGTCGATTTGGACGAAGCTTGAGTTAACATGCTGAAAAGACTTATTCTTTTGTTCGGGATTTTTATGCTGATGACGACAATAGTGCGGGCGGAAGAAAGACAGGTGCGGTATAAAACGGTTGATGCAAACGGTGTCCGCGTTTTTTACCGTGAAGCGGGAAATCCCGATAAACCGGCGATTCTGCTTCTGCACGGGTTTCCGAGCGCAAGTCATATGTTTCGGGAACTGATGCCGGAACTGGCGGACGAATATCATCTGATTGCGCCCGATTTTCCGTCCTTCGGCCAAACGGAGGCGCCTTCAAGGGATAAGTTCGCTTACACGTTCGACAATCTGGCAAAAACGGTTGACGCTTTCACGGAAAAGCTCGGATTGAAGCGATACGCGATGTATCTGTTCGACTATGGCGCTCCGGTCGGGTTCCGTCTGGCGATGTGGCACCCCGAACGCATTACGGCGATTGTTTCTCAAAACGGAAACGCCTATGAAGAAGGCTTGGGCAAAAAGTGGGAAGCGCGGAAAGAATACTGGAAAAAGCCGACCCCCGAATTGCGCAAACAA
This sequence comes from Alphaproteobacteria bacterium, assembly GCA_017480385.1. Lineage (GTDB taxonomy): Bacteria > Pseudomonadota > Alphaproteobacteria > CAAGCB01 > CAG-977 > UBA11549. The sequence continues at coordinate 85,921 of JAFVAT010000005.1, read as the reverse complement.
TACGCTTCGGCATACGCGCTTGACACCATTATCGGACAATACACGTTCGGCACGCCGGAAAACAGCGTCGGCCCCGACGGTTACACGTTGGACTACGCTTATGTGCAAATGCCCGAACGGGCGGAAATGCAGAACGATTTGATTCTGGATTATCGCTCGAATGTGGCGCTTTATCCCGAATTTCAAAAATATATGCGCGATCATCAGCCGCCTTTGCTTGCCGTATGGGGAAAAAACGATCCGTCTTTCATTCCGGCGGGTGCCGAAGCGTTCAAAAAAGACTTGCCGGATGCGGAAATCCGCTTTGTGAACAGCGGGCATTTCGCGCTCGAATCTCATCATCGGGAAATTGCCGCGCTGATGAAGGCGTTTTTGAAAAAATATCTGAAATGAGTATGAGATGAGAGCAATCAAAGCAAGTCTTTTACTTGCCGCGCTGATTCTTTTGGGAACGGCGAAATGGCTTGAGAAAAAGGAGGCGGAAAATAAAACGATGAGCCTGACGGTTAATATTTATTACACGGGCGAAAACGGCAATGCCCGCAAATTCGCCGAAGAAATGGAAGCAAGCGGCACGGCGGCGAAAATCCGCGCCGAAAAGGGCAACCTGCGTTACGAATACTTCTATCCGGCGAACGATCCCGAAACCGTTCTGCTGATCGACGCTTGGGAAAATCAGGCGGCGATTGACGCGCATCACGCAACGCCGATGATGAAAATGATTGCGGAGCTGCGCGATAAATACGATCTGCATATGACGGTCGAACGCTATGTTTCGGATAAAAGCGGCTTGCCCGATTCGGATAAAAAGTTTGTCAGAAAATAAAGGAAAATCAAATGTATGATATTTTAAAAACGATCAATTCTCCGGCGGACGTAAAAAAGTTAAATAAAGTCGAATTGGAAACGTTGGCGGCGGATATCCGCGAGGCGTTGTTCAACCGCCTGACTAAAATCGGCGGGCATTTCGGGCCGAATTTCGGCATTGTGGAAGCGACAATCGCTTTGCACTATGTGTTTGAGTCGCCGAAAGACAAGTTCGTTTTCGACGTGTCGCATCAAAGCTATCCGCACAAGATGCTGACGGGACGCAAAAACGGCTACATTAAAGACGAATGTTTTAAAGAGGATTCCGGCTATACGAACCCCGATGAAAGCGAACACGACTTGTTCAACGTCGGACATACGTCAACGTCCGTTTCTCTGGCAACCGGTCTGGCCAAGGCGCGCGATTTGAAAGGCGGAACGGAAAATGTCATCGCTTTGATCGGCGACGGTTCCCTTTCGGGCGGCGAAGCTCTGGAAGCTTTGGATTTTGCAGGTTCCGAACTGAACTCGAATTTGATTATTATCGTCAACGACAACCAGCAGTCGATCGCCGAAGTCCACGGCGGGCTGTATAAAAACCTGACGGAGCTGCGCGAAACGAAAGGCGCGGCGGCGAACAATTTCTTTAAGGCGCTGGGGTTGGATTACATCTACGAGGAAAACGGCAACGACATTCAGGCGATGATAAAGGTTTTCCAAAAAGTTAAAGATATTAACCACCCGATTGTCGTGCATATCAACACTCAAAAAGGCAAAGGCTATAAGTTGGCGGAAGAAAATCGCGAAGGGTGGCATTGGTGCATGCCGTTCGACAAGGAAACCGGCAAGTGGAATGTTGAATTTCCGGCGGAAAGTTATACGTCTCTGACCGCTGAATACATTATGAACAAAGCGCAGAAAGACAAAGACTTTGTCGTCATCACCCCCGCCATGCCGATGACAGCGGGACTGTTCGAACCGATGCGCAAACAGTTGGGCAGTCAGTATGTCGATGTCGGCATTGCCGAAGAACATGCGGTCGCCCTGGCTTCGGGTGTTGCCAAGGCCGGCGGAAAACCGCTGGTCGTTACCAACGCGACTTTTATCCAGCGCACTTACGACCAGATTTCTCAGGACGTCTGCATCAACAACAATCCGGTGACGATTTTGCTGAATTACACCTCTTTCGACGGATTGACAGATGTCACGCATCTGGGAATATTCACAATTCCCGCTTTTGCAAACATTCCGAATCTGGTCGTGCTGGTGCCGACGTCCAAAGAGGAATATCTGAATATGTTGGATTGGTCTGTGGAACAACGGGAACACCCCGTTATGATCATTATGCCAGGAAATGCGGTCACGTCGCGCGCGTCAGATAAGGATTTCAGCACTTTGAACACATTCAAAACGGAACAGGCGGGCGAAAAAGTCGCGATTCTGGCTTTAGGCGATTTCTATCAGCGTGGGCAGGAACTGGCGGCGGAAATTGAAAAGGAACTCGGGTTCAAACCGACACTGATTAATCCGCGTTTCGCCTCCGGTTTGGATAAAAAGCTGCTGACCAATTTGGCAAAGAATCATCAGCTTGTCCTTACACTGGAAGACGGCGTTATGGATGGTGGTTTCGGTCAGAAAATCGCGGCATTCTATGCGTCATCGCCGATGAAAGTCAAAAATTACGGCTTACATAAAGAGTTTTACGACCGTTATGATCCGCAGGAACTTTTGCGTCAGCTTGGTATGATGACGGAACAAATTGTTGCAGATGTCAAAAATCTGATTTAAATGTTACAAAAAAATCCCCGCAAAAGCGGGGATTTTTATATGTAATGCTTTCGACAGCAGCCTCTTGCCTCAGGTTTCTAGCGACCGCCTCTGCCTTTTCCTGCAGAGCGTATAACCGATTTCGCATTCTGATTTTTCATTTCGGTCTGAACCGTCGTGTAAGAACCGTCTCTATGTGCCACATGCACTTTGTTCAGTCCCATTTGTTCAGCCGAACGCTTTTGACGTTTCATGAACGGCTTTAAAACAGCAATCATCTTGGCGGACTGCTTTTCATTAACATTCAGCTTTTCCGGAGATTCCAGTTTTTTCGGATTCTGGATATAGCATTCGCCGTTGGAATCCAAACAAAGCTTCTGAGCCATTTGTTTTGTATCCATATCTTTTCTGAAATCTGCCGAATCATTATTTTTCGAGATTTCTTTCATAAAATCAATATACTGATCGGCATATCCCGGCTTAACGGGCAGGTTGTACCATTCCATAAAAGCGGCATCACGCGCTTTGTTCCAATCGTGCGATTTGGCAAATTCTTTTTCAAAAGCGGTGCTCATCGGCGCATAAGCCGTTTTTTGATGCGCCTCAAAAATCGAATAGTCGCCCTGTTCCATCATTTGATGGGCTAAGATACACTCGGTTGCGCAAGCGTCGGCTTCGATCATAAAGCCGTTCTTCAACAGCGTTTCCGGAGTCATGTTGGAAGAAGTATTCGTCATAATCGAATCCTGACGGGCATGGCGGACTTCATGAACGAAAGTAATCGCCAAATCTTCATCGGAAAAACGCGGACTGAGCGCGACAACGTTGTTTTCCGGATCAAAATAACCGTAATACGGCATCTTTTCAAAGACCAGGTCGGATCCTTTTTCGTCCAGAAAATCCAGAGTTTCACGGCCGATCTGACTTTTCTTCAGCATTTTTTTCAGCCGTTCCATACGTTCGGGCGACTGATCATAATTTCCGTCGTTATTAAACGCTTTTTTCAGCGTTCCTTTAGAGGCTTCGTTTTCAATGCCGCTGGGAAATCTGCGAACATAGACGCCTTTAAAAAAATCTTCATATTTAGACATGGCTATTAACTTCCATTGATAGAAACTGATATTTTCAGAATAATATTTGTGACAAAAATGTCAAGTTTTTTGTATAAATATTTTTTGAAAAAAGGATTAAAGCTCTGAATTTGTGCTGCACTGGCGAAAAATTAAAAGCGGGAGAAAAAATGGATACAGTTCGTACAAACTATGAAAAATGGTATGAAGGCGAAACTTGTTGCTGGGGGACGGAGCCGGCGCCGTTTTGTGATGAATTGGCAGCTTTGCGACCGCCCCGGCAGGAAATAAAGGTCTTGGATATCGGCTGCGGCGAAGGCAAAGACGCCGTTTATATGGCGCGGTTAGGGTATGATGTGACGGCCTTTGATCTGACGGAAAACGGCATTCGCAAAACGTTAAAGCTGGCGGAAAAGCATAATGTGACGGTGAAGGCTTTTGTCGATGACATCAATACCTTTCAGCTGAAGGAAACATTTGACATTATTTATTCGACAGGGACGGTACAATATTTGTTTGAGGAAAACAAAGCCGGCTTTTTTGAAAAAAAACAGCCCATTTGATGAAACCGAACGGGTTGGCGTTCTTTAATGTTTTTGTCGAAAAGCCGTTTTTGGAACTGCCCTCGGATTGGGATAAGGAAGAAAAAATGTGGAGATCCGGAGAGCTGTTCACATATCTGGCCGATTGGAAGGCGCATCATATTGACGAGATTATTTTTGAAGACAACAGCGGCGGAAAGCCTCATTTTCATTGCATGGATACAATTATTTGCGAAAAAATGATTTAAGAAGGCTGTTCTTTTTTCAGCTCTTCCAGCAAAAGGGCGGCAATCGGAGAAAACACCTGTGTTTTGCGCCAAACCAGCTTCATATTCGAGGGCGGAATATTTTCAATCGGAATGAATTTTAAATCGCTGTTTTCATAAGTATCCGCCAGCCGGTCATAGGAAACGGCGTATCCGATGCCTTCCCGCACCATAATGAAGGCATTATAGCTCAGATTAAAAGTGGCGACAATGTTCAGGCTGTCCAAATCAGAGCCGAACCATTTGGGAAAGTCGATATTTATTCCCTGTCGTGAACAAATCAGCGGCAAGTGATATAATTCTTTGACGGATAAACTTTTCTGCCGTGACAAGGGGTCGTCTTTTCGCATAATGACGCCCCAAATGTCTTGTGCCGGAATGTCAAGATATGCGTATTTTGCCAAGTCGACATAATCCATAACAAAGGCGAAATCCAGCAGTCCTTTATCTAATCGTTCCGTAACATCGGCCAAATTGCCGCTGTGCAGATTGCAGCGAATGCGCGGGTGTTCCTTTTGGATTGATTTGACGGCACGGGCCAGGTATTTGATTGAAGGCGTTTCCGGGCAGCCGATGTCAATATCCCCTTCGTATGTTTCCTGGGCAGATTTGAATTCGGCAAGCGTTCTGTCCGTCAAATTGACAATATCCTCCGCCCGTTTTTTCAATAAGTGCCCTTCTGCCGTCAGCTTGATCCTGTAATTGGTTCGGGTGAACAGCTTTTGCCCCAGCTCGTATTCCAAATCTTTAAGCTGTTTGGACATGGTCGGCTGAGTGACGTTTAATTTTTGGGCCGCCTTAGAGATGTTTTCCTCTCTGGCCGCTTCTAAAAAGTATCTTAAAACGCGAATTTCCATATTCGGATTGTATTTTAAGATATAGAAAATATCAATAATTAAATATAGTTAGAAAGTATTTGATATATCTTGCCATTCCTTTATCATAAAACAACAAATCAATGAAAGGGAAAAAGATGCGTATGAAATCTCTTAGTATGGCGGCCTTGGCTGCGCTGTCCTTTTTGCTGAACGGCTGTGTATCCTGGGACAAGACGTTTGAAAAAAGCGAGAAAGTAACGGTCAGTAAAGTTTTTTTTAAAAACCGTTTTGGCATTGAGCTGGTCGGTGACTTGTATCTGCCGGCGGAAATCGGTACGGAAAAGCGGTCGGCCATTGCTGTCAGCGGACCATTCGGCGCGGTGAAGGAGCAGGCTTCCGGCCTGTATGCGCAGGAAATGGCGGAACGCGGCTTTATCACGCTGGCGTTTGATCCGTCTTTTACCGGAGAAAGCGGAGGAGAGGTTCGCAATGTCGCTTCTCCCGACATTAACACGGACGATTTCAGCGCGGCAGTTGACTATCTGATAACTCTGCCGCAGGTCGATCCGGATAAAATCGGCATTATCGGCATTTGTGGTTTCGGAGGCTTCGCGCTGAATGCCGCAGCACAGGATACGCGCATTAAAGCGACTGTGGCCTCGACGATGTATGATATCACCCGCGTTTCCGCCAAAGGGTATAATGATTCAATGTCTGCGGAAGACTTGTACAAAATGCGCACCGCTCTGAATAATCAGCGGACCGCCGATGCGCAAAGCGGCACTTTTGCGCCGGCGCCGGGATTGCCCAAAAACCTCAGCGGTGAAGAACCGTTGTTCATACAGGATTATTTTGAATATTACAAAACGCCGCGCGGCTTTCATAAACGTTCGATTAATTCGAACGGCCATTGGAACATGACTTCCGCTTTGTCTTTGATTACACAGCCGATTTTGGCTTACAGCGATACGATCAAATCTGCCGTTTTGATCATTCACGGCGAAAAAGCGCACAGTCGTTATTTCAGCGAAGATGCTTTTAAAAAGCTGAAAGGCAAAAACAAGGAACTCCATATTATTCCGGGAGCCAATCATACGGATTTGTACTATAAAAAAGGCGTCATTCCGTTTGATAAAATGGAAAAATTCTTCCAGGAAAACCTGAAATAATGGGAAAGACTGTTTTATTCGCAGGGCTGGCGTTTATGCTTTCCGGCATATCGTCAGCCCTTGAAGCAGAGGAGTCGGCGCAAATGAAAATGATTGTCGAAGACCAAACGTTTGAAGTCGTTTTGGAACAAAATGAAACGGCAGCCTCATTTTTGAAAATGTTGCCTTTAACCGTGGAAATGGCCGATCTGAACGCCAATGAAAAGTACCGTTATCTGGATAAAGCCTTGCCGTCAGCTCCGGAATATGTCGGCCAAATTGCTTCAGGCGACGTGATGCTGTTTGGCAATGATTGTCTGGTGATCTTTTATAAAAGCTTTCAAACGTCCTATCCTTATACGAAAATCGGACGGATCGCCGGCTTGCCTGATTTGAAAAGCTTATCGGAGCCAAATACCGTCAGGGTTGTCTTTTCCGGCGGGGAATAAATACGATAAGGAAAGCGAAAATTAATCTGCAACCGCCTTTGCTTTTTGCGGATTTTCAATAAAAGCGTTTGTTTCTTTAAAAGATGAAAGAACGATCTTTTTTAAATGCGGGAATTGAGCAATGATTTTTCTCTATTCTTGTTCCCGTTTTGGCTGACCGTATAAAATCTATCATATCATGTTCCAATTTAAATCTTTTTCCGCTCCTTTTAATTTGCCGGCGCGCTCGCCCTTTATCCGGCAGCGTTTTAAATACTTTTTAAATCAACACCAACGATTGGCCGTTAAAATAATCAGAGTTTCCGCCCGTTCCAATCTTTGCGGCATCAGATGTTTGTATTGACCGTCAATAATCTATTTGGTCCCTTGAATAAATGCGTCATGCTCTTTTCGCGTTTCTTAGCGCGACCGCAAAACCCAGTTCGTGCCCGGGATATGCGTAATTTGGTCCAAATGTAAAACGGGATAGCCCGTAATGTGTCCCAATTGTTCAGCTAATGTCGATTTTCTCGCGCAAGACGGACCGATAATACAAATTCTGTGCTTGATATCAAACCAAGTATGCATAGCTTTATAACGTCACTCTGAAAATATATTTAAACTTTTGCGGCAATTTTACCAAAAGGTCGTATTTTTTTTAAGCGGAGAGATACTCTGTTAAGATAATACTTCAAGAACGGCACTGACGGCTGTCGGAAGAATGAAAGCGCAGATTTCTTGTTTTCAAGGAAAGGGAGGTTGTTCGGATTACCGCCCCTGACGTATTTTGTTCAATCCGGCAATTAAAGACGGCGGCAGCGCTTTTTTATCAAGCGGTGCTTTAGTCACTTTTATTTCTCCTATGGGCATCATCATCATTTTCAACGCCTTGAACAAATCTCCGCGATCGGGCAAATTCTGATAACTGGTATCGGGAGCTTTTCCGGTTACTTTTTTGCGTTCGCTGAAAAACATATCCGCCGCTTCGCGTGTATCCTGACATATGCCACACATTGCCGTTTCGCGGTCCATAATGTCCAAGTCGTTTGCAAAATAGCATTTTCCTTTTTCTGTCGTGCAGACCATTTTCAAAATATCTGCGGAAGTTTTATGCCCTTCAAACGGTTTTTGGGCAAAATAAGCAGCTTTTTCTTCCGGTTCGCAGCGCGCGACAGCCCGCAAATGATGATACAAATAACCCTGTTCATAGGCATCAATGGTTCTCCAATCATTGAACCAGCCTTTAAAGGCGTTCTGCATATTTTTATCTCTGTCCGCCACAACGGAATCCAAAGATTTAAAGACAGACGGTTTTCCTACGCTTAGAGCAATATGCCGATCTGTTTCTTCAAACGCGTTCCATATTTTTTCATTCCGCGTCGCCGCTCTGATTTCCAAAGCGGTTTGGGCAGCGACCGCTTGTGCATCGGATTCCGTCGCGCGGCGCAATTTCAATTCCGTAGCTACGTTCAACGTGCAGAATTTGGTCGGAACATCTTTTGTATGCTGTTGCGCATGACGAGCTTCATGCGCTAATGTCCCCGTCAGTTTTGCATCGTTATGCATGGGATTCAGGCAAATTCTTTTTTCGGAAGGATCGCAAAAACCATAACTGCCGCGCTGACGTTCAAAGCTGAATGTATATCCGGCTTTGGCCGCGTCTTCCAAAATGGCGCGACCGGTCGGGGAATTTCGGGCTATGGTATTGATCAGAGAGGTCATACGGCGCTGTTCAAATTTATTGCCTTCCAATTTGATGTCAACAACCGGTTTTTCATCGTTATAGAAACCGCGAATGAACGGCGAAGAAAAAAGTTTTCCTAAAAAAGAAGCGTCTTTCATCGTGTCCGTTTTTTCAAACGCGTTCTGTAATTTTCCTATTGAATCGCCCCCTCATCTGAAAATAAACGGAAAAAATATATACAAAAAAGTCATTTTTGTCAAAAAATATTTTACGGGTAAAATCAGATCGTTAATGACATTTTCCGAGATAAACGCTCTGACACTGATCCGAGGACGACAAACTGTTCTTTTAAGCGGACGGCTTTCAGCTTTTTAACGCTTCTTTTCCATTCCGGCAAAGGAAGAGGCGGTCATTTGTTTTCCGATAAAGACATTCCCGTTTCGCCAACGTATGTGACAACCATTTCCACCGGTTCTTTCCCGGTATTTTCACCGTAGTGCCATGTATCAATCACTTCGATAATCGGGTCTCCCGCATGAAAAGTCTTGTGTTCTCCGTTTTCGGTATGAACGGTTAATTGCCCTTTCAACATATAGGCGACATTGATCATCGGGTGTTTGTGCATTGGAAGCCTTTCTCCGACGGGCAAAGATATTTTAAGAATGCTGATTTCGGGATTTTCCAATCTGACCGGAGTTAATTTTTTACCGTTCCAAACCGTGTTTGTTTGAACGAGTTTTTCTTTCTTGACCGTCATTTTTTGCGCGTCCTCTTTTCGTATAAATAACGTATATTTCGTTTTAATTTGATTTAAAAAGAAAAAATCGCCATTTCGGCGATTTTTGAACATGGCTGGGGCGGCTGGACTCGAACCAGCGAATGACGGAGTCAAAGTCCGTTGCCTTACCGCTTGGCTACGCCCCAACAAGATATGAATAACTAATCTTTTTTTGGATCGTTAGTCAAGCAATTTATGCGCCCTTTAAATTTTAATTGTTTTTTTTATTAAATCAGGTATTGTGACTTTAATCTTAAGCGCCCGTAGCTCAGCTGGATAGAGTATCGGCCTCCGAAGCCGAGGGTCGTGGGTTCGAATCCCGCCGGGCGCACCATTCTGCCTTGTTTTGATACAGTCGTGTTTTTCTGCACGGCTTTTTTTTGCAAAACGATTCTTGTGGGCGAATCGTTAAAAAAAGTTGTTTTTTGAATCAGATTTTGTGTATCACTTTGTAATGTTAAAATGCAATTTTTTATCGGAATGATTATTATGAAGTGTCCCAAATGCAGTGCAAAGCATATCGTGAAATACGGTAAAGCCCGCGGAAAACAGCGCTTTCGGTGCCATGGCTGCGGGTATCAGTTTACATCAGAACAGATGCATGCGCACGCTTTGGAGGAAAGGCTGTTCGCGATGACTTTACTGGCATCGGGATTATCCATGCATGCTGTCGGCAAAGTATTGGGAGTCAGTGCCCAGACAATTTTGCGCTGGAAAAGATCCGGACTGGTCAATTCGGATAAAATTTCCAAAGCACTGCGCGTCAGAATGGTGCTGCGATCGGGAAAAGTAAAGACAATCAAGGATAATGAGCCGTCTTTGGAAGAAGAGGACGATTTTGTATCAGGCGATTTATATGTATTGGAAACCAGGCTTCCTTCCGGTGTGCGCGTGGATATCGCTGTTAAACGAAAAAGAAAACCATTACAAAGTGATAAATAAAATTTTTTTCTTGCGTGAAAAACGCGCTTCTTTTATCTAATGACAAAAACTTTTGTTTTATGGATTTATAAGAGGTTGTTTGATGAAAGTCGTTCGTTTAAGCAAAAGAAAAATGCTGTTGCAGTTGATTGTATTGGCGGCGTGTGTCGCTTTCGGCTGGGAATTGAAAACGCGATTGACGCCGGCTGTGGATCATCAGCAGGAGGGGCAGGTTCCCTATGTCGTTACGACGGAAGCGGCTGAAGAAAATGTCTCGCCACAGAAAAAATATATTGCGACGGTGGAAGCGATCAACGGTGTTGATGTCAAAGCGCAGGCAACAGGGTATTTAAATAATATTTTGTTTGAAGAAGGCGGATTTGTCAAACAGGGCCAAACGCTGTTTATTATCGAGCAGGGCCGCTATAAAGAGGCTGTCATCAGTGCGGCTGCGGAAGTGGCGCGGACGAAAGCCAATTTGAAGCAAATTGAAAATGATCATAAGCGCAATCAGGTCTTGTTTAAGCAAAAGGTCTTAACGGCTTCCAATATCGAAGCTTCAGAAAGTGCTTTGGCTCAGGCAAGAGCGGCGGTTAAGGCTGCAGAAGCTCATGAAGAGCTGGCCAAAATCAATTTGGGCTATACAAAGATCGTTTCGCCGATTGACGGCTATATCGGTAAGGCATTGATGACGAAAGGCAACTATATCGATATGTCCGGGCGTCCTATGGCGCGCATTGTGCAGGTGTCGCCGATTCGTGTGTCTTTTTCCGTGACGGATCGTGATCGGCTGGAGGCTGTCAGGCTGCAGGCAAAAGAGGGCTCCTTTGCGGAAAATGTTAAAATTATTCTGCCTGATGAATCCGTTATTCCGGTCAAGCCGCTGAAGACTTTTTTCGACAGCGAAATCAATCCGGCAACGGCAACGGTTGCGGCCTATATCGATGTGGAAAACGCGGACAAGCTGCTGCTGCCGGGGAACCATGTTGATGTGGTCGTTCAATTGGAAAAGGACAAGCCTGCCGTTTTGGTTCCTCAGGAAGCGATTATTCAGGATCAGCAGGGAGTGTTCGTTTATACGGTAAATGCGGAGAATAAAGCGCAGAAAGCCTATGTTAAAACCGGCAATACGGAGAACGGGCGCACTGTCATTATTGACGGGGTGAGCGCCGGGACGCGCATTATTGTTCAGGGGATCCAGAAAGTCGAAAACGGGTCTGAAGTCAGACAAAGTTTTGTAAAATAAGAGGGGCGGGAATGTTTTCTGAATTTTTCTTAAAGCGTCCGCGTTTTGCGGTCGTTATCGCCATTGTGATGTGTTTGGCCGGCGGTGTTGCGCTGAAAACGCTGCCGATTGCCCTGTATCCTGAAATCACGCCGCCGGTCGTGACGGTGTCGGCGATGTATCCGGGGGCTTCGGCTGACGTGATCGCCAAAACGGTTGCTATTCCCATTGAAAAGGAAGTCAACGGCGTTGAAGACATGCTGTACATGGAATCGTCTTCGGAAGACACGACATATACGCTGACGGTGACATTTAAAACGGGGGTTGATCCCGATATGGCGCAGGTCAAAGTTCAGAACCGCGTGCAGATCGCGACGGCCTCGCTGCCTTCGGAAGTCACGCGGCAAGGGGTGACGGTAACCCGTGAATCAACGAATATTCTGGGAGTTGTTTCTTTTATATCACCAAATAAAACAGTTGATAATCTTCGGCTGTCCGATTATGTGATCGACAACGTCAAAGACGCTTTGGCGCGTGTGGACGGCGTCGGAGGCGTTGACGTTTATGCCGCCAGTTCTTCCATGCGAGTATGGCTGAATTCGGATAAAATGGCATCGCTGAATATTACGGCGGGAGACGTGCGTCAGGCCATTTCTTCACAGAACTATCAGCCTTCTTTGGGCAAACTGGGCGCCGCGCCGGACGATAAAGCGCAAATGGTTTACCCGCTGAAAACAACGGGGCGCATTAACGAAGTCGAGGATTTTAAGGAAATTATTGTTCGAACGGCCGAGCATGGCGGTTTGGTTCGTCTGAAAGATATAGCGCGGGTCGAATACGGTCGCGAAACATACGGAATCGACGCGTTTCATAATGGCGTTCCGGCAGCAACGCTGATGATCAAATTATCTTCGGGCGCGAACGCGATTGATGCCATGCAGCGGGTGCGCGCCGAGCTGAAACGTTTGGAAGCTCATCAGCCCGAGGATATCTCTTATATTTTCAACTATGATTCGACAAACTACATTAATTCTTCAATAAAAGAAGTTGTTGAAACGCTGATCGAAACGTTTGTTCTGGTCGTTTTCGTGTGCTGGCTGTTTTTGCAGAATTGGCGCACGACTCTGGTCCCGTCGATTGCAATTCCGGTTTCTTTGCTGGCGACCTTTGCCGTAATGATGGCGTTGGGGTACAGCATTAATATGTTCACGTTGTTCGGGCTGGTTTTGGCAATCGGGTCGGTCGTGGACGATGCAATTGTTGTCGTCGAACGCGTTTCCTATCTGATGAATGTGGAAAAGTTGCCGCCTTTGGCTGCTACCCGCCAGACGATGAAAGAAGTCTCTGGCGCGTTGGTTGCCGCAACGCTGGTCATGGTCGCAATCTTTGTTCCGATCGCGTGCATGAGCGGCATTACCGGCAGAATTTATCAGCAGTTTGCAATCACGATCAGTACGGCTCTGGTGTTTTCGGCGATCAATGCTTTGACTTTGTCTCCGGTTCTGTGCGCGAATATTTTAAAACCGTACCAACCTGCTGAAAAAGGGCCGCTGGCATGGTTCAACAAACTGGTCAATTCTTCGGCGAACGGGTATGCGCGCATGGCGGCTTTGTTCGCTCGCCGGATCAGCGTGATCGCGCTGCTGTTCGGTGTCATCGTTTTGATTAACGGCGCTTTGTTCAAGCTCAGCGGCACGTCCTTTATTCCGAATGAAGATCAGGGCGCTTACATTATCAACGTTGACCTGCCGGAAGGTGCGTCCTATAACCGAACGCGAGAAGTTGTTGAAAAAATTACGGAAATTGTTCAAAAGCAGGAAGGTGTCCGCGGTACAATGGGGGTTGTCGGCGTCAGTATTCTGGCCGGTCGTGCGGAAAACGCAGGCATGTTCATCGTTGATTTGGAGGATTGGGCCAAGCGTAAGAATCCCAAATTGTATTCGACGGTTTTAAAGAACAAGATGCAGGAGATTCTGAATAACGAGATTCCTGAAGCTAAGTTATTCCTGTTTGAATTTCCGCCGATTAACGGTTTAGGCAACCAAGGGGGTATGGATATCCGGTTCCAGATGATTTCCGGACTGGATTATACTAAGCTGGACGCGCAGACAAAGAAGCTGCTGGGCGCCTTGAATACGAACAGGGCGTTTCAGTTCGCCTATACGACATTTACGGCTGAAACGCCGGCGGTTTTCATTGAAATCAACCGTGAAAAAGCGGAATCGCTGAATGTTCCTCTAGGCAATCTGTATGCGACTTTGGAAGCCTATTTGGGATCGATGTACGTCAACGATATTAACTTCGGCACTCAGGTCAACAAAGTAATGGTGCAGTCGGACGCGAAATACCGCGCCGATATCGAAAGCATGAAAGACATTTATGTTCCTTCCGTCAAAGGAGAAATGGTGCCTTTAGGGGCTTTGGTTTCCTTGACCAAGATCATGTCGCCGCGCGTGATCACCCGTTACAACCAATATCCGAACGCGACGATTACGGCGAACCAAAATCCGGCGATCAGTACGGGTGACGCAATGGCTGAAACGGAAAAGATCATTCAGTCTTTCCCCGATGATTTTTCGTTTGAATGGTCGGGCATGAGCTTTCAGGAAAAGAACAATCAAGGGCAGCTCGGCTGGCTGGTCGCTCTGGCGGTGATTTTCGCCTACCTGTTTTTGGTATCGCAGTATGAAAGCTGGACATTACCTCTGCCCGTTTTGATGAGCGTTGCGATCGCTTCTGCGGGGGCCGTCGCCGGCATGCTGATGACGGGACTGCCGCTGTCGATTTACGGCCAGCTGGGGATTGTGCTGCTGGTTGGTTTGTCGAGCAAAAATGCCATTCTGATTGTTGAATTTGCGCGCGATGCGCATGCAAAGAACAGATCGATACCGCAGGCGGCTCTGCATGCTTTGCGTGAACGGTTCCGTCCCGTTTTGATGACGGCGCTGACGTTCGTTCTGGGCGTGGTGCCGATGCTGTTTGCGACAGGAGCCGGCGCAAATAGCCGTCAGGCGATCGGCACACCGGTGTTTTGGGGTATGTTGGTCGGTACGGTCGGCGGATTGTTCATGATTCCTTTGTTGTATGTACTGGTGCAGACGCTGACTGAAAAAATATGTGGAAAGAAGGGCAAAAAAATGAAAAAAGCCGCTTTGGTGATCGCCGCTGTTTTAACGGCGGCACAGGCACAGGCAATGGATCCGATGTCTGTTTATTCGCAGAAAGCCCCGGAAGGGTGCGTTGATGCTTCTGTCGGCAAGGGCAAAATCGGATTGACGGACCTGATCCAGATCGGTATCTGCAATAACCCCGATCTGAATCGCAGCTATATGGCGGTCAAGTCATCGGAGGCCGCTTTAGGGGCGTCAAAAGCCTCTTATTTGCCGACGGTAGAGCTGAATGGCACGATTTCCGCCGCGAATTATAAAGGCGAATATAATCTGCCTGCTGCGGATATTGCCAAAAAAATGAAGAATCGGTCGTATGCAGTCAATGTTGCGCTGAACTGGCTGCTGCTGGATTTCGGGGGCCGGTCGGCAGGAACGGAGATGATGCGCGCGTATATGGAAGCGGCGTCTTTCGGGTATAACGCGGCCCTGCACGATATTGTTTTGGGCATTAACAGTGCGTATCTTGATTTGCTGAGTGCGCGGGAAGTTCTGAAAAGCGCGGAAACAAGCGTGGCCTCTTATAAAAAATCGTATGAGGAAACAGAGAAAAAATACAAGGTCGGCAAAGCGGCAACTTCAGATTTGCTGCTGGCAAAGACGACTTATCTGCGTTCGCAGCTGGCGGTGACGGCGGCAAAAAATACGATTGAGAAAAATCAGGCAAATCTGGCGCGATTACTGAATTTGCCGCCGGAAACGAAGTTCAATCTGGTTACGCCGAAAAAGGACAGCGCGTCTACCGCTTTGCAGCAGAATTTGTCTGTATATGAACTGATAAAAACGGCTTTGAACCTGCGTCCGGAACTGAAAAGCGCGGATAAATCCAAACAGGCGGCCAAAGAAGGCATTACGGCGGCAAAATCGGAAATGGGGCCGACATTGGCTTTGTTCGCGAATGCGTCCTATGCGGACAGGTGGCACAACACAAATCCCTTTAAGGACGGCTATCCGTATGTGTACGGCGGCGAAGCGGGACTGGCGCTGAATGTGCCGCTGTTTGAAGGCTTTTCGCAGATGTATAACGTGGCTAAGGCTCGCTATGACTATCAGCAGGCGATTTATGCGAAAAAAAGCACGGAAGATATGGTCAAAAACGAAGTCTGGTCTGCTTATCAGGACTATCAGACGGCGTTGGCGTCCTATACGATTAATCAGGACGTGCTGAAAAGCGCGGAGGAAAACGAACGCGTTTCCCGTGCTTCCTATCAGGCGGGCAAGGAAACGCTGCTGAACCTGCTGACGGTGCAGGCGCAGCTGGCCTCTGCCAGACAAGAATTAATCACTTCCTTTTATACAGTGCTGATCTGCAAAGCGAACTTATACCGCTCTGTCGGCAAGTTCTGAAAAAGGAACGGATCAAGGGGCCTCCGCCGCAGCGGGGGCTTTTTGCTGATCAGGAAAGAAACAGTCGGGCCGAAACCGCTTTTTTGGGAAAACGGGTTGTAAAAAAGAATGAAAGTGCTATAAAAGGACAGACCTCTTTTTAAGGCTGTTTAAAAAAAATTTTTAAGGAAGGCAAATATGATTCGGGAAACTTTTGCAATGCCGTCGGAACAGACGGTTTCCGATGCTGTTTCCGTTCAGGAAAAACCGACGGTTCCATTCAAGATGATTGGTTCCGAAGAACAAACGGCTGTGATGACTTCCTTGATTAACCGTGTTGCCGAAAGCGATTTTGGACGCGAGATTTTAGAGGACGCCTGCGCTTTGGGCTATACGCTGCGCATGGACGATTTGGGCCGAACAACAAAGGGCGTCTGCCGTGGTCGTCAAAAAGAAATCGTTTTATCTTCCCGCATGTCGGAAGATGTATTGGTTCTGACTTTGGCGCATGAGGGACGGCATGCCGGCCAAATCGGTCGCGGAGCGATCGCCGGTTATATGCCGGAATGTTCTCTGTCCTCTTTGGTGCCGCACAAGCGATTAATGGAGGCAGATGCGGTGACGGCCTCGATCGTTGTGGCAGAGGAATTGCTGCAGAAAGGGGATTATATGCCCGTCAGTATGGCGCGCCGTGACTATACCGATATGACAGAAGCTTATGAGCAGAATTTAGAGAAAGGCGAACCGCAGCAGGAAGCGATGACACAGTGTGCCTTGAAGTGGTATGACAACACACCGCGCAAAATGGCGTATGAGGAAGATCATATTATGATGCCGCTGAGTCAGGGCTTTTATGCGCTGAATAAAAGCGGCGGTTATTCTGATTTGAATACCGAAGCGGGCATGCGGGCTATTTGTTCGTTTCAGGGCGGCATGTATTTTTCCGATCCGGGCGCATTGAAAACGCCCGAACGCGCAGGCATGTCTTCGTATACGGCGCAATGGGTGAAAAAGCATATTGAAGAGTGCGGGAAAAAGACAGGGGCGGACGTTTCCGATGTTGTTGCGGGATTGCCTGTGTATGCGGTCAGTGAAGAAATGGCCGGATTAAAGGAACGCCGTTTTGGTCCTGCTCCAGCTGTTTTGTCTGAAAAAGGAGCGCAGCGCATTAAAGCGGCAGTTAAAGCCGGCACCCTTAAAAAGGAAAAGGCGGTAGCTTTAGCTCCGATATTATTGAATAAGCGGCTGAACAGCAGATAGGCCATAAAAAAGCCCTTGGCCGAAACGCCGAAGTTTTTTGCCGCGGTCGATTTTATTGGTTTTCCAACAGGACAAAGGCTTTCAAAGCGGTTTGGATTTCGTTCTTTTCGCCTTGAGCCGTTGCCGTTTTTCCGTCCGCGTAGCCGCCGATGCTGTTTGCCGTATCCGTACCGCAAATCACAACATTGTTTAAAATCGATGCCGTTTTAACGCCGCGCAGACGACCGATCGTGAACAAAGCGGCGGTTTCCATATCCGCGCCTAAAACGCCGCGTTTCGCCCAGAATTTCTTTTGTTCCTCGTTGTCGTCAATATAAAAGCTTTCATGACTGTGAATGATGCCGACGTGATGCGCAAAACCGTTTTGACGGGCGGCTGTCAGACACGCGTTCAGCAAAGCCGTATCCGCTATGGCAGGAAAGCGCAGATCAACATAAGCCTGCGAAGCGCCGTCATCTCGTACGGCTCCGGCGGCTAAAATTAAATCGCCCAAGCCGATTCCGGGCTGCATCGCGCCGCAGGAACCGATTCGGATCATCGCTCGAATGCCGGTGCGCGCCAGTTCCTCTACGGCGATGCCCGCGGAACACCCTCCGATGCCGGTGGAAATGGCCAATACTTTGACGTTTTTGTATATGCCTGAAATGCTGCGGTATTCACGGTTATAAGCCAATTCCCGAACGTCTGTCAGAAAAGGAATGATTCTATCAAGACGCGCCGGATCTCCCGGCAGCAGGGCATATTTTGCGCCGTGCGTTTCATCAATGCGAATATGAGGCTGAAGCATCTTTTTCTTCCCGAAACATTAAGCTGCGCAATCTTTTTTCTTTTTGGTGGCATATTGAACTTTGTTCATCTTTGCTTTGATTTTTTTGATGTGCGGCGGCAGCTGCTCTTCCGTTAAATTTTTAACCGCTTCCGTACTGCCTAATTCGACAGCCATATCATAAAACCAGCATTTATAGGTCAGTAGGTCAAGCGTGCTCTGCAGCATCTTGATTTCGCGTTCGACATTTTCCTTTTGGGCGTAAAACATCTGACGGCGCTCTTCAATGGTCGAATCCCCTTGAATAAACAAATCGATGTAACGCTTGATGTCTTTGATCTGCAAACCGCTGGCTTTCAGACATTCAATCAGGCGCAGCCATTCCAAATCCGTTTCCTGAAACTTGCGGATTCCTCCGCTGCCGCGGTTGACAAAGGGCAGCAATCCCTCTTTATCATAATAACGCAGGGTCGGAGCGGGCAGGCCCGTTCGTTCCGAAACATCGCCGATCGTGTACAGCATAAAAGTATCCTTTCTTAAAGTTCACTTTAAATCTTAAAAGAAAGATACGCCCTTGGGCGTTCCTTTTCAAGAGGGATTAACATTTTAAAATTTCAGCGATTTCTTTTTCCGTCCTCTTTCGCGGGGATCGCTCTTTCTTTATTCATAATTTATATTGATGCTGTACAGAACCGGAACCGTATAAATAAAGGGAGCGGGAAAAACGGAAAAGCGTTCAGGCGTTTTTTCATATTCTTTCTGCAGGACAAATCGGAAAGCAATGCTGTCCGCATCCAAATGGGGCAGAGCAATATCCGTCAGGACATTATTCATATAAAGGAGAATTTTCTTCGTCTTTTTAATGTAATTGTAAAGTTGTTTTCTTTATTAAGGTGTTGCGGAGCATTACTTTTTTAAGCATTCAATGCGGGGATGCAAATCTTTTTATGTTTCAAGCTGTTCTGTGCCTTTTACGGCCTTTTCATTTCGATGCATTTTTAAAGTGTATTTTTAGCCGGCGGGAACAAGAATCTGTTTGCAATTGGAACAGTTTTGTATAACCTAATCAAACTGTCATATTTTTGAGAAAGGAAAACACATGAAATATATTTGCACCGTTTGCGGTCAGGTTATTGAATCCGATACAATGCCGGCAGAATGCCCCGTTTGCAAAGCGAAAACATTCAAGGCGGTTGATGAAGCGGCTAAAGCATATGCCGATGAACATAAAGTCGGCATCGCCAAAGATTTAGATGAACGCGTTGTTGCCGGACTGCGCGAAAACTTCACGGGCGAATGCTGCGAAGTCGGCATGTATTTGGCTATGGCGCGTCAGGCCGATCGCGAAGGATATCCGGAAGTGGCCGAAGCGTTCAAACGCTATGCTTTTGAAGAAGCCGATCACGCTTCCCGTTTTGCGGAATTGTTGGGTGAAGTTGTGACGGATTCAACAAAGAAGAATGTTGAAATGCGTGCGGCAGCTGAATTCGGCGCCTGCGAAGGCAAGCTGAAACTGGCTAAATTGGCTAAAGAACTGGGCTACGACGCCGTTCACGATACCGTCCATGAAATGTGCAAGGACGAAGCCCGCCACGGCAAAGGTTTTGACGGCTTATATAACAGATATTTTAAATAAGGCCGCTCGGTTTAAAGGAAAAGGGAAAGCCGGTTCGGTTTTCCCTCTTTTTTATAAAACGAAAATCAAACGGTTCATGATTCCGACAGACAATTCTGCCGATGCCGGCAGGGTTGTTTATGGATAGAAGCAATAACATTTCATCCCGGATCAAACAAATATCGTTCGGGAGCTGTTAGTAGCATAGAGGTTATCTGTCAAAAAAAAGAACCTCGTGTTTTGCACGGGGTTCTTCTTATAGAATTTTAAAGCCCGGTCAGAATCCTGTCCTTTGGCCAGGAAATAGAGTATCCGTATAAGATTTCTTTCTTTTCCTGTGGTTGATAGATGTTTTCCCATTGGATTAAACCGACTTTGCTGTTTGGTTCAACTATGTATCCGGGAGTCGTTTTATCCTTGATGATTTTAACCGTCACATCGCTATTGCGGGAAACGGGCTTTTGCTCATACACAGCTATTTTCAAAGGCTGTTTGTGCAGGTTTTGAACATCTGTGCGCGATAAGGAATCCTTCCTTGTTTCGCGGGCGATAACGCCGCCCTCTGATGTTTCTCCTCCCAATGCCGTATAAGCGACGCGGATTTTTTCATCCTGTCCGAAAGCAAGGTGCAGCTTTTCGTTCGGGCGAAGCATTTCCATATAAGAATTACCGATAAAAGCTCCATCTCTGAAAAGAGATATCCGTCCCGGCAGTAAAGGTAACTGGCCATTAAAGACAAGCGTTGCGATCAAATAGGCGGAAGCATCGATTTTTGGGAAAATTTCTGCGCGGATTTCCGCCTTGCTGGCATAATCGCCAATGTTAAATCTGTATTCGGAACCGTCCGAAGGAACGTTGGAATCTCCTTTAATGGCAAAAACGCCCGAAAATTCGGTGCCGACAGCGTCAGTTGCGCCAAAACTGGCGTCAGACAATTCAAATCCTATTTCATCTGCTTCCGCCAAAGCTCCGGCGTCCATAGCCATATCTTCCTTAACCGCAAAATTCGTGATGCTGGCCGCCATCATCGGAGGGGAAGCCCGCACGCCTTTATACTGCATGACGGGTTCTTTGTTCCTCAGGTTCAGCCAAATCGGCTGCAAAACTGGCGGTTGCATCGTAACGGATGGCTGTGCGGTTGATAATGTCAGGGAAACGTTTGTCCAATCCTCCCCCGTTTTTTGAGTGATATTGCCATATTGGACAATGTTGACCGTTTGATCGGCAGAGTTGAGCCGCGCTTCGTATAAGGGCTGCCATGAAGCTCCCATGATTTGATACTGCAGCGTCAGCCGGGCCTGAACGGTTTTGTCGGATTCAATGTTGATACGAATCTGTTTATAGCCTTTTTTGCCGGTTGCGATTATTCTCAGCCGGTTGTTTAAAGCCGTCGTTTCGGTATCAATGGAACGAAGCTTGATTTGTTTTTCAATCGCTTCCTTTCCCAATTCATTCATGCCGTTTTGAATGGTATGCCACGCTTCCTTCCATGTTTGCGGCGGCAGGGTCTGAATGCCGGCGTCTGTCCGCTCGACCGGCAGAGAAGGGGATTTGGTCAGGCTTTCTAAAAATGCTTTGCCGGTATTAGCCGCTTTGATTTGCGCTTCGATGAATCGTCTTTGATCGCGCAGAGCATCAATTTGAGCCTGAATGTTCTTTTCTTCCTCTGCTGTCAGCTCTGTTGTGAAAATTTGCTTTGTTTCAACAGATCCGATTGTAAAGCCAGCAGAACCTTTTCCCGCTACACGCAAGGATTCCGTTATTAATCCCGCCGGCAAACCGTTAAAGACGACCGTATGTTTTCCCGCCGGCAGAGTTAATTCAGCAGTGCGGGAAATATCGGCGCGGTCAGGAAAAACGGTAACAGCGGAGATTTCGGACAAGGCGTCTATTTCTTTTGCATGGACCGGTCCTATAGATAATAAAGCAAAAATTAACCAGAGAGCTTTTCTCATTTATCACTCCTATTTTTGAAAGTCCTGAACTTGGATCAGGCCGCCGTCTTTAGCCAGTTTGTTGGCGGTTCTGTTTAATTTAAGGACGGATTTGTTCCCCAATCCTTTTTGATAAATTTCTCCGTAATTGCCTTGTTCGGCAATCGCGCGATAAATCCAGCCGTTATCAACGCCCAATTTGTCGGCGGATTGTTTGTCCTGTCCCAACAGGTTTTGAATTTCCGGATCCTCCGTATTTTGAAAATCTTCGATATTCTGCGAAGAAATGCCCTTTTCCTCGGCTTTGATCACGGCATAAATCAGCCAACGCAAAAGCTTGAACAACTCTTTGTCATCGTCACGGATATAAGGCCCGACCGGATAAGTTCTGACGATTTCGGGCAAAACGACCAAATCAACATCGGGCGGACTTTTCTTAAAATATTCGGAATGCAGCGTTTCCAATCGGGCAAAAATTAAATCACAGCGCTTTAAATACAACAGCTCTTTCGCGCGGGATAAAGAAGGAAGCTTCATAATCCGCATCTCCAATCCGTGCCGTTTGTTGTAAGCTTCCAGTTCCTGTGTTAAAAACGGCGTGCCTTCCACACAAACCTTAGCCCCTTGATAGTCCTTCATAGATGTTGCTTCCGGTTTGTAATGGCCGATAAAAGCCAATGCGGAATAATAAAAAACGGAAGGAAATGAAGCGTTGGAGCTCAGCTCTTTGTCCATGGTCCATGGTGTTGCCGCATTTAAAATGTCGATTTGACCATTTTCCAGCAGCTGGAAACCGTTTTCTTGATTAACAGGAATGATCTGGATTGATTGCGACCGGCCCAGTATGGCAGAAGCAATCAAGCGGCATATTTCGACGTCAATGCCCTGCCATTCATTTTCTGTACGATAGGCATACGCATCGGCTGTTGTTCTGGCGCCGCAGCGTATGACTCCGGTCTGCTTGATTCGGGACAGTGTTGTTCCCGCTTGGGCCGAAAAACAAAAACATACGCTGAACAGAATAAAAAAAGAAAGACGAATCAAAAGGTTGTACATTTTTTTCCAGTCAGTTAAAACGGTTCATTTTTTTAATATACCGTAAAATGCAAAAGTAGGATATACTTAAAATATTAAAGGCGTCATACCCTTTTAGAGATAAAAGATTTTTTAAAGAGGACAAATGAAAAACGTACGGATATTTTTGATTTCTTTGCTGTTTGTCGGATACGGTTCAGCCGTTGCGGCGCAAACGGTTCCGGCTCAGCAGCAGGAAAAAAACGCTGCCGTTCAGCCGTCGCCGGAAAATTGGCTGATCCAAAAGGGGCAGGAGCTGTTGGATATTTTATCTGTTTCGGAAACGAAAACGCGTTATGTCCGGCTGCGCCGCATTGCCAGAGAGGTCTTTAATCAAAAGGAAATGCCCCGTCTGGCTATGGGAAAGCATTGGAAAAATTTATCCGAAGCCCAGCAGGAAGCCCTGCGGCAGGTGTTTTTCGACTATTTTGTGGTGACATATGGCTCTTTTGAGTTCAAGTTTTCAAATGTGTCTTTCCGGGTTGTTGAAAAGATTCTTTCGGGCAAGGATATTCTTTTAAGAACAAAGGTTGATTTCCAATCGGGCGGAGAACAGCTTGAAAAAGCAAGAAAAATGGTCGGCAATAAGGAAGGGGCCGTTGAAGCCTCTTCGAAACGCGACGATTCCTCTTTTGAAATTCTGTTTGCTCTGCGTCAGACGGAAAACGGTTTTTACATTCGCGATGCCAAATTTGAAGGCCAAAGCGTTATCATGTTTTTAAGAGATTCGCTGAATGGAGATTATCGGGCGGTTTCTTATGATACGGATAAGTTTTTAAATAAGATGCGTCAAACGATCAACAGCCGTTATCGCGCGGCAGAAGATTTGGCCAAAGCAAAAACTAAAGAAGAAATGTGAAAAAACAAGTAAAAATAAAAGGTAGTCCAAAAAACTTGACAAAATTTTCAAAAAGAATAAGATATTCTCACTAAATATGTGATTCGGGAGGTCCCTATGGCTTTAAGCTTGGAGCAGAATAAAGAAACAGCGGTAAAGGATTCCAAATCTGCCGCATTGTTGAATAAATATTTGGAAGAGGCAGTCTGGCTGACACATTCCGATTCGATGATTGTTGCCAATCATTATTTGAAAGATTTTGCAACACGTCCCCGCTGGGAAGGGATCAAGCAGGAGGATATTGACGCCAGATATAAAGAAAACCGGGAAAAGATGAAAAAGTTTGGTTTTAAGGACAAGGCGGCTTACTACGCTAATGTCAGAACCAGAGATAACGGAAAAGAATCTTTTATTAAGGTTGGGGCTGTTCTTGCGGCGGCAATGGTTGCTGCGGCTGTTTCTCCGGAAGCGGGCGGTACTGTTTTAGGCATTGGGGCCGCTTATTTGGGATCAAAGCTGGTGGCTGGCACAATCGGTGACCCGACAACGCCGAAGGAACTTTTTTCAACGAGTGATTATAAGGATTTGCGCCATGAACAGCTGGCTTTGCGCAAGTTGTCGCGCCATCTGAAAAAAGAAAGTAAAGCGGCGGCAAAAGAACAATATAAAGAAGAAGTCGGCAAATTGTTTGCAGCCGGTTATGGTCAGCCCGGCGGCGGCCTTGTTCAGGCGGCAATGCTGAAAAAACAAAAGGCCGGTCGTTAAAAGACGACTGAAACGAAGCAGATCTTTAAAAAAACAGAAGCCTCTTTGAGATAATATCAAGGAGGCTTTTTTTATAATAATATAGCAAGAGGGCGGCTGGCAAGCGGGCCTTGTCAGTGGTTTAAAGAATTGTTCGTCCTGTATGAAGGGCATGTTTTGTAAAATATTCGCGCGAAGCTGTTTAAAGCAGAAATATCTTTGCTTTCTTTTGGCATAAAGATAAAGGCGATAAAAAATCTTTCATTTTTAATCGAAATATTATAGAGGGCCCCCCTTGACAAAGGCTGTCGGTGTTCCTATGTTGTTAGCACTCGACGGACGGGAGTGCCAAAACTCTGTGTTCGTGAAGAAGTTTTAAAGCTTTTAATTTTTATTCAGAGGGTTGTTTACCATGAAATTCAAACCGTTATTTGATCGCGTTTTGGTTAAACGCACAGCGGAGGATACAAAGACCGCCGGTGGTATTATTATTCCTGATACGGCAAAAGAAAAGCCGTCCAAGGGCGAAGTCGTCGCTGTTGGAACGGGCGGCCGTGATGAACAGGGAAAAACGATTCCGATGACTGTAAAGGTCGGCGATCAGGTTTTGTTCGGCAAATGGTCTGGAACCGAAGTTAAAATTGACGGTGAAGAACTGTTGATTATGAAAGAAGCTGACGTTTTGGGTGTTTTGGAATAATCCCAATCGTTTTTTATTGACAGGTTTGTTTTTAAGGAAGGTTTTGAAAAATGGCTGCTAAAGAAGTCAAATTTTCTACAGATGCCCGTAACGCGATGCTGCGCGGGGTTGATATTCTGGCTGATACAGTAAAGGTGACATTGGGTCCGAAAGGCCGCAACGTTGTTTTGTCCAAGTCTTTTGGCGCTCCGCGCATTACAAAGGACGGTGTTTCCGTTGCCAAAGAAATTGAATTAGCCAATAAATTTGAAAATATGGGCGCTCAAATGGTTAAAGAAGCCGCTTCCAAAACGGCTGACGTTGCCGGTGACGGCACGACGTCCGCTACGGTTTTGGCGCAGGCAATTGTCCGCGAGGGCTGCAAAGCCGTTGCCGCCGGCATGAATCCGATGGATTTGCGCCGCGGGATTGATATGGCCGTTGCCGCGGTTGTGGAAGATGTGAAATCCCGTTCACGCAAGGTATCCACTTCCGCTGAAGTGGCGCAGGTCGGTACGATTTCTGCGAACGGCGACGCTTCTATCGGCGAATATCTGGCTGATGCTATGGACAAAGTCGGCAATGAAGGCGTCATTACGGTTGAAGATGCCAAGGGCTTGAACACCGAATTAGAGGTGGTCGAAGGCATGCAGTTTGACCGCGGCTATTTGTCTCCGTACTTTGTGACGAATGCGGAAAAGATGACCTGTGAACTTGAAAATCCGTACATTCTGATCCATGAAGCCAAGCTGTCCAACCTGCAGTCCATGCTGCCGGTATTGGAAGCCGTTGTTCAATCCGGTCGTCCTCTGCTGATCATTGCGGAAGACGTTGAAGGCGAAGCTTTGGCAACATTGGTTGTCAACAAACTGCGCGGCGGTTTGAAGGTCGCGGCTGTTAAAGCTCCAGGGTTTGGCGATCGCCGCAAAGCCATGTTGGAAGACATTGCGATTCTGACAAAAGGTCAGGTCATTTCTGCCGATTTGGGCATCAAGTTGGAAGAAGTGACATTGGATATGTTGGGAACTGCGAAAAAGATTTCCATTACAAAGGACAATACAACGATCGTTGACGGATCCGGTGAAAAGGCAGAAATTTCCGCCCGTTGCGCTCAGATTAAGAAGCAGCTCGAAACAACTTCTTCCGAATATGATAAGGAAAAGCTGCAGGAACGTCTGGCTAAATTGTCCGGCGGTGTCGCGGTGATCAAAGTCGGCGGCGCTTCCGAAGTCGAAGTGAAAGAAAAGAAAGACCGCGTTGACGACGCTTTGCATGCGACCCGCGCTGCGGTTGAAGAAGGCGTTGTCACCGGCGGCGGTACGGCTCTGCTGTATGCCGTGAAGAGTCTTGACGCTTTGAAACCGGCTAATGATGATCAGCGTGTCGGTATTGACATTATCCGCCGCGCTTTGCAGGCTCCTGTCCGTCAAATTGCCGCAAATGCGGGTGAAGACGGCGCCGTGATTGCCGGCAAATTGCTGGAAGGTGAAAAGACGAATATCGGCTTTGACGCTCAGACCGGCAAATACGTCGATATGTTCGAAGCCGGCATTATCGATCCGACAAAGGTTGTTCGCACCTCTTTGGAAAGCGCTGCCTCCATTGCCGGATTGCTGATCACGACCGAAGCCATGGTTGCGGATAAGCCGGAAGAAAAATGCGCCTGCCACGGCGGCGCCGATGCCGGTATGGGCGGCATGGGCGGTATGGGCGGCATGGGCGGTTTCTAATCGCTTGTCGTTCACACGATTTAAAAGGGCCTCTTCGGAGGCTCTTTTTTTATGCGGAAAAAGAGGGGCGTGTGAATTTAAAAAGACAGAGGTCTTTTTCAGTTTTAAAGGCCTCTCTTTTTTACCAAATTTAAGCCGTTTTAAAAAAATAGACGTGCAAAATTTTTTATGATCGCTATGATGATTCGGATTTGTTTTTTCTTTTTGAGGATATAAAGAAAAATGCTGACTTTTTTAACCGGAGCGGCCATTGTTGTTTTGTTTGCCGTTCGCCCGTTTATCTATAAACCCGCCAGCCGTTTGTTCAGTCCGGAAGTGTCTTCTTATTTTACGGCGGCGTGGTGTTTGGTTTTTGCGCTGCCGACTATTCCCTTTTGCAAACAGTATTTATTTATAGATGACAAACTTGTTTTCTTGACGCCGGGAATTATTTTCCCGTTGCTTAAAGGCGTTTCGTTATACGCTTTTATGAAGTTTAATCAATTGGTTAATAAAGAAAATACGTCCGGCTCTGTTTTTTGGGGCGTGATTAATCTGGCTTTGGTGACATTGCTGACGACATTCGTTTTTCATGTGCCTTTGGAACAGCGAAAACTGTATATTATTTTGTTTATCGGCGCTTTGGGGGCTTTGTTCTTTTCCTTCGGCGAAGGGCGTCGATTGACCGCGCAAGGAAAAAAAGCGTTTGCGGGAACGGTGTTTTTTGCCGTTTTGAATAACTTGTGCGATGTGTTCAGCATGCAGTATACAAACTGGTACGTTTTATATATGGTGCCGGCGGTTGGTATGCTGCTGTGTTCAATCGTAACAATCGGCAAAAAGGTTCATTTAAAAGATTTTTTTACAACGCGGCATTTTGTTGCGGCAGGCGCTCTTTATGCCGCGGGCGAAATGGTTTTTATTTTTTCTATGCAGTCGTTTTTCCCGGTGATTGTCGCCATTTTTCTGGTTCGTGTCGCGCAGGCATCAGACCTGATTTTAGCGTACCATATTGAAAAAGAAGGAAAGGCCGGGATTCAATACTTTTTTGCGATTTGCATTATTGTATTGGCTTATTTCTTTTTCTTCGGCGTTTAAAACGTTACCAGATCGATCCGATGCCGTTCGGGATTATACTGCAAGGCTATTTTCCCGGCTTTCATTTCTAGAGCCGCTTTGCCGAAAATTTGAAAGCGCCAGCCCTTTAATACGGGCAGATCGGGATTTTTTTCTCCGGCTAAAATGTCCAGATCGTCCTGAGAAACGATTAGTTTTTCGGCAACATCGTTTTCTGCGGCTTTGATCATCAGAAGCAGCCGCAGCATTTTAGAAACGGCACGCGCCGAACGCGATAACTCGTAAGGTTTGGGCAAAGTCGGATAAGTGGAAGGATCACGCGCTTTGACGGCGGCAATGATTTTTAAAATTTCTCTGCCTATGCGACTGTGTGCAAACCCTTGCGGCAATCCGCGCAGCTTGGCCATATCCTCCGGTGTTTCCGGTGCGGAACCGACAATTTCCAGCAGCACTTCATCACGCATAATGTGCTTGCGCGGGCGGTTCTGGCGCTTGGCTTCCTCTTCCCGATAGGCGGCCAAATCTTGACACAGCGCCAGATAGAAAGGCTTGGACGCTGTCAGTTTTAAACGCTTCCAAGAGTGCTGCGGATCATTTTCATATGTCTGCGGATTCATTAACAGAGCCGTATCATCTGCAACCCAATCCGTACGGCCTGTTTGATCTAATAATTCCACCATTTTTTGGTAAATATCGCGCAAATGAGTAACGTCATTTAAAGCATATGAGATTTGTTTTTCACTCAAAGGACGACGGGACCAATCAGTAAACCGCATGGATTTATCCAGTTCGCGGCTCAGCAGTTTCTGTACTAAATTTTGATAGCTGACAGATTCGCCAAATCCGCAGACCATGGCGGCCAATTGCGTATCAAAAACAGGGATCGGTGTTTGACCGCTGAGATGATAAAAAATTTCGATATCCTGCCGAGCAGCATGAAAAACTTTAACAACCTTTTCATTTTGCATCAGGTCAAACAAAGCCTGTAAATTCATGTCCGGCGCCAAAGGATCAATGCAGACGGCTTCGTTAGTTGAAGCGATTTGAATCAGACACAGCTGCGGCCAATAAGTTTTTTCACGAATAAATTCCGTGTCAACTGTTACAAAGGGATATTCCGCCAAACGGCGGCAAAGCTGATTAAGTTCTTCAGTTGTTTGAATAAAATCACACATTTTTCTAACCGGTCGAAAATAAAATCCGCTTCTGTTGTACTCGTTGAAGGCGAAAAAATAAAGTCAGAAAAGAAATTTATTTTTGAAAAATGACAAACTTCTTGTTTTTAGCGGCAAAAGGCGTACACTTTTTAGTAAGATTTTATATTCTTCTGCGATATGACGGTTGAGCGGCGCCTATCATTCCTCTTTGCCGATCCAAGGACGGTATAAACTCTTCATTTTAGAACGGCTTTTTTATATTCAAGAGGAGATTACAATATGCCCACCGGTAAAGTTAAATGGTTCAACAGGACAAAGGGATACGGCTTTATTGCGCCGGACGACGGTTCCAAGGACGTATTTGTGCACATTACAGCGGTTGAAAAGGCCGGCCTGCCGACATTAAAGGAAGATCAGGCAATCAGCTTTGAGCTGGTCACGTATAAGGAACGAACCTCTGCGGAGGAATTGAAACTGTTATAGTTTAATCATGCGGTTAATAAAGAGGGCTTCTTAAAATTAAGAAGCCCTCTTTGTGTGTGGAAAGAAGAAAGTTAAAAATGCAGGCGCAAACCTAAGAACACATCAGCCGTGTTTTTGATTTTAAAACCGCCGACTTTATTCAGCATTTCTCCGTACTTGTATCCCAAATCAATATCGGTTTTGTCGTTGATTTTGAAAGCAACGCCGAATCCCATGTTGTAGGCAAGATTGATTTTTCTTTTATCGAAACCGGGGCCTAAATCCAGATGCGCGTAGGTTAAACCTAACATCGCATTGACATACGGCGTGACGATTGTGCCCGTTTTGAAATCATAATAGGCGTTCGCGCCGAAGGTGTTGATCAAAACGTCAAAGTCGCCCAAAAGCTGATCTTTGTATTCTAAAGAGCGGTAAGTCCAATCCGCGGATACGCGTAAAATTCCTAAATCGCTTTCCGTGGCCGCAATGGATGTTCCGATTGCCAAATTGGCGGCCGGTTCATAAACGTTTGTTTTCCCGCCATCTTGTTTCAGCTGTGTTTTGCCGAAGACATAGCCGACGGAAACATATGGGTTTAATAACTCGTCAGACGCATAAGAAGCCGGGGCGCTTAATATGAAAACCGCCGCTGCCAAAAGAAATTTTTTCATTATATTAACCTCATTTTTATAATTACCAATGACGGTATAGTAGATAAAAAAAGTACGGAAATAAATAAAAAAATAATAAAGATTGCGGGGGGGGGGTGGGGGGTATATAATATGTTGATTCTTTTATATTAATAGGATATTTTCTTTATTGAAATTTATTTTGAATGGGGGAAAGAATATGTTCTTGGTTAAATTTCTTTTTTTTATGCTTTTTCTGTTTCCGACCGCCGCTAAGGCGGATTTGTTTTCTCTGACATTATCTCAAGGAAGTCATAGCGCGACAAAGGGCTTTACGTCCGTTTTAGATGTTTTTGACTCATATAATGACGGAAAATTAGATACCATTTTAAGCGGATATGATACTTCCGCCGCGGCAACAGGAATTTTGGATTTCCGCGGTATCCGCATGATATTGGACTATACAGGGGCGGGAAGCAATTCAACTTTGAGGTTCAGAATTGATTCTTTGGGAATTGATAAGGATTTCGGTGGAACCGGATTTACGCAGGAACAGGCCTTCAGCGCTTTTAAAGAATATCTGAAAACAAATAAAGATAATTTGTTAACCCGAATCCTGAAAGAAAGCGTTTCCAATACGCCCTATGATTCTGTCGCGGGGAATCCATCTTCTTTGATGTCTCAAATGGCGGATATGGCTTTTTCCAATCCTACAATGACAGTCACGGAACGCGCGGTTGTTTCCGGACAATCCGGCGGCTTTGTTTTGCTGTCACCTTCCGGCGGACGGCATAAAGTTAAGGGGACAGACGGTGTTGAAAGAGATGCCACAACATTGAATTTGCCGTTGGGATATATGTTCAAATTTGACAATAACTGGGCTTTGGGCATTGATATGCCGTTATCTTATGTCGATATGGACGGCTCTAAAACGTATGCGGCTCAGCTGGGGCTCAGCCTGCAAATTCCGCTGTATCAAGACAAGTGGCTGCTGACCGTTTCGGGACGTGCCGGCGCAACGGCCTCTGAAGATTCTTTATCCGGCGGCGTGCTGTATATGGCCTCCGCTGCCAGTCGTTTTACGCAGGGTCTGGGAGAGAATACGGCGGTTACTTTGGTGAATATGTTCGGTATAATCAAAGATTACACGCTTGATGTCAAAGGGTACGAGGTTGAATACGGGTTAAAAAACAATGTGTTTAAAAACGGATTGGAGCTGCGTCAGAAGCTGAGCGAAAAAACGGCTTTGACGGTTTTCGGATACGATACGCGCTATACCGGATCGGATTTGTATATCGATTCTTATGATGAGGTCGGTTTCCGTTTTACAAAATATTTTTCGAAAGACAGCTTCTTTGCCGGCGTTGACCTGACGGCCAGCTATACTTTTGGGGATAACTACAAAGCGTATAACGTCGGGCTGTCTTTCTTATTTTAAGACAAGTTTTGACTTTCATTTTTATAAGAGACTATAATAAAGCAAGAAGGGGAAAACCATGCTTAGGCTTTTGATTCTTGCTTTATTTTTATGCGCTGTTCCGGGACAGGGAAAAGCCCGTGCAGTTAAAATGGGAGATATGGCTAATTCCAAAAATCAGCCAAAGCTTAATTTTGGCGGTTATAATTCGCGCTATGCCGGACAGGAAATTTCCTGTTTTGAAAATAAAGATTGCTCTTTTGATACGGAATGTGTGGCCTTGCGGTGTGAAAAAGTATGCAAAAACAGCATTTGCCCGGAAGGCACCTATTGTGCGCCGGCAGGGGAAGACAAGCCGCATGAATACCAGTGTGCTCAGTGTGTTGTCGATTTTCATTGCGCAGAGGGGCAGTTCTGCGACAGTGACTATACATGCAAAACGCCCGATCCCTGCGCAAATGCTGTTTGTTCTCCGGCGGCGCCGTTTTGTATGCCGAAACCGTATCAGTCTTTGCCCTATACGTGTGTTCAATGTCTGGAAAATGCGCATTGTCCGCCGGTAGCCGGGTTGACGCGTCAATGTGTTGACGGGTATTGTTTGTTTAATGTCGAGGGCAATCTTTCCGCGGCTTCTGTGCCGGTACAAAATAAAGCAGGCCGTTCAAAGGCCTCTCCTCCGCCGGCGCCTGAAAAGCCGCAGGAATACGACGACGATGACGAATATGATGATGACGATTACGACGATGACTACGACGGATACGAATACGAGGAAGATTAGTCGGATCGGCGAAATGCAAAAAAGCCTCCGTCGTTTGGCGGAGACTTTTTTGTTACAGGTAATTGAGCAGACTTAAATTGTTCAGCGTTGACAAAACGGAATAAGAAACTTTCAGATTTTCAGAAGCCTGCAGCAGCATTGTAACTGCTTCTGTTTTATCAACCTGAGTTAATGCGGAAATATAGCTTTCCAAAGAATTTTGCAGAGTTGTTTGATTCTCAATGGTCGTTTTAACCTGATCCAACCGGGTAATAACAGAATATTGAATGCTGGTAACATCGCCGTTTTTCTCTTTGGGATTAACGGTTATAGCCTTGTCCAATAAATCGAGGGCTTCGGACACTCTTTGCATGGCGCTTTCCGGATTGTCCGCGTCCAGCAGGTTGCCCTGTGCGACAGAGCCGAGAGCCCGGAAGATCTTTTCAAAAGCAGAGGCCGAAGCATTGATGTCATTTGCAATGTTCGTTGTGGCGCTGATCCGGTAACCGGCAGACAGTTGCCCGCCCTGATAGTACGTCTCTGTTGCAAAAGAGGCGGAAGAAAAGCTGGCTGTGGCGCCGTATTCGGGAAAAGAATCCGTGCGCACACGCATTTCCTTGCCGTCGTCGGAAATGCCCAAAACGGTGTATAGGCCGTTGTACGTGCCATTTGTCCCTTTCATTGCAACAGTGGCGCCGACGGAATATGTTTTGCAGATCGTCAATCCTTGTCCATCTGTCAAATAAGTGCCGCTGTGTTGATTCATATCGGTGACGATCCGTGTCGTGTCGGAAAATTTGACGGTGCGACCGTCTTCGGAAACGGATTCGACGATATAAAGTTTATCGTTGCTATCCGCGCCTTTGATAATCAGGCAGTCGCCGGTGTTGTATCGGGAAAAGGCATTCTTGACAGAGGCGGTCATTGTGTTTTGATTGGCGTTAAAGGAAACGTCGCCCGTTTGCAAAGCGCTGCCTTTCATGCTGGAAGTGATAAAGCCGCCGATATCGGAACGCGTTTGAAGCGTTAACGGCGTATTTGTCAAGTTCGTGCCGGGGACCGGTGTGCTACTTGAAATATTCAGCGTCGAACCGTCGGCGGAAACGGATTTGACATACAGCGTATATTCCTGACTGGCGGAATCAGTAATTGTGATTGTTTGCCCGCCCTGAATGTCTCTGAACGTGCCCGCAATTCCGCTTAACGTGTTGTTCGCCGCATTAACGGTCAACGCCTGTGTAACGGTAATCTCTTCAATGACATCGCCGATATTGGAGGCCGCCGTAATCGTACCGGTTTGTGTGCTTTGCTGAATTGTGACGGCACCGCTGGTTAAAACAGGCGTATTCAGCGTTTCATTTGTGACGGTTTCTTCAAAAACGATTGTCGATCCGTCTTTTGAAATGCTTTGAACAGTAAGGTAGCCGTCGTTGGCAGCCGTACCGGAAAGCAAAATCTGCTGTCCTTCTTTCAAATCGGAAAAAGAACCAACACGGCCTGCTAAGGAATTGGTTGTGATGCCGGTTGTCGGATCATAGACCGAAGCAAAAGTCCATGTCGCAGTCGTCAGGGAAACGGCGGAAGAGTCCGTCAGCGTTTCGTTTGTCAACGTTTCGGCAAAAGTCACTGTTGACCCGTCGGCGGAAACGCTCTGAACGGTTAGCGTTTGGTTGTTGCTGGCGGTGCCGGCAACCATGACCTGAGAGCCGACGGAAAGTCCCGTGAAAGTTCCGGCGTCTGCGGTTAAACTGTTATCAGTAGCGTCAAATGTCCATGTATTGGCCGTCGAGCCACTGACGACGGTTGTTTTCGGCGTAATGGTTTGAAACTCCTGTTCGATTGTGATGCCGCCCAGCGTATCCGCCGAAGTGGACATTTGCGATAAAGCGGCGGAGTAATTGCTGGGGTAAGTCAGAATGTTTCCGTCATAAATGGTTTGGAACTCCTCTAACGTCGTATAGGAAAAATCGACCGGCGGCACAGTTGTTTTCCCGCCGCCGAAGATATAGCTGCCGTCAACCTCCGTATTCAGATAATAGGCGATTAAGGACATCGCTTCAAAAGCGGCTTCCTGCACATTGCGCAGGGAAATCAGTTCTTCCTCCGACGGATTTTTTGACATGGAAATCAAATCGTTTGCGTAAAATTCACGCACTTGGGATCGAATATCCATAAGAGAAGAGCGAATGCCGTCTATAGAAGTCTGCTGCGATTCCAAGGCAACTTGTGTAATGGAATTTGTTTCCAGATATTTTGTCGTTACGGCCTGCTCGTTTTGCAGCGATAGCAGACGGTAAGTCGATAAGCCGTATTTGTCATAAGATGCATACTTGTTACCGGTTGATGCCTGATAAGCAATATCCGTCATAGCGGCCTTTTGCTTCGTCATTTGAGACAGATATAAATTATAAGTGGCTGTTGTCGGGACTCTTGTCATGGTTTTGCTCCCTTACTATACAATGCTGTCTAACAGTTCCAGCATTTCCAAAGATGTTGTCAGGGCTTTTGCCGCGGCGCTGTATGAACGTTGGTACTGCAGCATCAGCGCTAATTCTTCGTCCAAATCAACGCCGCTGACGTCCTGTTCTTTTCTGTAAATAGTTGTCACCAGTTCCGTTTGGTAATCGTTTGTCGAGTTGGCTTCATTAAGATTGACAGCCAAACCGCTGACGATTGAAGCGGCATAATTTGCCATGGTCGCCGTTGTTTTTGTAAAACTGCCGGCAGAACCGAAGGTGATGGTTTTAGTAAATGCGGCGGCAAAGTCGTTGGCTAAGGAATTATCCGTTTCGCTGATAAAATAGCTGCCGGTAACAGAGCTGTACTGAACTTTGCCGGTGTTCAGATGCCCCGGCGTTTCCAGAATATCAGGACGAACGTTCAGTTCGGCGGCAGATCCCGCGTGAGATACGCCCAGCCCCAGACGGTTTAAAATACTGCTGCTGGTTATGCCGTTGACGGTTGTCAGCGTTTCGGTGATCTCCATTTGATTGCCGTCAATATTACTCAGCCTCAAACGGTATCCTGCGCCTTCCTGAACCAAGTCGGCTTTAACGATTTGATTGCCGGAAGCATCAACCAAAGCCGTGTTGATCTTTTCGGCGATTGTTTTGATCGTATCCGCCGCCGTCACATCAATCGAAGCAAAATTCAATCCGTTGGCCGTATCGGAAAAATTCAGGATTGTTTTGCCTTTGATCCCCATTAAAGAAGCGGAAGAAAAAATTTCGGATTCATAAACAGAATCTTGTTTGGAGGTTACAATTAAATCGTTTAAGCCGAAAAAGTTGGAAAATCCCGAATGCGTTTGATCTATTATACCGTTGCCGTCCGCGTCAAAACCAATGGAAATATTTGCCGCGTCACTGCCGCGCAGAACGGAGATTTCGTCTTGGAAGGAAATAGAGTAAGCACTTGATCCCAAATCAACGGCCAGATTGCCGTTTCTGTCCAAACCAACGGAAGCCGTTGAAAGATGCGGGCCGTCAACGGCTGTTTGCAGCCAGTTTTCAATCGCCTGACACATGCTGTCGATTGATCCGCTCGTAAAGGCCAATTCTTGCGTCAAACTGGTGCTGTAAGCCTCGACGCCTTCCTGATCAAATAAAATGATTTTGACATCTCCGCCGGACAGCGTGATTGTCTGCTGCCCGCCGTCAATAAACGTCCGCGTGCCGGTCATTTCATAAACCGTATTTGGATAACTGGTGCCCTGATTGTGAACGGCATTCATCTGTTTTGTCATTTGATAGGCCAGCTCGTCCAACTGCGTCTGCATGTCCTGCAGCTCCGTATCGCGCAGTTTGATCAGTCCGCTCATTTCACCGGAAGAGATTTCTTTGGTAATATCGAACTTGCCGGCATAAATGCCCGTAATGCCGCCGGAGGAATACGAAATCAAAGAACCGGTGCTTGCCGCCGGCGTATGGGAAACGATAACGCCGTCTTTATCCAGCAATGGTTTGCCGCCGCCGGTCAGGATCACCGTTTCTCCGGTAGATCTTTCATATGACTGTATATCCATGATTTCCGACAGGCGCGTGATCAGCATGTCGCGCTGGTCCTTATAATTATCAGCCGACTGTCCGCCGACAGCGGTAGTGCGCACAATGTCATCGTTCAGCTTGTCCAGCTGTTCCAAAATGCCGGTCACTTCGTCGCACAAAGCGGAAATTTCCTGATCAATCTCCATGCGCAGTGCCTGAATCTGAGAGCTTAAATCACGCATCTGTGACAACGATGTATCTAATGCCGTAACGGCAGTTGACTGAGAATTAAGTTTATCGGAATCTACCCCCAGACTTTCAAAAGCGGTCTGAATTGCATTGACACGGTTTGAAACGGAATATTCCGAAGACGGCTGCCCCATTTTCGCTTGGATCAGGTCCAAATAGTAAGAACGAACGCTGGCTTCCTGCAAAATACCGGTTTCCTTGCGCAGCTGAGCCAGCATTTTTGTATCCACCTGACGCAGATCGGTATTGCTGACCGCGCCGGAGGAAACACCGTTGTTTAACACCAACGTTTGCTGGGAATACACTTTTCTGGAATATCCCTCTGTATTGACGTTGGAGACGTTTTCGGACACCACGTCAATCGCTTTCTGCGACGTTCTGATGCCGTTCAAAGCGCTGCTGATAGAATGCGTAAGAGACATGGCGGTTCCTTTCTTAAAATCTTACAGGACTTGGTTAAAGGAAATGGCGGCCGGATTGCCCGCGTCGGCCTCCATATTGCCCTGACGGGTATAAAGCGGCGCCTTGGCATGCGTTTGTTCGGCAACGTCCTGCACTATCGCGTTCAGCAGGCGGGAGGTCGCTTCCATATTGATTTTTAACAGCCGCGCGTTTTCAGTGGTCAAATCGCCCAGCGTGACGGCAGCTTTGTGCAAAATGCGTTTCTGCTTTTCGGGCAGGGATTTTAAAAGTTCTCCGCGCTGGGAAAAGTAGGCAAAGGATTCCTCATAAGCGGCGGACAGCTTTGTCTTTTGTTCCAATAGATCGCGGCATTCGCTTTGACGCTGCTTTTTCAGCAAAGTATTTTCTTTTTTCAAAATGCCGCACAGTTCGCTCATCAGAGTCAGCAGGCGGCCAAGCTTTTTTTCGGGAAAAGTGTCCATAGGTTCCTCCTTGTTTATTCCGCCGGTACAGCGGCTGTTGTGTCGGCTTCCTGCTGCTGCAGCAGTTGAGCCATAATCTGGTCGGTCAGGCCGATGCCGCCGGCTTTGGCCGTCATCTTGCCGTATTCGTCAATCATCATGGAGCGGAAAATTTTTTCCGCATTGCCGCCCCCGAATGTTTCGTTGACTGGAACAGTGTCGTACATTTGCTGAAACGTCTGAGAAATAAAGAACGCTTCAAAGTCTTCCACGGCAGCGCGCGTTTTTTCGATGTCCATGCCCTTGTTGATTTTCGGGGCCGTTTTCTGCGGTGCGGCAGAAGAAATAAAGTCGGCGGTTAAAAGATTGGCAGTCATCACATCACCTCGATTTCAGCCTGAAGCGCGCCGGCGGCTTTGACAGCCTGCAAAATGCTGATCATGTCGCGCGGTCCCACTCCCAAAGCATTCAGCCCGTCAACCAGTTCCTGCAAAGAAACGCCCGTTTTTAAAATGTTAAGTTTATTGCCGGACTGTTCGTCAACTTCAATGTCCGTTCTGGGCACGACCGCCGTTTCTCCGGTCATGGAGAAAGGTGTCGGCTGGGAAACCTGAGGCGTTTCCGTAATCCGGATTGTCAGGTTGCCCTGAGCAATGGCAATCGGATTGATGCGGACGTTTTCGCCGATGACAATAATGCCTGATTTTTCATCAATAATGACTTTGGCCGCTTGGTCCGGCTGAATGCGCAGCTGTTCAATGTCGGTCAGCGTTTGAATCAGATCTTCGCGCCGGCTGCGTTCGATATTGATAGAGACCGTTCCCGAATCAACCGTTGTTGCGGCGACCGAACCCAAATAGGAATTGATCGCGTCGGCAATGCGGGAAGCCGTTGTAAAGTCCGGATTGCGCAAAGCCAGTTTGATTGATTTCTGATTGGCAAAGTCGAATAAAATTTCGCGTTCGATGATTGCTCCGTTTGCTATTCTGCCCGAAGTCGGTACGCCCTTGACGACGCTTTGTGCTTCGCCCTGCGCGGAAAAGCCGCCAATGGCAACCTGTCCCTGCGCGATCGCATAAACTTCGCCGTCAGCGCCTAACATCGGCGTGACCAATAAAACGCCGCCCTGCAAACTTTTTGCATCGCCCAAGGCACTGATCGTCACGTCAATGCGCGTGCCCTGACGGGCAAAAGCCGGCAGGCTGCCCGTGACCATGACGGCGGCGACATTTTTCGTTTTAATTTTGCCGTCGCGGGTATTTACTCCCAAACGTTCCAACATGCCGATTAAACTTTCTTCGGTAAACGCCATGGAAGAAATGCTGTCGCCGCTGCCGTTCAGTCCGACAACCAAGCCATATCCGATCAGATAGTTTTCCCGTACGCCTTCGATATCGGAAATATCCTTGATGCGCGAGCTGGCCTGTGCCGGCGGTGTCCACAGCAATACAGCGGCAGCGCTCAGGACGCCTATGCCTTTTTGTATTTTTTTCAATAAATTCTTCATGCTCGGCCTCTTTCATTGCATTGAGCAAAAAATCCTGAAATTAAAGATGCGAAAACCGTGCCAAATTTTGTTTTTGACAATAATAAGGGGGAAAACAGAAAACGGTTTTGAAGAACTAGGCAAATTTTGCCGGTTTTTAAATCCGACTGGATCGAGTATACTGATCAAAATAAATCAAAGAAGGAAAGATGAAATGAATATCAAAGTCGGATCAACAGGGGCGGCAAAGCCTGTCACTTCTGCACGCAAGGGGACCCGAAAAGCGGCGTCGGACAGCTCTTTTGCTTCTTTTTTGGAAGAAACGGACGGTTTGGCTTCTTCCGCGGTCGGGGCGGCGGCAGAGGTCGGCGGGCTGGAAGCTTTGTTGGCGGCACAGTCGGTTGGCGATGCTTTGCAGGACGGTGGCAAAAAGCGGCGGGCGGCGGCGCACGGCAATGATGTGCTGGATAAATTGGAAGATTTGCGCGCGGCTATTTTGACGGGATCCGTTCCCAAGGCCAAACTGATTGAACTGGCGCAGACGCTGCGTGTCAAGCGGGAGGCCGGTCTGGACGACGAATTGAATCAAATTTTGGACGATATCGAACTGCGGGCGGAAGTTGAGTTGGCAAAATTGTCACGCAGCGTTTGATTTTTATATGGTTTTGGTGTAAAACAGATAAAGTTTAAGTGAATAAATGAGGACTTCACATGGGAATAGAACTGCCTAAAGGATACAGACCCTCTGCTGATGAACCGTTTATGAACGATCTGCAGAAGGAATATTTTCGTCAAAAGCTGACGGCATGGCGTGCCGAGCTGCTGCGTGATTCCGAATATACGCTGGATAGTTTAAAAGAAGGCGGCATGACCGTCCCCGATATTTCTGACCGTGCTTCCGCCGAAGCGGATAAAGCTTTGGAGCTGCGGACGCGTGACAGAATGCGCAAGGTGATTTCTAAGATTGATGTCGCTCTAGGAAAACTGGAGGATGGCACTTACGGCTATTGCGAAGAAACGGGGGAACCGATCGGCTTGGAACGCCTGATTGCCCGTCCGATCGCAACGCTGTCGATCGAAGCGCAGGAACGTCATGAACGCATGGAAAAAACGTACAGCGACGATTAACTTTTTTCAGCCTTTGAAAAATATAAGGCGGATCTGCGAGATCCGCCTTTTTGATGATTGTGAACAGGAGTTTTTTAATGACCCTTATACTGGCTTCGGCTTCTCCGCGCAGACGGGATTTATTGCGTCAGATCGGCATTGTGCCCGCGGAAATCTGTCCCGCCGATATTGATGAAACCCCTTTAAAAGGGGAAATGCCCTCCCGTTATGCCGTGCGCATGGCTGTTTCCAAGGCAGAAACCGTCGCGGCGCGCAGGCCGGACTGTTTTGTGCTGGCCGCCGATACCGTCGTCGCCTGCGGGCGGCGCATTCTGCCCAAAGCGGAAACGGAACGGGAAGCAATGTCCTGCCTGAATTTGCTGTCAGGACGCCGGCATCTGGTGTACGGCGGTCTTTGTCTGATCGCACCCGACGGAAGCAAAGTATCTCGGCTGGTCAAAACGGCTGTTATTTTTTCCCGCCTGCATAAAACGGAAAAACAGCGCTATCTGGACAGCAGAGAATGGCAGGGCAAAGCCGGTGGCTACGCGATTCAGGGACAGGCTGCTTTGTTTGTGCGGGAAGTCATCGGGTCTTATTCCAATGTTGTCGGATTAGGCTTATATGAAACGGGCACTTTGCTGAAGGGATTGGGAGCGTTGAAATAAATGCGTTTGGTGCACAGTTTTTCTCCGTTTGAGGAAATTTGCGTTCTGTTTGATCAGTCCGATCGGCCGCTGGAAGTGTCTGTTTGGCGGAAAAACGACTTGCAGACCGGTGCCTTATATGTGGCGCAGGCCGTTCGCAGCGTTGCTTCCGGCTGGTTTTTGGACGTGGGACAGGGGCGTTCGGTTTACGTGAACCACCTTTCTTTTTATGTGCGACCGGACGGGACTTTGTGCACGAATAAGCTGACCCAGGGCGATCGGCTGATTGTTCGGATCGTACGTCCCGAAACGGCGGAAAAAGAGGCGGAAGCGTCTTCCAAAGTGACGCTGCCGGGGCAAAGGGTTGTTTTAATGCCGACACAAAAAACACCGTCTTTTTCCAGACAGCTTGATCAGGAGACGGCGGATCGGCTGAAGCTTTTGGCTCCGAATGAAGGCGTGCTGTTCAGAACGGCGGCTCGTGAAACCGATCTGGAGAACATCTCTGCGGAAATCAATGCGTTAAAGAAGCAGTGGCTCTCTTTGTTATCGGAAGACAAAGGGCCGGGCGTCCTTTTCCAGCCGATACGGGACGTTTTTCGCTGTGCTGAAAAATACCGAGCTCAGTTAGCCGAAATTGTTACGGACGATGCGTCAGCCGCGGCCCGACTGAAAAAGGAAAGACTGCCCGTTACGTTTGAAATGCAGGGGGTGTGGGAAAAAGAACGGATGGCCGAGGCATTGGATACGGCAGCGGCGGTCAGGTCGGCTCTGCCCTCCGGCGGATTTTTGATGACGGAACAGACAGCAGCCTGCGTTTGTTTCGATGTCAATGCCGGTTCAGGTGGTGCCGCTGCGGCAAATGAAGAAGCCTGCGCTGAAATTTTACGCCAGATTCGGCTGAAATCTCTGGGCGGACAGATGATCATCGACTTTGCCGGGCGAAAAGAGGAAAAAGTGATTCGGCGGCTGCTTTCAAAGCTGAAAAGCGAAAAAGTTTTTATCAGCGGCATTTCTTCCTTAGGATTAGTTGAACTGACAGTTGAAAAAACAAAACGGTCGGTTTTTGATTTATTTTCTGCGGAACAGCGTTCGGTTCGGACGGCTGCGGAAATAATCCGCAGGCTATGGTTTGCTTCGGCGTCGCCGAAAATAACCATTTCTGCTTCCGCCGAGGTTTTAAATTCCGTGCGCTCTTGTGTCGGGGAGCTTGAAGAACGGCTGGGAACAGAGATAAAATTGCTTGTTTCGGAAACTGTTAAAGCAGAGGGGATCAAAGATGAAAAAGCCAAATGTGTTTGAACGTCCTTCGGATTTGCCCGAATTGGATTTGAAATGTCCGATTTGCGGCAAAACAGCCGTTTTCCCGTATAAACCGTTTTGTTCGAAACGATGTGCGGACGTCGATTTGAACCGGTGGCTGACGGGAGCTTATGTGATTGAAACTGACGAGGAAGAAGAAACTGAAGAAAAAAAATGAAAAAGGTATGGACAGATCATTTTGAATCGAGTATAACCTCTTTCTGTAAGGCGCCTGGGTAGCTCAGTCGGTAGAGCAGGGGACTGAAAATCCCCGTGTCGGCGGTTCGATTCCGTCCCCAGGCACCATTTCACGAGGCCCCTTTGCGGGGCTTTTGTTGTTATAGATAAACCGTCTTGAAGGAGGAGGGGCGGCAAATCCTTATTTTTATCGGGCAAAAAGCAATGAAAAAACTTTTTCTGCTTGTCCTTTTGGGGTTGTTTGTTTGCGTCGTCAGCAGGATTGCCGATGAACGTCTGGAATTTGCCCGATTAAATAAAGTATCCGCTTCTGTCAGCGACGCTCTGCCGGTTGTTCTTCTTTCCACGGATGAAGAATCATTTGAAATGCATCTGTATGATAATGAAACGACCCGACAGGTGCTGGCTCAACTGCCGCAAAAAATCATTATGACCAGATGGGGCCGCGGCGGTTATGTCGGAACTTTGGCAAAACAAGTAAAAGAGCCTCAGGACAAGTCTTTAAAAAGACGTGCTTTTTTTGCGGGTGAAGTTGTGTTGAGGCTGAAGAATAACACACTCTTTTTGCTGTTTGGACCAACGCCGGCAAGCCTGACGGTTGATGTTCCGATGTTAACTTCTGCCGGTGTTGCTGTCGGGCGTTTGGATTCTTTTGAAACTTTGGATCACTTGCTCGGCGTGACGGAATTTTCAATTCAGATCAAGCAATAAAGACTTATTTTTCAATTTGCTGCGTGTACTGCGGATCCGTCAAAACGGCGATCAGTTCGTCTTTGACTGCCGCTGCTTGGTCCAAATCAATTTGACAGGTCCCGACATTGCCATGTCCGCCGCCGCCGTATCGCAGCAGCAATTCGCCTATGTTGATGATATTGGATCTGTTTAAAATGGATTTGCCGACGGCATAAACAATCCGCTGGCCGTTGATTCTCCACATCGCATGCATGGACA
Organism: Alphaproteobacteria bacterium; assembly: GCA_017480385.1. Lineage (GTDB taxonomy): Bacteria > Pseudomonadota > Alphaproteobacteria > CAAGCB01 > CAG-977 > UBA11549. The sequence continues at coordinate 43,067 of JAFVAT010000005.1, read as the reverse complement.
CGTTGATTTCAGGATATAAAGCATAAATCATGAAACGGTTGCCCGCGTAAATGATGTCTTCATTTAAGATGTCGATATAGGCCAGATTTTTATAAATCGTCGTCTGCCGTTTCAGCTGTTCGATGAATTTATCCTGATGTGAAAAATATAAATCAACGCGCTCTTTGACGTCCGGCATTTCCAGAATTTCTTCGGGATCATGAGAACGGCAGAAATCAATTAAATTCATCATCAGCTGGTAATTCGAGATTCTGAAATTGTGAAACCGTCCCAATCCCGTGCGGGAATCCATAATAAAACTCAGCAATGTCCAGCCGGTCGGGTGCAGAATATCGTCAATTGTGTAATCGGCGCTGTCCGCTTTATCAACCGCTGTCATCATTTCTTCGGAAATATTGACAAAGCGGCTTTTGCCCCCGAAAGTTTCCCAAACAACGCGCGCGGCAGAGGGTGCCTCCGGATTAATATAACTGTTGCTTTTTTGACCGACACGCGCCAATTCGCTGATATGGTGGTCAAAGACATAAGACGCTTCTTTGGAATAAGGAAGATTCGTCATGATATCCCCTGGGCGGATATCGACTAAACCGTCTTGAACATCTTTGGGGTGAACGAATTTAATGTCGTCGATCAGGTCCAGTTCTTTTAACAGGACGGCACAAACCAAGCCGTCGAAATCGCTGCGCGTGACCAACCGAAATCTGTCGTCAACCATGAAAAACCTCTGCTATACGTCCTGAACCATAGCCGTAATGATTTCCTGACGGATCTTGTCAGCCTGATCAACAGGGACCTGACAGGTGCCCGCCGTGACATGACCCCCGCCGCCGTATTGTAGCAAAAATTCCCCGATGTTCATTTTGGACGTACGGTTAAAAATCGATTTTCCGACGGCGAATACCACATTTCTTTTATTTTTGCCCCACAGCTCGTGTACGGAAATATTAATCTGCGGATATAACGCATAAACATAAAACCTGTTGCCGGCATAAATCGTTTCCTGATCGCGCAAGTTAATATGTGCCGCCGTTTTGTGCACATGCGTGCAGTTTTTCAGCTGTTCAACAAACTTGTCTTTATGTTCAAAATAAAGCTGAACGCGCTCCTGGACGTCCTCGTCCTGCAGGATTTCGTCCACGCTCTGTGTTCGGCACAAATCAATCAGCTTCATCATCAAAGCATAATTCGTAATCCGGAAATTTTTGAACCGTCCCAACCCTGTGCGGGGATCCATAATGAATGTCAGTAAAATCCACCCGGTCGGGTTTGTGATCTGCTCTACGGTATATTGCGCGGAGTCGGCAACGTCAACGGCTTCCATTAAAGACGGCGGAATATCTTTGAAGCGCTTTTCGGCACCGTAGTATTCATAGACAACGCGGGCAGCAGAAGGAGCATTGGGATAAACAATATGATTGGGAGGACTGTTTACGCGGGATACTTCACTGATATGATGATCAAAGGCTATGTCAACGCCATCAACGTAGGGCAGATTCGCCGTAATATCCATGGAAGTGATCGATATTCTGCCGTCCTGCATATCTTTCGGGTGAACAAATTGTATTTCGTCGATAATTCCCAACTCTTTCAGCAAGGCTGCGCAAACCAAACCATCAAAGTCGCTGCGTGTCAGCAGCCTTTTTTTTGCCTGCATTGAAAACTCCTTTTTTTACTCTACCAAATTCAGGATAGGCGAAATATATAATCAAAATCAACCAAAGCTTTGTAAAAATGAAAAAAAAACGTTTTCGTGTTGAACATCGGGCTATTTTCGGAGATGATAAAACAGTTTATTTTCTGGGGGTGTCATTAGATTAGTCATGAAAAAGCTGTTTTTTTTATTTTTATTGCTTGTCAGCGGCTGTATTCAAACGCCCTTCGTCGACTCCAGACGTGAAGCTGGATCTCCGTATACCGTAGGCGAATCGACGCCTGACCGGATCGCTATTTGTTATAATCGGTATTCAACAAATGCAAACGAGATTATCAAAATGGCGCAGGAGGCGTGTCAAAAAACAAATAAAGAGGCTGCTTATGACGGACATAAGTATTGGTCTTGCCGAGTCTTTTTGCCTCATCGTGTGTACTATCGCTGTCAGGAGAGGCCCTCTGATGAAACAGAAGAATAATGCCGCCGAGGCAAAGGGTTGCGTTTGAAAGTGCGTAAGCGCTTTTGAAGGAATTATTTTTCTGGACAGTTTTTTTGCTTTTTTGTATATTTTTGTCAAGGGTACGGGGTAACCCGCTTCATTTTTTTGTTTTTTTGAGGGTAAACTGATGTTAGATGAAAAATTTGTTCACGTTAAGCGGGAACGCAAAAAGGGCAAAGGCCGCGGCAACGGCGGCAACAAGCAGCAAAACTATGCGGCTAACGGCGGTTTTTATTCAGAAGGTCATCATAACAGGGACCAGCGTGAAGGAAATTTTTCCTTTGACACGATTCACGGGTTAAAATTAAAGGAAGTCGAATATACGGTTCCTTCCAAGGCTGAACGTGTGGCAAAGCGCAATGAATTCAACGGCGTCCGTGACGAAAACGGCAATGTCGTTGTTGAAGGGGTACGCTCGAAATTTTTAAAGATGTTGGCGAATGAATACGAAACGCTGCTGGTGGAAAGATTAGGCCTGACCGAACGCGATATTGAAGGCATGCGCGAAGGCTATACGCCGAACGGCTTTAACGTACATCACAAGAAAGCTTTGCACGGCGGCGGTAAAAACGAATTTTCCAACTTTATCCTGACGCCGCTGTATCCGCATGATCAGTGGCACAAAGACGTGATGGACGCTCAATTGCTGGGGATTCGCGAAGGCGAAACAAGAACGATTAAGATCCCCTATACGGACGAAATGATTTATGATCCCAAGCAGTTCGGCTTTACCAAGGAAAACCAGCCGGTCAAACCGAATTATACCTCCAACGTCAATCCGGCAAATTATCCCGAATTGTATAAACCCGAACACATCAGCGTGGCCAAACGCCAGAAAGATATGGCAGAGTTTTATGCCAGCCTTGATGAAAAGAAGGCACAGCAGCAGACGCGGCAGGGCAAGCCGAACGAAACAAAGGGCAAAAACGGCAAAACCAGATTGGCTGTTCGTCAAATTGTCAAAAGCCGTCAGCGCGGGTAGGCATTTTTAAATATTTTAAACACAGAGGATCGGAAGACGGTTCTCTGTGTTTATTTTTTAGGGTATTTTTTTATTTATGTCAGATTTGCGACGAAATAAGACGCTGTTTAAATGGGATAATTTCTTTTCCGGATTATGGCCGATGACAGCGGTGTTGTCGATTTTTTTTCAAGACATTACACAGTCCTATGTTATGGCGATGTCTGTGTTTTCCCTATGCGGTTTGTCTCAAGCGGTTTTAGAAATTCCGACCGGCATTTTTTCGGATAAAATCGGTCGGCGGCAAACATTGATTTTATCGGCGGCACTCATTTTAATTTGTTTGCTGCTTTGGGCCGTGGCCGGTCAACTTCATTGCGTGCCGTTGTTGTTTGTCGGCGCTGTATTATACGGTGCCAGCGACGCATTTATGTCCGGAACGGCAGACGCTTTGATGTTTGAAACAATGCAGGCGATCGGCGAAGGGCAGGACTTTAAGCTGATTTACGCCCGCAGCCGTGTTTATAATCAGTCCGGATTGCTGATCAGCGTTTTAACCGCTGCCGGCGTTATGTATTTTTATCCGATTCAAATCTTGGCATGGATTTCGATTCTGCCAATGGCCGGTCAGTTGGTTATTGCTTTTTTCTATGTCAATCCGCCTTTGGAAAGTAAGACTAATATAAACGGAGATCATGATTTCAAGCAGGCTTTCTTTCTTTTATGGCGCAATAAAAAGCTGCGTTTGTTTTCTGTGATTGAAATTCTGGATTCGTCTTTTTGTATGACGGTTCACCGGTTCGAAGGGATCTATTTTGAAAACGTGATTGCCGCTTGGGCAGTTAATTTGATTCGCGGCTGCAAGCAGATCGCCGGTATGGTTGGATACGCTCTCATGCCCTGTTTTCGCCGCTTTCAGCCATTGAAACTATTGGTCTGTTCCGTTTTATGGAGCGTTGGAATCAGAGGGACGGCACTGGTGCTGAACTCTGTTTTTTCCCCGTTTATAATGGCCCTATCGAATTTATCCTATGGCATAACGGAAACAACGAAAATGGAATTGCTGCAAAACGAATATATTGCCTCTCAGCGCGCGACAATGGGATCGATTTTATCCTTGCTGACAGCCGTATTTCAGGCTCTTATTTACCTTGGAGCCGGATATTTGGCCGATTTTTTCGGTGTGCGTCTGGCCTTTGCCTGTGTGACAGGCGGTCGGTTGATTATCGTTTTTCTTTGCAGCAGAGCCATAAAAAAAGAAAAGTAAAATTTTTGTTGATTTTTTTGTCTATTTTTCGTACGATACTCTTAAGATCGATTTTTCAAAGGGTTAAGGAGAAATAAGTATGCTTCCCGAATATAATTTAGTTCACGCCAAGCGTGACCGCAAAAAAGGCAAAGGAAAGAAAAACCAAAATTCGTTCCAGCCGCAGGCGGCTTCTCAGTACAAACCGGGGAATTTTTCTTTTGATACGATTCACGGTTTGAAGCTGACAGAAGTCGAATATAAAGTTCCTTCCAGTGAAGAACGCAAAGCGCGGCGCGCTGAATTTCAGGGGGCAAACGGTCAGGAAGGAATCCGTTCCAAGTTTTTGAAAATGTTGGCGAATGAGCATGCTCAGGAATTAAAGGACCTGTTGGGTATGACTGATGCTGAGATTGCGCGCATGGCGGAAGGAAAATCCGTTAACGGATATAATGTGCATCATAAATTGCCGATTCACGGCGGTGGCAAGAATGAGTTTTCCAACTTTATCCTGACGCCGCTGTATCCGCATGATCAGTGGCACCATGACGTTTTGGATAAACAGATTCAGGGTATTGGCAACGGATCGCGCAAGGTGTTGCTGCCGTGGACAGACTCGATGATTTACGATCCGAAGCAGTACGGCTTTACGAAAGATAATGAAAAGGTGCTGCCGAATTATACTTCTCGTGTCAATCCGAATAATTATCCGAAAATCTATAAGGTGGAACATGTTGCCGACGCCGCGGCTCGCAAACGTGAATTAGCGAAGTTTGCTCCGCCGCCGAAGGACGAAAGCAAAAAGTCGGTTGTTATGGCTTCTTTAGCGAAACAGCGCAAAAGAGACCGTTAATTAAAAAGGAGCCTCCCCCTATCGGGAGGCTTTTTTTTAACCCGAAAACCATGTGCCATGCATGTAGTTCCGAAAAGCTTAACAGCTATGTGTGGAAAAACTCCTTAGGTAAACTCAGATTGCAGTCCGGCCTCTGCAACTGAACCTGAGGAGCTGACAATGAATGATGTAAAAACATTATCATATGCCGGAACAATAATACCGTATGGTCTTTGTATCTGATTATCGCAGCGGGAAATTGTGCCGCGGTGCACTGTTTTGGAGATGTTAACAGTATAAGTGCGCGGAGTGTCCTTTTTTGCAGTTGGATCGGATATCTTTTGGTTGTTGTTGGAAAAAGGAAGGATCGGGCGTATAGTGACGGGTAAAAAGCAGAGAATAAAATAAGGATAGTTGTTTATGATTGTTAAACCTGTCGAGGTCTTAGATGTAATCGAGACCAAGGCTTACTTTTATATTGATGAGCAAACAAAACATGGCTTTTTGGTCGATCCGGCGGCAGAGGCCGAAAAATTGGCGGATATGATACAAAAAAACGGTTGGACGATTGAAAAAATGCTGATCACGCACGGACATTTTGATCATATCGGCGCGGTTGAATTTTTGCATAAACAGCTGAATATTCCTTATTTGGCTCACCAAAATGGGCGGGATTACTTGCAAGACGACCGATTAAATTTAGGGGATTACTGTAATCGGCGTTTCAATTTGACCGAGGCGGAATATGTTGCGGAAGGTGATGAAATCATTTTAACCGCCGATCCGAAAATTCGTCTGCAAGTCATTCATACGCCGGGACATACGCCGGATTCCGTTCTTTATTATGATGCGGCGAATGGCACGGCTTTTGTCGGCGATACGATTTTTAAAGACAGCTATGGCGCGACGCATTTTCCCGGCGGAGATTTTGTTCAGCTGCGCAGCAGTATCATCCAGAAAGTTTTTGCTTTGCCTGAAAATACCGTTCTGTATTCGGGACATTCCGAACCAACGACGGTCGGGGCAGAAAAAGCAAATTTCGGATTTTAAAATGACGGATACAGGGAAAGAAGGCAGGATATTCCTTTTATTCCCAGCAGCAAAGCAATAAATCCGATGACAACGGAACCGATCAGATATAAAAACGCTTCTGTATAACTGTGCACATTCAACAGCGCCGTAAAATTCAACAGATATGTTGAAAAGGTTGTAAAACCGCCTAAAAAGCCCGTCATAACGAATGATTTTAGGGCGGCATGATAAAGATGCCTTTCGAAATAACAAGAAGTGCACCCGATTAAAAAAGCGCCGATGACGTTGACCGGCATTATTCCCCAATGTGAAGAAATTTTAAGGCAAATCAGCCAACGGGCGACGGCCCCTAATCCTCCTCCGGCAAAACAGACAGAACGGTATACATTTGACAGCTTCGTTTTATTTTATAAGATGATGTTTGAGCGCCTTTTTCCCCTTTTAGTGATCAGGCGCTTTTATCCATTAAAAAAGCCGTTAAAAAAGAAATCAGGTCCGGCGTTTCATAATCGCAAAAATCCTGCGAATCAACGGAACAATATTTATTGTTTTCTACGTTTGACGAAATCCAGACCGTATGCATGCCGACTTTTTTAGCTCCCAAAACATTTGCGGGACTGTCGTCAAACATGATGCTTTCCTGAGGATTCAGCTGAAAAGTTTCGAGCATTTTGCGATAGGTTTCTTCTGCCGGTTTGGGAATATAGCCGGCTTCACGGATAGAAAAAATGCCGCTGAAGCATTCTCTGATACCCAATTGTTCCAATACGCGTTCAGCATGTTGATAGGCGCCGTTGGTAAAAATGAATTTTTTGCCTGATAAAGCTTGCAGGCAAGCTTTTAATTGCGGATTTTCTTTTAAAGAGGACAAATCCAGCTGATGAACATAATTTGTAAAATCTTCCGGATCGATGTCATACTCTATCATCAAGCCTCGGACGGTTGCGCCATATTTACGGTAGTATTCTTTTTGAATAACAGAGGCTTCTTTTTTATCGATATGGAGCGTTTTCATCACATAAGCACAAATTCGTTCCGCCATTTGAGCATAAATTTCTCCTGTCGGCGGATACAGCGTATCATCCAAATCAAACACCCAGCCTTGAATATTCTTCAGTTTATTGCGAAAAATCTGATAATCCATTGATACGTATCCTATTTAACCAGAATACGTATTTTAGCGCAGAGCTCTTAATAAAAAGTGTACTTTTATGCGTTGTTAAAAGTCTCGAAAAGCGCTTTGATGAACTCAAATCCTTTATTCATGGAAGCTTCTTCAACATATTCGGCAGACGAGTGCATATTGTAAATGTTAGCCGCGCCGACCAAATAAGGCTTGAACGTTTTTCCGGCGGCGTTTTGTTTTTGTGCGTACAGATGCGTTTCCGCACCGGCATGGAAGGAAGAAATATTCAGCGTCATGCCAATCTTTTCCGCCGATTTTTGAGCCGTTTCCGTCATGGTTGTGTCGTTTGATTTTTCAAACGGAGGAATGTGTTCTTCAAATGTGGCCGAACAGGACGCCTTTCCTTCATACTTTTTGTTGAAAGCCATAATTTTGTTTTGGATTTCCTGAATTAAAGCCGCTTCCTTTGATTTGTCCGAACTGCGGATCGAATACAGAGCAAAAGCGTCCGTGTTGATGACATTGGACATGGCTTTGTCCGTTAAAAACAGAGCAAAAGCGCTGTCCTGTTTGTCGGTTTGCAGATTTTTGACTCCGCCGCCGACAACGGCTCCGGCATTAATGGAGGTGACCACTCCGGTTTCATCCTGATAATAAACTCCCTGCGGCAGTTCGGCCATGATTTCAGCAATCAGCCTGACGGCATTGACGCGCTGTGTGTCGGCAATATCGATTCCCGAATGACCGCCCTTAAACGCATTGACGGTCAGCATCATCTTTGTATAGCCTGCGCCGGCAATCTGGAAATCACCTAGCCTGTCGCCGTCCAACACCAAAATATATTCCGATTGAAATCTGTCAAAATGCAGCGCGTGGGCACCGCTCATATTTTGTTCTTCATCGCGCGTAAAAACGATTTCCAATCCGCCGTGACGCATTTCCTTATTTTCGGCAATGGTCTTGGCCAGTATCATTGCCGCGGCGGCACCGGCCTTATCATCTGCCCCTAACGTGCGCGTGCCGTCTGTTTTGATAATTCCGTCAGCCCTGATGATATGGACCGGACTTGAATCGCCGACAACGTCCATATGAGCGGACAGCATGAGAGGGCGTTTTGAAGGATCTGTTGCGGAAATACAGGCGCAAACATTACCGAAATCATCGCGTTCGGCAGAAATATGATTTTCCTGAAAAAAGGATAAAATACGGTCGGCAACGGCCTCTTCCTGCATGGAGGGGGAAGGAATGCGCGCTAGATCGCAGAACAAATCGATCAAATCAGTCATAAAACACCTCTGTTTGAATTATTTTTTTTAAAATAAGCTTTTTAAATCATTTACTCAACAGACAAAAGAACGGTATGTTCATTTTAATCAAAGGGTCGGAGTGCCCGTCGCAGAGAAGACGGCTTCTTTTAAAGAACAGCGGGCATTTTTACTTAAAGCAGCAAAGGAAACAGACATGAATATTGATGAAATAGAAGAACGTTTTATTGCTTTGGAAAGTTTGGCGGCTGAATATGAACGGACGCTGAAGGATTTAAACCAAATTGTGGCACAGCAGGCGTTAACCATAGACAGACTGCAGCGCGAAGTCTTTTTTCTGGCGCAAAATTTTGATTCAAGCGGTCAGGTCCGCCCTTTGTCGGAGGAAGTGCCGCCGCCGCATTATTAGCTTCAGCGGGAGCTGTCACGCCGCTTGATTAACGTTAAAACCGGTGCTGACGGTTTCTTTTGCTGTTTGATTTGTTCAGCCGCGCGTTTTTGTCTGCCGGCTAAAGCAACCGCTTTGGCTTCCGCACTGACGGCACGGGCATTGTTTTCCGGTTCTTCAGGCGGACGCTGCCGCGTTTCAAAATCGGGAACGGTCTTGTCCGGAATGCGTCCCGATAACGCCTCGCGTTTTTGGTGATGTGCCGTTATGCGGTCCTTGATGTCCTCATACAAAGCGGTATATTTACCGGATTCCAGAATCTTCGGGTCTTCGGTAAAATAATTTTCACCCGTTTCAGGATCAGAGCAGTATGCGCCGATGAATTTAGACGCGCTGACGGATTTCAGCTTTTTCTTGAAGATGTTCGGAGACGTATCTTCAATACAGGACAGCATCGTCTGATCATAATAATCTCGGCGTTCTTCATTGTCATACCAGCCTTTAAAGGCGGCTGTTCTTGCCTGATTCAAATCTCCCGTTTCTTTTATCGCTTTTTCAAACGGTTCGGCAATTTCAGGATAGTCCGAGGAAAAATCCTTCCAGCACAGATCGTTGCCCTGCTCCTTTAATTCCCATGCAACCAAACAGCCATAGCTTTCCGCATCGGCTTCCATTGTTCGGGTTTTCAGCATCATGGTTCTTGTGTCGCATTCCGAATAGCTCAGATCGTCCAGCTTTTCATAAGTAAATTGATAAGCGTGCCGTAATTCGTGCGCCAACGTGACAATGTTCTGCGCTAATGTGTTTTTCGGATTTAAAACACACACTTCTTCAACCGGATCGGCATAGCCGTAAATCCCTTCTTTTGCGGCCTGTCTGTCAAATTTTAATTCATAATCGTTTTCTGCCGCCGTTTCTAAAATGACACGTCCGGCCTCTGATTTGCACATTTCGTTGATAACCGTCGTCATTTTGGCCCGGGCCGCTGCATTTCCGCGAACAGGAATGTCAACAATAGGTTCTTGAACAGCATAAGCTTCTATTTTATTTGATCCTTTTAAGCTTTTAACCATGAGAATACTCCTTATCTGAGCATAATCCGCTGAACAGGCAGAGAGTCGTAAGCAACTTCCTCGTTCTTAATTGTGACAGTGCCGGACTGAGAAACGGCAATATCAGCTTTGAATAACGTGTCCTCCAACAAAACAAAGCCAGAAACAATATAACTGTTTTGTGCTTCCTGAACCTGCGGGGCGGAAATCAAGTCTTTTAAATTTTCCTGCAGTTCCTTGGAAAAAGTATCATCGAAAATATCTTCCGCCCGAAAAATCAATTGGGCAAAAGAATCGTCAATTGCGACCTTTTGAAAATAAAAAGAAGTATAGGCCGTGACATTTTCCGCGTTTAACGCTAAAGACAGCGCCGCGTTAATTTCAGCCAAAGTCTCTTCTTCACCGTCCGTTTCAAAAACATGCGTATCGTCGCAGACGTATTCTTTGGTAATGACGGGACGTGTCGTAAAACACTTTATATGGACATCGTAAGCATTTTTATAAAAGGGCAAAGGAAAGCGCTTCAGCTCATAATGTCCGGCACGAAACGGCGCGCGCTCCACCGACCGGGCAATGCGTTCGGCCAACTGTTTTTTTTCCGTATCGCTTAATTCTGATGTCATCACAGCTCCGTTCCTAAAAGGTTAAGAAAGAAAACGGCTTTAAGACAGGAATCCCCTTCTGCCCGCGGTCAGAAAATCCGTCAGACAGGCGTCTTATGTCTGAATGTAATCCGTCCTTTGGTCAGATCATAAGGGGTCATTTCGATATCAACCTTATCCCCAACCATGACGCGGATACGAAACTTGCGCATTTTTCCGGCGGTATGCGCTAAAATTTCATGATCGTTTTCCAATTTTACCCGAAACATGGCATTCGGCAGCTTTTCAACAACAACACCGCTGAATTCCAATAATTCTTCTTTTGCCATACAGGACTCCTTAAAGTAAAAAACGGAACGGTTATACGCTTTTTTTTAAGCAAAAACAAGCCCGTTAAAAATCGTAAGCGTCCAGTTCGTCTTCTGTCATATCATTGGATTGGTAATCGGAAAAGATTTCAGATCCTTCTTCTTCCCATTCAATGCCTCTGATGACCCAATTACTGATTTGTTCCATTTTTTCCAGAGGAATATTCAGTGCCATACCGACCTTTGAAATAAACAGGATTTCAGAATCGGACAAATCGCCGTCTTCATATCCGAGATAAAACATTTCACGGATCAGAACCAGAGAAAACCCTCTGTCCGTGATTGTTTTGACTAAAGCCAGCGCTTCTTCTTCCGTTCTAGGGCGAATGGCTTCTTTTGCTTCTTCTTTTGTCAGGTTGTATAATTTGGCCAAGTCAACGAAAAACTGCTTTTCGTTTCCGTCAAATTCGCCGTCAACGCGCGCCAGATGAGCAATTGTGCCCAAAAAAGCAATGCGTTGATCCAAATCGACATTTTCAAAAAATTCCATCATTGGAAAAGTCTCCTTTCGCGAGCTGCCCTAAAACACTTGTGCCTTTTGTCTAGTTATACCTGTTTTGGCGAAATTTAAAAGAAAAAAGTGCAAAAAACGGAATAGTTGTCAGCTTTTATTGCGTTTTGCCAAAACTAAGGGATAAAGTGACGTCCTTTGAGATTCATGATATTCTTTTGCCAGTCTTGAAAAAGGCGGTCCATAACTATTATGAAAGAGATGAAAAATGAGTGTTGGTACAGTAAAATGGTTTAATACAGCCAAGGGGTTCGGTTTTATTTGTCCTTCAGACGGGTCAAAAGACGTTTTTGTGCATATTTCCGCTGTGCAGAAGGCCGGTATTCGTGGTTTGCAGGACGGGCAGCGCATTGAATATGATTTGCTGCCGGGAAAAGACGGCAGATCTTCGGCGGAAAATTTGAAGCTTCTGGTCTGACGATCGGCAAAGCAGTATATAAACGGCGGTTTTCCTTGGTTTTTTCTGAGGAAATAACCGTCGTTTTTTTCTGACTGTGATTTTTGATGCGATTTTATATTTTTAACGTATAATCACTTTTAAAAACTTATTTCTTTAAGGAGTAAAAAAGATGCCTTCTTTTGATATTGTTTCCAAGACGGATATGACTGAAATTACAAATGCTGTTGCCGGCGTATCGCGCGAAATTTCTCAGCGTTTTGATTTTAAGGGATCTAAAAGTTCTGTGGAATTAAAAGAGGGGGAAATTATTATTCTGGCCGATGACGCGTTAAAATTAAAGCAGGTACATGAATTGGTGATTACGTATGTGACCCGGCGCAAACTGGACGCTTCAGCGCTTGATTTCGGCAAAGAGGAAAAGGCTGCCGGCGCGATGATCCGTCAGGCCGTGCGGGTCAAGCAGGGCATAGAACAGGAAATTGCAAAAAAAATCGTTAAAGCAATTAAAGATTCCAAGAAAAAAGTGCAGGTGGCTATTCAAGGCGACGAATTGCGTGTTTCCGGCAAAAAACGCGACGATTTGCAGGATACGATCGCCTTTGTCAAAACATTGGGAATCGATCAGCCGTTGCAGTTTGTTAACTTTCGCGATTAAAATGCAGAGGGGCTTTTTATGAAAAAAATTCATTTCTTTAATCCGTCTGAAAAAATAGACCGTTTTTTTGATTTTTTAAGCGGCAAACCGGCTGATAAAGTGTTGTCCTGCTGTGATATTTTTTCAAAGGCCGGACTGCGCGGATTATTTGTCATTCCGATTCTGATAACGATTTTAATGATTGTTTGGCACATACGTTACGCTGTTTCGGCAGGGTTTTGTTTGTTTTTTATTTTGTTGTCCATAATCGGCTGCATTTTGTTTCATTACGCAGCTTTTACAATGCTGCCGGCACTGAATGCGCTGATTAAAAATGCGCCGACAAAAATCTCTTCTGCCGGCATATTAAGAGTGACAGCTTTATTTGTCGGAGGCTTCGGGCTTTTAATCCTGTTCTATGGGATTTCTTCCATATTTGCCGCAAAACGGATTGAATTGTTCGGTCTTGTTTTAGCAGAGATTCGAAATGTTTTCTTTTTGAGCGTTTTTGTTTTTATTTGCTGCGAATTTTGGTTGTTTTTGCTTTTGAAGCCGTCAGCTTTGAACGTTGAAGTTGTGGAAAAAACGTCTGTCGGCGAAGAGTTTATAGGGTTGACGACCTATTTTGCCAAGGGGTGTCTGAAATTAACGCCGGTTATTTTCGGAACATCGATCACATGTGCCTGCATTTTGTTGGTATTGATGATGTTTCATGTTGATTTGGCATCGCAGATGCGGACTGTTATCCTGCTGTGCGGCATGGCTTTTCTGCCTTTTTTAATGTATGTCGCCTTTTTGTCTTACTATTTTGCGCTGGATATCGTAATGGCGGTTCTGTCTATACCGGGCAAACTGGACCGTCTGAAAAAAGACTGAACAGCATTTTGCGGTTAATGAAGGCAAAAAATTCCGTGCCTGACAAGACCTGTTTCAACCGTACGGGCGTGTTGTTCATGTTACCGGTGATGCCTGAACGCCGTATTGTTCTTTGAAAGGCTTTATGCAAAAGACGCAAAATATCTTTTTAGATATGGTGCTGTCTTTTGCTGGATTAGCCCTCTTTTCCCTTCAGAAAAAAGGATTGCGGCAGGAATGGGCCGTTAAACAACAGTCCTTTTGTTCGTCATGACGATTGAGAGGAAAAAGTTTTTTCTTTGTCCTAATTTGAAGTGTTCCGAGTCCGTAAACGGCAAAAAAAACATGTAAAAAAATCCCCGCCGGTTTAAGGGCGGGGAAATGTGCGGAAATCCTATTCGCGTTTTAAGCCGCGGGACGAAAAATCTAAGCCCGTCCTCTGCGGGATTCCATAGCTTTCGCAATTAAAACGGATTTTTGCGGCTGCGCTTTTTTGCGTTCGGGATCAACATAAACCATGTCGTCTGTCCAAGGGATAATGACCTTTTTGGAATCACCCGACTGCATCTGCGCTACCTGCGGATCCATAACTTTATGGTGCAGTTCATCATGCGGTTTGATCGGCATTAAAATCAAATTGGAAAATTCATTTTTTCCGCCGCCGTGAATCGGCAGCTTATGATGCACGTTATATCCGTTTGGAGCAGTGCCCTTTTTGACCTGCTCGATTTGTTTGTCCGTCAGCCCCATTTCACGCAGTGCCGGTTCCATTGTTGCACCAATATGTTTTAAAAATTCTTCACGGACTTTGCCGAAAGCGCTGCGTCGTCTTTTCCGGGTTTTTTTATCGGGGACCGTCCATTCCACTTCTTTGAGCTTAAAGCCATTGATTTCCGTGAAAGGAAATTTTCCCTGCGCCGCATTCAGCTGAGCAGCGGTTTTAGGAGGTTTAGCCCCTTTTTTAGCACGTTTGGCATGAACAAACTTATCTTCCGTAATCATCGCATATCGTCCTTAACAAAGAGAATCGCTTTCATTAAGGAAAGTTTGTCATAAAAATATTTTTTTGTCTATTTTTTTATCGCGTTTTTCGTATTTTATCTAAAACGGCTGACGAAATAACGCTTTTGCCGACCGTCTGAACGGATAAGTTCTGTCGGTCGGGCGGAACAAAAACATTCCCCTGCGGCATAGGAATTTTAACGGTTTTTGTTTCCCCTTCCTTCATTTTAACAATCTGCAAGTCGGAAACTTTATGAATATCTGTATGATAGGGATCGTTTTGAATTAAAATAAAGTTGGAAAACTCGTTCTTTCCGCCGCCCGCTAAAGGCATTTTATGATGAACGTTAAAGCCGTTCGGCGCTTCGCCTTTTGCTAAAAGACCGATCATATGATCAGACAATCCCATTTGTTTTAAAGCCTGCGTTTGTGTTGCCGCCAGTTCTTTTAAAAAGGCTCTGCGCAGTCCTGTAAATTCGCGGCGCATTTCTTTAACGCGTTTTTTGGAAACGGCAGTATAAGGAACTTCAACAACCGGAATTCCGTGAACCTGATCGGGCAGGCAAGCGATCTTTGCCTGTCTGTCCTGTTCCTGTTGGCGCAGACGTTCTGCCCGCCGCGCTTCTTTTTCCGCTTTGGTCAGCGTATGTTGTACATAATCGGCCATTGCTTAACGTCCCCGATCTTGACAAGCATTAAACGCCATGGCTCTGCGCTTGGCTTCTTTACGGA
The DNA here is from genome assembly GCA_017480385.1 of Alphaproteobacteria bacterium. Taxonomy (GTDB): domain Bacteria; phylum Pseudomonadota; class Alphaproteobacteria; order CAAGCB01; family CAG-977; genus UBA11549. The sequence goes on along the minus strand of JAFVAT010000005.1, from coordinate 27,911 downwards.
CTTCGTCCAGAGTAACGTTTTTATTGCCGCCGTAAGTCTTACGTCCTTTTTTAGCCCACTTTTCCAAGAACTTATACTGCGGCGCAGGTTCAAAAACCGGCGTTTTGGGGTCGGGAATAACAATTTGCCTTTGATCCCCCTCAGACATCTTTTTTGTTTGCCGGTTGATCAGGTGATAATGCATCATATCGTGCCACGGTTCGCGGCGAACTAATACCAGATTGGAAAAGTCGTTCGTGCCGCCGCCGTAAATCGGCAGTTTGTGATGCGTATTAAAACCGTGCGGCGTATAGCCCCGTTTCATGCCCTCCAGCTGTTTTTGCGTAATGCCCGCCCGTTTTAAAGCGTCCTGCTGAGTCTCGGCCAGATATTTAATAAATTCAGCGCGTTTGCCCTGTTCAAATTCTATGCGCATGGCTTCCCGTTCGGCCTTAGGCGGTACCTTAAAGGTAACCGTTTTGCAAGGAATTCCAAGAAAATCCTCCGGCTGTTTCGTTTCGGCCTGAGGTTTGACAGCTTTTGCCGATTTTTGTCTGACCGCGAAAGCAGACCTTTTTTCCCGCTTTTTATGAAAGAAACTGTCGGAACGTTTGGGAAGAGTATCAGACAACATGGAGATATCCTTATGATTAATGCAAGGGCAAAATAGACGCTTGCTTATATTCCTATAAAAAGAGTATACCATATTAAAAATAGACTACAAGAGGTTTGACAAAAAATATTTTTTTGGAAAAATTGCAAAAACTTTAGGCTAAAAATGAATAAAGAAACGAATGAATGTGTAGCGTGTCAGGGAGTGCAGGGCGCATTTTCCCATTTAGCGGCAAAACAGATATTTCCTCAGCGGGAAATCCGTTTTTATTCGACTTTTGAAATGACTTTGGAGGCGGTTTTGCAAAAACAGGCTGCCTATGCCGTCTTGCCGGTTGAAAATTCCGTTGCCGGTCGCGTAGCGGATATGCACCGGCTGCTGGGGAATTTGTCGCTGTATGTCTGCGGGGAATATTTTCTGCGAATCTGCCATTGTCTGTTGGGGATACCGCGAACGGATTTAAACAGGATTCGGGTTGTGCGCTCTCATGTTCAGGCTTTATCTCAATGCCGAAATTTTTTGCAGTCTTTGAATGTTAAAACGGAAACGGCCGCGAATACGGCTCAGGCGGCGCAGGAAATTGTCGCGCTTGACCGTGAAGATACGGCGGCTGTCGCTTCCCGGACGGCGGCAGAGCTGTACGGATTGAAAATTCTTCGGGAAGGAATTGAGGATTCAGCTCTGAATACAACGCGTTTTTGGATTTTATCGCGTACGCCTGCCGCAGATGTTGATCCGGATAAGGCCGTGACCTCTTTTGTTTTTTGGGTGAAAAACAAGCCGGCTGTTTTGTATAAATGTCTGGGTGGATTTGCGACAAACGGTATTGATCTTTTGCGTTTGGAAAGCTTTATGGATCCGGATCGTTTTCTGACTTCCGCAGGTTTTTTGGTTGATGTTGCGGCACATGGCGAATCGCCCGCCTTCCATAGGGCAATGGAAGAATTGGCTTTTTTTTCTGAAAGGATTAAAATCTTGGGAACGTATCCGACTGATCCGTATCGGGCAGAAATGAAAACACAGAGAGAGGAGGTTCCCGAATGATCAAGGCATTCTTTTTTTGTATAAGCGTTGTCTTTTGGAATTTCTCTGCGCAGGCAGGCCAATCTGATGACGGCTTTTATACGCGAACAGATATCGGCGGGGTTTACAGCACTCAGACGCCGTTGAAAAAAGGCTTTGACATTCAAATGGGGTTCGGTCAGCGGTGGGCCGAAATTTTCCGCGGGGAAATGACGTTTGAATATACGCGTGTCGTTATGAAAGGTCCGGGAGCTTATAACAGAACGGCAGATTTTGTCCGCACGCGCCTGCCGTCATGGACGGTAATGACAGCAGGCTATATTGATTTGTTTGATTATAAAAATGTTTCGCCGTATATTGGTGCCGGCATAGGCGTTTCCAGAAATGATACGCCTGATGCCGTTGTTGATGGGGGGCAGGTTTTTGGCGATTCCCGTTTCCGTTTTGCGTGGAAAGCTGGCGGCGGAATAGGGATTCGGTTGCCGAAAAATCTGGTTTTGGATATTGGTTATGCGTATACAGACTTGGGAACGTTTTCCGTCAAAGATATTTCCCAGCCCGCTGTGAAACAAGATGTAAAAATACGCAGGGTCAATATCGGCCTGCGGTATAATTTCTAGCAGGAGCTGTTTTCTGTGATACACGATTTATTGTTTTATACTGTTTTGCATCAGCCGTTATGGATTTGGCTGATGTTTGGCGGGATTGTTTGTGCTATTTTATTTTTGGATTTAGGTATCTTAGAAAAAAAAGCGCAGGAAATCAGCGCTAAAAACAGTGTGCTTTTGTTTTCGGCGTATGCGGGGATCGCATGCTTGTTCGGATTATGGATTTATTGGTATTTTGGCGCCTCAATGGCCTCTGAATTTTTCACGGGATATATTGTGGAAATGGGGCTGTCTATTGATAATGTATTTGTTATTTCATTGGTTTTTTCCTATTTAGCCATTCCCCGTCATCTGCAGCACCGCGTTTTATTTTGGGGCATTTTAGGGGCGGCGGTTCTGCGCGGCTTCATGTTTGTGATCGGCGCGGAAATTTTGGATAAGTATGACCGGGTATTATTGATTTTTGCCGTTTTTTTAATTTATTCCGGACTGAAGATGCTGTTTTCGCAGGAACCGGCAATCAATTTGTCAGACAGCCGAATGGTCCGTTTCTTCCGCCATTATTTGCGTGTGACAAACGAGCTGCACGAAGAACATTTTTTTGTCAGGCTGCCTTCAACAACTGATCCGTCGAAAATGAAATGGTACGCTACGCCGCTGCTTTTAGCCCTGCTGCTGATCGAATTTGGCGATGCGCTGTTCGCAATTGACAGTGTGCCGGCCATGTTTGCCGTTTCGCATGAAACGTTCGCCCTTTATTCCAGCGACATGTTTGCCGTTTTAGGGCTGCGGGCGCTGTATTTTCTTTTGTCGGCGGCGATTCATCGTTTTTCCTATTTGCAGCCGGCGTGCGCGGTTTTGCTGGTGCTGATTGGGGTCAAAGTTTTTGTAGGAGAATTCTTCTTTAAAGTGGACGATCGCATTTCCTTGGCGATCACGTTTATCCTGCTGTTCGGAGGCGTATTGCTGTCTTTGGTGGAATCTGTCAAACGGGAGGAAGAATTGGAGCAGAAGCTTCAGGCTCAACAGCATGACAAATCTTCGCCATAAAAAGGCTGCCGGAAGCAAAAAGGCATTCTGAAAAAGAAAAATCTTTTTGCTTCCCTCTTGAAAATATCAAAAAGAGAAATTATATCCGTTTGGTCAGGATATGCCGTTTAAGGGTATCCTGATGACGGGAGTCAACAAGGATCCCGCCGGTTATTTGCTCATTTGATTTTAGGAGAAATATCATGGCTTTATTAACATCTAACAATCCTTTTATGCTGGGATTTGATTCTTTAGAACGCATGTTGGATCGTGCGGCGAAAAATTCGGAAAGTTATCCCCCTTATAATATTGAACAGATTGATCCGTCTCATCTGCAGATCACGATTGCGGTGGCCGGTTTTGCAGAAGACGATTTGATGATCGAGATAGAGGACAAGCAGTTGGTTGTGCGCGGTCACCATACCGAAGACGAAAATGCGCCGGAACGTCAGTATTTGTACCGCGGGATTGCGGCGCGTCAGTTCCAGCGTTCCTTTATTTTGGCTGACGGAATTGAAGTGATAGACGCTCATTTGGAAAACGGGCTTTTGCACATTGATCTGGAACAAAATGAACCGGAATCCAAGGTGCGTCAGATTAAAATATCTAAACGAAGTGCCGATAAAAAAATCGAAAAAAACACGGAAAAGGCTAAGATTGAAAAGAAATCTTAAGCTCAAAGCGGCGAAAGGAGGTCGTCATGCTGATTCAAACGGACAAAAAAAATATTACGCCCGATGATTTGGCTAAATTAGGAGTCAATTCAATCGCGTATATTAAAAAGAAAATTGTCGATCACCGTAAAATGTGGTTTATCTATGCGGCGGAAGGAACAGAATTAGCCTATACAGATGATGAAAATAAGGCTATATCTCTGGTTATAGATAACGAACTGGTACCGGTGAGCGTCCATTGACAGATGATGTAAATACTTTTTGCCCCAAGTGCGGAAAAATCAAGGGACTCTGCGTTTGCACAGAGGCAGAGCCCTTTGACAACCGCCGTTTTGTTTTAATAATGCAGCACCCGCAGGAACAGGATAAGGAATTGGGAACAGCCGGAATTTTAAAATCTATGCTGAAAAATTCTCAGCTGGAAATCGCCTTGTCCCGTCCCGGTTTGGCAGCCGTTTTAAAACGACAGGCTGATCCGAAAAAGTGGGGCGTTTTGTATTTGGGGGCACAAAAGGAAACACCGGTGGCCCCCGGATTGTATGTTTTGAATAAAAAGGGCGAGCTGGCTGCAGATGCGGATCAATGTTTGCAGGAACTGGAAGGAATTATTCTGTTGGACGGATCGTGGAGTCAGGCAAAGGCTTTATGGTGGCGCAATCCGTGGCTGCTCAAGACAAGACGTCTGCTGCTGGTGCCCGAAAAACGGTCGCTGTATGGGAAACTGCGCAAAGAACCGCGTCGGGAAAGCGTTTCAACATTGGAGGCCTGTGCCCAATGTCTGAATTATTTGGGAGAAGCGCCTGAAATTGCCGCCGCTCTGACAGATGCTTTTGCCCGGCTGTTGAAGAATTACAAAGCATTGCGGACAAAACAATCAGATTAGCGGCTTTTGTCTTTTTCGCGTATAGGAAGGCGCAGAGCAGGAGCTGTATAATCTGTATCGGTCGGATCCGAAAGATTGTCAAAGGGCAATAATCGGTCAGAATAAATGCCGTGTGGAAATATGGAGGGCTTGGCAGTCTTCTGTTTTTCAGATAAACTGCCTGCAGTGACAATTTTTTTAGGAGAAGATAAATGGCTGAATTAAAACTGGCTGAAATAGCCATTGTTGTGCCGCACCGTGAAAAATCTGCGGCATCAATCAACGATTTACTGACACAGTACGGCGATTTTATTATTGCCCGCATGGGAGTGCCTCATCGTCAAAAACAGCTGAGTTTGATATCCATTGTAATGGAGGCACCCGCTCAAGTCATAGAAGAACTGGGCACAAAGTTGGAAGAAATCAAAAATATTCAGGTGCAGATTATTACGATTTGATGTCGATTTTTAGACAAAAAATCTCTTCCTTTGCCAAAAAAGGTGTGTTAACCTAACTGTTAATGCAACACCTGATTTGAACGGGGATTTTTCATGGTGAAAGAATATACTCATACAAAGCGGGCCCGTCGGGGAAATGCGGGGGCTCAGTACGGTTATAACAACGGTCGCGGCAAAACAACGCCTGAAAAACAGCGCGCCGAACGCGGGCAATTCGATTTTGATGTGATCAACGGTTTTAAACTGAAAGAAGTCGAATTTAAAATGCCGCCGAAGAGTGAGCGCGAGGCGATGCGCGAGCAGTTTAAAAAAGAGGTTCGTCCTTCGTTTTTAAAATATGTGGCCGAACATTTTCCCGATGAATTGCGCGCGATGGGAATTTCCGATGTCGGATTGGCGACGATGCGCAAGGGATACAGCGTCAACGGATACAATGTGCACCATAAACTGCCGATTCACGGCGGCGGAACGAACGATTTTAAAAATCTGATTATTATGCCGATCGGACCGCATGATGAACTGCATCATTTGGTTATTGATCCCCAGCTGAAAAACAAAAGTTTGGCTCAGGGGATAAAAATCAAGTTGCCGTGGAGTGATGATATGGTTTGGAAACGTCCTGCTAAATCGCGTGAAAAGCTCAATATGCCCGTAGCGCAGCTGATGCAGAAACAGGCAGGACGCTGAAAACCGTTGAAGGAAGGGAATTTTTTATTTAAAATACCTCCAATTATCCATAACTGTTTAGGAAAATATAATGATCGAAGATATTCTTAAAAAATTGGCCGATGATGACGGCGCAATGATTGTTCGTCCCGCTTCCAGCAAGGATTTGGCTCAATGCCAAAGGGATATGGCTGAAATCGGTTTGCCGCCCGTGCCGCAGGGATATATTGATTTTTTAAGAGAAGTCAACGGATTCGCATGGAACGGCATCGAGTTTTACAGCACGGATCAGGTGACCGATCCGGAAAGTAATTACACTTTGAACGATATTGTTTCGGCGAATGAGGATTTCGCGGATTATAGTGATGATCTGGAAGGTATGGTGCTGTTGGGACGGGCAGACGATGATCTGTATGTGTACAACACGGCCAATGAAAAATACGAAGTGTTAGACTTTACCGGCCATGATGTTATGGAAGACTTTGATGCCTTTGATGCGATGTTTGAAGGCGTTGTTTCTCCGCGGTTGTAAAGTGTTGTGTTAGTTTCTGATTTTGATTTTGCCCTTCCGAGGGAAAGAATCGCTTCGCGTCCGGCAGAGCCTCGTGAATCTGCCGGATTGTTGCATGTTTGTCCGCCGGATTCATTAACGGATCTGCATATTTCCGACTTTCCTTCTTTGCTGCGTCCCGATGATTTGCTGGTCTTTAACGATACGCGGGTTATTCCGGCGCGTTTGTTCGGTTATCGCGGGCAGGCGGGAATAGAGGCGACTCTGTTTAAATCTGTCGGGTTAAATCAGTGGGAAGCTTTGGTTAAAAACGCCAGACGTTTGCGCGAAGGCGATATTGTGCGGTTTTATCCGCCGCAAAATTCGTCTTCCGATCCGTTGGAAGCTAAAGTGCTGGGACGCGGAGAAGGCGGTACGACGGTCGTTTTGGAGTTTTTGATTGATCCTTCTTTGCTTTTCGCCGCTTTGGAACGGTATGGCGTGATGCCCTTGCCGCCCTATATTCACCGCGAAAAAGAAGGCTACGAGGACGATAAAAGAAATTACCAAACGGTTTATGCCAAGCATGACGGCGCGGTGGCAGCTCCGACGGCGGGCCTCCACTTTACGAAGGACCTGCTTTCCAAAATAGATGCGCTTGGCATTGAAAACGTTAAAATAACGCTGCATGTAGGCGGCGGGACCTTTTTGCCGGTCAAGGCCGAAGATACAAAAGATCATGTCATGCACGCCGAATTCGGGCATATTTCGCCGGAAAAGGCTCGCCTGATCACTCAGGCGAAGCAATCAGGACGGCGCATTGTATCGATTGGCACAACAGCTTTGCGTTTATTGGAAAGTGCTTCGGATGACAATGGGCGGCTGCGTCCTTTTCATGAAGAAACATCTATTTTTATTACGCCGGGATACCGTTTTAAAGCTGTTGACGTATTATTTACCAATTTTCATTTGCCCTGTTCTACGTTGTTTATGTTGGTTTGTGCATTCAGCGGCATTGAATGCATGAAAGCCGCTTATCAACATGCAATAGAACGGCAGTACAGATTTTTTTCTTATGGTGATGCCAGCTTTTTGGAAAAGAAGAAGTAAATAATAGGAAAAACTTGCACTCTTTTTTAAATTATTTTATAAAAAAGAGTCTCATTATTTTAGGGGGAATATTGAATGTCTGAATCTTTTACAAATGAGGATCTTTTAGCTTTTACAACGGAAATAGTGTCTTCACATGTTTCCAGAAATGAAACAACGACGACTGAATTGCCTAAATTAATTCAGGAAGTGTACCGCGCTTTGGCTTCCGTTAATTCGGCAGAGCCGGAAGCGGAACGTCTGCAGCCTGCGGTACCGGTGAAAAAGTCTGTTTTTCCGGATTATATTGTCTGTTTGGAAGATGGCAAAAAATTAAAAATGTTAAAACGTCATTTGAAAACAGCGTATAACATGACGCCTGAAGAATACCGCGTGCGCTGGAATTTGCCGGCGGATTACCCGATGGTTGCGCCGAATTATGCTGAACGCAGATCGGGATTGGCCAAAAAAATCGGCTTGGGTGTGCGCTCTAAAAAATAAAGAAAAAAGCATATAAATTAAGCAAAAAGGGCATTACTATATAATTGTAATGCCTTTTTTTGCAGGGAGCGTTCTTGTGAAAACGAACAAGCCCTTTTGGGAAACAAAAACACTTTTAGAGATGACCGACGACGAATGGGAAGCGCTGTGTGACGGCTGCGGAAAATGTTGTTTGGAAAAAGTCATTTTTGAAGAAGATAATACATTGGCTTTTACGAATATCGCCTGTCGTTTGCTGGACCGCAGAACATGCCGGTGCCGCCATTATGCGGACCGCAGCCGATACGTTCCCGAATGTCAGCGCATTCGCCCTGAAACGATCCATCAGTGTTATTGGCTGCCGAAAACGTGCGCCTATCGTTTGTTGGACGAAGGCAAACCGCTGCCCGAATGGCACCCTTTGATCAGCGGGACGCCGATGAGCGTGCATAAGGCAAAAATGTCGGCGGCGGGTCGATGTGTTGCGCCCAAGCCGGAAGAAGATTTTCAGGATTATATTGTGGAATGGGACGATCTGTAACTGTCGGACAGCCTATGTTGGCAACGATTTATCATGAAGGGCGGTCGATTGACATTCATGTTGAATATAATGCGCGGGCCAAACGCATACGCCTTAAAGTCGGGAGGTCTTCGCGCCGGATTGTTTTGGTCCTGCCGCGGTCCGTTTCTGTAAAAAGGGGTTTGGCTTTTGCCCAAAGCAAGGCGGACTGGGCCGTTCGGCAGCTGGCTCTTTTGCCTGAAAAACAGGTGTTTCAGGACGGTCTGTCGTTTTCTTTTTTGGGGCGGGAAAGTGTTATTCATCATTCGCCTTCGGCCAAACGGGGCGTGTGGTTTGATGAAAATGTTCTTTGGGTTTCCGGGCAATCGGAACATTTAGCCCGGCGCGTGCGTGATTTTATAAAAAAGGAATTTTCAGCTTATGCTTTGCAGAAAGCTCGAAAAACAGCGGAGCAAATTCAAGTGCATGTGCAAAGGGTAACGGTGCGGGATACGACTTCCCGGTGGGGCAGCTGCAGTCGGACGGGACATTTGTCCTTTTCTTGGAGACTGGCTTTGGCTCCTTTGTTTGTAGCGGATTATGTCATTGCGCATGAAGTTGCACATTTGCGTCAAATGAATCATTCCGCCGCTTTTTGGCAAGTGGTTGAAGAACTCGCGCCCGATTATCAGCGGGCCGAGAAATGGTTAAAGAAGAATGCGGCCTATCTTTACAGTTTTGCGGCAAAAGAAACGGACTGACTTTTTTTATTTTGCCACCCTTTAGCGGCGCGGCTGTATTTTTTATGCCAGTTGTTATCAATTAAGTCAGCGGTATGGTAATGGTCAAACAAATCATTAAGCAGATATTTTTTCCCGCTTGAAGGCAGAACATAAATGCCGGCAACGGTCGGACACCGGCAGCCGGTTGTTTCCGGCAGGCTGAACGGTTCGCCGATAATGCGGCAGCGGGCCATGTCCGCAAAGATTCTGGCTTCCATGTATTCTCCGCTGTATCCGAAACGATCGGAAAAATCGACATAAGGGACTTGGGCAAACCGGCGGCGGATTTGTGCAAACAACGGACGATGACGATCTAAAATAAAGCCCTCTTTGTTCAAAAGAGTCTGAAAATCCCGCCGGATCAGCGGATTTTTCCATCCGCCGCCGAACAGTAAAAATGTATTCGGCATTTTAATATGCTCCGGCACAAATCCCAAAGTATGCACATAAGTGTAGGCGCTGAGATATTCTGCGGTTCTTAATACATTTTCAAATCCGTAAACGGCACATGCTTTTTCAATGTTCAGCCGGTACCAGCTTGGATCCGAAGACTTGGGCGGTTTTTGCAAATAGAAGTTTTGCTTTTTATTTGTCACTGCCGCAGTATCAAATAAATCAGACAGCAAATCGGGAATGATTTTTCCTTGGCGTCCGAAATCGCCGTCCATATCACAGCTCAGCCCTTTTTGCGTCCTCATCAGCAGATCAGCAAAATGATTAAAGGGGCCGATGTCCCACCCCATGACGGTTTCATGGGCATGACTGTCTTCTGAAATAAGCGTAATATTTCCGGTGTTACCGGCATTGCAGAAGGCGACGGGAAAGACGCCTTTTGTTTTAAGATCAAGCGCGATGTGCCGGTTGTGTATCGGGGCAAGTGGGGCGGCTTCTCCGCCATTCATCAGGTCATCTGAACGGAAGTCATAAATGACGGGAATATCCGTTTCATTCGCCAGCAAAGCGGCATCGGCGATCTGCAGCGTGTAGGGGGCTTGTCCTGCGGCAATAGAAGGGGGAAAGTGATCACAGGTCTGTCCATGCAGTCCGAGGGCGGCAATTCCAGCTTTGTCAATGCCGGATCGGGCGCACAGTTCATTAATCGTCCGGGCAATCAGCCGAGTATAGGCCGTCAGCGTTTGATCAAAAAAAGGATTGTTTTCCAGAAAGCCGGTATCGCCGTGATGTGCGATCAGCTCGGAACGCAGGCGGATTATAGCTTGTGTCAATTCTTCCGGATATTTGATTGTATGAGCGGTTAAATCCGTCATTCTGCCGTTATCAAATTCAGTCAGCACCGTATCAACGGCATCCAAAGAATTACCGGTCATAATTCCGATTGTTTTAACGGTCATGATTTTTACCTATTTTAAGGGCAGCGGCGTGACTTTGTATTGTCCCGGCGCGATTTTGGCCGCGTCTGTTTTGACGCCGTATTCCTGCTTGACCTGACCGGAGGACGTTGTCGGTTCAGTCGGCATTTCCTGCGGTCCTTTGGGCAGGACGAATTTTTTCGGGTCAGACGGAAAAGCGTTTTTCTGGAAGCGCATCAGCATATATCCCGTACCGCCGCCGTAAGCCGGTCCGGCCACGCCAAAGGAATAATTCGCGCCGATCACGCCGTAATCCAAATCGACATAATCGATTGCGAAGACCGTGGAAATCATAGAATCCGCCGTTGTTGTGAATTTGCAGATATAGCCTGTGTCTTCCATTAACACATAATCGGGCGATTTGACGAATAAAGCATTGGTTGATGTCAGGCAAGCCGGTCGAACGGCGTTGTAATGCATGTTGTAATCCAGAGCGACACTGATGATCTGCTCGGCCTTTTGCAGTTTAACGCTTAACAGTTTGGCGGAATCTATAACGACGGTTGCCGGAGTGACGCCGGCTTTGATATTGAATTGAATGTAGTTTTCAAAACACATTCTGGAATTCGGGTCGGCATCGCAAATAAGAATGGTTGAATCCAGGTTGTTGTCAAACAGGTTGAGCAGGCTGTTGTATAAAAACTCGCGTGTCATGCTTGTTCTGGCCGGTGCGCATTGTTGGGAACGGCAGACAATGACAGACGAGGCGGCCTTGGGCGTGACGATTGTTCGCTGGGTAAACGGATCGGGCAATCCCATATCACACGCGCCGAACACGAATGTCACGGCTGTTAATGCCAGCGTTTTGAAAGAAAAGTGCAAGTATTTAGACACGTCAGACCTCTTTTATTGACCTGTTTGTTTTGCTCAGGATAACAGGACTTTGTTACGAAAAGATAAAGAAAGAAGGCAAAATAATTTCGATAAAGCGCATTTTTTTGAAACAGGCCAAGCCATAAAGCCAGATATTGAAAAGCGGCTTGTTTGCTGTACGATAAAACGGTCAAAATCAAAATAATTTAAGGAGGGCCGCATGCCGAAAATTTCTCAGCCGGATTTGGATATCTTGTTTAATAACGCCAGAACATATTATGCGTGGACCGATCAAAAAGTTTCCGATGATGTTTTGAAGCAGCTTTACGATCTGGCCAAAATGGGGCCGACCGCCGCAAACTGCCAGCCGATGCGGGTTGTTTTTGTTGTGTCCGAAGCAGCCAAAAAACGTTTGGAGCCTTGTTTGGATTCCGGTAATGTGCAAAAAATGAGGACGGCTCCCGTAACGGCGATTGTCGGCGGAGATGCGGCCTTTTATACACACTTTGATAAATTATATCCGCCGGCGAATGTACGCGTTTGGTATGAGGGCAAGCCTGATTTGATAGAAGAAACTTTACAGCGGAACACTGCGCTACAGGGGGCCTATTTAATCATGGCCGCCAGAGCGTTGGGACTGGATTGTGGTCCGATGAGCGGTTTTAATGCTCAAATGGTTGATGAGGCTTTCTTTAAAGGGACAACGTTTAAATCTAATTTTTTATGTAATCTGGGATACGGTTCAAAAGAAAAAATGTATCCGCGGCTGCCCCGATTTGATTTTGAAGAAGCCTGTCAAATTGAATAAGCAGTAAAATCCGTTCCTGTTTGGGAATGAAACTTGAAAAATATCTTAGTATGGCTAAACTGAGAATTTGCAAAAACAGGACGGAAAAATGCTGTCAAAAATAAAACAAAACATTATTCAGATATGGAGAAAGCTGCCTTGGCCGATATTGATTTTATTCGGCCTTTGGGGGGCTTACAAATGGGTGTTTTCAGTCACTTTTCCTCTGCCGAGACATCAGGAATGGGATACGCTGCCAATGTTTTCAAAACAGGGCGCCTCTTTTCCGGAAACGGCTGCCGGCTGGCCCGTTCTTCCGGAGCTGATAACGCATTTGTTTTATTTGTTCGGCGGGTGGCATATTCGGGCGTATCTTGTTTTGAACTATATGATTTATCTGGCAGATATTTTTTTATTGTATCGTTTGATCGTTAAAGCTGCCGGTCCGTATCGTTATTTGCCGTTGTTTTTTCTGCCGTTCTTTTCCGACTTAAATGCATTAAATCTTATGTATACGGCGGCTTTGCCAATCCATTTGACAATTTTATTCGGTTTGCTTGCCGCAGACTTCGGTTTCCAGCGCTTGCTGACCTATCACAATTCAATGCGGTTTATTCTTTTCCTGTCGTTGTCTGTTTTTTCGATGAATAGCGTTTTTGCGTTAAGCATTTTTGTCGGGTGGGCCGTTATGGGACTGATGCATAAAAATTGGAAAGGAGTCTTGGGCGCTTTTCTTGTGTTTATGGTTGTGTTGAATCTGTTTATTTTTATGTTTTCCGGTTCTTCCTTTTCTGATTTCGGTCAATCGTTAAAAAAGGCCGTTATAAGTTCTTCTGCGGTATTGACCGGTTTTGATGTGGAAACACAACTTCATTTCGTTTTAATCCTGCCTATTTTGGGAACTTTGGGGTATGTTATGTATAAAAATAAGCTGTGGCGGGATCGGGATTCTTTAACGCTGTATACTGTAATTGTCGCCTGCTTTCTGTCTGCCGTCAGCCTGCTTTCCGCGCCGGTTCAGATACCGTTTTCATTTATTAATGCGGCGGTCGGATTTGTCATGTTCCTTGTGCCCGTCGTTTTGACTCTGCTGCGTATCGTTCGCCCTGTTTTTATTTATGCGACTTGTTTGGCTCTGTTAGGATACAGCGCGGATTTTTCCGATCAGCCCTATCAGCTGGAAAATAGTATTCGTTTGACAATGCGGCAATGTGCAGAGGAATATTTCGCTGGTCAGCAGCAGCCGAAGGCCTGTCGGATTTTAGAAGATCCGCACTTGCCGACCGTACTGGATCAGGCCCGACAGCTCAGGCTGAATTTTACACGGTAAGGGCGGCAGCATTATTTCCGGCCCTTTTTATGTGTGGCAGCGCGTTCTTTTTGTTTTATATTCAGCCATTCATCGGATTTTTCCTGCGAATTATCGGCCCAACGCTGATCAAATAATTTTTGGTGCTGGGCCGCATACGCCGGATCATTGACAAAGATATCACAGACTTCCTCGTTTTTATGAACGGCGGGCTCTGTCCAATTCAAAGAGCCACTGGAAACGGAAGTACCGTCATAAATGCCGACTTTGGTATGCATAATTCTTTTGTGTGTATGAACGCGCAAGGGAACACCGGCGGAGACAAGGTCCCATATTCGTGAAGAAACGCCGGCTGCTTGGGTTTTATCTGTTAAAATACGGATTTTTACGCCACGGCGGTGGGCCGCAATCAAAGCATCAATTAAGCGTTGGTTGTTGATAGCATAAACGGAAACATCAATATAATTTGTTGTTTTTTCTATCAAGTCAACCAGTTTTGCCTCACATTCCTCTTCTTTAAGAACGACGCCTTCTGCCTGTGCGCCGCAGGGAAGAAGCAGAAGAAAAAAAGCAAATAAAAACCGGTGCCGCATAAGCAATGCTTTCAAGTAAACAGGATTTCCTCTTAATTAAGGAAGCTTTCTTTAAAAGGTTTGTATTAGTATTACAAAAGGATTTGTCAGATCAAAGCTTTTTTTTAGCCGCATATTTATTGATATTGTCGCTGCTGCCGATAAAACGGCCATTAACAAACATTTGCGGAAAGTGCATGTAATTTGTGTATTGGCGGATCCCGTCATACAAGACCGGATCGGATAAAACATCGACGCTTTTATAATCAATGCCCGCTTCCTTTAACCGCTCAACGGCGTCTGCCGAAAAACCGCAGCGCGGTTTGGACGGTGTCCCCTTCATGAATAAAACAACGTGATGATTTTTCAGCTCGTTTCGAATACGCTGAAACGTTTTATCTTCAGTCATTATGGTTCCCTTTGAAAATTTCAATTCAAAATATTTGTGCCGCCGATCGACATCTGAGGCCTGCTGCTTTCCGACAGGCAAAATTTTCTGTTCAAACGGACAGAGTATACACCAAACAAGGACTGAACAAAAGCTTTAATCGTCCAAAACACGTTCGACAACTGCCGGCTGAACGGGCGCGGCGGGAGGAACGGCAGCATTTTCCCGTTCAATTTCAGAAGAAACCGGCTGTTGTGCAGGGGAGGAGGCCGTTTGTTCAGACGGTTCCGGCTGCGGTACGGGAACCGGTTCTTGCGGAATTGCTGCGGGCGCCGTCTGCTCTGCCGGTGTGCGGACCAGATCCTGCTGCTGCAGTTCCCGCTCCTGTTGCGGTTTCTTCTTGAATCTGTTGGGGTTAGGCTTGCGTTCAAGATAGATGAACGTTTCAACTTCGCCGTCTTCATTTACTCGTTCAACAAGCGTTTCTTTAATAATATCCAATTCATCGGCATTTGCCGGCGGGGGAGGAGGCGTTTTTTTGCGCATTTCCTCTCTTTCCGCTTCTTCGGCTTTGCGGCGTTCTTCTTCTTCGGCCTTTGCTTTTGCAGCCTTTGCCGCCGCTTTTGCTTTTGCTTGGGCCTCCTGCGCCGCCTTGATTTGAGTCTCTGCTTCCGCCTTTGCTTTGGCCTCTTCTTCCGCTTTTATTCGGGCGGTCTCTTCGGCTTTAGCTTTTGCTTCCGCTTCCGCCTTTGCCCGCGCCTGAGCCGCGGATTCCGCTTTTGCTTTTGCTTCCTGTGCCGCCTTTATCTGCGCTTCGGCTTCTGCCTGAATACGGGCTTCCTCCTGCGCTCTGGTTTGAGCTTCTGCCTCAGCTTTTAATCGCGCCTCTTCTTCGGCTTTTGCGCGTGCCTGAGCAGCAGCTTCAGCTCTTGCTTTTGCCTCCTCTGCGGCCTTGATTTGGGCTTTCGCCTCGGCAATTGCTTCGGCTTCTTCAGCGGCCATGGCTTGCACTTGTGCCTCCGCCTGAGTCTGAGCCTCCTGTGCGGCCTTAACCTGTTCCGTCTCTTCCGGCTGCGGCGGAACGGGCGGTGCGGAAACCGATTCTGCGACCGGAGTCGGCTGAACCGCTGATGACTGTGTTTCTTGTTTTATAACAGGGGTCTGTTCTGTAACCGGCTGTTCCGGCAGGGATGCTGTCGGAGTTGTTTGCGGATTCAAAACCGGCAAAGGCAGAATTTCCACCTGAGCTGCGGGCGCAGCCTGCGGAGCGGGCAGATCCGGTATGATTTCAGGCAGAACTTCAGGACTTTCAGGAAGAACAGCCGGCAATTCTTCTGTTCCGGTTACTTCTGAAGGCAGCAGCTCCAGCGTTGTTTTTTGTCCGTCTTTGATATCCGTTGCCTTCCATTTATCTTCTGCAGAGGATTCGGGTAGGACAATCGGCTTCGGCAGTTCTCCGAAATCATCGACGATAAGATCCAATGTCGGCAGTGTTTCCTGCAGAGCCTGTTCCGGGGCAGGTTCAGCTGTAGACGGCAAAATGGCAGCTTCAACAGGCAACGTTTCCGTTTGAGATGAGGCTTCATGGACAAGCAAATCAGCAAGAGGCTCTGTCTTTAAATCAGGAGTCTTTGCTTTTTCGGCTGCGGGCGGGGGCGGTACGGCTACCGGTTCTTCCTTTTGCGGCACGGGCACAAAATCTGTTGTTTTTTCCCGAACGACGAGCATTTCCTCCGGTTTTGAAGCATTATCCATGAATGACGGCGGCGCGACAAAGCTGATTTTTGAAGAAGCTGTATTTTCCGCTTCTTTTTTCAGCCGTTCCTCTAATGAAGCTATATAAGCCTGTCCGCCATTTTCCAGCCAATCGGAATACAAGGGATCGAATTTGCCCGCTTTTAAATAATTTTCCGAAATCGGAGAAACCAGCCATGCCATGGATTTATCCTGTTCTTCACGCGTATAAGCAGCAAAATCAGGCGGCTGGCAAATATCGGCAGAATTTCCCAATACATGCCTGTCAACCAAAGTGGCCACATCACAGGTGGCAAGCTCCGTTTTCGCTTTATTTTTAGGGGTATAAACACCAAAAACGGTGGTCATATTGTTTTTAAAGCGATTGATCATTTTTTCAACGCGGGTAAGCTCTTTTTCTTCTGCGGTTTCTTTTTGAATATCGGCCCCTTTTTCCCCATGAATGACAATCGTTGTTTTATCCAGCAACTTGGCCTTTTCTAAATCTTTAATTAAGTAATTGATTTGGGCATATGTGCAGAATAATTGTTGGTTGTAATCTTCCCAACGCTTTAATTCGCCGTTCAATTCCTTTTTGTCCGTATAGGGAGCTTTGCTGCGCCATGTTTCGGGGTCAAGCCTTAATTGACAATTTTTGTCATAGACATACGGGTAATGCGGTAAATTTAAATGAATGAAGAATACGTTTTTGCCCTTCGCCTTTAAAATATCCTGACGCAGATGAGATAAAATCAAAGATTGTCCGATCGGCAGAGACTTTGACATCGGATTGCCCAAAAGGGGCAGAGAAGAAGCGTCCATTTTTTTCTGGATTTTATCGTAGATATATTTGGCAGCCTGCTTTCCAAACGGTGTGGAATAAAGCCAATGGCCGGCCAACAGCATTAACCGTGACGGCGTTGTCAGGCTTGTTTGGTATAAAGCGCCGAGCGGCGCGGGATAAGTAACGCAGGAGGCTATATCTTTGGCGCCGGCACCGTTACAGAAATTAAAGGGATAGGACTGATAAATATTTAAATGGTATCCTTTGTTCTTCAGCGCCGTGAATAAGTCATTGCGGGCCGCGCTGACCATTGCATCGTCAGAACCGATATAGTAAACGGCGTCATCGCGGTTGAACAGGTCATTGTTGATTTCCGTCAGCGAAGGGTTCAATACGTCTCCGATGTTGCGGTATTTATCCTGATAACGCAGGTATGCCGACGGGTAAAAAGTAAAGTTGTTCGATTGGTAAAAAGAAAGAATAAAAGTCGGCGAAAAAGACAGTGCCGTCGGATTCGCATTTTTGGAATTCAGCATCTGCCAGCTTTCGGCGGCGATGCCGTATCCCGTATGATCAGCCAAAAGCAAATAAATCAGATTCTCGTCTTTTTCCTGTGTTCTGTCTGCTGTCGCATCGGCAGTTTGGAACTTTTCCGGCATGACCTGCTTGGAGGCCGTATTCAGCAGCATAAAAATGGCGGCCAGGACGGGCAGGGACAGAAAAGCCATCGCTCCGCCTTTGAACATATTTAATAAAATAAAGAAAAACACGCCGGCGGCCACGGCAATAACCTGATTGCCGTTGTCGGCGATATACATCAAAACATTTTGCGGCAAAAAAGAAACATAATGCGCAAAATAGTTGCCGATATTAAACGGATACAGCAATCCTAAAATATAGGCGACGGCGCCGCCGGCAATAGCCGCGATGAACAGTCTGGCCAGCAAACGCCAAAAAGACAGCAAAAACAGGCTTAAAAAGGAAAAAACAAGCAGTCCGAAACACGCAAACAATACTTCCGGCAGGATTTCGTTGTTTAAAATCAACGGATATTTGTTTTTGTACAGAAACAGCAGAAAAGTATAAGCTGTCAGGAAAAACAGGAATAATGAAGCATGCAGATAGAATGTAATTGAGGATTCATCTTTTTGAGCAGCTTTTCTAATCTTGGATTTTTCGTGTTTTTTTTCAATGCGATCTGTTTCTGCCATATCCGTTTTTCCGTTAAGAAAACATAACTCTAGTATTTATTCATAGACTCGCATAAATTATAAGTCAATTTTTCCTTTGGCTAAGAGGCGGATATTTATGTCATTTAATCTTGTGTTGAACAATGCGGTACGCCTGCATGAACAAGGGCGTTTGGACGAAGCGGAGGCTATGTACCGTCAATTGTTGGAAATAGCACCGGAACAAACAGACGTATTGCATTTGTTGGGCATGCTGGCGCTGCAGAAGAAATCGTTCGATTCGGCGGTGGAGCTTTTGTATAAAGCCGTTCGTCTGGCTCCGGACGTTGTTGCTTATGAATTTACACTGGCGCAGGCGCTGCAGGATTCCGGACACCCGAAGGAAGCGCTGGAACATTACAAGTCCGTTCTGAAGAAAGACGATTCGCTGCCGGAAGCCTATCATAATATGGGTATAATTTATCGTTTTGACGGGGATTTTGCCGAAGCCGAGCGTTTGTTTCAAAAAGCGGTGGAATTGCGTCCTGATTTTGCTTCCGCTTATGTCAATTTAGCTCTGCTGGCCCGTGACAAAGGACAAATGGATCGGGCTTTGAGCCTGTTGGACCGGGCGCTACAGGTCGATTCGGACAATGCGGAAGCTTATGCGCAAATCGCTGTGACGCATCGTCTTTGTGACCGGTTTGAACAAGCCCTAGAATATTATGAAAAAGCGCTTTCCTTGCAGGCGGGGAATCCGATTTATTGGAATGGCATGGGCATTGCCTTTGAATGCTTGGAACAATTGGACGATGCTTTCCACGCTTATTGTCGGGCTGTTGAATTGGATCCGGGGTTTGCAGATGCATACAATAATCGGGCAAATGTTTTGGCAAAACTGGGCAGGCATTGGCAGGCTGAAGAAGATTATAAAAAAGCTGTCAAGCTTGATCCGGCATATGCTTCCGCCTTTAATAATTTAGGGGCACTGCTGTATGATCAGGAACGTTATGAAGAGGCTCTGGAATGCTATCGCAAGGCTTTCATAATTAATCCGAAACAGGCCGAAACGTGCTCTAATTTGGCAATGGCTGTTAAAGAAGCCGGCGATCCGGCAGAAGCGGTTGGATTGTATTTTACCGCTTTGCACCTTAATCCGGTGCTGACCAAAATTCACCATTATTTGGCGCAGACTTTGTATGATCTTTATCAAAGCAAACAAGACGCTGATCGGGAAACGGCTGTAAAATTAGCGCAAAAATGGGTGCAGTTTTTTCCGGATAGTCCGATTGCTGCTCATGTTTATGCTGCTCTAAACGGCGATATGCCGGATCAGGCGGCAAATGACTATATTCGCGAATTGTTTGATTCGTTCGCAGAATCATTTGAAGCGACGCTGAAAAAAATTTCTTACCAAATCCCGAATCTGTTGGCAGTCGAAATGGAAAAGCAGCCGCAGAATTTGCGGATTTTGGACGCCGGCTGCGGTACGGGAACCAATGCGGCGGTTTTAAAGCGGCATGCTGCCGTTTTGACGGGGACGGACTTGTCTGAAAAAATGATTACCGCTGCCACAGCCAAAGAACTTTATGATCGTTTGGAGGTTTCTGATATCATTCGGTTCTGTGAAAACAATCCTGACAGTTTTGATTTGGTCGTTTTGGCCGATGTTGCATGCTATTTCGGCAAATTGGATTCTTTAATGCGGGCGGTAAACAAGGCTTTGTCCGTCGGTGGCACTGTTTTTATGACAGTGGAAAATTTAGATTCGGAACAGGAATATGTATTGCGGCCCTCCGGTCGTTTCGCACATTCAAAGGCATATGTAGAGGCGGTTCTGGAAAGAAATGGTTTTGAAAAAAAGACATTAAATCAAGCTGTTCTAAGGGAAGAAAATGGCTCAGGTATTCTTGGAACAGTGCTGACTGCTGAAAAAAACGCTGAAATTTCAAACTCAAATCTGGACAATGATGACAAGAAAGACTAAAATCCTCGGCAGTGTATTAGGGCTCTTCCTGATAACCTTATTTTTTTTGACACTAATATGGAGAAAACCAATGCCCCAGTATAACTGGAATGAGATTCCCGATTCGGACGTTGAAGTCCTGATTAAAAAAGTTAATGCTTTGTCCGCTTTTGAAATGTTTACGCCGGGCCGTTCCCGTTTAGTAGTGGCGGATCTGCCGTTTTATTCTAATTTCAAGTTGCTGCAGGCCACAACGTTTTCTTCCATTCCTCCGGTAACGATGCAATATTTGATCGCCGGACAGGGCGCTGATGCCGAAGTTATCAAAATGGACGGTACGCGCGAGCCGATTTTTGAAAATAATCCGCGCGGTGGTTTGATTCTGAACGCTCAGACGGTTGTGCCATATGCGACATTTGTTCTGGACGCCGTCCAAACGGAAGAAGGCACCTTACGGCTGGTGGAAAAAGTAGATGAAGAAACGTTTTCCAATACGCCGACACCGCAACAGCGCAAAGAAGTCACGCATCTGATCCGTCCGGCCAAAGTCACCGAAACAGATGATGGTTTCAATTTGGACGTGATTATGCTCTACGGTGATTCCGTTTACCGTGCCGATCTGGAAGTTAAAAAAGACGGTTTTATTGAAATTAAAGAAGAAGAATTGCTGGCGGAAGGTTTGCCGATTCGTCCGATTTTCTTAGAGTAATTGACATCAATGTTCAATCGCGTTGCGGAAATCGTCAAACGTTTGAATCTGGATCTGGAATTTATTTCCAGTGGGAATTGCGTTGATTATTCTCCGGTGACTGGAGAGCAAATCGCGTCCTTTCCGTTAAATGGCGCCGCAGATATCCGAACAATTATCAACCGTTCCAAACAGGCCTTTGAGGAATGGCGTCAGGTCGAACCAAACGGGCGTAGCAATTTACTGCGCCTTTTTGGTGATGAGCTGCGCGCTAAAAAGGAAGAATTGGCCGAACTGGTTGTGATTGAAACGGGCAAAATTTATGCGACAGCTCTCAAGGAAGTTGAGCGTTCCATTGAAATTTGCGACATGGTTGCCGATATGCAGTATCGCATGTCGGGTTTTTCGGTGCCGACTCAAGGGCGGCATTTGGCCGTTTCGGAAGTATGGCAGCCGATCGGTCCCGTGGTTGTCATTACATCATTTAATTTTCCTTTGCGCGTATGGGTTCTGAATGCCCTGCTGGCATTGGTTTGCGGCAATCCGGTTATTTGGCGGCCTTCCCGTAAGGCGACTTTGACGGCTTTTGCAGTTAATTCTTTGCTGCGGAGGGCCAAAGCAAGATCAACGGCAAATTGTCCGGAGTATTTGTCTCAAATTGTGATTTGCAATCACGAGGATTCTGTCGTTATGGCGGAAAGCCCTGATGTGCCGTTATTATGTGCGACGGGCTCTCCTGTTATGGCGCGCGGGCTGCAAAGTAAGGTCGGGCAAAGGCTGGGGCGCAGCATTTTGTCTGTCGGCGGCAATAACGCGGTTATTGTGACACCTTCCGCCGACCTTAATTTGGCAAAGGAGCAGGTGCTGCAGTCTGCTATCGCTGATGCGGGGCAGAGATGTACATCTTTGCACAGGCTGTTTTGTCATTCATCTGTTTATGATGAATTTGTCGGGCAGCTGAAGATGGCCTTTAATACAGTTTATGTGAACTCGCCGTTTGAACGCCAGAGTCAGATTGGCCCTTTGATTGACAAAGAGGCTTTTGATATCATGCGCCTGCAGCTGGAACAGGCAAAGCTGGAGGGCGGCATAGTGTCCGGCGGCAACAGGATTGATGTCGGGTTGTACAAAGATGCGTATTATGTGCAGCCGGCTGTCGTGGAAATGCCGAAACAGACGGGAACGGTGAAAACGGAATTGTTGGCGCCGGTATTGTATGTCATGCGGTATGACGACTTAAAAGAGGCGGTTTTTGAAATTAATGAATTTTCGCAGACCTTGTTAGCCGGAATCTTTTCCAATGATTTGAAAGAGATCGGTTATTTCTGTTCTATGGACGGCGTTCAGTCTGACGCTGCTATTGTCAATGCGGGCATGGTCGGTTACGATATGGCAGCCATGTTTACAACGGGAAAGGACTGCCGCAGCTTTGCGACAGATGTCTGGCGACCGTTTATGCAGTCAAAAACCTGTCTGACGAACTATAATTTTTAGGCGATTGTTTTTAGTAAATGCTTGCCGGGGCCGTGATAAAAAAGCTATAAAGAAAATCTGTTTGCACCGGTGCGGCAAGAAGGGGTGTCTTTTGAAAAAATCAAAAAATATTGTAGGGATAACGGGCCTGGCAGTTATGCTTTTGCTGTCCGCCTGTGCGGGAAAGACAGGTCTCGATCCCGAAGTGACGCCACCGGAAACGCTGTATAATCACGCGTTGGATCTGCTGATTGAAAAGCGGGAATATTCCAAGGCCGCATCGGCTTTTGATGAAATCGATCGTTATTATCCGTACTCGCGCTGGGCGCTTAGGGCGCAGATTATGGAGGCTTTTGCTTATTATATTAAACGCGAATATGATGATGCGGTGATCATTATTGACCGTTTTTTGCAGTTGTATCCGGGCAATTCTTTTGCGCCGTATGCGTATTACCTGAAAGCGCTGTGCTATTATGCGCAGATCTCCGATACGCAGCGCGATCAAAAAATGACTCAAATGGCTTTGGACGCTTTGACGGAGGTTGTCAGGCGTTTTCCCGATACGCCGTATGCGGCTGATGCTGAAAAGAAAATCATACTGGCGCAGGATTATTTGGCGGCCAAAGAGGTCAATATCGGTCGTTTTTATTTAAAACACAGTGAACATATCGCGGCGATGAACCGGTTTGAAAATGTTGTGCGCAATTATCAGACAACGCAGCATGTGCAGGAAGCGCTGTATCGTTTAACGGAGACATATTTGATTTTGGGGTTGGACGAAGAAGCACAGAAAAGCGCGGCTGTCTTAGGATATAATTATCCATCGGGAGTATGGTATACGCGGGCTTATGAGCTGATGAAAACCTATGTTCCCGCAAGTGTTGAGACACAGAAAAAGGATTAAGTCCGGTGTTGTCGCGTTTGTCTGTCCGAGATGTTGTCCTGATTGAAAAGTTAGATTTGGATTTTGCCGGCGGGTTGTGTGTGTTTACGGGAGAAACCGGCGCGGGAAAATCGATTTTGTTGGATTCTTTAGCTTTGGCCGCCGGAGCGCGTTCCGATAGTTCGTTGGTGCGTTTTGGGGCCAAGCAGCTGTCTGTCGGTGCGGAATTTATTTTGCCTGAGACTCATGCCATTTATGCTCTTCTGGCAGAGCAGGGGATTGATTTCGATACCAAAGACAGCCTCTATTTGCGTCGTGTCGTTTCTTCGGACGGCAAAGGGCGCGCTTTTATCAACGATCAGCCGGTCAGCGTTGCCTTGTTAAGGCAAGCCGGCGATCTGTTGGTTGAGATTCATGGCCAGTTTGCGACGCATGGCTTGTTAAATACGGCGACGCACCGCGGTGTTCTGGATTCCTATGGCGGACTGGAGGAATTAAGACTTTCTGTGCAGTCCGCTTACCGGCATTGGCAGGATAAAACGGCTGAAAAGCAACGGGCGGAGGCGGAATTGGCCCAAGCGCAGGCCGAAGAGGATTTTCTGCGCCATTCAGCGGAAGAATTGCGGCGCATTGCTCCTGCGGTCGGTGAAGAGCAGGAACTTTCCGAACGCCGCGCCATGATGATGCACGCGGAAAAAATTGCGGAAGGACTGAACAGTGCGCGGGCAGCTGTTTCCGATGAAATCATTGATCGGGCTCTGCGGCAGGCGCAGAGGTCTTTGGAAAGCGTTTCCCGTTTCGGGGAAGGGCGCTTTGAACCGGTGATCGAGATTTTGGATCGGATCATGGCCGATTTGAACGAAGCCGAAGCCAGCATCGAAAATTTTTGCAATGAACTGGAATTTGATCCCCGTGCGCAGGAAGCCGTGGAGGAACGCTTATTTGCTTTACGGTCCTTGGCGCGTAAACATCAGGTTGCGCCGGACGAATTGCCTGCCTTGCTGACAGAATTTGAACGGCGGCTGAACGGTTTGGAAAAGGGCGGCGAGGAATTGATTTCGCTGGCTAAACAGGAGGAAGAGGCCCGTCTGAAATATTTGGAGACCGCGCAAAGGCTTTCTTCGGCACGCTGCAAAGCGGCAGAAAAGCTGGATTTAGCTGTGAAGGAAGAATTGCCTCCTTTAAAGTTGAATAAGGCCGTTTTTAAAACGGAAATCGAACGGTTGCCGGAAAGTTTGTGGAACGCGGACGGGCTGGATAAAGTTGTTTTTACCGCTTCGACAAATGCGGGAATGCCGTTGGCACCGATTGCAAAAATAGCCTCCGGCGGGGAACTGGCGCGCTTTATGTTGGCACTGAAAGTCAATTTGGCCGCGGCGGAAAAAATTCCGACATTGGTTTTTGACGAAGTGGATTCGGCAATTGGCGGCGCAACGGCCTCTGCCGTTGGGGAACGGTTGGCTCGTTTAGCCGCTCAGGACTGCCAAGTGCTGACAATTACGCATTCGCCGCAGGTGGCTTCTTTCGGCGCGCATCATTTCCGCGTGCAAAAGGCGGAGGCCGTCGCCGGCAAAGTTTTAACGGCTGTTGTGGAATTAAATGACGAAGAACGGCGCGAAGAAATTGCCCGTATGCTGTCGGGGGCGGAAATCACTGACGCTTCCCGCGCGGCCGCCGATGAATTACTGAAAAACAGGAGTGATGCTTGATGACCGAAACGCCCGTTGAAGCGCTGACAGAATTGGAGGCCGTTGCGGAGCTGGCTTTTTTGGCAAAAAAAATGGCCGAACTGGATCAGGCGTATTATCAAAACGATGCCCCGTTGGCAACAGATGCCGAGTATGACGCTTTTAAACGGCGCAATGAAGAAATTGAAAAACGTTTTCCGCATCTGGTGCGGGAAGATTCTCCTTCCAAAAGAGTAGGGGCAAAAGCGTCGGACGATTTTGAAAAAGTCGTTCACAGTGTCCCGATGCTGTCTTTGGCAAATATTTTTACGTACGGGGAAATTGACGAATTTATTGACCGTATCCGCCGTTTCTTGGGACTGCCGGAGGGGGCGGCTTTGGAATTTATGGCGGAGCCGAAGTTGGACGGACTGTCTTTTTCCGCATTGTATATTAACGGCAAATTTGTTCGCGGGGCCACGCGCGGAGACGGGGCGGTCGGGGAAGACATTACGGAAAATCTGAAGATGATCCAAGATATGCCCCTGACATTGCACAGTGCCGATTTATTGGGCGGAGATATTCCCGAACGGTTGGAAATCAGGGGCGAAGTCTTTATGAACAAAGCGGATTTTTTCGCTTTAAATGAAATGCAGGCGGCCAAGGGCAAAAAAGTCTTTGCCAATCCGCGCAATGCGGCGGCGGGGTCTTTGCGTCAGTTGGATCCGAAAATCACGCGGGACCGGCATTTGTCTTTGTTCGGCTATACTTTTGGCGAGGTCTCTGAAGAAAAGTGGACGACACACGCGGAGTTTCTTGAAAAAATCAGGTCGTGGGGATTTCCTGTCAATCCTGAAAACAAATTATGCTGGCTGCCGCAGGATATTGCCGCTTATTTTTCTTCTTTAGGCGAAAGAAGATCATCTTTGGCTTATGATATCGACGGTGCTGTTTATAAAGTGAACCGGCGCGATTATCAGGAACGGCTGGGCTTTGTGGCGCGTTCCCCGCGTTGGGCAACGGCACATAAATTCCCGGCGGAACAGGCGCAGACAAGATTAAAAAATATCCGTGTTCAGGTCGGACGCACCGGTGTGCTGACGCCTGTTGCAGATCTGGAACCGGTGAATGTTGGCGGTGTCATGGTATCGCATGCGACGTTGCATAACGAAGACGAAATCAAACGCAAAGACGTTCGAATCAGCGATCTGGTCGTTGTTCAGAGGGCCGGAGACGTGATTCCTCAAATCGTTCGTGTGATTTTGGACAAGCGTCCCGAAAATGCGAAACCGTTTTCTTTTCCGACAGAATGTCCGGTGTGCGGATCGCGTGTTGTGCGGGACATGGACCAAGTGGCGCAGCGGTGTTCCGGCGGATTGGTTTGTCCGGCGCAGGCGGTTGAAAAGCTGAAGCATTTTGTATCGCGCGACGCGCTGAACATTGAAGGATTCGGCGCGAAGAACGTGGCTTTTTTCTTTGACCGCGGGTGGATCAAGACGTTGGGAGACGTGTTTGAATTAGAAGAAAAATACGGGGCGGATATTCGCAAATTGGACGGATGGGGAGATAAATCCGCCGACAACCTGTTTTCTTCGATTCGCAAGGTACAGAGTGGAGTCGAGCTGGATAAATTTTTATTTGCTTTGGGAATTCCTCAAATCGGGCAGGCAACAGCCCGTTTACTGGCGGCGCATTATTTAACCGTAACCGAATTAATGACGCAGCTTGATGCGGCACGGGATCCGGCTTCCGAAGCATATCAGGACCTGACGGCGATTGAAAGCATAGGCATTATTGTCGCGCAGGAATTGCTTGATTTCTTTGAAGAAGAACACAATCGGCGCGAGGTGGCGCGGTTATTAACGTTCATTCAGGTCAACGATTTTGTTCCTGTAAAGCAGGACG
Source organism: Alphaproteobacteria bacterium (assembly GCA_017480385.1). GTDB lineage: Bacteria > Pseudomonadota > Alphaproteobacteria > CAAGCB01 > CAG-977 > UBA11549. The sequence goes on along the minus strand of JAFVAT010000005.1, from coordinate 1,151 downwards.
ATCACCCGTTAGCGGGAAAGACGGTTGTGTTTACGGGGACGCTGCCGACTCTGACGCGCAGTGAAGCTAAAGCCAGAGCCGTAGCTGTCGGAGCGAAAGTAGCAGCCTCCGTTTCTAAAAAAACGGACTTTGTGGTGTTGGGATATGACGCCGGTTCAAAGGCCAAAAAGGCTGCGGAACTGAGTATTCAGACGCTTTCAGAGGAAGAATTTATTGCTTTGTGTAACAATCAGAAACAATAAGTTATTCGCTTTTCAGAAAAAAACGGCATATGGTCTTAAGTGTTTGATCAACTGAAAGGAGGCAAAGATGAAGCTGTTATTTTTATCCGCTTTATTGGCTTTAACAGCCATCAATGCTGCGCGTGCCTCCGAATCCGATCGGTCTTTTATGTTAGCCATGGATTATTCCTCCTATCTGCGTATGGCCGATAATGATACTTTTGGCGCGGCAAAGAATGTTTTAGCCGAAAATCCGTATGAAAAAAGAGAAGCCGTTCCGTCCGAAATAACGGCGGCAGGCGAACAGGAAAAATGGAATGCGGTTAAAGATTTGAAATCAAAACCGCATACTTTGTCCGGCGGTGGATTTATTGATACGAACGATCGTGTTTCGGTCGGTGCTTTTGCAGGCTATCAATTTGATGAAATTGATGAAAACAAGCTGAACGAAGCGTATTCTTTGACCATTAATGTAAAGGTCGCTCTTTAAGAAAAATATAAAAATGTTTTTGTGGGGCAGCGGCGCCACGAGCTTAACGTCCTCCGGACAGGGAATTGGGATCTGCCAGTTGGCACAATCTGAAAAACTGACGCCCGTACGGCGAGTACCCCCATACGGGTAGTGCCCTGTATGACTAGTACCGCCACGGGTATAATCTTTTTTATCATTGCGACCGCTAAGCAAAAACGGCAAAAGTTTGTCGTTTTTGTCTGCAAGGTCAATGAGCCTTGATGCGCAAGGACGTTGGAAAACGTCCGAAGCAAATCTTAGGCGGAATTGATGAAGGGGTGAAGTAATCCGGAAAGAACGGGAATGCAGGTAGAGACTGAGCAAGAGAAAGTGAGAGTCTTTTTATGCTTTCCATTGACTGGATCGCTTTATAGAGTGAAACGGCAGAGGGATCCAGTCTCTGCCGTTTCTTTTTTCAC
>JAFVAT010000004.1 GCA_017480385.1 Alphaproteobacteria bacterium | reverse complement strand
TTAATTAAAATAAATATAAGGACGGATAAACAAAAAACTCTGCCATGTTTTATTGGCAGAGTTTCCTTTTGAATGAAGAAGTAACGCCTCTTTATAATTCGTTTTGTTTTTCCGCCATGGCTTTGGCCTGGTCTAAAACGGAAAGGAAGGTTGCGCTCGACTGAAACAAGAATCTGTTTTACATATTTGAAAAATGAAAACTATTTTTAATAGCTGCGGAGATTTGACTATACGCTGGAAATATATCCGTAAACCTTAGTCTATTTGTTATTGGATACAAATAGCGTTATAATCGTATTTGAGGCGCTTCTTATATCCGTGTGTTTTTCGGCATAAGCTGTAAAAGGGCTTCCGTGTTATGCAGGGCCGGATTGTTTTTCGCATAATCAAATGCGGTTGCACCGACTTTGTCCGTAACTGTCGGGTCCATGCCCTGTTCCAATAAAAAGCCGACAACGGTGGGATTTGGATTGCTGCCGGCGGCTGCCATTAACGCTGTTCTGCCGTTTGCCGTTTCATTTAAATCCGCGCCTTCAGCAAGCAGAGCTTCCGCAATGCGGGGATTCGGATTTAATGCCGCGGCCCATAACAATGGCGGCGCAGCTAAATCAGGATCTTTTTCTCTGATATCTGCCCCGTATTTTATTAAAACGTGAATAACGGCAGGGGCGGGATTTCTGATCGCGGCCAACAACAGAGCGGGGGCTCCTTTGGCGTTTCGATCGGTGATTCGGGCACCGTGTGTCAGCAGCAATTCGGTTACGACCGGATTAATATTGGTTTCAGCCGCGTACAGCAAAGCGGTATAGCCGTCTTTGTCCCGTGCATTGATGTTTGCGCCGCCTGTTATCAAGGCTTCCGTGACAGCGGGATTGATATTTTTGCCGGCAGCCAGCATCAAGGCTGTCATACCGTTCGGCGCCGTGTCATTAACGTTTGCCCCCAAAGCGATCAGTAAGGAAATTACGGCCGGATTATTGTTTTCTTTTGCCGCAATCATAAGAGCGTTAACATTAAATTTGCTGTCCCGTTCGGAAATATTTGCGCCGCAGTCAATTAATAAGGCGCAGACAGCCGGATTGTCATTTTCTTTTGCCGCCCGCAGCAGGGCCGTCATGCCGTTTTCGTCCTTATCGGACAGGAGGGCTCCGTTTTCTAAAAGCAGATCGGCAATGTCCGGATTAGGATTCATTGCCGCGTACATCAAAGGAGTCATGCCGTATTGATCCGCCTTGTTGATTTTTGCGCCCAGATTGATCAGGAAAGACAAAACATTGGGATCAGAGCTTTTTGCCGAGGCAAAAGACAAAGGAAGCATGCCGTTGTCATCAGCCTGATTAACCGTTGTTTCGTTTAAACCGATCGCTTTTAATTGTTCCAGATCTCCGGCGTAAATATATTCAAAAATCGGATTCATTCAGTATTCCTTTAATTTATTTTTTTAATGCGGAAAGGTATTTTTCGGCCTCTAAAGCCGCACGACAGCCGCCAGAGGCCGCCGTAACAGCCTGACGGAAATAAAGCTCCTGAACATCGCCGGCGGCAAAGACACCTTCAACAGAGGTCTGCGGCCGTCCGTTTTGTGTGATGATAAATCCCGCCGGATCAAGGTCTAACTGGCCTTTGAATAATTCGGTGTTCGGCGCATATCCGACCGCGATAAACACGCCGTCAACGCTCAGTTCGGATTCTTCCCCCGTCTGTACGTTTTTCAAACGCAGACCGGTCAGGCCGCCCTTATCTTTTTGGCCAATATAGCCTTCTGCAACAGTGTTCCATACGGGCTTGATTTTCGAATTGGAAAGCAGGCGTTCCTGCAGCACTTTTTCCGCCCGCAATTCGTCACGGCGGTGAATGATGTAAACTTCCGAAGCCAGATTAGCCAGATAAAGCGCTTCTTCTACAGCGGTATTACCGCCTCCGATGACGGCTACACGCTTGTTTCTGTAAAAGAATCCGTCACAAGTGGCGCAGGCGGAAACGCCAAATCCGCGCAGTTCCTCTTCGTTGGGCAGGTTCAGCCATTTGGCGGAAGCTCCCGTCGCGATAATCAGCGCGTCACAGGTCCAGATGTCTTCGGAATCCAGTGTGACAACAAAAGGACGTTTGGATAAATCAGCTTTAACGGCGGTTTCGTCAATAATTTTTGCACCAAGATTCTCTGCCTGACACCGCATACGATCCATCAGCTCTGTGCCGCTGATCTTTTCGGGAAATCCGGGAAAGTTTTCAATATCGCCGGTTTGCGTCAGCTGCCCCCCCGGCTGCATGCCCGAGATCAAAACGGGATTTTGCATAGCTCTGGCCGCATAAATCGCCGCCGTATAGCCGGCAGGACCTGATCCCAGAATCAGTAAAGGCGTATGAGTTGTTGTCATTGTATGCTCCTTATTCTTCCTGTCTTTCTTTTGTAATCTGTTTTGTTTTTTCAGACAAGAGGGCAAATGGATTTTCTATAGTTTCATGAATAAAGAAAAACGGCTGTGCAAAATATGAAAAGAAGATGGAACAGTAAAAAACTTGACTTTAGGATTAAAAGGTGATAACAAATTGTGATATATCAGAAAATGTATTTATTGGTCGGGCAGAGGAATATCCCTGCTTTTTTATTTTGAGGTGAAAATGACGGTAAATACGACAACAAACAAAGTGGCCTATATCGGGAACGGGGTTGCGGCAAGCTTTGCAATCCCGTTTCCTTTTTTGGAAAAGGAGCATTTAAAAGTTCATCAGTTGTTGAACGACGTACAAACGGAACGGAGGGATTGGACGATTTCGGGCGGAAATATGGTTTTTGCGACGGCGCCGGCGAATGAAGCACAAATTGTGATTATGCGTGAAGTGCCTTTGACGCAGGAAACGGACTATCGGGAAAATGAAGTGTTGCCGGCTGAAACGCTGGAGCGCAATTTTGACAAGCTGACGATGCAGGTGCAGCAGTTAAAAGAACCTTTTTTATCTGTGATTTTGGCAGGTTTAATATTCCGGTGCTCAGGTTTTTTCAGTAAATCGTAAAAAGAAGCTTTCGTGTAAAACAATCAATAATTGAAATAGGCTGAGGAGAATGATGTTGCATGCCCTCGTCCTCCGCATTTGCTTATAAGGGTACAAAAAGATTTCGTTCTTTGCAAAAATCAAGGAGTGGGAATAAAAAGAAAAAAAGGGCCAAAAAGGCCCTTTGCAGAAGCTTTTAATCCAGTTTATCGACCGCTGTTTGTTCTTGCTGCAGCGCAGGCCTGAACAGTTCGGGCCTTTTTGTAGGCTTCTATTTTTTCAAAAGCATTCGGGTACATCGGGGGCATATTGACTTGCCCGTATAAAGACGGAGAATCCTTGTAAACAGGGATTGATGCGATAGAGGATTCCTGAGAAACACCTTCGTTTTTGCATAAATTCGCATTTACGTCCAGCCAATATTTCAGCCGTTCCGAAATGCCGGCTCTTTCAGGTGTTTTCAATTCGTCCGCGCTTTTTGTGAAATACGGCTCGTCCTTAAAAGAACAAAAACGATCGAGGCAGTCTTCTGCTGTCAGCTTTTTATATTGTCCCGTCGTATTTTCAAAGTTTGCCCCGATGCTGACCGGAGCGGCAACAACGCGGCATTCATGTTTGAACAGACGGTTTTTGTTTTCATACCAAGCCAGTGCGGCCTGTGTCAGCGCTTCTTTCGGTGAGGTTTCCAGCCCTTTTTCAAACGCGGCAATTTCCTTTTCATAATGAAGCTGCGCAGCCTCCATAGGGGCCTTATTGCCCTGTTCCTTTAATTCTTGGCAAACCATTAAGGACGTTGCCACTGCGTCGGCTTCCATTAAGCGTTTTTCGACCAGCTGATCTTTTAACGATACATTCGGCGTGTAATACGGTTCGGCTCCTTTGGATATCTGTTCGGCATGACGGGCCTCATGAGCTAAAGACGAAACAAGTTTGTCATAAGAACACCGGTTTGACAAAACAATCCGTTTATCTTTGGCATGGCAATGTCCCATGCCGTCGATGCTGTCCGTACTCAGCGTGTACCCCAGAGCGGCCGCCTTTTCCAGCAAAGCCTTTCCGGTCGGGCTGGCCGCCACGTCGTTGATTAAATCCGTTAACATCGCGCGTTCACAGGAATCGATATTCATCGGAGGATTTATTTTCTGTTCGTTTTCTGACATAAGATATTCTCTTTAGTATAGACTGAAAGGAAAGTATAAAAAATATTTTGTATAAAGTAAAGCAAGTATAAAAATATGATAGAATGAAAAAGCATTAATGCATCTGCGGAAATAATGTTTCGCAGTGATTTTAAATAATAAAAACTATGTGTGAAATGAAAGGGAAGAGGGGGCTTTTAACCGCTTCTCTTATATTGTCGGCGATATCTGAACGATGTTTTCCCCTGTGCCGGCAAAATTGTTGCGGTTTGCCTGTAAACCGCTTTGGAATGTCCGGTGCCGGTTAAATTGTGCCCTTCTTCACGGATTGATCGGAGTAAATAATTTTTTCGGGCATAACAATGATTTTTCTGTATGCTATGCGCCTGCTGCACGGTTTTCGGGGGATAAAAAAGCAGCCCCTCAGAAAGGGGCTGCTTTTGAAATTATAGTTTTGATTACTTTGCGACCGCTTTAACGGCTTCGATAACCTTTTCCGCATCGGCTTCGACCGCTTTGCCGGCGACCGTAACCATCGGGTCTTCTCCGGTATGACCGAACGTGACGCTGACCTTTGCCGTGTTCTGCAAGCCGTTTTCACGAATCTTTCCCAACACTTTGCCCATCAGGTCTTCCACGCCGTTGCGCATGTTTTCGCCAGACAGGTTCAGTTCGACCGCCACAGCGTTATCGTCAACGCGGTTCAGATCCATTTCCATTTCGGCTTTCGGTCTGGCAACGTATGTCGTGTGCAGATTTTCATGCGCTTCATGCGTGCCGGGGCCGCCTTCGAAGTATTTGCCGTAAATGTCATACACGGCTGTGTTTTCCTGCGGCTTACGCAAAGCGCATTTCTCATCGGCGTTATACAGACCTTGGGCGCGCAGTTTTTTCTTGACATAGCCTTCGCTGACCGGTTGACCGGCGCCGCCGACGCAGCCCATCGGGCATGCCATAACTTCGATCAGATCGTATTTGCATGTGCCGTCAACAACCGTCTGCGCCACTTTGCCAGCGTTTGCCAAGCCGTGAACAACAGCCAGCTTGAATGTTCTGCCGTTCAGTTCGATTTCGGCCTCACGGATACCTTCAAAGCCGCGGACATTCTTGAATTCAACAGCGTCTTTGATGCCTCCTACTTTTTCAGCCGCGAAACGCAAGACTGCTTCCATAACACCGCCGGTCACGCCGAAAATGACGCCGCCGCCGGTGTACATGCCCAACGGCATGTCAAGTTCCTGATCTTCAATTTCCGCCAGATTGATACCGGAGGATTTCAGCATTTCAGCCAATTCCTGCGTCGTCAGAACGTGATCGATTTCAGGCTTTCCGTCATGTTTGAACTGATCGCGGCGGGCTTCGAACTTCTTCGCCGTACAGGGCATGATAGAAATGGAAACGATGTCTTTGTTGTCTTTGCCGGTGTAGTCGGGCATAGCTTTGCGAACGACCGCGCCGAACATTCCCTGCGGAGAACGGCAGGAGCTGACATTGTTCAGCAAAGACGGGAAGTATGTTTCAGCATACTTGATCCATGCCGGACAGCAGGACGTGAACATCGGGAACGTGCCGTTGTTTTGCAAACGGTGAACAAATTCCGTCGCTTCTTCGACAATCGTCATGTCAGCGGAGAAGTTCGTGTCGTAGACATAATCCACGCCGATCTTCTTCAGGGCCGAAACGATTTTCTTTGTCGAATCGATACCGGCGGGCAATCCGAATTCCTCGGCGATCGCGACACGAACGGCCGGAGCCATTTGGACAACCGTAATCTTTTCGGGATTGTTGATATCCTTCATCGTTTCGTCGATTTCGGAGTGAATCTGCAAAGCGCCGGTCGGGCAGACCGCCGCACATTGGCCGCAGTTCACGCATTCCGTTCTGGCCATATCTTTGCCGAATGCGGTTGTGACCGTGCTGTTGGAACCGCGGTTGGTGAAGTTCACCGCGCCGATTCCCTGAATTTCAGCGCACATGCGTACACAGTTGCCGCACAGAATGCACTTTGCCGGATCGCGGATCAAAGAATACGAGCTGGCATCAACCGGCAAATCTTTGACGGACATTTTATAACGAATGTCTTTCACGCCGACTTTGCGGGCGATCGCCTGCAGTTTGCAATGCGTGCTCTTGCCGCATTTCAAGCAATCCTGCGGGTGAGAAGCCAACAGCAATTCCATGGTCATACGGCGCAGACGGCGGATTTCGTCCGTGTTCGTCTTGATTTTCAAGCCGGCTTCCGGCGGAGTCGAACAGGAGGACTGAATGCCTCTGCCTTCGATTTCGACCAGACACAAGCGGCAGGCGCCGTAAATGCTCAGTTCGGGCTGGTAGCAAAACGTCGGGATATCAATCCCCGCTTTACGGCACAGCTCTAAAATATTGCGTTCATTTTCGATTTCGACTTCTTTGCCGTCAATGAACAAAACTTTCTTATCAGTCATAAAGCTTCACCTTTCAATTAAGCGCGGGGAGCGATGCCCGAAACGGCACCGAACTTGCACGCGGCGGCACAGGCACCGCATTTGATACACTTATTCGGATCAATCGAGTGCGGCTGTTTAACCGTTCCCGAAATGGCGCCGACAGGGCACTTGCGGGCGCAGGCCGTGCAGCCGCGGCATTTTGCCGGATCGATTGTCGGTTTCGCCAATGCCTTGCACTGTCCTGCCGGACAAGTTTTGTTACGGACATGGGCTAAATATTCGTCACGGAAATAACGCAGGGTGGACAGAACCGGATTCGGCGCCGTCTTGCCCAAACCGCACAGGGACGCTTTCTGAACAGTTTTGGCTGTTTCTTCCAGCAGTTCCAAAGTTTCTTCCGTTCCGCGGCCTTCAATAATATCGTCCAGCAAAGCCAGCATCTGCTTGGTGCCTTCGCGGCACGGCGTGCATTTGCCGCAGGATTCGTTTTGCGTGAATTGCATAAAGAATCGGGCGACGCTGACCATACAGGTATCTTTGTTCATGACAACCAGACCACCGGAACCGACGATTGCGCCGGTCGGTTTCAAAGAATCGAAATCCAGCGGCATATCCAAATGTTCCGCCGTCAGGCAGCCGCCGGACGGACCGCCGATCTGAACGGCCTTAAAGCTGTCGTTATCGACTTCGCCCTTAGAGTTCAAAACACCGCCGCCAATATCAAAAATGATTTCGCGCAGAGTCGTTCCGAATGGCACTTCGATCAAGCCGGTGTTCGCAACGTGACCGGTCACGGCGAATGTCTTCGTTCCCGGAGAATTCTGCGGACCGACGGAACGGTAGTTCGCGGCGCCTTTCAAAATGATCATCGGAACGCTGGCCAATGTTTCCACGTTGTTGATCACGGTCGGCTTGCCCCACAAACCGGATTGAGCCGGGAAGGGCGGTTTCGGTCGCGGCATGCCGCGCTTGCCTTCAATGGAGGCCATTAACGCCGTTTCTTCACCGCAGACGAACGCGCCGGCGCCTTCCATAATGTGCAGCGCGAAGTTTTTGCCCGAACCGAAAATATTTTCACCTAAAACGCCGATTTTTTCAGCATCCGCAATCGCCTTGCGCATACGTTTGACCGCCAGAGGATATTCCGCGCGAACGTAAATGTATCCTTCATCGGCGCCGATTCCTTTAGCGGCAATCATCATACCTTCAATAACGGAGTGCGGATTGCCTTCCATTACGGAACGATCCATGAATGCACCCGGATCGCCTTCGTCAGCATTGCAGATCACGTATTTCTTTTCGCCCGGAACAACGCGGGTCAGTTCCCACTTGCGTCCCGTCGGGAAACCGCCGCCGCCGCGTCCGCGCAGACCGGCGTCTAATACTTCTTTGCAGACTTCAACATCTGTCATTTCCGTATAAGCGCGGCGCGCTGCCTTGTATCCGTCATGATAGATATATTCGCGAATATCTTCCGGATCAACGTGACCGCAGGATTTCAGAACCGTACGGCTCTGACGGGTGTAGAACGGAATGTCCGCCGTGCCGCGGCAATGTGAGCCGTCAGAGGGCTTTTTGTACAGCAGGCGTTCAATCAGTTCATTGTTTTTCAATGTCTTTTCAACGATTTCAGCCGCATCTGCCGCATGAGCGTGACAGTACAGAATACCGTCAGGTTCAATCGTCAATAACGGTCCCATTTGGCAGAAGCCCTGACAACCGCTTTTGGACAGCAGGGATTTTTTATGATTTTCTTCAGCCTTTAATTCAACGACGACATCAATGCCGGCTTTTTTGATTTCTTCCAGCAGAGCGTCATATAATTTCAAAGATCCGTTTGCAATACAGCCTGTTCCAGCGCAAATCGTCATGCGGCGGGTCACAGTGTCATGCATCACTTGATAATCGGAAGCAATTTTTTCTAAAATTTCAGTCATTTAAGCATTCTCCGCCTGCAAAAGATCATCAACTGCTTTCAGGGCCTTGTCCGGTGTCATCTGACCATGCACTTCATCATTGATGACGACAACCGGCGCCAGACCGCACGCCCCCAAACAAGACACGGTTTCAATCGTGAACATCAAATCGTCTGATGTCGGACGCTGTGCCGTCAGGCCAAGCTTTTTGCGCAAAGCATGCAGAATCGGTTCGGAACCGCGAACGTGGCAGGCCGTTCCGTCGCACAGACGGATCAGGTATTTGCCTTTCGGTTCCAAAGCAAAGTGGGCGTAGAATGTCGCGACGCCGTAAACACGACCGGCAGGAATACCTAACGCCTGCGCGACATAGTTCATAATTTCCTTAGGCAGGTAGCGGTAAACTTCCTGTACTTCCTGCAAAATGGGAATCAGGCGGGAGCTCTGGCGGCCGTTGCGGTCCAGAATTTCCTTCACCTTTTCGATTTTATCAAAGGCAGATGCTTCCTGCCCTGTCGTTTCACTCATATACTTTCTCCAAGAATGTATGACGGAAAGTCAGCGGGAAAACTCAAACTTCCCCCTCCGACCATAAGTATTTTAGTTTTAATCGTTTGATTATCTAAAAGCAAGGGGAAATCGTGAAAAAAATAACAAATAAATCGTGATTTTTATTCCGAATTTAAAAATCTTGAATTTTATATTTCCGGCGGTTAGGATTTTTGGAAAATTTTGAGGAATAAAATGGCCGAAGGCAAGATTATCGTTATCGGAAATGAAAAAGGCGGCACGGGCAAATCAACGCTTGCCATGCATTTGATTGTCTGGTTCCTGCGTCAGAAAAAGCGTGTGGCTTCCGTTGATCTGGACGGTCGGCAGGGAACGTTGACTCATTATATTCAGAACAGAGCCGCTTATGGCGTATTGCACCATATTGAATTGGGATTGCCTGAACATTTAACGGTTACTGTGCGTGAAAATCCGACCGAACAAGAGTGTGAAGCGGATAAAAAGGCTTTTCACGAACAGCTGACCCGGCTGCAAAAAGAAAACGACTTGATTGTGATTGATACGGCGGGGGCGGACAGTTATTTGTTCCGGTTGGCGCATGCGGCGGCAGACATTTTGATTACTCCGATTAATGACAGTCTGATAGATCTTGACGTGCTGGCAAAAGTGGAACCGGAGACGCTGACTGTTAAGGCGCCGGGGCATTATGCTCAGACAGTATGGCAGGCCAGACAGAAACGGGCGGCGGCCCGCAAACGGCCTGTACGGTGGTTTGTGCTGCGCAATCGCGTGATGCATGTATCGACTCATAATGAAAAGCTGATTTGGAAATTATTGGAAGCTTTGGGACAGCGCATCAACTTTATGCCGCTGCGGGGGCTGGGCGAACGCATTATTTTTCGGGAATTATTTTTGAAAGGCCTGACATTGTTGGATATCGGCCAGTCAAAAACAGGCGTGGCAATGTCTATGACGCATGTTGCCGCCAGACAGGAGCTGCGTTCGATTTTACAGGCGATCGGCGAAGAATCTCTTGCAGACGGCTGATCGGCAACACCGCATAAAACAACATGAAATTAAGCTGGTCTTGACAGAAGGCTTTTGATCCGTAATTCTGTTAGAAAATCTTTGTTTTTAAAATTGATTCTTAATTTTAGGGGGACTGAATGATTATTAAAACCGTTCCGACAAAACCGTTTGAAGGTCAGCGGCCCGGGACTTCCGGATTGCGCAAGAAAGTGACTGTTTTTGAACAGCCCAGATATTTGGAAAATTTCGTGCAGTCTATTTTTGACAGCCTGGAAGGTTATCAGAGCAAAACATTGGTCATCGGCGGAGACGGGCGTTACTTTAACCGCAAAGCCATTCAAATCATTATTAAAATGGCGGCGGCCAACGGCTTCGGCGAATTGATGATCGGCAAGGGTGGTTTGCTTTCCACGCCGGCGGCTTCCTGCGTGATCCGCAAATATCAGGCGTTTGGCGGCATTATCCTTTCCGCCAGCCATAATCCGGGTGGCCCGACGGAAGACTTTGGCATTAAATACAATATTTCCAACGGCGGCCCGGCACCTGAAAAGGTAACGGAAGCGATTTATGCCAACACGCAGAAAATCGAAAGCTATAAAATCGCCGATACGCCTGATATCGATTTGGATACGATCGGCGAAAAGGTGTTGGGCGAAACAAAAATTAAAATTATTGACCCTGTCGCCGATTACGCGCAAATGATGTCAAAGCTATTTGATTTTGATCTGATCCGCCGTTTGTTCGAGGTCGGTCATTTCAAAATGCGCTATGATGCGATGCATGCCGTGACGGGACCGTATGCCAAACATATTCTGGAAGAGGTCCTGAAAGCGCCTAAGGGAACGGTTGTTAACGGCGAACCGAAAGAAGATTTCGGCGGTGGTCACCCTGATCCGAATTTAGTGCATGCGCACAAGCTGGTCGAATATATGTTTTCGGACGAAGCGCCCGATTTCGGCGCGGCTTCGGACGGCGACGGCGACCGCAACATGATTTTGGGACGCAAGTTCTACGTCAACCCGAGCGACAGTCTGGCTGTAATTGTGGCCAATTTCTGGAACGCTCCCGGCTATGATCGCGGTTTAACGGGGGTGGCGCGTTCCATGCCGACGTCTCAGGCAGTTGACCGTGTTGCGCGCGGCATGGGCATGAGCAGTTATGAAACGCCGACTGGCTGGAAATTCTTCGGCAATTTGTTGGACGCGAACAAAGCGACAATCTGCGGCGAAGAAAGCTTCGGCACCGGTTCCAACCATGTCCGTGAAAAAGACGGGCTGTGGGCGGTCCTGTATTGGCTGAACATTATTGCCGCCGCGAATATGTCTGTAGAAGAAATTGTCAAGGCGCACTGGAAAAAGTACGGTCGCAATTTCTATTCCCGCCACGATTATGAAGCCGTTGACAGCAAGATTGCCAACGAAATTATGGATAATATGCGTGCCATGGCGGCAGAATCGGTCGGGAAGTTCTATGGGAATTATGAGATAGAAACATTTGATGATTTCAAATACGTCGATCCGGTCGATAAAAGCGAGAGTGCTCATCAGGGAATCCGTGTTCTGTTCAAAGACGGTTCAAGAATCGTCTTCCGTCTGTCAGGTACGGGAACGCAGGGGGCGACCATTCGGATTTATATTGAAAAGTATGAACCCAATGTTGCCCGTCATGATGTCGATCCGCAGGAAGCTTTGGCGGAATTAATTTCCATTGCTGAAGAGATTTCCGGCGTGAAGGCCAAAACGGGACGCAAGGCGCCTGATGTCATTACCTGATAATCGGACAATAGATAATTCTATTCTGCGCGCCGCGGATATCCGCGGCGTTGCCGGTTTAACGCTGGATTCCCGAACAGCGGAGCTGATCGGCAAAGCATTCGGTACAATTTTGATCCGGCAGGGATTGAAGAAGGTTGTCGTTGGCGGTGACGGACGTTTGTCTACGCCGGAATTGTCGCTGGCTTTAATCAAAGGACTGCTGTCCTGCGGTTTAAATGTGACCGAAATAGGGTGCGGTCCGACTCCAATGCTGTATTTTGCAGCTTTTATGACGGAAGACAGCGGCGGAATTATGGTGACGGCTTCACATAATCCCAAAGAATACAACGGCTTTAAAATGCTGGTAAACCGGCGGTCCTTTTGTGCCGAAAATATCCAAAAATTGGGCGAACTGATAGAATGCGGCGATTTTGAAACCGGAAAGGGACTTTTGAAACGCGAGCATGTTTTGGCGCATTATACCGATCGGCTGCTGCAAGATTTTCGGTCGGACGGGAAAGAGCTGACGGTGATCTGGGATTGCGGCAATGGTACGGCAGGGGTGGTCGTTCCTGATCTGGTTGGGCGTTTGCCGGGGCGGCATATTATATTAAATGAAAAGGTGGACGGTAATTTTCCGGCTCATGCTCCGGATTCTTCAAAAATTGAAAATTTAACGGAATTAAGAGAAACGGTTCTCAGGGAAAAGGCAGATTTGGGATTGGCGTTCGACGGTGATTCGGACAGGTTGGGAGTTATTGATGCAGATGGTAATCTGTTGGAAACGGACAAATTGCTGCCGATTTTTGCCGAAGAAATTTTAAAAACGCATCCGCAGGCCGTTTTTATCGCGGATATAAAATCCAGCAAAACGTTTTCTGAAGAAATAGCCCGAATGGGCGGAAAGCCGTTGATTTGGCGGACGGGACATTCTTTTATCAAACAAAAAATGCGGGAAACAAATTCTCCTTTAGGCGGAGAAATGAGCGGTCATATTTGCTTTGCGGATAAGTATTACGGCTTTGATGACGCTCTGTATGCGGCGATTCGATTGTTAGACATAGCGGCACATCAGCAACAGGAGACTCTGCAGGACAGAATTAATCGGATACCTCAAACTTTTGCAACGCCTGAAATTCAGATTCCTTGTCCCGATTCGGAAAAGTTTTTATGCATTGCCAAAATTAAGGCGGAATTAAGAAAAAAGGGACTTTTTTATGATGAAACCGACGGTATAAAGCTTGTTTTTCCGTCCTCCGGGTGGGGGCTGATACGGGCTTCCAACACGTCGCCTTGTTTAGTCGCCAGATGTGAGGCCGATACGCAGGAGGAGCTGGAACGGATAAAAAAGATTTTATTTCAACAGATAAAAGATATATATCCTATTGAAATAAAATGATGTTTTTTATTTTTAGAAGCTTTGCCATAATTCGCCACAATTCAGATCATAATTTTGCCACAATCTGTCACTATCCTAAAAATAGCTTAAAGAATTTCTTTTCAGATGAGTTTTTTTTAAGCACTGGCCGTAATAAATAAAAAGAATGGAGCTGAATCCATCAGAAGCGACTAGCTTAAATGTTCTTATATCCGATGAAAAATCCTCCGGCAACGGGGGGTTTTTTATATGATTAAAGAGGATCTTTCTTCCGCAATTAAAGTCTAAAAGGGGAAAGGGAGGGGGGAAATACGTCTTCGGATCAAAGAGAGCCGCACTTTATTTTGAATCGGCAGCCAAAAGATGCTTCACATAAGGCTGTGATGGGCGAATAGATTCTTTATTTTCGCGGCAAAATGAAAATGCTTTATGAAAATGCTTTTTTCTCGGTCTTTCTTATCAGATAAGGACAAAACGGGTTAACTTGCGCTTTTTTCCCCTTTGAAATACTTGGCGTGGCAGTGCCCGATGCCCAGCAAAGACGCTGCTAAACCCAACAAGCACGCCACTCGCCACAGGTCCTGCAGGAACGAAACATCGTACAGGAACACTTTCGTTACGACGACATAGATCAAAACAAATGCCGGCTTTGTCAGCAGCTTGATTCTTAATGACAGCAACAGTTCCGCTACGCCCGTTATCAGCCACACGGCGGAATAAACAAAGACAGCGGCTTGTGTAGCCTTAATATCGTTCAGATGCAAAGTGCCGAACAGCAGGTATGTTGTAATAAACGAAATCAGCACCAGGAACAAAAACGCCGCCAGATTGATTTGGAAAGCGGAGGGGGCTTTCTGTTTTAAAACGGCAGCGCATAAAAGAATAATCGGGAATCCGTATCCCCACAACAGTTCGGCAAAAGTCAGCTTTCCTACCCATAACAGCGGGTTAAATAAAATTAAATCCGTCAAGACGAATCTGAAAACCGTCAGCGCCAGAAAGATTTTTGCCGGTATTTCTTTTTGCCGCTTTCTGAAAAACAGGTACAGAACGAACGCCAGGTTCGTAATCAGCGCCCTGTCTGAAAAATTAGGGACAAGCGTTTTGTTTTGGGCGATCAGCAGAATATAAACCAGATTAAACGCTAAAAATCCGAATGTCGCTGCCGCAATGTTTTTCAGTGTTCCTTTTGCAGCCAAATGATACAGCGCCGCAATGGCGCAAAGCGGCAGGAACAGCCGAAACAACAAAAAGTCCTGCTGCAGCATTCCCTCTTCGTGAAACATCGTGTTATCGAAAAAACGACCGGCGACGATTTCTGCTCCCGATATAAAGATAAGCTTGAATTCGCACAACGCAAAAAACAGCAAAGCGCCGTAAACAGAGGACAATAAGCGCGGCACGGGCATTTTGGTATAAACAGCAGCTAAAACGGCGGCTTCGGCAGTAAAGAACAGCGGCATATAATCGTAAAAGCCCGTGCAGAACGCGCCGGCAGCGGCTAAAACGGCGGCGGACAGAACTAACTTTGAAGCGTTGTTTCTGTCGCTTTCAACGGCAAAATTCATTTTACTTAAAGGCGCCAGAGCCAATCCCGCTCCGATAATGGCCAGATAAACGATCTGACTTTGATTTTCAAAGTTCAGGTAATGCACGGCTGCCAAAACGGGCAGCAATGCTGCAATATAATTAACAAAAATAGGACGTTTCCACAGCAACCGATACGGCATCAGCAGGGCTAGTACCGTAAAACCGCCGAAAATATAATACTTTTGGATGGTTGAGGCGGATGTCCACAGGCTCATCAGCAAAAAGACGATCAGCATCATTCCGGCAAACAGAGGCAGATTCTTTTCGGGAACTTTCACAGCCTTAATCAGCAGAAACAGGCAGACTAACCCCGTCAACCCCCATTCAAGCAGACCGTAATGCGCTCTGACGACCAAAGTCAACATCATCAAAATAACGGTGCCGCCCGCCAGCTTTTGCAGTAGAAGCGTTCTTTTGTCTTCGCCTGTAAACAAAAAGTTAGCCGCGAAAAACACCGAGCCGCCGACACAGAAAAACAGAACGGAATCAAAGGGCGCATAGGAAGTATCCATTTGCCAGAATACCCAGAAAAATAAAAGGGTAAGATCAAAAATGCCTAACAACGGGCTTGTTAACTTTTTAGCGATAATCAGAAACATTACCGAGCATAAAATGCTGTAGCCGGTAAAAAAGTATATATCTCCGGTGGCTTCACGGACTAATGCGGGCGTTAAAAAGCCGCCGATAACGGTTAATACGGCTAATGGCGTTTTGCGATAGGCAAAGCACAAAGAGACCGCCAGAGCGGTAACGAAACACATCAGACCGAACGATACAAGGGGTGATGTCAGATCATAAACACGGGATAATGCATACGAGGTAAAATACAGAGCCGATAGTCCGATGCCAGTTAATACTTGGGCAATCCGTTCATTATTGGCAAAATTTTTCCGTTTAAAAAGAGCATTCCCGCTGATAATTGCTGCTGCTCCCATTAAAGCCGATACAAACAGCCGTGCAGCAGGACTGAGCAAGCTGTTTTCAACCGAATATTTTACAAAGAAAAAGATGCCAAGCAGTCCGGCTGTCGCTGCAAACCAGATATTCAGATTTTGCCCCAGAAAGCTGAAAAGGCTGTTTTTTTGAATTTCGACCGATTTAATTTCGCTGTGCGACAGCTCTGAAACGGTCTTTTCGTCATTCGGTCCTTCTTCTTTTTCAAATGGTGCAGACGTTTCCCACGGAGAAACGGGAACCGACGGAACGTTGTTTCCTTTACGTTCAGCGCATAACAGGCCGACAGACGCCTCTAATTTTTTGATTCTTTTTGATAAAGAGCGCATATAAAACAAAAGAAAAATCAGTAAAAGAAAAAACAGGCCAAACATCAGAGCATCTATATAAAAAATGATAGGAATATCTTAGTTTTGCATACCCTTTGTTGAAAAGAAAGCCTAAAAATCAGAAAAAAAAACGGGCATTTTGGCCCGTTTTTGCTTAGCGGTCCTCACCTCACGGTTCGATCCCACCGCCTCATTAAAAAAACTCCCCGTAAGAGAGGAGTTTTTTTAATGGTGGGCACTACAGGGATCGAACCTGTGACCCCTACCGTGTGAAGGTAATGCTCTACCGCTGAGCTAAGTGCCCGATAAAAGGATCGCTGTCTTTATAAGGGATTGTTGTTTTTTCGTCAAGCGTTGTTTATATTAAATTGTGTTTTAGAAAGGAAAAAGCTTTCCGAAGAAGGAAATTCAGGCCAAAGATAAGTTTTTTCTTATAGCGCAAAAGGAAAATAAAGCGGTTGGCATGATTTCTGCTTTTCTTAAAACGCTACCGTATTTGCGTCAATTCTCTGCTTGCCGAGCAGATACGCTGTATATTGATGGAAATCATCGCCGTCAGAGAATAGAGCAATTGTTAATGCAGAAACTGAAAAAGGGATTTCTTCAAAAGAGCATTTATAAGATAGATTTATTTGTTTATACGGAAAATTCAAAGGCATTATTTCTTATGAGACCCTCGGATTTTCTGTAAAAAAAGAAGGAATTACAATTAGATGTTTTTTTCAAAAATAAAATCTAATCAATAAATTTAGCATCTTTATTGTCTTGAGTAACCGCACGGGAAACAAGAGAGAATTGGTCTACATAAAAATTAAACGGGTTTTTCATACGTTCGTCTCTATTTGGATAACCCCGTCTGAAAAAGCCGGCAACAACCAAGGCACGCCAACGTTTGACGGTCGGGATTTCTTCTTCCGGCATATGCTCAATCGTTTCAAATTCGATAAGCCAAGTCGATCCGGAAATGTGCTGAATAAAACGAATGTTTACTTCTGTTGTCAGGCCTTCAGCCATACGCACCATATTGATTTCTTTTTCCTTAGAAAATTGAAAAAAAACATCCTTTCCTGAAAACCATTTTAGCAGACTATTGTCTTCACTCCAACGGACTTGCATTTCATCAATATCCGGGACGATAGTATAACGCAGTAAAATATATTGTTTTAAGTGCTCTTCTATAATCAATGCGGAGGAAGGGGTTATGACGACCTGATTTTCCACCGGTTCAAGCTTGTAAAACCGTTTGTCTATCATTAAAAGAAGCGGTTCTGAACGAATTTGAGGTGAAAGCATATAAATGACAAGGGTCAGTATAATCGTGCCACACAGCAGTCCCGCAGCCAAAAATGTCATAATACGAGATGTCTTTAAATATCGGCGCTCCGGCATAGCACCCACGTGCACTTTTTCCGGATAAGCCCCTAACTTATCATTTGAGCTGTCATCGACTTCGGAAAAAAGAAATTTAAAGATACTCATTGGCCCGTCCTAAATTCAGTATTTTCTTTTATATATGACTGAGGTTTAAGATGAGATTAAAATTTAATCTTGATTTGATATTTTATCATGACTGGTTCAAATTCTTCAATCAAAAGCCTCAGTAAATTTTTCAAAGTTAGGGCATGCTGACGTTTCTATTTTAAAAATCCGCAGGCCTTGAAAGAGATATGTCCCGTTTTTGATATGATAATATGATCAATCAGCGTTATATCCAAAGCCGTTAAAGCGTTTTGAACAGCTTTGGTCATTTGAATATCATTTTTAGACGGACGCATATCACAGGCTGGGTGGTTATGAACCATAACAATGGAAGCAGCTCCCAGCTCCAGCGCTCTTTTTGCAATTTCCCGCGGGTAAACGGGCGTTTGACTGATTGTTCCTTTTTGCAGGATTTCATCTTTAATCAGCTGACTGCGGGAATCCAAAAAGATAACACGCAGACATTCGCTTTTTTTCTGTCCCATGTCTATTTTGCAGTATTCGATCAGTGCTTTCCAATCTTTGATGACAGGGCCTGAAGAAAATTGATTTTTGACCATTCGCAGAGCACAGCCGCGTATGGTGACAATTAAGGCGGCAGTATTATCTTTAATTCCGTTTATGCGCCTAAGTTCTTCAGGCGAGGCATTCAAAACAGCGGCAAACGAACCGAAAGAATGAATGAGTTCTTTGGCCAGAGGTTTTACATCTTTTCTGGGAATAGCGTAGGTCAGCAGCATTTCCAGCAATTCATAATCCTGTAAAACATCGGAGCCAAATGTCAGCACCTTACAGCGCAGTCTGTCGCGGTGTCCTAAATAATGAGCAGCGGCAAGTTTGTTTTTCGGCTGTTCTGTAATAATGTCCAGAAGCGGTTCCGCATCAGAACTGTGCGGCATGTTCTTTTTCCTGATAAGGCGGGCGGTCCAATCCTTTCGGGGAAGCGGTAAATATCTCGTATCCCGTGGCTGTGACTGCCAAAGAATGTTCAAATTGAGCCGATAAGGACATGTCGCGTGTCACAGCCGTCCAGCCGTCAGACAGTATTTTTAAATCATCGCCGCCCAAGTTAACCATGGGTTCTATTGTAAAGAACATACCTTCCTCTAAAACCAACCCCTCTTTAGGACGGCCAAAGTTTAAAACGTTCGGCGCGCAGTGAAAAACGCGCCCCAAGCCATGGCCGCAGAAATCTTTAACAACCGAACATCTTTGCGATTCGGCATAACTTTGCATGGCATGCCCGATATCGCCCAGAGTCGCGCCCGGTTTGACTTTTTCAATGCCGCGCCACATTGTTTCAAAAGTAATGTCGATTAATCTCTTGGCCTTCAGAGGAATTTTGCCGACCGTGTACATACGGCTGGTATCGCCGTACCAACCGTCTAAAATCACGGTAACGTCAATGTTTAAAATATCGCCGGAAACCAGCTTGCGTGGACCGGGAATCCCGTGACAGATCACATGATTTAAAGAAATGCAGACAGATTTTGGATAACCTTTATATCCCAAGCAGGCGGAAACGGCGCCGTTGGCCAAAATGAAATCATTGCACAATTTATCCAGCTCTTCCGTCGTGATTCCCGGCTGAACGTAGGGTGTGATCATATCCAGAGTTTGGGCCGCCAGTTTTCCGGCACGGCGCATGCCTTCATAATCCTCTGCGCCATGAATGATAATATTTTCTTTACTCATCGGGTTGTTCTCTTAAATTAAAATATAAAAGGCAGACGGGCGGTCACCCAAATGCCCTGCTGTGATACACTACAGCCGCAGCAAAGAATTTCCAAGCCTTTATTGTCATATAATTCTTTTAAACGGACTAAATAAGACGCGTCTGCCGTCCATTGTGCGCGGACACCCATGCAGTCAATTCTTTGCGCCAGCAAAATTAAAACAGCGCGTTCCTTGTTTTCGAGAGCTTTTTCGAGGTGGCTTAAAATATGATGATTGGCTACGGCGATCGTATCGGGGAAAAGTAGATCGGCTCCTTTTTTTTCATAAACGGAGGCGACGGCGACATGACAAAGGGGATAACCGCTGTTGGACGGCGGAATTAAAAGCAGGTCAAAAAAGGGGGAGGGGTCCGCCTCTATTTTTTCATATCCGCTTAATTCGTAGAGCGTATTGTCTATAATTGCTTCGGCGGCTAAGTCAGTTTGGCGTCCCATGTTTACGCCGACAAGCGTTCCGTTTGCACAGGCCAGTTCCCAGATCAGCTGCAGTCTGCGATTAGGTCTGGGGCAAAAAGATAAATATATTTCCGTACCGGGATCGGACAAAGTTTTCAGGCGTGTCGTGTTTGAACAAAAAGCCGTTGCTTTTTCTCCCGTTTCCATGCGAACATCGGCCAAAACTTTGGCATATCGCCGGATCAAAGAGGCTTTGTACAAAGGGGCCTGAAAATCCATAATATTTCGAATCCATCGTTTTTTAACAGGTTTTTTTCATTCAAAAACATGTTATGCTGTACTGAATTTTAAAATACTGTTTTTTAAAGGTCAAAGCGAATGAAAAAAATTTTTATTATGTTTTTGGCGTTTCTTTTGTCGGGGAACGCATTGGCTCAGACTGAAGGCGGAAACGGTTCATCACAGACCGGAAACACTCAGGCTGTTGATCCGAATACTCCGGCGCCGGCTTCATTGGTACAGATCAAAATCCCCCATTCGGAGCGGACAAAAGGCAATATTTTGGATGCAGCCCTTGATTTTCTGTTTATTAGATTTTTCAACCGGTATCCGGGAGTGGGAATCTCATATGATTTTTTTGAAATAGATTCGCAAAACAATTTGAATTTCAAGAACTTTAAGGCAAAGATCGCTCTTGCCGACGTTCAGGGAACGGTTGTTGTTTCCAATGTTTTAGTCGATTTTTCCGAATTTATGGAAACCGTAAAGTCCAGCAAGGCTGAAATTTCTAAGATTACTTTTAAAGATATATCCGGTGATCTGCAACTGATCAAAAATAAGGCTGTTTCGGAAACACAAACGCAGACGGAAAAAACAGAAGAAAGCCGGCGTCGGCTGAAAATTTCCGCTCAGGAAATAATGCTGAAGGATTTTCTTTTTGCTTTTTGGGGAAAGAATAGCAATTCCGATTGGACTTCCGGAGATATTCTGGCACAGAAGATTCTGGTCACGCTTTCGAATCCGACAGAAAAGTATGCGGCCAATTCAATTGAGGTCAAAAAGATTTCTTTTCCGCAGAGAAAAGTGGCCAATTTAACATTTTCATCAGCGGAGCTTGATGGTAAACAGTACGATAACCGTCAGGATCTTTTAAAGGCAATGAAACGGCAATAATATTAAAACAAAAGAAAAATTCTTGCAGACGGAAGCGTTACAGTTTAAAACAAGGGAAACCAATAATGGGATATGAAGCATGACAGATCCGGATATTCTCTCTCTTTCTTCAGGCGATTTTTCCGCAGCGCTCAGCCCTGCTGCCGGCGGTTCTTTACTGTATTGGCGTCATGGAAATGATGATTTGACCCGTCCTGCGCTTGAGGATGCCGTTGCCCGCAAAGCTGCTGATGAAACGTCAATGTTCCCGCTTGTGCCGTATTCCAACCGGATCAGAGGCGGGTATTTTATTTATTGGGGGATTCGGCGCAGCGTGCCGAAGAATCACCCCGTTGTGGCTGATCCCCTGCATGGCGAAGGATGGC
This sequence comes from Alphaproteobacteria bacterium, assembly GCA_017480385.1. Taxonomy (GTDB): domain Bacteria; phylum Pseudomonadota; class Alphaproteobacteria; order CAAGCB01; family CAG-977; genus UBA11549. The sequence goes on along the minus strand of JAFVAT010000004.1, from coordinate 33,217 downwards.
AGAAACAGTGGGAGGTCGTTCATTGCGCATCGGATTCGGTTCATTTGGCGTTTGAACATAACGGGAAAAGCGGTTTTCCGTTTGCGTACGAAGCGGAACAGGACTTTATGTTAAAGGACAATCAGCTGATTGTTTCCCTGACCCTGACGAACAAGGGCGGCATTCCGATGCCGTGCGGATTGGGCTGGCATCCTTTCTTTCCGAAGGACGATGATACGGTTGTCCGGTTTAAAACAAAAAATGTCTGGGCGCATGAAAGCGCTCCGCCGCGGGAACGTCCGATGAAAACGCCGCCCGAATGGCAGTTTGACAAAGGGCTGAAAATTTCGGAGCTGGAACTGGATACGTGTTTCGGCGGATTTGACGGCAAGGCTGAATTGATCTGGCCGTCCCGCGGCAGAAAAATCAATATGACGGCCTATAGTGATTTTGGCCATGTTGTCGTTTGGTCTCCGGCAGGCGAGAATTTCTTTTGTGTCGAACCGGTGACGAACGCAACGGACGCTTTTAATCTGGCTTCGCGCGGTGTGGCCGGGACAGGGATTAAAACGCTTGATCCCGAAGAATCGCTGACCGAAACAATGACTTTGGCGGTTTCAGAAATTTAAGCGTTGCTTTTTTCAGATTTAAGGATTTTAAAATGAAACGTTCCCATTTAACAAAAATCGTTTCAACGCTTGGCCCTGCCTCGAATACACCGGAAAAAATCAAGGCATTGGCATTGGCCGGCGTGAACGTATTCCGGCTGAATTTTTCCCATGGCAGTCATGAAGACCACCGCCAAAATGTAGCTTATATCCGTGCTGCGGAAAAGGAAATCGGACGTCCTTTGGCGATCCTGAGCGATATGCAGGGGCCGAAGCTGCGTATCGGAAACTTTGAAAACGGTGCGATTGAACTGCATACCGGCGATCAGTTCAGATTGGATATGTTGCCCGATCTTGGAAATGAACGCCGTGTTTGTCTGCCGCACCCTGAAATTTTTCAGGCGATGACGGCGGGTATGGATTTATTGCTGAACGACGGTCTGGTGCGTTTAAGGGTAGAGGCGTTCGGATCAGATTATGCCGATACGGTTGTGATTACCGGCGGGCGGCTGTCCAATAAAAAAGGCGTCAATGTGCCGGGAGTACCGCTGCCGATTGATGCGCTGACAGAAAAAGACCGCATGGATTTGCAGGCGGCGCTGGATATGGGAACGGATTTTATCGGTCTGTCTTTTGTGCAGCGGCCGGAAGACGTTCTGTTGGCGCGTTCATTGATTAACGGACGGGCGGCGATTATTTCCAAAATAGAAAAACCGGCGGCTTTGGAACGCTTGGACGAGATTATTCGTTTGTCCGACGGCATTATGGTGGCCAGAGGCGATTTGGGCGTGGAAGTTCCGCCCGAAAAGGTCCCTGTTTTGCAAAAGAAGATCATTCGCGCCTGCCGCAAAGGGGGCAAGCCGGTGATTGTCGCAACGCAGATGCTGGAATCAATGGTATCCAATCCGATGCCGACACGGGCAGAAGCTTCTGATGTTGCAACGGCGGTGTTTGATGCGGCAGACGCCGTGATGCTGTCGGCGGAAACGGCGGCGGGGTCTTATCCGGTTGAGGCCGTTGCGCTGATGAACAAGATTATTACGGAAACAGAGTCTCATGATCTGTACCGCGCCTATTTGGACGCGGCGCGTTTGCCGCCGGAACCGACGCCCGAAAGCGCGATTACGGTAGCGGCACGCGTGACGGCGGAGGCGTTGAGCGATGCCGTTGCGATTGTGTCTTATACGCTCAGCGGGTCAACGGCGGGCAGAGTATCGCGTGAACGGCCATATATGCCGATTGTCTGTATGACGCCCGGCATAGACGTGGCGCGGAAAATGAGTTTGTTCTGGGGCGTGGAAAGCGTGGTTTGCGGCCATTTTGATCTGTTGACAGAGGTCGCGAAACAGGCCTCTGTCTATTGCCAGAAGCTGTATGATGCAAAAACCGGTGAAAAGATCATTGTGACGGCGGGACTGCCGTTTAATGTTTCCGGCAGTACGAATCTGTTGCATATCGTGCCGGTTTTGGAAGAGGGCTAAACGGCGTATTCCCGTAAGATTTTAACAACTGTTTCTTTCAGGTATACCGGCGCATTCCGTTTAGCTTGTGCAAAGGGGGTGTTTTCCGGCGTAATTGGGTAAACGGCCTTGATTCCCGCTTGACAAACGGCTTCAAAGCCCTGTCCCGTACAGCCGCAGACGGCGATAACGGGAATTTTTCCGCTTCGTTTGGCAACGCCAACGGGGACTTTTCCGAAAACGGTCTGCGCATCAATCCGGCCTTCGCCTGTAATGATCAGATCAGCCGTTTGAAGCTCCGTTTCAAACGGGCTATGGCTTAGAATTAAATCGATTCCCGATTGAAATTTGGCCTGAAAGTATGCGTAAAAGGGCAAGCCTGCGCCGCCGGCGGCTCCTAAACCGGTACGAAGGGACAGCTGTTTATTTAAAGAATTTTCAACCGCGCCAAAGAAAGAGCGCGCTCCTTTTTCCAACAAAGCGACGGCGGCAAAATCCGCTCCTTTTTGCGGCGCATAAACGGTGGCGGCTCCGTTTGGACCCAGAAGGGGATTAGATACGTCAACAGCCAATGTTATATCCGCTTTGATGTCGGGCGCGATGACTTTGGCGACGGAGGCCAAATCTTTGCCTGCCGCGCCGCAGGGCAGAGGTTTTCCTTCGGCGTTAAGCAAAATAAACCCCAAGGCCTGCATCAGTCCTATGCCGCAGTCGTTGGTCGCACTGCCGCCCAATCCGATGATAAAGCGGCGGTATCCAGCCTTTAACGCATGAGCAATCTGCTCTCCCATGCCGAAGGTTGTTGTCAATAAAGGATTCCTTTTTTCCGGTTCAATATGAGCCAGACCGAACGTATCGGCGGCTTCCAAAATGACGGTTCCTGTGCCGGTGACAAAATAAGGGGCCATAATCGGACGCATTAAAGCATCGTGCGCCGGAACGGTTCTTTCCTGTGCGTTTGTATAGACCGCCAAAACGGACGCGAAACCTTCTCCGCCGTCCGCCATGGGAAGGCATACTGCCGTATGTCCGCAATCTTCAGTCGTACTGCCGATGATATCCGCGATTTCCGCGGCGGTCAGGCATTCCTTGAACGAATCCGGCACGATCAGGATTTTCATTGTCAGCTCAAGATGTTAATCGCTTCCTGCGTCATTTCGTTGACGGTTGTAAACGTCTGTACATTGCTGGAATAGGCGCGCTGCGTAATGATCATATTTGTAAATTCCTCTTCCAAAGAAACGTTCGATTCTTCGGTTTTGCCACCCTGAACGGTCGTTTCCGTACGTGTATTCTGCAAATCCACAATTTCTAAATTGCCGGCATTCTGGTTATAGGCGAACATATTACCCGAAACAGCTTCCATCATATTGGGGACCTGGATATGGGCGACGGCGACCTTGCAGACGGGAATGCTGGTTCCGTTGCTGTAAGTCGCGTTCAGGACGCCGTTTTCGTCCCACGCCGTGGAAGTTAGTGTGCCGAAACCTTTGCCGTCCTGAGAAAGGACTTCTCCGGTCAGAGTGTTGGCATATTGCGTGAAATGCTGCATATCCAGCTTGATTGCGCTGGTCGTCCCGTTATCCCAAGTCACGTTCAGCATTGTGGACGGAACGGGCGAGGTCAGCTTGCCGTGTTCGTTAAAAGTAACTTTGATCGGTTCGGAAGATACTGCTGCGCCGTCAATGTCGATCGTGACCAGCCATGTATCCGCGTCATTTTGCGGTTCCCACTTCATTGACAGGTTATGCCGGGCATAGCTGTTGTCATAAACGGCGAATTTCAGCAGCTGTGTATCCGCGGCGGCGGCATTGATGTTGCCTTTAAAGCTCATGTGAGTCGTTTGATGTCCCGGATAATATTCCATAGGGGAAATAATTACCGGCTCCAGAGAGGAAGAAAATGCCTCCGCATCGTTATTATAGTTCCACCCCATGACGTAATAGCCAGACGCATTTGTAAAGTACGTTGCCGGTACGGATTGTGTAACAACCCCGGCTTCGGAGGGGCGGTAGTAAGTAACGGCCCTGGCCGGGTATCCATTCGGCGTAACGGCGGTGGCCTGAAAATCTCCGGCACGGGAATAAAGCGTGTTGTGTTGGCCTTCAACAACGAAAAATCCTAGCCCGCTGATCGCCAGATCGTAAATGCTGTCCGTTGTTTTCAACTGTCCGTTCACATCTACCATGCGCCGGTCAACCACATTGGAAGTCAGATAATGCGTATCCGTGCCGATCAGATTGTACTCTTTGATAAACGTTTCAAAGCGCGTATCGACTTTTTTATATCCTACCGTATTGACATTTGCGATATTTGCGCTGATCTGTTCCAATGCGTGCGATTGGGAATGCATGCCCATGGTGCTGGTGACAAAAGTGCCTATCGTCATGACGGTCCTCCCGTATAAAGATAAAAATTCACCTTTTTGAATGCAATTTTTATGCCAAAAAAACTTAAAAAAATAAATTCAATCACATCATTTTAATGCAATGACAAGAATTTAATGGTATAAGACAAAAATACTTTTTTATTGCGGAAGAAGGAAAATGCACCGTATTCTTGTTATCAACGGTCCGAATTTGAATATGCTGGGAACCAGACAGCCGGAAATTTACGGCGCTGACACGCTGGCGGACATCGAAGCGGCCTGCCGTGAAAAAGCGGTTGGTCTGAATGCGGAAATCGAATTTTGCCAAAGCAATTATGAGGGTGAAATCGTCACGTGGATTCAGCAAGCGCGCGGCAATTTTGACGCGATTGTGATCAATCCGGCGGCCTATTCCCATACTTCCGTAGCGATTATGGACGCGCTGCTGGCGGTCGATCTGCCGGTGATTGAAGTTCACTTGTCCAATATCCACAGACGGGACGAATTCCGTCATTTGTCTTATGTTTCCAAAGCGGCGTCGGGTGTGATCTGCGGCTTTGGAAAACAGGGATATCTGTTGGCTCTTGAGGCAGCGGCCTCTTTTTTCAGGTAAGGAATAATATCTATGTCAAAATCCATGTATGACACAACTTTGGTCGAAGATTTAGCAAAGCTGCTGAATGAACATGAATTGGCCGAAATCGAATACGACACGGAAGGATTGCGTTTGCGCGTGACTCGCGTTCCGTCCCAAGGCTTTATGCCGCCTCCGCCCCCTGTGTTTGCGGCGCAGGTTCCGGCTCAGACAACGGTCAGCGCGGCTGTTCCCGCCGCTCCGGCAGCGGAAAAACCTGAGGCCGAAGTCAAAGGCGAAGCGGTGAAATCGCCGATGGTCGGGGTGGTTTACACGGCTCCGGAACCGAATGCCGCGCCGTACGTGTCCGTCGGCGATACAGTTTCGGCGGATCAGACGTTGTTCTTGGTCGAAGCGATGAAGACCTTTAATCCGGTTAAAGCGCCCAGATCGGGCAAAGTCGTTCAGATTTTGGTGTCTGACCGTTCTCCAGTCGAATATGATCAACCCTTGCTGATTTTGGAATAAGTATGTTTGAAAAAATCTTAATTGCAAACCGCGGGGAAATAGCGCTGCGCATTCACAGAGCCTGCCGCGAAATGGGCATTAAAACGGTGGCTGTTCACTCAACGGCGGACGCCGATGCGATGCATGTGCGCATGGCGGACGAAGCGATTTGTATCGGGCCCGCCGCAGGCAAAGACTCTTATCTGAACAAAGCGGCGATTATCACAGCGGCCTTGATTTCGGGGGCGGACGCGATTCACCCCGGATACGGCTTTTTGTCCGAAAATGCCGACTTTGCGGAAATGGTCGAGGAACACGGCCTGACATGGATCGGTCCTACGCCAGAAATGATCCGCAAAATGGGCGACAAGATTACTGCAAAACGGGCGGCGATCGAATCGGGATTGCCGGTTGTGCCGGGGTCCGACGGCGCTGTTGACACGGTGGAAGACGCTTTGGACGTTTCAGAAAAAATGGGCTATCCCGTTTTGATCAAGGCAACGGCGGGCGGCGGCGGCAAGGGCATGCGCATTGCCCGCAATGCCGAAGATCTGCCGGACGCTTACACGCAGGCCAGAGCCGAGGCGAAGGCGTCCTTTACCAGCGATGAAGTCTATATCGAAAAGTATCTGGAAAATCCGCGTCACGTTGAAATGCAGATTTTGGCGGATAAGTACGGCAATGTCGTTCACTTGGGCGAACGCGACTGTTCGATGCAGCGCAAAAACCAAAAAGTTCTGGAGGAAACGCCGTGTCCCGCTTTGAACGCCGAACAGCGTAAAAAAATCGGCAAGATTGTGACGGACGCAATGAAAAAGCTGGGCTACAGCAACGTTGGCACAATCGAGTTTCTGTATGAAAACGGTGAATTTTACTTTATTGAAATGAATACGCGTTTACAAGTGGAACACCCGATTACGGAAATGGTGACGGGCATTGATCTGGTACGCGAACAAATCCGCGTTGCCAGCGGCGCGCACCTGAATTATACGCAGGACGATGTTCATTTTGACGGTCACGCGATCGAGTGCCGCATTAACGCGGAAGATCCGTTCACATTTGTGCCTTGTCCCGGCAAAATTCAGCAGTGGCATGCGCCGGGCGGATTGTGGACGCGTGTTGATTCGGGCATGTACACCGGTTATACGGTGCCGCCCTATTACGACAGTATGATTGCGAAACTGATCGTGTTCGGCAAGACCAGAAACGGCTGTTTAATGCGTCTGCACCGTGCGATTGATGAATTTGTGATTGAAGGGGTGAAGACCACTTTGCCTTTGCACAATGAAATCATTTCAACGTCTGATTTCGTGGACGGCAGCTACAACATTCACTGGCTTGAAAAGTTTTTGAAAAACCACGAAGAAAACGATCAATGACAACAGGATCGCTTTCTGTGGAAACGCTGGTTTACGCGTATTCAACGGGCGTCTTTCCCATGGCGGAACACAGGGAGGACGCCCGCGTTCTGTGGATAGAGCCCGGAAAACGGGGGATTATTCCGTTGCAGTCGTTTCATGTTTCTCATTCTCTGCGCCGCGTGATTCGCAAAGGGATTTTTCGGGTGACATCGGATACGGCCTTTCGGGACGTGATGTTGAATTGCGCCGATCGGGCTGAAACGTGGATTAACGATCAGATTTTGGACGCGTATTGCCGCCTGTTTGATTTAGGGCTGGCGCACAGCGTCGAATGCTGGAAAGAAGACAAGCTGGCCGGCGGATTGTACGGAGTTTCCTTAGGCGGCGCATTTTTTGGCGAAAGTATGTTTTCCAAAGAAACAAACGCGTCCAAAGTCGCTTTGTGCGCTTTGGTCGAACGGCTGAACGCGGGCGGGTTTGTTCTGCTTGACACGCAGTTTTTAACCGCTCATCTGGCAAGCTTCGGCGGCATTGAAATTTCTCAAAAAGAATATCTGAAACTATTAAAACCGGCGCTTAACATAAAAGCCAGCTTTTAACATCGACTGCGGACGGGTACGCTTTTTTTCGGATAAGAAAAGGAGAAAAAGCGATGAAACCGGTTTCTGAAAAGTTGTCGGACGGATTAAACAAGCAAATTACGGCGGAATTTGAATCGGCCTATCTGTATTTGGCCATGGCGGATTTTCTGCAGGGGCGGAATTTTGACGGCATGGCGTATTGGTTCAGAAAACAGGCCGATGAAGAAAAAACGCACGCGATGAAAATTCACGATTTTCTGATTGAGCGTCATCTCACGCCTGTTTTAGGCGAAATCAAAGCGCCGAACACGCAATGGACGGGCGTGATGAACGTGTTTGACGAAGCCTATCAGCATGAATGTCTAGTCAGTTCAATGATTTACGATCTGGTCGCGCAGGCCATGGAAGACAAGGATTACGCTTCGTTGTCCATGCTGCAATGGTTTGTCGATGAACAGGTTGAGGAAGAAGAACAGTCTTTGGCTTTGTTGGAAAAAGCCCGAATGATTGACGATGTCGCTTCGGGATTAATGGTTTTGGATCAGCAAATGGGCGCTAGAACGGACTGATAGCGCTGTTTTGGAAATAAGAAAGGCGGGCATGAAAGAAAATGTCCGCTTTTTTTATGGGGAAAGGCCGTTTTTTTATAGGCGTTTTTCATAAAAAGTTCTATGATGCCCGCGGGTTTTACGGGTGGAGGAAAAAAATGACCGGCTTTAACATCAACGGCTTTCAACATAATGCGGCGGGCGATCCAGTCGCGTTCGGGCTGTACGATCCGAAAAATGATCATGACAGCTGCGGAATCGGCTTTATTGTCAATCTGGACGCGAAACCGGCGCATTCTCTGGTGGAAAAGGGCGTGACGATTTTAGGCAATCTGGAACACAGATGTGCGATCGGCGCAGATCATAAAACCAGTGACGGCGCGGGACTGATGCTGCAGCTGCCGGACGCTTTTTTCAGAAAAACAGTGCCGTTCAGTCTGCCGCGTGCGGGCGAATACGCTGCCGGCCAGCTATTTTTGCCTCAGAATAAAGAAGACGCCGAACTGTGTCTGCGAATTTTCCGCGAAACGGCGGAACGGGAAGGGTGCCGCTTTTTAGGGGGACGCGATGTGCCGACCGATGATTCTTATTTAGGCGAACTGGCCGTCAGGAACGTTCCCGTTTTTAAACAGGTCTTTATCGCTCAGCATACGGCGAACGAAGCCGAGTTTGTCAAGAAGCTTTACGTGATCCGCCGTCAGGTTGAAAAAGCGGTCAAATCGGTTGACGGACACGATTTGTCCCAGTTCTATGTGTGCAGTCTGTCCGCCCGGACAATTGTGTATAAAGGGCTGGTGACCGGATCGCACTTGTCGGCTTTTTATAAGGATTTGCAGGACCCCGATTTTGCCGTGGCGTTTTGCATCGCTCATTCCCGCTACAGCACGAATACGCTGCCGACATGGCGTATGGCTCAGCCGTTCCGCTATGTCGCGCATAACGGGGAAATCAACACTTTGCGCGGCAACGTCAACCATATTCGCGCTATGGAGCCGGGACTGGCGTGCGATTTGTTCGGTTCTGATATTGAAAAAATCAAGCCGGTGGCGGACGAAACCGGATCGGATACGATGATCTTTGACAATGTGCTGGAACTGTTGGTGTCCGCGGGACGTTCCGTACCGCATGCCATGATGATGATGGTGCCGGAAGCTTTCGGCGACAAGTTCGTGATGAGCGAGGATAAACGCGCTTTTTACGAATATCATGCTGCTTTGCTGGAACCGTGGGACGGCCCTGCGGCCATGGTCTTTACGGACGGCAAGACATATATCGGCGGCTTGCTTGACCGCAACGGACTGCGCCCCTGCCGCTATACGATTACAAAAGACGGGTGCGTGATTATGGCTTCCGAAGCGGGCGTCATCGATGTGGCGCCGAATAACGTGCGCATGCAGGGCAAATTGACGCCGGGCAAGATGTTCCTGGTTGATCTGCGTCAGCACCGCGTGGTATCCGACAGCGAAATCAAGGGCAAAATTTCCCGCCAAAGTCCTTATCGCCACTGGGTGCGCGACAACAGAATGCAGCTGCATAACCTGTACGCACCGCAGGACGCGGGGACAATCAATGCGCCGGAACTGTTAAAACAGCAGAACGCGTTCGGCTATACGGACGAAGAATTGAAACTGATCGTCAACCCGATGGCGTCCAATGCGCAGGAACCGATCGGATCTATGGGATTTGACGCGCCTCTGGCCGTTTTATCGAAAAGACCTCAGCTGCTGTTCAATTACTTTAAACAGCAATTTGCGCAGGTCACCAACCCGCCGATCGATCCTTTGCGCGAAGAACTGGTGATGTCGCTGATGAGCTTTTTGGGCCGCGAACGCAACTTTTTAACGGAAACGGCGGGGCATTTCCGGCGGCTGAAACTCAGCAGTCCGCTGTTGGATACGGATTCTCTGGCGCATTTGGAAAAGATTGCCAATGATGATGTCAAATCGGTGCGCCTGTCCGCTCTGTTTTCCGTAGCGGAGGGCGGCAAAGGATTGAAAGCGGCGCTGGACCGTTTGACGGAACAAGCGGAACAGGCGATTGCGGGCGGCGCGGATATTTTGATTTTAAGCGATTTGAACTTTACGAAAGAATTCGCGCCGGTGCCATCTTTGCTGGCGGTGTCCGGCCTGCATCACGCTTTAATCCGCAAGGGGCTGCGCTATAAAGCGGGCATCGTGATTGAAACAGGCGAAGCGCGCGAAGTCATTCACATCGCGCAGCTGATCGCGTTCGGCGCCAATGCGGTTTGTCCGGCGGTCGCGTTGAAAACCGTGCGGCAAATGGCGGAAAACGACTTACTGGAAAAATCCAAAACGCCGGAAGAGGCCGTTTCCGCCTATATGACGGCGCTGAAAAAGGGTTTGCTGAAATGCTTCAGCCGCGTCGGGATTTCAACCGTGCGCAGTTTCTGGGGATCGCAGGTGTTTGAAGCGGTCGGGCTGGGCTTTGATTTAATCGAAACCTACTTTACGGGAACGGCGTCCGCGATCGGCGGCGTGGGACTGGACGAAATCGCGGCGGAAAGCGCGGCGCGTCACGCGCGGGCGTTCGGCGAAGAAAAAGCTTTGGACATCGGCGGCTATTACCGTTTGCAAAAGGGCGGGGAAGAACATCTCTGGACGCCTCAGGCGGTGGCTAAGCTGAAAAAGGCGGTGCGTGAAAACGATTATGCGATTTATAAAGAATACAGCGCGATGATCGAAAACCGGCAAAATGATCCGCTGACATTGCGTCATCTGCTGAAATTCAGGCAGGGATCGCTGGTCGATATCAACGAGGTCGAGCCGGTTGAAAACATTATGAAGCGGTTTGTATCCGCGGCAATGTCCATGGGATCGATCAACCGTGAAACGCATGAAACGATCGCAATCGCGATGAACCGGATTGGCGGGCGCAGCAATTCGGGCGAAGGCGGAGAAGATCCCTACCGCTATCATGAAAAGCCGAACGGGGACAGCCTGTGTTCCAAAATCAAACAGATTGCTTCCGGCCGGTTCGGCGTGACAACGGAATATCTGGTCAATGCCGAAGAATTGCAAATCAAGCTGGCGCAGGGGGCAAAACCCGGCGAAGGCGGCCAGTTGCCGGCACATAAAGTGACTGAAGAGGTGGCGCGTATCCGTCATACGGTCAGCGGCGTATCGTTGATTTCTCCGCCGCCGCATCATGACATTTATTCGATTGAGGATTTGGCTCAGCTGATTTTCGATTTGAAAATGGTCAATCCGACTGCCAAAGTTTCTGCCAAGCTGGTGGCTAAAGCGGGTGTTGGCACGATTGCCGCCGGTGTTGCCAAAGCAAAAGCGGACGTGGTGATTATTGCCGGTTATGACGGCGGAACGGGCGCTTCTCCGATGACGGCGATCCGGCATGCGGGACTGCCGTGGGAATTGGGGTTGGCGGAAACACAGCAGGCGTTGATCGCGAACGGTCTGCGCGACAGGATTATTATCCAGACGGACGGTCAGCTGAAAACGGGACGCGATTTGACGGTGGCCGCTTTGCTCGGCGCGGAAGAATTCGGGTTCGGCACGGCTCTGTTGATCACTTTGGGGTGCTGTATGGACCGCAAGTGCCACTTGGATACGTGTCCGATGGGGTTAGCGACTCAGAATCCCGAACTGCGCGCCCGCTTTGAAGGAAAGCCGGAATATATCATCAGCTTTTTGCGCTTTGTTGCGCAGGAAATGCGGGAATATATGGCTCAAATGGGCTTTAAAACCGTAGATGAAATGGTCGGACGCGTGGAAATGCTGGAACCAGACGGCACGATCAAGGCCGGGAAAATCGAGGGAATCGCTTTTGATAAACTGTTGGTTCCGCCGCCAGAAAACGCTGTGCGTCATCATATTGTCGAACAGGAAAAGGAAAAAGATGTCTTTGACGAAGCGCTGTTGCCGATGATCGAAAATACGCTGAAGACGGGATTACGGGCGACTTTTTCCTTGCCGGTGCGCAACACGAACCGCACGGTCGGCGCGAGGCTTTCCGGCGAAATCGTCAAGCGTTTTGGCGCTGCCGGTCTGCCGGAGGACTCGATCACGTTGGAACTGACAGGATCGGCGGGACAGAGCTTGGGCGCTTTTCTGGCGCCGGGGGTGACAATCCGCATTAACGGGGACGCGAACGACTATGTCGGCAAAGGCTTGTCCGGCGGACGCATCATTATCCGACATCCGCCCGGCGTTGATTACAGGCCGCAGGAAAACGTGATTATCGGCAACGTTGCTTTATACGGCGCGACCGGCGGGGAGGCGTACTTCTGCGGAATTGCAGGCGAACGTTTCGCCGTCAGAAACAGTGGCGCGAATGCCGTTGTCGAAGGCGTAGGCGATCACTGCTGCGAATATATGACGGGCGGTACGGTTGTTATCCTGGGATCAACGGGGTATAATTTTGCGGCGGGCATGAGTGGCGGAATCGCTTACGTTTATGATGAAACGGAAATTTTCCAGACGCGGTGCAATCTGGACAGCGTCGATCTGGAAAACGTGTGGTCAAAGGACGATAAAGAAGCTTTGCACGCTTTGTTGGAAAAGCACTATCTTTATACGGGATCGGCGCGCGCAAAGGAAATTCTGGACAACTGGGAAAACCGTTTTCCTTTGTTTGTCAAAGTGGTGCCGATTGAATACCGCAAAGTGCTGGATCGTATGAAGCGTTCCGAAGGCCGCAACGCCGAAGCGATTTCGGCGACCGAAGAAGTGTATGTATAAAAACGGAGAAGACAGATGAATATTTTTGAAGCCGGCATGCTGCTGTGTTTCGGAGCCAGCTGGCCGGCGGCGGTGTTAAAAACGTATCGGACGAAAAACGTCGAAGGCAAAAGCGTATTGTTTTTGTTCTTGATTTTAATCGGCTATATCTGCGGTATGATCAACAAAGTGCTGAATTTCGGCTATGATTTCGTTTTCTGGCTGTACGTTCTGAACTTTGCGCTGGTGTTCTGCGATTTTGTTTTGTACTTCAGATATAAAAAACGTCCGCCTAAAGCATAAGCAAAAAACGCCCTTTGTATCCTGATAAACGCGCATCGGGCAGAAAGGGGAAGAGCGTTTAATCAGGTGATAAAAACAGCCGGGTTAGTTATTGTTGCAGCAACACTGATCCGTTGATAATTTTGTGCCGGGAGGACAAGACGAAATTGTTCCTGATACCGGTTTTGAAGGAGTACCTGGATCATCGAGGGGCGGATTTGTAACAATGGCAGTATCATTGCATAAAAAACAATCCGCATAATATCCCATTTGACATTTACCAGAGCACAATGTTTGACATTCCGACATCGTATAATGCGCTCCTCCGGGATCAGCCAAACAGCATTCTTTCAACGTTTTGTCGACCGGACAAATGGCTTTGGAATATCCCTGCTGCGGCCAAAATAAGGCAAGAAATATGAAAGTAAGATATTTCATAATGTTCCTCTGTGGTTATGAATATCCCTCCCTATTTAATAGTATGTATGTTAAATAAGTATTGTTCAAGAAAAATATTAATATAATAAGTAAAATGTCATATTTTTATAATTAAAATAAGTAATAATTTAAAAATATATTTCTTAAGTGGAAGAGAAGGGGAGAAAGAAGTAGAAGAACAAATAAAAAACAATATCAGGCTCGGCGGATAATGAATTTTTTAAACAGACTGTTTAATTCGTCTAATAACGCCTTATCCGTAAAGAATGAAGTCACGGCATTTAAAGCCGGCGGCTGTTTTTCTGCAGGGTGAGGACGATATTCCTGTATGGCGTAAGTCTCTATTCCCTTTTGAGCCAAAACGGCGGCAAGCTGAAGAAGTTCTTCTTTAGAGATAATCCGCGGGTCCAGAGTCGTTCTGACCTCTAATTCAATGCCGGCGGCAATCGCCATATCTAAACATGCTTCAATGGTCGCCGCGTTGGCATGAGGTATGCGTTCTTCATAGGCTTCAAAAACCGTTTTGATGTCAAAGCCGATCCATGTCAGCAGCGGCAGAATTTGTTTTAATCTGTCCGCATTAATACCGGAAGTATGAAGCCCGATTGCAAACCCCATATCTTTAACGGTTTTAATCGACTCATATAAATCCGGTTGCGCCAACGGTTCACCGCCGGAAAACACAACGCCGTCCAATAACTTTTTTCTGGACTCTAAAAATTCTGTAAACCGGTCCCAGGAAATAAAGGGTTTTCCCTTGAAATCCTGCAGTTCCCGATTATGGCAGTACGGACAGCGCAGCGGACAGCCCAGGCAAAATAAAACGGCGGCGAGCCTTCCCGGAAAATCTACCGTTGTAAAAGGCTCGACGCCGCCAATCGTAACTGACATAAACGAACTATTCCGCCGCTACGTCCATGCACTTTTCAGTGGCTTTCTTTTCGGAAAAGCACTGACGTTCGGCATATTCGCTTTTCTTGCCGATATTGAATTCTGACACCGGACGAAAATATCCCATGACCCGTGTCCAAACTTCACAGGGCTGGCGTTCTTCGTTGGAAAGCTGAATATCATTTTCTTTTGTCATGTTCTTACTCACTGGTTGTTATACGTTAATCATAACTGGTTTGAAGGGTGCGGACAAGCCTGTTTTAACAGGCGCAGGCTTGCTGGCGTTTAAGGGCGATGAGTTCTTCATCACACAGCGGGCAATATTTATGTTCGCCCGAAATATATCCATGCTTGGGACAAATAGAGAATGTAGGTGTCACCGTTACATATGGTATCCTATAATTCTCTAAGATTCTCTTAAGAAGCGTTCTGCATGTCTTGGAATCGGAGATGCGTTCTCCCATATACAAATGCATTACCGTGCCGCCCGTATACTTGGACTGCAGAGATTCTTGCAGGTTCAAAGCCGTGAACGGATCATCTGTAAAGCCGACAGGCAGCTGCGAAGAGTTCGTATAATACGGCGCTTCTTTCGTACCAGCCTGAATGATGTCGGGATAACGTTTTTGGTCTTCTTTGGCCAAGCGATAAGTTGTTCCTTCGGCAGGCGTTGCTTCCAAATTGTACATGCTGCCTGTTTCCTGTTGGAAGACAACCATTTTGGAACGAATGTATTCCAAAAAGCGATTTGCAAACGCCTGACCGAATGAATCGGTAATATCGTGTTCATCATTGGTGAAGTTACGAATCATTTCGTTGATGCCGTTGACACCAATCGTTGAAAAATGATTGCGCAGCGTTCCCAGATAACGCTTGGTGAACGGGAATAAGCCCGCGTCAATGTGACGCTGAATGACCTTGCGCTTGATTTCCAGCGTGGAACGCGCCAGGTCCATTAATTCGTCCAGACGAGCCATTAAGCCGGCTTCGTTGCCTTTAAACAGATAGCCTAAACGGGCACAGTTTAAGGTGACGACACCGACCGATCCGGTCTGTTCCGCCGAACCGAACAGGCCGTTTCCTCTGGCCAGCAATTCACGCAGATCCAGCTGCAGACGGCAGCACATCGAACGAACCTGCCCCGGTTTCAGGCTGGAATTGATAAAGTTCTGAAAATAAGGCAGGCCGTACTTTGCTGTCATTTCGAACAAAAGATCGGCATTTTCGCTTTCCCACGGGAAATCCGGCGTGATATTGTAGGTCGGAATCGGGAAAGTAAACAAACGGCCCTTGGCGTCGCCCGCGGTCATCACTTCGATGTAGGCGCGGTTGATCATGTCCATTTCTTCCTGCAGATCACCGTAAGTAAAGTCCATTTCCTCGCCGCCGATGACAGGCGTCTGATCGCGCAAATCCTCCGGACAGACCCAGTCGAACGTCAGGTTCGTGAACGGCGTCTGCGTTCCCCAGCGGGACGGCACGTTTAAGTTATAAATAAATTCTTGGAAATGCTGTTTGACTTCATCATATTTCAGATGATCTTTGCGAATAAACGGCGCCAGATACGTGTCGCAGGAGGAAAAAGCCTGAGCACCGGCCCATTCATTTTGCAGCGTGCCCAAAAAGTTGACCATTTGGCCTAAAGCGGAACCCAAATGCTTGGGAATGCCGGATTCGACCTTACCCGGCACGCCGTTCAGACCTTCCTGCAACAGGGCGCGCAAGGACCAACCGGCGCAATAACCGGACAGCATGTCCAGATCGTGAATATGAAAATCGCCGTTGCGGTGCGCTTCTCCGGCAGCCTGCGGATAAACATGGGAAAGCCAGTAATTCGCGATAATCTTGCCGGAAACGTTCAAAATCAACCCGCCCAGAGAATAACCCTGATTGGCATTGGCATTGACGCGCCAGTCCGCCCGTTCCAGATATTCGTTGACCGAAGAAGCGACATCAACCAGCGTTTTCTTGTCCTGACGGGACTTGCTGCGGGATTCGCGGTAAACAATATAGGCGCGGGCCGTCGTGTAATAGTTTGCGGAAATCAGAACCTGTTCGACAACGTCCTGAATCTGTTCAATCGTAGGCAGAACGCCCTTTGAAAAACGATGACGCAGAACCTTTGTCACCTGTGTGGTCAGCAAAGAGGCTTCCTCTTCGTCAAATTCTCCGGTTGCTTCGCCGGCGCGCTTAATTGCCGACATGATTTTTTCAGAATTGAAAATGACCTGCGTGCCGTCGCGTTTGACAATGCGGGACAGCTCGGAAGCAGCGTCTTCTTCATTAGGGACTATTTGTAATTTCGGCGTCTGATCCGACATAAAATTCTCCGTTATAAAAAACATAAATCAAAGGGACGGCGGCTCCGGCTTCCTCCGGCGGTTTCGACCGTGCCCTCTTCGGCAGCTTCGGCTTCCTCCGGCGGTTTCAACCGTGCCCTCTTCGGCAGCTTCGGCTTCCTCCGGCAGTTCCGGTCATACTTCCTCGGCGATACAACAGGTTGTGTGTTCCGCCCCTCTCTTGCGACAATATATAGTTATTTCCGACATTGGCAACAGAAAAAAAATATTTTTTTTGTTGACATAAAAAACGTCTGGTTTCAGCCGATTTTAAAAAGAGGAAAAGGGAAAAGCTTTAACGATATTTTAACCTTCTCCTGTTTGTCAGAATGATCAAAATAGGGCATGACGTCAAATAATATTATTAAAAATTTCGCAGCCTCTTGATTTGTGCCGATTCCCGATTTTCGTCACGTTAAAAGAGATAAAAAAAAGACCGCGGGGAGGCGGTCTTTTTTCGCGAATCAACTAAAGTTTATTTTTTATTCGCTTCAATCAACCTGGCGTACAGGTCTTTTGTCTGACGGGCAATGCTTTGCCAGCTGAACTGTTTTTCAACGCGCAGACGACCGGCCTGTCCCATTTTTTTGGCCAAAGACGGATCTCGGATCAGTTCGTTGATTTTTTCAGCCAAACGGGCAGCAAAGGCATCGGCATCTTTCGGGTCGTGCGGCGGTTCATCGGATAATTCCGGATCAACCAGGAAACCTGTTTCGCCGTCCACAACGACTTCTTTAATTCCGCCGACAGCGCTGGCAACGACAGGAGTCGAACAGGCCATGGCTTCCAAATTGATAATGCCGAACGGTTCATAAATGGACGGACAGCAGAAAACAGCCGCCTGAGAATAAAGCGCAATCGCGTCTTCACGGGAAACCATTTCGGGAATCCAAACGACTCCGGACCGGATCTGTTTTAACGACGCCACCATGCCTTCCAGTTCCGCTTTCATTTCCGGCGTATCCGCATCACCGGCACACAGAACCAGCTGCGCTTCCGGATCTAGTTTGGAGGCGGCTTTTAATAAATACAGCAGGCCTTTCTGACGAGTCATGCGACCGACAAACAACACATAGGGCTTATCCGTGCGAATCCCGAATTTCTGTAAAACGGCAGTGTTTTCGACTTCTTTGTACTGATTGACATCGATTCCGTTATAAATAATGGAAACTTTGTCCGGATCAATCTTGGGGAACAGGCGCAGAACGTCTTCGCGCGTGCTGGTCGATACGGCAATAACCGCGTCCGCCATTTCCAAAGCCGTCTTTTCCACCCAGCTGGACACGTCATAGCCGCGCCCTAATTGTTCGCGTTTCCACGGGCGCAGCGGTTCCAAAGAATGAACGGTGACAACCAAAGGAATGCCGTACAGCATCTTGGCCATTAATCCGGCAAAATGAGCGTACCATGTATGACAGTGCGCCACGTCAGCATTCATGCCTTTGCCGGCGAAAACCAGCCCTTCATAGAACGCCTTTAACGGGGAAGCCAATTCTTTCGGGCAATCTTTGAACAAAGACGCGTCCGGCGTTGTTCCGTCAACAACCAAATTGCCTTCTTCCAGTTTTTGATCATGGAAACTGCGGACCTCGATTTCCATTAATTTAGCCAATTCCTTGGACAAATACTCCACATGGACGCCTGCGCCGCCATAAATATACGGGGGATATTCGTTCGTAATAAACAGTGCTTTCATTAAAATAACCTCCAATTCGAAACATATCTGCTTCTAGAATTACCTTTTCGCGGTCGTTCGTCAATCTTTTATCGTTTTCTCTGCCGGATAAAAAAAACGATTAAAGGCTGGATTTTCAGATAAAATTTTTATACAACAGAAGGACTGCAAATTTCTTTAAGGATTAAGGAAGGCATTATGCTGAACAGTATTTATGAACAAAATTTTCTGCAAAAGATGCCCGATGGAACGGTCAAACAGGTGAATCCGTTTACCAGAACGCAGGTTTGGACTGTTCCCGGTCGCGGCAAGCGCCCGACAGTCAATAAAAAAGAAGAGGAAGAAAAAGCTTTCGTTTCAGCGGAAAAGGAAAATTTCTGCTCCTTCTGCCCATGCAACTACTTGAAGACTCCGCCGGAAAAGGCGCGTCTGGTCAAAAACGCCGACGGGACTTTCAGCGTGCTGGAAAACCTGAAGGCGTCCCAGCTGTTTGAGACAACTGCAGAATTTCGCCGTATTCCCAACCTGTTTGAGATTATTTCTTATGAATATTGGGAAAAGAACTACGCTTATGTGATTTCAGACAAGGCTAACGCCCACCGCGAAGCCTATATTGCCGAACCGGAAGGCAAAGAACATGTGCTGGATATTGTTCAGGCCAAGCTGAAAATGAGCGGTCTGTCTCGTGAGGAAATTGACAGCATTTCTTCCGGTCGTAAATTGAAAATGGCAAACAGCTTTTTTGCCGGCGGTCATGAACTGATTGTCGGCAAACGCCATTTTATCGAAGGCGCGACTTCCGAAAATGCCAAGGCTTCTTCCGGCAGCATGACGCCGGAACTGCACTATCAGTATATCAATTTTACGATTCAGGCGCTAAAAGATATTTATTTGACGAACCGTTATGTTCGCTATGTGACGGTGTTCCAGAACTGGCTGAACCAAGCGGGTGCCTCTTTTGACCATTTGCACAAGCAGCTGGTCGCGATTGACGGCATCAGCGCTTCCAATGAAGCGGAATTTCAGCTGGCCCGCGAAAATCCAAATGTCTATAACGATTTTGCTGTTAATTATGCCGGTTATCAGAACCTGATCTTTGCCGAAAACGATTTTGCTGTGGCTTTTGCCGATTTCGGGCATCGTTATCCGACGCTGGCCATTTATTCTAAAGCCGAACGCAACCAGCCATGGAACCAGACGCCGGAACAGATTAAAGGCATGTCTGATTTAGTGCATGCCTGCCATGCGGCAATGGGCAGCGAGATTCCTTGCAACGAAGAATGGTACTACCGTCCGCCGGCAGTTGATGTGGCTGTGCCGTGGCATATCCTGATCAAGTGGCGGATCAGCAATCCGGCGGGGTTCGAGGCTGTGACAAAGATTTTTGTGAACACAATTGATCCTTGGACGTTGCGCGACCGAATTGTGAACCGCTTGTTTGAACTGCGGAAAGAAGAAAAAATCGCAAAAGGCATTAAGATTGCGGCAGAGTGTGACTGTACGCCAAACTGTTTGATGTATAATCCGAAGCTGCAGGCGACATCCGCTAATCCGTACGCCATGCGCGGTCGCGGTACGACGATGGATATGTAATAAAAAAGCGCGGAAGATACGGGCTTTTGTTGTCTCTTGAAAAGAAGAAAAAGCAGCAGCCGGCTGTTATATGGCCGGCTGTCAGCATAAAAAGGATATGAATAATTCGAAAAGAAAAAAAGGGGAGGGCAGGGAGAATAGCCCTTATTTTTTTGTCCGAACTAAACGGTAAGAAACCATTACAACTAAAAAAGTAACAAAGAACATCGCCGCGCATAAAGCGTTTACGTCCGGCTGGATTCCGGTTCGAACCATGGAATAAATTTTCAGCGGCAAAATTTCGTAATTTTTTCCGCTGACAAAAAAGCTGATGATGACATCGTCGATTGATAAAGTGAAACTCATCAGCCAGCCGGCAAAAACAGCCGGTATGATCAAAGGAATTAGGACAAAGCGAACTGTATCCACGTCGGAAGCGCCCAAATCGGCTGCCGCTTCGGCCAGATCACGGCTGACGCCTCTTAGTCGGGCTAAAATCGTAATCGTGACAAAGGGAAAACAAAAAACGGTATGGGACAGCAATAACGTTCCAAAACCTAAAGGAATTCCCAATATGACGAAAATCATGACCAAAGAAATGCCTAAAATGATTTCCGGAGACAGCATCAGGACAGATAAAGAACCGTAAACAACTTTCTGTCCGATAAAACGGTAACGGTGCAGCGCTACGGCGATAATTGTTCCGATAATGGTTGAAACCGTTGCCGCGGAAGCGGCTAAAAACAAGGATCGAAAAGCTGAATTGATCAGGCTTTTATTAGCAAACAGCCGCTCATACCATTGAACCGTAAAGCTGTTCCATGTATCTGCCGAAGCGGAATCATTGAATGAAAATACAATAGTGACCAGTAAGGGCACATATAAAAGCAGATAAACCGCCGTAATGTACAGGGCCTTTAAGAAACGTCCTACCATATCGGCTGCTCCTGATCCACAGAGTTGCCACTCTTATAGTACAAATGCAGCAAAAACAGCATGAAAATTGTCAATGCGATATTGATGGCCGATCCGACAGGCCAATCATGAATGATCATGAATTGATCACGGATTACGCTGCCGACGACGGTCGAATCCGTTCCTCCCAAAATATCGGATACATAAAACAGGGTCAGGGCCGGCAAAAAGACCATTGTGCAGCCGGCAACGATTCCCGGCGCGCTGATCGGCACAACAATGCGGAAAAAAGCGGCCATTGGTCCGGCGCCCAAATCCTGCGCGGCTTCCAACAAGCTGTGGTCCAATTTTTCCAGTGTGGCGTATAACGGCAAAATCATAAAAGGCAGAAGCGTGTAAGTCATGCCGATAAAAACCGCCAAATTGGTGTAAAGCAATTTGATCGGCTGAGAAATCAAACCGCATTTGATCAAAAAGCCGTTGATGATTCCGTTGTCGTTCAATATAGCAATCAGGGCATAATTGCGGATTAAAGAGTTCGTCCAAAACGGAACGATGATCAGCATGAGAAATAAGCCGCGGTATTCTTTGGCAAAACGGGCGATAAAATAGGTGAAGGGATAGGCGGCCAGCAAACAGAATAATGTTGTGCAGAAGGCTAAATTCAGCGATTTTAAAATAACCGTCAGCAGTCTGGGATCGGCCAGGGCCTTATAGTTCTGGAAATTCAGCGGCAGCCGCAGCATCCACACAGGATCCCGCGACAAAAAACTGGCCAGCAACACCAACAGGTTAGGCGCAAAAACCATTACGCCGAACCAGATGAAAATAAAATACAGCACTGCCTGACGGCAGAAATTGTCCGCAGACTTAAACATCGGGCAGAATAACCTCCCAATCCTTAATCCAACTGACGTTTACAATGTCGTTGACCTCATAAATAATTTCAGGATCGTCTTCGTTAAAAAATTGTGTCGCCATGACCATATTGCCGCCGGCAGTCTGAATCCATAAATCGATCGTGCGGCCTTTGTAAACCAAAAAGCTGATGACGCCGCGCAAAGCATTGTCCGGCGCTTCGGCCTCCGGATCATTGACTTTGCTGACGACCATATCTTCCGGTCGCAGCAGCACTTTGATTTTTGATCCGCGGACCACTTCGAAAGAGGACGGCTTGCGCAAACGGTAAAACATGCCTTCAACAATCGTTTCAAAATCATTGTCGCCGACTTTGATGACCATGCCGTCAAAGACATTGATTTCTCCGACAAACTTGGCGACGAACATGTTTTTGGGCTCTTCGTAAATTTCAATCGGCGTGCCAACTTGTTCAATCATGCCTTCGTTTAAGACGGCTACACGGTCGGACATGGCCAGCGCCTCTTCCTGATCATGCGTGACATGAACGAACGTTACGCCCAAGTCGCGCTGCAGTTCTTTTAATTCGATCTGCATTTCCTGACGCAGGCGGTAGTCCAGTGCGGACAGCGGTTCGTCCAATAAAAGCACTTTCGGATTATTGATAAAAGCGCGTGCCATTGCGACACGCTGCTGCTGACCGCTGGACAGTTCGGACGGATAGCGCAGATAAAACATGTTCATTTTGACTTTTTCCAGCGCGCGGAAAACCTCTGCTTCGATTTCTTCCTTTTCCAGTCCCTTCATTTTTAAGCCGAAAGCAACATTTTCAAATACGGTCATATGCGGGAATAAAGCATATTGCTGAAAAACCGTGTTGACCATGCGCCGGTTGGGCGGCAGGTGAGAAATTTCCTTGCCGTTCATCATGATTTTGCCGGAGGTCGGTCTCTCAAAGCCTGCAATCAAGCGTAGCAAGGTCGTTTTTCCGCAGCCGGAAGGTCCCAAAAGAGTTAAAAATTCACCGTCATTGACGGTCAAATCAACGTCGTCCAGCACTTTATTTGCCCCGAAAAATTTAGTGACGCTTTTTAATTCCAGCAAGGGAACGGAAGGTTTTTCCATATTTTCTCCTGTCCTTCAATCAGAAAACGGCAAAGGCCGGCAAAAGTTATATAATACATTCTTTTATCAGAAATAAGTTTTTTTGCAAATGACGCTTTTAAAAAAAACAAAATTAGGTAAAATGTTCTTATTTTATCGGGGGCGCGAAATGAATAAAAGCCGGCGTTTTTTACATATGCTGCGAAAGAATTTCAAGAAGAAACGCGCCAAAACATATTCTTCTCCCGAAGTGCGTCCTGTCAAAGGCTGTATTTTAAAGTGCGATTTGGGTGTTTTACTGGAACATACCGGCTTGTATATCGGCCAGGGGAAAATTGTCGGACTGAACCGGCACAGCCAAATTCGCATTGAAGATGAAAAAAGCTTTTTTCCGCCGGGGACAAACCCAAATTCACATCGCATTTATGCGGCGTGTTACGGGAATACAACCGAACTTTTATTTTCTTCGGCTGCGGCCCGCCGGGCAAGGAAAAAAGTCAACCATGAAACACCCTATAACGTTTTGTTCAATAATTGTCACCGTTTCACAGCCGGCTGTATTACGGGCAATTTTGAAAATGACGTTGTTTCCTTTTCCCAGCTGGAAGACGTTATTTTTGCTCATCAGGAGGAACTGTGCAAAAAGCGATCCTGGTGGATTTGGTTAAAAAATTTCATTTTAAGAAAGCCCGCGCCGGAACCGGCAAATACTTTTAACTGGCGGCCCGTTAAATTTAAATAGCCGAGGTTATAAAAAGTCGCGTTCGTTATCGCGTTCCCGAATTTCTTCCGCGACCATAAATCGAGTGTTGGCACGCCTGACTTCTTCCCGTTTTCTTTGCTGCAAAGAAACGCGCTGATCTGTTTTCTGACGGCCTTCCGTATCCCCTAAGCGGTGTTCATATTCTTCGCGAATCCGCTGTGCGTGCTGCATGGTGCGCTGCGTTCTGATTTGCGGTATCATTTGATCAGCATAGTGTGCGGCATAATCGTTTTCATTTCCTTTTTCAGAAATATTTTCAAATAATTGAACCGCCTTTTTGGTTTTGCCGCTTTCATAATAAGCGCGCGCGATTAAAGCTTCCGTTACTGTGTTTTCCGGCGCCAGTTCTTTGGATTTTTTCAGGGCTTCAAAGCTTTTTTCAGGATCCAAAGGACGCGTCAGAACGCCGATTGCCCGATATACGACGGCGGCCTGTTCCAATGCCGGAACGCAAATATCGCTGCGATGCGTGGAGGAAGCCTTGTGTATAGACTCCACTGCCTGACGGTCCAAAAAGCCGAGAGCCGTTTCATAATCGCCCCGTTTCAAAGCGCTCAAAGCAGCCTTTTGTTCAAATTGAGGATCCATGCCAATGACCGCCGTGTTTTTTTCCGTTTTTTCATTTTTCTTTAAAAAACAGCCGATCGCGTCAATCAAGGGTTGTAGCTCCATGACGGGAATTTGTTCTGACGAACGGGAAATAAGCGATTTTGCTGTTTGATCCGCAGTCAATCCTTTTTCCAGCAAGGCGGAAATTTCGATTGTCAGGGCCTTGTACTGTTCTCTTAACTGTTCCAAATCTTCGCGTTCCAATCCTAAGGCCTCTAATTCTTTTTCCTCCTGCGTTTTTTGTTTTTCTTCCTTTTCTTCTGTTTTTTCACTTTCTTCATAAAACATTTCGAACAGCTCCTTCAGCTGTTCCTGCGCGCGGCGCTGTTCCTCTTCCTTTTGTTTTTTGGCCTCTTTTTGTTGATCCGCAGTGTGTTCTTCTTCACCGTCGCCGTCGGCTGTTTTTCCGGCATCGGACGTATCCGAGGGCAAATCTGAATCAGGCGCGGATACCTTCTTTGCGCCTCCGTTTTTCGGAGCGCCGATCAAAGCCTTCGTCCCTAAGCGGAACAGCACGGCAAAAACGATGGCACCGCCTATAGTGCCGCTGTTTTTCGGCAAAAAAGCACTGATCGATTCCGTGAATTGGTTTAAGGCACCAAGAATGTCAAACGGGGAGGACAGCATTTTTTATTTGTTTTCCGATAAAGAGTTGCGTTATTTTACATATAACTGTAGGTTATCTTTATTTTATAAAACTTGCCAGTGTTATTTTTTTAGAGCCGGGAAATGGGATATCTTTCAAAACGTAAATTTGAAGAACGCGAACATTATTTGGTTACGGGATTAGTCTTTTTTATTCCTGTTCTGACATTGTTAAGTACGCTGGGCCGCAGTTTGAGCTGGCGTCTGGATTATTTGGGCGAATTTAAAATGCAGGTCGCCTGTTTAAGTCTTCTGCTGTTTTTCTTATGTCTGTCCAAGCAAAGCTGGGGCAAAATGCTGGTTTTTTTGGCATGCGCGCTGTTGAATTTGGCATTAATGGCATCCCATTCTCATTTGACGCAGAAAAAGTCTGATTTGCCGGAAGATTCTCATGTTTTTACGGTATTGTACCAAAATATGAAAGGGTCGGAACACAGTTCCGATCAAGTGCGCAACATGATGGAAAATGTTCATGCTGATTTGGTGATGTGGACGAATGTTCCCGTTGAAATTTATCGTCGACTGGAAGATGTGATCGGGTCGTATCAGCTGCAGAATCAAACCTTGGATACAACCGGAAAAATGAAATTGATCTTTGCCAGAACGCCCGGTGTTGACCGCGGTGAAACGATTGGTGAAGAAAGCTTGTGGGTTTCCCGTGTTGTTGAAACGCGCAAGCTGACGCTTTTACTGGCCTTTTTTGACGACCCATGGAACGAAAAGAATTATGCCCTGACAAAACAAAAAGTGTTCGAATTGGCCGAATTTGCCCGCGGGCGTGATGAACCCGTTGTTTTGATTGGGAATCTGGGGGCTTCCGCATGGAGTTGGCTGTTGAATGATTTGGAAAATTATGCCGGATTAAAGCCGCAGGGAAAGCTGCTGGCTTCGGGAACGGACAAACCGTTTTACTCCCGTCGACCGACAGATCATATTTATACCCACCCCGGCATAGAAACGGCGGATATTGCGACTCATAACTGGCTGAACACGGGACACGATGCGATCACGGCTGTTTTTAAAATCGCACCGCTGCGCAAAAAGATAGAGTTTTTTGAACTTCAGCCTATTTTGGACGAAGAAGAACTCCTGCAGCCTCCCACATAAGCAGAGATTGCTTTTTGAAATATTCCGCAGAGTTTTGATCGCCGCTGCTTTCAAATAAAAGAGACGCCTTGTACCAATATTCGGCAGCCTTTTGTTTTTGGCCTTTTTTCTGCGCGATCAGCCCCAGATTACTGTAGTCGGAGGCCAATCCCAAACTGCGGTGCAGCATTTCTTCAATATGCATGGAATCTTTAAAGAGACTTTCGGCCCGATCCCATTCGCCGCGCCGCAGATAAAGCAGCCCGAGCATTGCCGCCGCATTGGCATTTTCGGATTTCTTGTTTTTTTCTTTAAAGTAGGCCAGGGCCGATGACAGCAGTTCTTCCGTTTCCTGATCCGTGTTGTTTTGTTCGACCCGCAGCCCGCCGTATAGCAGTTGATTAGCGGCCAATTCAAACGCGTCCTTCGATTGTTTGGCCATAAACACGGACTGCTCAGCCGTTTCCAGCGCTTTTTCATCATCGCCGAGCGCCTGATAAGCCAAAGTTATGTCGTTTAAGATACGGCTCTGCATGGATAATTCTTTTTGCTGTTCAAAAGAATGAAAGCTGTTCCGAAAAGCTTCCAGCGCACACACGATATCTCCCTTGCGCAGGCTGCACAGACCGATCTGCCGCTGGACGCAGGCGGCCTCAAAACAATGTTTGCTGTCTTGTTCAAACAATTTCAATGCGTCGGCATGATGTTCCAAAGCCAGATCGAATCTGTCTTTGCCTTCATAGACCATGCCTAAATTTCCGAGCGTTTCTGCCAATACGGCAGACCAATTGTGCTTTTGTGCCAAATTCTTGGCTCGATAATGAGCCTCTTCCGCGCTTTCGAAGGCGCCCGCCAATCGGTACACCATGCCCAGCCGATTCGCTGCGCGCGCATATTCAAAATCGTTTTCTTCTTTTTCAAAAACGGCTAGGGCCATTGTTAACAGCCGTTCGGATTCGGCAAGATTCCCTTGATTGAGCGAAACCATCGCCAAATCGGCATAGGCTTTGGCAAACAGCAGCCGGTTCTGCCGCCAATGCAGCAAAGATGTCAAGCGCAGCCGGGGGATACCGTTCTTAAAAGAGAAGAAACGGCCTTCTTCAAAAATCTTGGTTAAAGCCTCTTGCGCTTCGTCATAGCGCTGGATATCGGTCAAACATCGCCCCAGAATCAGCCAGTTTTCAATGTTCTGCGGTTCTTGTTGGCAGATCAGGCGATAATTTTCAATAACTTCCTGTGTCAATATATACGATTGATTCATACTCTGGCCCGTATAATAACATGCTTGCTTTTTTTTAAGGTAACAAATCAAATGGTGAATGTCGTTCAAAAAATCAGAAAATTATCTGTTCACCCTAATTTAATCGGCGCGTTATGGTTGTTGGGATCCGTTGTCCTGTTCCAGATATCGTACAGTATCGTTAAACTGGCAAGCGAAAATCTCAGTTCCATTCAAATTGTGTTTCTGCGCAGTTTGTTTCAAATGCTGCTGATTTTACCTTTTATTGCCAAGTTGGGCTTTCGGGTGATGAAAACGCGGCAGTATAAGAATTATACTTGCCGTCTGCTGTTCGGAGTGACCAATATTGTGCTGACTTTTTATGCCTATAAGCATATGAATCTGGCAACGGCGACATCGATTGTTTTTACTCGACCGCTGTTTACGATTCCTTTGGCCGTTCTGATGCTGAAAGAACAGGTCGGCTGGAAAAGAGGTTTTGCCACGCTGATCGGTTTTATCGGAGTCCTGATCGTTTTGAATCCGGGACCTATGGGCTTGAGCACGGCGGAAATTGCCGCGCTGCTTGCTTCTTTTTCTTTGGCTCTGACATATATTTTTATCCAACGGCTGTCCTATACGGAAAATCATTTGGCTATGTTGATGTACTTCGGCATTGCATGCTGCGTTTTAACCGCCTATCCGGCATATTGCCTGTGGGAACCGTTCGGACTGCAGACATTAGGCTGCATTTTTGTCATAGCGGCAACGGCGACCGCCGCTCAATACTGCATAATCCGGGGATACCAAGTGGGAAAGACCACGGTTATTTCTCCGATCGATTATTTGCAGATTCCGTTGTCGGCCTTTATCGGCTGGTGCTTTTTCCATGAAACTCTGTCTTTGCATTTTGCTGTCGGGGTTATTATTATCATTGCTGCCAGCCTTTATATTTTAAAACGCAGTGACGGAGAAAACGATTTGCCGCCTGCACATAATAACTCATGAGGTTTTTTAATGACTGTATCCGCACTTTCTTATGATCAATTGTACAGTAAATGTGATTTGGATTTTTTATCGTTTGAAACGACACGAGATTTGGAAGACCTCAATCAGCCGTTGGGGCAGGAACAGGCGATCAATGCGATTAATTTCGGCATCAGCATGGATTCTTACGGCTATAACCTGTTTTGTATCGGGTCAGAGGGAACGGGAAAGTCTTCCTTGGTCCGTCAGATTTTGACAAAAGCGGCTAAAAAGCGCAGAACGCCGGACGATTGGTGCTATGTATACAATTTTAAAACGCCGTATAAACCGTCGGCTGTTCGTATGTCTGCCGGAAAGGCCAAAATATTTGCAAAAGCGGTTGATAAGCTGATTGAAGAAATACGTGTCGCTTTGCCGGCTGTTTTTGACGGTGAGGAATACAAAGTGCAGCTTAAAGCGATCGAAGACGCTTTTCGTGACCAGAAGACGCAGTATTTTGATGAAATCCAAAAGCATACAACCGGTAAAAACGTTTCTGTCCTGCGCATGCCCGTCGGGCTGGTGGTCGCTCCGACAAAGGACGGCGATGTGCTCAGTCCGGAAGCTTTTGAAAAGCTGCCCGAAGAAGAACAGCAAGAGGTTTTGGCCGAGCTGAATGCCGCTCAGGAAGAATTGGAAAATGCCGTTCATGATATTCCCAAATGGGAAAAAGAACAGCGCGAACAAATTCAGGAACTTAATGAGCAGTTCGCTTCTTTGGCGATCAAACACCTGATCGACGGACTGAAGAGAAAATACCGACACAACAAGAGTGTTACAGCTTTTCTGCGCAATATGTATGCCGATATCATTGAAAATGTCGATATGTTTCTGGAAGACGACAGCGAACAGCCGCCGGCTCAGATGCCGACAGATGAAGAACAGGCGATGCCTCTCTTGGCCAAGCAAAAATCCGACGGGTTTTTCCGCCGTTATAAAGTCAATGTTTTGATCGATCATTCCGAACGGACCGGCGCTCCTTTGATTTTTTTGGATCACCCGATCCTGACCAATCTGATTGGCCGTATTGACCGCCAGCAGCAATATGGTGCTTTAATCACCGACTTTAATATGATCAAGGCCGGAGCGC
This sequence comes from Alphaproteobacteria bacterium, assembly GCA_017480385.1. GTDB lineage: Bacteria > Pseudomonadota > Alphaproteobacteria > CAAGCB01 > CAG-977 > UBA11549. Next base: position 4,025 of record JAFVAT010000004.1, on the reverse strand, counting down.
TGCACGAAGCCAACGGCGGTTTTTTGGTGATTGAAGCAAAGGATTTGTTGAATCAATCTTCGTCATGGGAGGCCTTAAAGCGCGCTTTGAGATCGAAAAAGATTACAATGGACCCGCCTTCCGCCGACGGCATGATGACAACGATTCTTGAACCCGAGGCGATCCCTTTAAATGTCAAGATCGTCCTGTTAGGAGAGCCGGAGCTTTATTACATGCTGGCGGAAAATGATCCGGACTTTACCGAACTGTTTAAAGTCGAAGCCAACTTTTTCCCCTATATGGAAAAAACGCAGGAAAATATCTCTAAATATGCTCGTTTGATCGCGACACAGGCGCGGCGCAATCAGCTGCGGCCCCTTAAAAAAGAAGCTGTCGCCCGCTTGTTGGAGCATGCTTCCCGCCTGGCAGAAGACAGTCAAAAATTAACAGCGCATATCGCCTCGATCAGTGACCTGATCCGCGAGGCGAATTACTGCGCAATGGCAAACGGCAAGTCTCCTGTGATCACCTGTGCTCATGTGGATCAGGCGATTACGGCTAAAATCAAGCGTTCTGACCGTATTCAGGAAAGAATGACAGAGCAGATCATGCGCGGTTCCGTTTTAATCGATACGGACGGTGCCGTTGTCGGACAAATCAACGGATTGGCCGTTTTGGAATTTGGTCAGCTGTCCTTTGGCAAGCCGAGCCGGATTACGTGTCTGGCACGCATGGGATCGGGAGAGATCATTGATATTGAGCGCGAAGTTGATTTGGGCGGTCCTCTGCATACAAAAGGGGTTCTGATCCTTTCCAGCTTTTTGGCTTCTCGTTTTTCGCAGAACGCGCCGTTGTCTATGGAAGCAACGCTGGTCTTTGAACAGTCTTATGGAGAAGTAGACGGGGATTCTGCCTCATCAACAGAGCTGTATGCGATGCTGTCTGCGCTTTCGAACGTGCCTATCCGTCAAAATCTGGCCGTGACGGGGTCTGTCAATCAGTTCGGTCAAATTCAAGCAATCGGCGGCGTTAACGAAAAAATCGAAGGCTTTTTCGATATTTGCCGTCTGCGCGGTTTAACAGGAACGCAAGGCGTTTTGATTCCTAAAACAAATGTTGTAAATTTAATGCTGCGTCAAGATGTTGTTGAGGCATGCAAAGAGGGAAAATTCCATATTTATCCCGTTTCCACAATTGATGAGGGCATTGAAATTTTAACCGGTTTGCCGGCGGGAAAACGGTCTGCGGACGGTTCATATCCGGCAGACAGCGTGAACGGCAAAGTGCAGGAGCGTTTAAATCAATTTTTGGCTCAAAATTTAGAATACCGCCGTCAAACGCATTTGCCGCCGAAAAACAAGATTTGATGCTGAAAATATGTTTACGTGGCCAATTCCGCTTAAGACTTGCATCTGACTCTTTGCAGCGTCTTCGCGCGTCAAGGCTCATTGAGTCCCGGAGAAAAACAAGCGTTTTAGCTTGTTTTTTCTCAGGGCTTTACAATATTTTTACCTGTTGCTAAGATAATCGATTAATCAAAGAGTTATACTGCCGCCATTGCGGTTGTTTTTATGAAATGAGGAGAAAAATGAATTTATCCAAAGGCCTTTCCATGTTTTCCAGCAGTCGGGCTCTGGAAAATAAAATTGATGAATTTCTCGACCGTATTTCCGAAGCAGGATTGATTTATAAAAAGGCGATTCACGTTTTTCTTGAACATGGCGTAACGGAAGATTTTGTAACGCATGCCGAACAAATCGGCCATATTGAAAGCCGCGCGGACGAATTGCGCCGTGAGATTGAAACAGGATTGTATGAACAAAACCTGATTCCTGATTTGCGCGCCGATGTGCTGAGCTTGGTTGAAGACCTGGACGAAATTTTAAATGCCTATGACGCCAGCGGGTATCGCTTTACCATTGAACAGCCTGTTTTTCCGTCGACTCTGCAGCCGGACGTTATAGCGATTGTCGAATCCGTGACGAATTCTGTAGAACAAATTACAATTGCCGCCCGTACTTTTTTCCGCGATTTCAATTCCTGCCGCGATTATATTCATAAGGTCCGGTTTTATGAAAGTGAAGCTGACCGCATCGGCACAAAAATCAAACGGGCAATTTATTCGTCGGATTTGCCTTTGGCGAATAAAATGCACATCACTAGCTTTGTTGAAATGATAGATAATCTGGCGGATATGGCGGAAGATATTACGGACAAGCTCGCCATTTATGTGATTAAACGTGATAATTAATCAAAAAAGCAAGGTGTATTAAATGGGAACATCAGGCGTAATTTTTCTTTCCAGCGGTTTATTTCTCGGGTGGTCGTTAGGCGCAAACGACGCTGCGAATATTTTTGGTACCGCTGTCAGCACGCGTATGGTGAAATTTGTTACGGCCGGAATTGTTTGCAGTATTTTTATTACGCTTGGCGCTGTGATCAGCGGTGTCGGCGCTGCTTATACATTGGGCAGCTTAGGCGCGATTAATGCAATCGGCGGCGCTTTCGTCACAACTTTTGCCGCTGCTTTTACAGTTTATTCCATTATCAGATTTGGCCTGCCAGTTTCCGTTTCTCAAGCCGTCGTCGGCGCGATTATCGGCTGGAATTTGTTTACGGATTCTGTAACTGACGTTAATTCTATTGTGCGAATTGCATCAACATGGGTAGCCTGTCCGTTATTATCCGGTACTTTTGCGGCGATACTTTATGTCGTTTTCAAGTATTTGCTCAGCTTTGTTAAAGTGCATTTGCTGTACCGTGACGCTTGTACCCGCATCGCAATGATTTTGACAGGAGCATTCGGCGCGTATTCTTTGGGTGCAAACAATATGGCAAATGTTGTCGGCGTATTTGTGCCGGTCGCGCCGTTTTCGGATATTTCTTTAGGCGGGTTCCATATTTCAGCCGTACAGCAGTTGTTCTTTGTCGGCTCTTTGGCAACAGCGGTCGGCGTCTTTACGTATTCCTATAAAGTCATGGGCACGGTCGGCAAGGGATTGATGCCACTGTCGCCTTTTGCGGCTTGGGTCGTTGTTTTGGCGCAGTCTTTGGTCTTGTTTATTTTTGCTTCCGAAGGGCTGGAATATTTCTTGGCATCGCACAATTTGCCGGTTATTCCTTTGGTGCCCGTATCGGCGACACAAGCCGTCGTCGGTGCCGTCATTGGAATCGGATTGTGCAAAGGCGCGGCCAAAAGCATCAAGTGGAGCGTAGTCGTCCGCATTATGTGCGGGTGGGTCATTACGCCGGTTATTGCCGCTTTGATTTGTTTCTTTGCGCTCTTTTTTATGCAGAATGTTTTCAGTCAGCGCGTTTATGTGCCGAAGACTTATCTGATGTCGGATAAAGTGTTTGATCGTGTTGTGGAAGAAGGCTTTTCTGCCGGTAAATTAAGCACATTGAAGGGGGAACGGTTCGGATCGGGAGTGGAATTTATCCATGCTGTCGAAAGCCGTGTCGGAAAATTAACCTCAGAACAGCAGCAGCTGTTGTTGAATACGGCGGAAAATGTCAGAATAGTCATTGATCCGGACAGGATTGAAAATTTAGACACGGATTTGTTTTCATCTGATGAATTGGCGCAAATCAAGGAATTAAGCGGCCAGCGTTTTAATTACCGTTGGGAATTGCAAAAAGCGTTGGTCAAGGTCAGCCCCGATTGGCAATATCGCCCGGCAACGATTTTAAATAAGCAATACAATAAAATGCTGTCGCAAAAGCTGACTGTGATTGAAAATAATTTCGTCGTACGGTCGGATAGAAAAAAAACAAATTGTCCTGTTGATTGAAGCAAATAAGGAAAAGCCGCTCGGAAGGGCGGTTTTTTTGTAACCCGAAAACCACGTGCTAGGCAGGTGGTTCCGGAAAGCTTATAGCTATGCACAAAAAAACTCCTTAGGTAAACTCAGACTGCGGTCTGTCAACTGCAACTGCAACTAAGGAGTTTAACAATGAATGATGTAAAGACATTATCACATACAGCATGGAACTGCAAATATCACACAGTATTCGCGCCGAAATATCGCCGCAAAGTATTCTATGGG
>JAFVAT010000040.1 GCA_017480385.1 Alphaproteobacteria bacterium | reverse complement strand
ATCTCGTAGCGTTTTTCCCCATAGAATACTTTGCGGCGATATTTCGGCGCGAATACTATGTGATATTTGCAGTTCCATGCTGTATGTGATAATGTCTTTACATCATTCATTGTTAAACTCCTTAGTTGCAGTTGCCAGACCTCAGTCTGAGTTTACCTAAGGAGTTTTTTTTGTGCATAGCTATAAGCTTTCCGGAACCACGCGCCTAGCGCGTGGTTTTCGAGTTATAAAAAAAACGCCTGGAGCGGTTTTTTTGGAGCGGGTGAAGGGAATGTTCGCTGTCGCTCACCGGTCAGGCCGGTCGCTCGGACTTTGTCCTGCGCGACGTTCGGCCCGTTTCGTGCCTCACCGAACCCTCTTCTCGGGTCCGCTTCCGTCACCGCTGGTCCAAAAAAAACCGCCAAAGGCGGTCTTTTTTTTGGAGCGGGTGAAGGGAATCGAACCCTCGTATTCAGCTTGGGAAGCTGCTGCTCTGCCATTGAGCTACACCCGCAAATCCGTTCTATCTTTCTATAAATTCGTTAAAACTTTGTGTAGATAATTCCTGTTCCAACTGAATTGATAACTGTTTTAACAAATCGTATGTCAAACCAATCCACAATTTTTCACGCGCTTCAAAAGAAGCTTCCTGATCGATGACCGTTAAAGATTCCGGTAAATCGCGACTGTCGGCGGATTTTCTTGTTTCGCTTAAAACACGGCCCTCATCATCTGTGATTTGCAAAGAAACTTCAAAGCGACCGATATATTTATGCTTGGCCGATTTGTTTAAGGAACCGCCCGTATAAATTCTTTCCTCAACAATGCTGGCATCAATAATCAAAAAGCGCACATGACGGTCCGGCGTTTTATCAACACTGAAACGATTCGTTGCCCATTTGTGGATAATTTGTTCAGGGTAAACCAACATCAGCTGATCAACATTCGGCGCTCTTGTCGGCAGGTTATAGCTGGAAATAAATTTAATATCTTCCGCTTTTAACCGAATTTTCTTGCCCTGCGGCAATAACGGGTGAGAATCACCCGGCGCCCGCTGCACATACGGCGTTTCCGAATAAGCTTGCGGTTGATTATATTGAGCCTGTTGACTGCTCGGAACATAATTTTGCGTCTGCGGGTCATAACGATAAACCGGATCAGAAGCACAGGCTTGCGCCAGCAGGGCGCCGACTGCCAAAACAGAGAAGCGTAAAAGCTTTGAAGTCATTATGGGTAATCCTCCGTTATTTCTCTGCATTTAAATCCTCTAATGTGAGAGTATAACTTTTTCCGCAGAATTGGCAATCAACTTTTATTATTCCGTTAACAGCCATTTCTTGTCGATCCTGCTCAGAAAAGCTCTTTAACATTTTTATTACCTTGTCTTTTGAACAACGGCAACCAAATTGTATCGCCTTTTGGATAAAAAAGTGTAAATTATTTGCGTGATACAGTCGGTAAAGCAATTTTTCAAGCGGGAGTTCTCGGTCCAACATTTCTTTTGAGGTCGCAGAGTGAAGCAGAACAATGGCCGTTTCCCATAAATCTTCAATTTCATTTTCCGAAAAGGAGGCTGCAATTTTCTTGTCAACCGGCAGTCTCTGCAGCATTAAGGCCGATCCGATCCAGCCTTTTCCGGTTTGAGCCGGAGTCGAAACTTCGATTTTCAGCGCTGTGGCAATCTGTTCGGATTGTTTGAAATATTCCAAAACGCAATCGGCCAAAGTCGGCTGGTCCAGCGCGGTAATGCCTTGGTAGCTCTGATCTTTCATTTCGACATGAAAGGATAGCGTGCCTTCTGAAAAAAAGCCTGCTATAGGGGAAAGTCTTCCCTCCAATACTTTTTTGTGTGCTTCGGCAACGGCTGTTTCGTCAAAACGGGAATAGCCTCGCATTTTCCCGTCAGCCGTCATATCAACGGCCAGCATGGAAACAGGGCCTTGTCCTTGAATTTGCAGTGTAAAAACACCGTCAAACTTAATCGTTGAAGCCAACAAAGCCGTTAAAAGAGCGCTTTGGGCAATTAAAATTCCGATCGGTTCCGGATAGTTATGCTGAGAGATAATCGTGTCCAGCGTTTCCTGCAGGCGTACGGCTTGCCCTCTGGATAATCCGGAATCAATCAAAAAAGGACAGATAACATCTGTTGTCGCGTCAGTCATGGCATTTCTCTTAAATTTTTCAAATGATGTGATAACTTTCTTTAAAAAGATTTAAAATTTCGATATAAACAAACAAGCTGTTCTTTGGAGTAATGAAAGAATTTATCGTGCCTGGAGCAAGGACCGCCGTCAAACCGATCACACAAAAGCGCCTGACGAATGTTGCGCTGTATTATTTAGGACGTTATGAAAGTTCTTCGGAAAATTTGCGTCGGCTGCTGCAGCGTCGAGTCGTTCGGGCCGAAATGAAGGGCGCCGTTGTCCCGGAAGAAGCCTCGGATTGGATTGAAGCTATTGTATTGGAAATGCGTCGACTGGGATATGTGGACGACAAACGTTTTGCTTTGTCTGTGGCCGAAAAGTACAGAAAGGCCGGTAAATCACGTAAATATATTTGTCAGAAATTGGCATTGGCAGGAATTTCTGCAGATATGCAGGCGAGTATTTTGGCCGAAGCAGAAAATGATTCGACAGCTGATTCGGAACTGGAGGCCGCATTGCTTTTGGTAAAGAAAAGAAAATTAGGCTTATATCGGTCGGAACAGGATCGGGCTCTTTTCCGCAGAAAGGATTTGGCTGTTTTGTCCCGTGCCGGATTTTCATATCAGACGGCTGTAAAGGCTTTGGGAACTGCGGCAGAAGAAGGAGAAGAATATGGCTGGGATTGATTTGATTATTTTTGATTTCGACGGTGTCCTTGTGGATAGTGAAACAATGGGCTGTCAAATCTGGTCGGATGTTTTCGCTAAACACGGCATGACTGTTTCGGCGCAAGATATTATGGAAAAGTATACGGGCAAAACAGGAACGTTGATTTGTTCATTGGTAGAGCAAGAATATGGCTATCATATTCCCGAAGGCTTTTTAGATGAAGTCAATGAAACAACCGAGTCGATTATGGCTAAAGAATTGAAAACCGTCGCCGGTGTTTTGGAAACGATGCCTGTTCTGCCCGTCCCTATCTGTATTGCTTCGGGCAGCCGGCCCAAACGGCTGAATATGTGTCTGGACGTTACAGGGTTAAGACGCTTTTTTCCCCCTCAAACCGTTTTCAGTTCTCATTTTGTGAAAAACGGGAAACCCGCACCGGATCTATTCTTTTATGCTTCGGATAAAATGGGTGTGCCGGCTGAAAATTGTTTGGTCATAGAAGACAGTAGTTCCGGTATTATCGGAGCAAAAGCGGCGGGCATGAAAGTATTCGGCTTCGTGGGGGCTTCTCATTGTACGCCGGAACGCGGTCGTCAGCTGACGGAAAGCGGAGCAGAACTTCTGTTTAATGATTTTACACAGCTGCCCAAGCTGCTGAAAGCTTAACCGTCTTCCTGATGCAGCAGCAAAGAAATGCTGATCAGCGCAAAAATTAAAGGCGGACTCCATGTCGCAAAAGCGATTGGCAAGGCTGTTGAAAAGCCTAACGCGTATGTGATGCGTGTCATGAAATATAACAAAAAGCCACTGACCACCGCGCCGGATATTTTTAAAGCACAGCCGCCTCTGCGCTGATTCGGATCAACGGAAAACACGGCGGAAATTAAAATCATGGTCATTAACAAAAAGGGTGAAACCAATAAAGACTGCAAATGCAGCCGGTGCGGGTGTGCCGAAAAGCCCGAGTTTTCAAAAAACTCTATGATTTCGGGTAAATCCCAAAAAGAAATTGTTTCCGGCGAAGCGAAATTTTCTTGAATTTTTCCTAATGTCAGCTCGGTGGGAATTTCTAAAGTTTCTTCTTTTTCAATTACTTTCCCATTTTCGTAACTTCTGGCATTTTTTAATTCAAAATACCCTTTATGAAGCAAAGCTTGAGCCGCATCGATTCGTTTTAAAAAAGTGTTTTGATCTGAAAAAACAAGAATGCTGATGTTTTTCAGCTTTAATTCATATTTTTCCTGCAACAGTCCCTGAGCATGTAGAACGTACATTTTCCCATCTCGGTGTTCACGCAGCCATAAGCCCTGAGAACTGGAAATATGCGGCGTTCCCCTGCGGTCGTCGTCCATGCGCTGGTATTTGCTGAACATAACGGCGGCGAAGGGATTAAAAACCGTAACGGAAAACAAACCTATTATAAAAGAAGTCAATAAGAGCGGCATGACAAATTGCCAGACAGATTGCCCCGCTGCGCGGATAATCACTAATTCATGGCTTTTTGTTAGCCGACGAAACACAATAATAGAAGCAATTAAAACAATAAAAGGCAGTATGGTCAAAATCATGTTAGGCAGCTTCAGCAGACCCAATGTCAGAATATTTCCGAATCCGAAAGAAGAAACGGCTTCTTTTTTCATTACTTCAATGACATCAAAAAGTAGGATAATCGCTCCTAAGGCAAGCATGACGGCGAAAAAAGACATTAAAAACTGCCGAATGATATATTGACTGATAATTTTCGGTGCGGGCATTAACAAAAATCCTCTAAAAAAGCTTGGCAAAAAATAACACAAAAAAAAATCAAAACCTAGTGAAAAAGGTATTGACAAGCAGGGAGGGGAGGTATTATAAGCTGATTTTGCGCCCTGAGGGAATTCTTAGGGGGAGGGGTTATTAGAGAGAGTTGATATAGGGAGAAGAGATATACAGGCAGCGGCTGTTTAGAGTGAT
>JAFVAT010000039.1 GCA_017480385.1 Alphaproteobacteria bacterium | reverse complement strand
ATTGATTTCGTCTTGAGACAGAACAACCGCTTCCACATACTGTTCAATCCGGCCATTTTGCAACCGATAACTTACCCGCGGCTTTTCCGGACAAGCTTCCTCCACAACTTCAACCGGCATATAACCGGCTTTCGTCATAAGAAAAAATAGGAATTTTAGCGCGAATAATAGCAGATTGAACTACAAAAGATTAAAGTTTTGCGATGAGTTTGAGGAAAAAATGCTTTATTCATATATTGTAATAATAATGCTTCTATCCTACTTCAAATTCCATACCGTCATATCCCGGTTCTATTCCGTCGGGCAAGGCTCGGCGTAAAGAGTCATAATCTAAGGTCGCAGCCATATGTGTTAAAATTGTTCTTCGGGGTCTAAGGATATCCACCCATTCCAAAACACGGTGAACGGAGGCATGACTGGGGTGATCTTTTTCAGACAAGCAGCCGACCACCCAGGTATCAATTCCCTTCAGGATTGATAAAGCAGAATCATATAAATGAACGACATCTGTTGAGTAGGCAAAGTTATTAATTCTAAATCCTAAACTGGTTGTCCATTCATGATCCTGCGTAAAAGGAATGATTTTCAAAGATTTAATATAAAACGCCTCCCCCGGCTTGATCAGGTTCGGTTCCAACCACGGATGAAAAAACGGTTCTTTTTCGATATTAACGGGCTGAAAAGCATATCCGAAGCGGTCTTTCAGACAAGTCAGCGTTGTCGCGTTTGCATAAACTGGAATACCTTTTTGCATGGCCCGATTGACTTCGCGCAAATCGTCTATGCCGTGTGTGTGATCGGCGTGTTCGTGCGTATAAAGAACGGCATCCAAAGAACGCACTTGAGCGTTCAGCAACTGTTCGCGCAAATCAGGCCCCGTATCGAACAACAAAGTCAGGTCCTTGTCCCGCAACAATAAAGACGTTCTCAACCGCCTGTTTTTAGGATTGTTCGGATCGCATTTTCCCCATCCTTTGCTGATCATCGGGACTCCACCCGCCGCACCGCAGCCTAAAATTCTGATTTTCATCTTATTTAGCCTTAGAAAATAAATTAAAGAAATTAAGGGTCGTTTGCTGTTGGAGCATTTCTACGTTGACATCTTTTAATAAAGCCAGTTTTTCTGCCGTTTTGATCATAAAAGCCGGCTCATTTCTGCGTCCTCTGTAAGGAACAGGCGCTAAAAAAGGCGCATCTGTTTCTACCAATAATCGATCAAGAGGGACTGTTTTAAATATCTCGCGCAATTCTTCTGCAGATTTGAAGGTAATCACGCCGGAAGCTGAAATGTATAACCCCAGTTCTAAACCAATATCTGCCAATTTTTTTTGAGAAGAAAAGCAATGCAAAACTCCAGTTAAATCCGGAGAGGCTTCCTCCCGTAATAACTCGATTGTATCGTCTTCAGCTTCACGGGAGTGGATAATAATGGGTAATTTTGCTCTCTTTGCAGCCTTTAACTGAAGGCGAAACAAATCCTTTTGCGCCTGCCTGCTTTCGATTGTGCCGTAATGATAATCCAGACCGGCTTCTCCGATCGCGACAATTTTCGGATCTGCCGCAACGGCGCATAATTTTTCTTCCGTAACAGTCTCTCCTCCCTCTTCTGCCGCATATTCAGGATGAATGCCGACAGAAGCAAAAACATGAGGATATCGTTGAGTTAATGTGATTAATTCCGGCAGCTCCTGCAATTTAGTACAGACTGTCAGAAAACGCTTTATTCCTATTTTTTCAGCATTTTCAATAACTTCATCGCAATTATCTTGATAGTCGGGAAAATTTAAATGGCAATGGCTGTCAACAAAAAACATTATCCGGATATGGCCTCCCGCTGCAGGGTTAAAAAAGCATTTGCAAAAACTTGTTTTTGATCCAAATCCGTATCGGCAAAAGTTTTTTGAATTTCATTAATGATTTCCATTAATCGTAAAGGATCAAGGGAAGTAAGGACTTTTTGCATGAGCTGTTTTTCTGAAGGAAAAATTTCTGAATATTCGTTTTTCTGAAAGTAAATACACACACGGCTTAACCATTGAAGCAGCAATGTCTGAGCCATTTTCATCACATTTTTATCCTTAAGGCTCTTTTCCGTAAAATCATATAAAGTCGGAACAGATATTTTGGGAAAATCAGAAAACAAAGCAAGCATTTGTTTAAAAATAGCACAGCCGTTTTGCTCATATAAAGATACGGCCTTCCCTGGGCTTCCTTCTGACAATAAAGTTAAGGCTTGACAATCCTGATCAGATAAATTTTGAATTTTTACTTGAAGAATGTCTCTCAACTCACTGTTTTTAATTGGTTTCAGAAGAAGTTTTCGACATCTGGAACGAATGGTCGGCAACAATTTTCCCGGTTGATGACTGATTAAAATAATAACTGTTTTAGGCGGCGGTTCTTCTAATGATTTCAACAAGGCATTGGCCGCATTGACATTCATATCGTCTGCAGCATCAATAATCATAACACGCCAGCCGTTTGCTCCGGCTGTTAGATGCAGAAAGGCCTCTGCTTCACGAATATCCGCAATTCGAATTTCATCAAAACGTTTTCTTTTGCGTTCAATCCCGGGATCCAACGGCTTTCCCGCATCGATCAGAGATTGGCGATTTTTAACCTCGTCTTCTTTTAATGCGCATTCCACAACACGAAGACCGGGATTCATTCGTTGTTCAACGGATTTAAAGACGGGATTTTGTTCCGAAATCGCCAAAGAAACGGGCCGTTCTTCCGCACCGAATAAATTTATTTCATTTTGTGCCGGCTGAGCCAAAATAAAACGTGCTAAACGATAAGCCAGAGTTGCCTTCCCTATTCCTTTAGGACCGCAAAACAACCAAGATCCGGCCAAATGTTTATTGTTCCAAAGATCCAACAATGTTTTTTGGGCCTGATCATGACCAAATAAATCCGTTTGCTCCTCAGGACTTTTTATTATGAAGTCACTCATGATTGTGCTTTCAGCAGCCGCGCCCGAACAACAGAAATAATATCGGAAGAAATTTCCTCGATTGATCTGTCCGCATTAATCACAACACAGCGGTCAGGTTCATTTTTTTCAATTTTCAAAAAGGCTTCGCGCAAATTATGATGAAAATCAAGTCCCATTTTTTCATAACGGTTAACGTTCGCGTCACGCTTCAATGCTCGGGAAACACCGGATTCGACCGGCATATCTAGAATAATTGTCAGATCGGGCTTAAAATCACCGACGACAATTTGATACATCTTTTCAATTGTTTCCTGCCCCAAACCGCGATCAGCATACCCAAATCCCTGATAAGCCATTGTTGAATCAGAAAAACGATCACAAATGACTGTTTTGCCCTCTTTCAAAGCCGGCCAAACAGTCTTGATCAAATGATCCCTTCGTGCGGCAAACATTAACAGAGCTTCTGTCATTACGTCCCACCGGGCAACGTCACCCTTAACGACCAGATTTCTGATTTCTTCCGCGCCGGCTGATCCGCCCGGTTCTCTCGTCAGTTGACAGGGGAACCCGCCACCTTCTAAAAATTCAGCCAATAATTTAGCTTGTGTTGATTTGCCGGCTCCCTCTCCGCCCTCAAAAGTGATAAAGAAATTTTGCTTCACGATCATTCATTTCCTAATTGATATTTTGAAAGAGAACATACTTGATCAATTCTTTCAAACGCCCAAAGTAGCCCAACCGTCTTACGTCGTTAGCGGCAAACAAGTCAATGGTTCGATCTTCCTGATTAGGAATATGCAGAACCAAAGATCCTACCTTTTGTCCCTTTTTTATAGGAGCGCTTAACGGTTTTTCATATGTTACTCTGGCAGAGATTTCTTTTTGTTTTCCTTTGGGAACGGTCACTACGACATCTTCCGCCGGAACAGCTGCCACATTGCGTGTGCGGCCCAACCAAACAGGAATATTAACCACGCGAACATCTTTTTTCAAAACCTTGTAATTATCAAAGCTTCTGAACCCCCACAAGATCAACTTTTGAGCTTCTTCACTGCGTTCTTTCATGGTTTTCAGACCATTGATAACCATGATAATCCGGCGATTGCCTTTTTTAGCCGACCCAACCAACCCGTATCCGGAAACGGTTGTATGACCTGTCTTTATGCCGTCAGCCATGCCAGGCATTAAAAACAACAGCGGATTGCGATTTTCCTGTTTAATCCCATTATATGTAAACTCTTTTTCCGAATAAATGCTGTAATATTCAGGGAAATCACGAATAATATGACTGGAAAGGACCGCCAAATCTTTTGGCGACATATAATGATCTGCATTCGGCCAGCCGGTCGCATTTGCCAAATGCGTATTTGTCAATCCTAATTCAGCCGCTTTTTGATTGGCCTGTTCTACAAATTCTTTTTCGGAGCCGGCAATGTTTTCAGCCGCAGTGATGCAGGCATCATTTCCCGATTGGACGATAATGCCGCGCAACAAATCGCTCAGCTTTACTTTATCCCCGATTTTCAGGAACATTGTCGAACTGCCTGTTTTAGCTCCGCCCTTTCTCCAAGCGTTTTCACTGACGATAAATTCATCGTTCATTGCCAAAGAACCGTTTTTTAGCCGTTCAAAGATCATATATGCCGTCATCAGTTTGCTCATAGAAGCCGGCGGCATTTTTTCGTTGGCATTTTTTTGAAAGAAAAAAGTTCCCGTCTCAAAGTCCATTAAAACGGCGCTCTTAGCTTTAGTTTCAATGGCTGCCTGCGCGGCAGAAGAAAAAAATGAACACGTCAGAGCGGTCAACAATAAAAATGATTTATATTTTTTCATAGACGCCTCCTAAAACGCGCTGTCCAACCGTTGTCCGGCGGCAGAATTGCCTTTTTCTTCGACCAACCGAGCATCTGAAAAACCATTGTTTGATACTTTATCCATAATTTCCAAGGCTTTTTTAGCATTTTCAGGTCCCAAACGAACACGATACAATGTTTTTCCTGCAGTCGTTACGGGCTGAATGACGGCGGACCCGAAACGGGCGGCCTTGGCACGCATTTTTTCTGCATTGTCTATATTGCCAAAAGCCCCGACCTGAACATAATATCCGGGCGCAACAATAACAGAAACCTCCGCCGCTTTTGGTTTCGGCGCGGAAGCTTTTGCCGGAGCAGGTTTTGGGGTTTCCTGTTTTTGAGGGGCAGCCGGAGCTTCATAAGCTGTTTTTTGCGCCTGAGCCTTGGGCAAATCATCGTCCCAATCATTGTAAGGACTTTCCTTCGTGCCCGCAGATGCAGCTACTAACGGAGCCACGGCAGGATTATTCGCTGCGGGCGGCGGATTGGCCAAGCGCGGATAATTAGAGGGATAGCCCAAATTTTGAGGGGCCGTCACTTCCTCCTGTGCGTATACCGCACCATTTAACGCAACGGGCATTGCGCCTGCAGTTCCCTCTGCCATAGCAAGCATTTCTTCTTTTAGTTTTTTACTTTCTTCCGGCAGAATCTCGACCTGAACCTGAGTTGTCCCCTGCTCTTTAAATCCCAGCAATTGAGCCGCCCGCATAGAAACATCGATAACGCGGTTGTTTACAAAGGGGCCGCGGTCATTAACGCGCAGAACCAAAGACCGGCCATTCTGCAAATTGGTGACACGCACAATACTGGGCAGCGGCAAAGTCCGATGTGCCGCCGTTAATGCATGCATATCATATAATTCGCCGTTGGCTGTAATGCCGTTATGGAAATCCTGACCATACCACGAAGAGACGCCGATTTCTTTATAAGAATAATCTTCTTTCGGATAATACCAAACACCGGCCACCTGATAGGGATTGCCCACTTTATAATACCCGGCAGAACCGACGGAAGACTGTTTTGTCGTTCCTGCCGCCGAGGACGAAAAAACCTGAGTATTGTCAGAACACCCGGTTAAAGCTAAAGCAGTTGATAGTAGCAGAACATGGAAAACTGAACGCATATTTATATCCTTTCGCCATTTGGCAGAATAGCGGTTAAACAGAGGAGAATCAAGACAGATACTTTTGTTTTTTTGCATCATCATTAGCGTTTTTTTAACCCTTTGTTCGAAACTGTTTTTTTATTCTTTTGTACACGGCTGTTGTTTTTCTTCACTTGCCTGCTTTTATTCGCTTTTTTGCGGTTTCTTTCCAGTTCTCTTTTCTTTCTTTGCTCTTCCATTTGGCGAATATTTTCTTTGACCAAGGGATCAATTTCTCCATTTTCGAGGTTTCTGGCAAATTGTACCCGCATTTTTTCCAACAAAGATCGGTTTACTGCCTCAGAAGAAATGCCGTAAACTTTTTTATACAATTCAATTCCTTTCAATGTGGCTGGTCCCAATTTTCCGTCAATCGGACCGATATAATAGGATCCTTTTGCCAGAATTTTTTGCAGCTCGGCGACTTCATCAAAAGTCAGCTTATTCCGTTTTTCTCCGCCGCTTAAAACCAACCGCATAAAATGCAGCAAAGAAGCATTGGCATATCCGTCAGCCGGCAATCCGTAAAGAGCCTGAAACTTACGAACGGCTTCTCTGCTTTTTTTGCCTAAAACCCCGTCGATATCTGCAGAATACAAATCCATTTTTGAAAGCAGTTCTTGTACTTCCTGAGCATTTTCAAGTGTAAAAGAGGGACCGCGCTGAAAATATTTTTTTGAAAAAGCAGGACGGGAAACTATTCTGTCTGCCAAATGTCCGACGGCCACGGCATACAGAACGGAATTGTTCCATTTCAAAATCACTCTGAAATTGGAATACGTTAAAAAAGCCGGCCCATGAATCCCTGCGGGCAAGAACAATTCCGCCTGTGTTGACAACGGTTCATTCTTATCAGCGGAATCTGCAAACGTAATGCCTTCGTCCAGCCATTCTTTCAGTGTCTTTTTCTGTTCGATCAGTTCCCAATTGAATTTTTTTGGCAGGATTACTTCCCTGCCCCAGCCGACAGCGGGCTTCCAACCTTCTGAAGCAAGATAATTTGCAGCAGAAGCCAAGGCATCGGGCAGACTGTCCCACAGATCAATCTGTCCGTCATTGTCGTAATCCACGCCGAAATGATGCAGGGTTGAAGGCATAAACTGGAAATTGCCGACGGCCCCGGCCCATGATCCCTTCATCTTTTTAACGGGCATGCCGTCCTGCACCAGCCGGACGCCCTGCATCAGTTCAGATCTGAAAAAGGCCGACCGCCGCGTATCATAGGCCAGAGTTGCCAATACGTTTAGCGTGGGATAATTTCCCTTAGCCATTCCGAAATTTGTTTCCATTCCCCAGAATGCCAGCAGATAATTGGCCGGAACGCCGTATTTGCGTTCAATTTCCCTGAATAACCCGTCATGCTTCTCCAGCAGTTTTTGCGCCTTTTTGATACGCTTTCCATTAATGGCGTTATCCAGATATGATTGAAAATCGCGCCTGAACTCAGGCTGTTTTCGATCAAGAACAATAACTTCGGGCTGCAGCTGCAAAGATTGAAAGGCTAAATCTAATGATTGGGCGGAAATGCCGTTCTCGACGGCCTCGCGCCGAAACTCCTCCGTCCATTCTTCAAAAGTCATCCCCATGCCGCTTGTTACCGCCAAAAGAGGAGAAGCCGCTAAAAAGGCATAACACATAACGCCGTATTTTAACCACAGGTTCATCAGATAACGCCTTTTTTGTAAAATATCCTTTTGTTATTCTTACAAAAGAGACGTTATTTTTTCGTTAATTAAAAAGCGCCTCAGCCGCTCGTGGCTCAGGCGCCGCATTTTCGTAAGAAAAGCCTATTTTTCTATGGTGTCGCGTATTTTTTTGTATAACATCAAAGCCTTAGCATAAGATTCTAAAGTACCCAGCGTTAATTTAATTTCATCATGCTTCAAAAAAATGGTTAAACGGCCGGCTGTTTCTCCGCGCGGAGCAAGCATAGAAAAGCCGCGCACTTCCGAAACGGGGTGAATATAGGCCTGAAACTGGTCAGAGCTTTTAGTAAATTGATAGAGGTTTTTGGCGGATAAAACAACGTAAACGGGATCTGAAGAACTGCCGAATTTCATTTTCAGCGCAACTTGATCTCCCTGTGCGAGATCGGCCAAAACCGCCAAAACAACAGCAGGAAATTCATCAGCTGTTTGGGCGACGGTCGTAAACAGCTGCTTCATTTGATCGCCCGACATTGTTTCCCTTGGAGGAACAACATTTTCTGCTTTTCCGGCATTTAACTCTGAAGCTTTATCTTTAACCTCATTGACTTTTTGTTTAGCTTTTTCCGTTAATTCCTTAACGTCAATGTTTTTAGCTTTTTCTGCCAATTCTTTAACATCAATATTTTTAGCCTTTTCCGCCAGTCCGCCCAAGAATCCCGTCAATTTTTTACCGACTTCCTGCGCTTTCGCAACAGCCTCCGATTTTGCTTGTCCGGCAGGATTAGCCGGAGCCTGACCATTATCCGCCGCAGCAGGAGTCTGTTCTTGCGCCGCGGTCGGTGTTTGCGTTTCTTCAGTCATTATATCCTCCTTATTAATTGAGCATGGAATTATAATGACATTTTTTAACAGGGCCTTCAAGAAGCATCATATTTAAAAATTAAGAAAATAAATTAAAAACGTTTTATATTATGATGTTTTTAAATGATAAATTATTTTTTAAACAAAATCTTGATTTTTTATCAAAAATATCAGACAATGCAAAGCCAAGGATGGGTGGCAGAGCGGTTGAATGCACCGGTCTTGAAAACCGGCGACTCTTTACGGAGTTCGTGAGTTCGAATCTCACCCCATCCGCCAAATACAAAAAACTCCCCCTTTGGGGAGTTTTTTGTATTTGTTGGGTGTTGTGGGAGAAGAACTTACGAAGTGAGTTCGGTGACCGAAGGGAACGGCGCCGAAGGCGATCCCGAAGGGACGAGGAACGAAGTTCCGAGCAATCTCACCTTTTTTCAACTTCCTCCCCCTTTGGGGAGTTTTTTGTATTTGCTGGGTGTTGTGGGAGGAGAACT
>JAFVAT010000038.1 GCA_017480385.1 Alphaproteobacteria bacterium | reverse complement strand
ATTCATATTGATTACTCTTTTGACTTCAAAGCTCGTCGGTTCACCAGACCTCCTGCATTGCAGCAAAGGAGTTTTTTCTGCGCAGAACTATAAGCTTTCCGGAACCACCTGCCTAGCGCGTGGTTTTCGAGTTACAAAAAAATCCCCGCTTGATTCGGCGGGGACTTTAAAATAACGCGAGGCCTATTTCGGGGCGATCACCATGGTGATTTGTTTGCCCTCTAACTTAGCCGGCTGTTCGATTTTGGCATACAGATCCGAATCCTCGACTACACGGGCCATGACTTCTTCTCCCTGCTCCATATAAGCCATTTCCCGCCCGCGGAAACGCAGGGTGAATTTGACTTTGTTGCCCTCTGAAATAAAACGTTGAGCACTGCGCAGTTTGACTTCGTAATCATGCGTATCAATATTCGGACTGAGCTTGATTTCCTTAATCTCCGCTACCTTTTGGTTCTTACGTGCCTCCGCTTTCTTCTTTTGCTGTTCATAGCGGAACTTGCCCAAATCCAATATCTTGCATACGGGCGGCACGGCGTTCGGCGATATTTCTATCAAGTCTAATCCGGCCTCATCGGCTCGTCTCAGCGCTTCCTTCAAAGAAACAACGCCCGCATTTTCACCGGTTTCATCAATCAGTCGAATTTCTTTCGCTGTAATCTCTGTGTTGGCTCGCGGCCCCTCACGGGTGGGCGAGGCCTGTGTCGTATCGGTAGTTATAAAAAGCCTCCATCAATCTAAGGTTATTCATCAATATGCGGCAAGGCCGCTTCTTTGGTCAGTTTAGCAATTACATCGTCAAGTGCAAGTGTTTCTTGTTTTTCCTGTCCTAAACGTCTGACCGTAACCGTACGATCCGCCGTTTCTTTTTTGCCGATGACCAACATCACGGGAACTTTCTTTAAAGAATGTTCGCGGATTTTATAGTTGATCTTTTCATTGCGAATATCTAATTCCGCGCGGATACCGACTTTTTTCAGAGCCTTCAGGACTTCTTCGGCGTAGTCATTCCCCTCGTCGGTAATTGTGGCAACGACAACCTGCAACGGAGCCAGCCAGAACGGGAACTTGCCGGCATAGTTTTCAATCATAATGCCGGTGAAGCGTTCCAAAGACCCGAACAAAGCGCGGTGCAACATGATCGGGCGATGCTTTTCGCCGTCTTCGCCGATATAGGAAACGTCAAAGCGTTCCGGCAGATTCATGTCAACCTGCAGTGTCCCCAGCTGCCATTCGCGACCGATAGCGTCTTTTACTTTGAAATCCAGCTTCGGTCCGTAGAACGCGCCGTCACCGGGGTTCAGCGTGTAACTGTATCCCATATCCGTCAACGCCTGTGCCAGAGCCGTTTCCGTCTTGTCCCATAATTCGTCCGCGCCGATGCGTTCCGCCGGACGGGTGGACAATTTGATGCTGACCTCTTTTAAATCGAACGCTTCATAGATGCTCAGCATCAAACGAACGACTTTCTGGCATTCGTCTTCCAACTGTTCCGGCGTGCAGAAAATATGCGCATCGTCCTGCGTGAAAGCGCGGACACGGAACAGGCCGTGAATGGCGCCGGACGCTTCATAACGGTGGACGCGGCCAAATTCAGCAATATATTGCGGCAGATCGCGGTAAGACTTGATGCCCTGCTTGAACACCAAAATGCCGCCCGGACAGTTCATCGGCTTGACGCAGTAAACGCGGTCTTCAATCGTGGTCGTGAACATGTTTTCACGGTACCAGTCCCAGTGACCGGAAGTTTCCCACAAAACACGATCCATGATTTGCGGCGTGTTGATTTCGACGTATCCGGCATTGTTCTGACGCTTGCGCTCGTAGTCAATCAGCGTCTGGAACAACGTCCAGCCATGCGGGTGCCAGAAAATATCGCCGGGAGCAACTTCTTCAAAATGGAACAGATCCATTTCGCGGCCCAGCTTGCGGTGATCGCGTTTTTCGGCTTCCTCCAATTGAGTCAGGTAAGCGTCCAAGGCTTTCTTATCCGCCCAGGCCGTACCGTAAATGCGCTGCAGCTGTTCGCGGGAGGAATCGCCGCGCCAGTAAGCGCCGGCAACTTTCATCAATTTAAAGGCTTTCCCGACTTTGCCGGTTGAAGGCAAATGCGGACCGCGGCACAAATCGATGAAATTTCCCTGCTTATAAAAGCTGATCACGGCGTCAGCCGGCAGGTCTTCGATCAGTTCGACTTTGTATTTTTCGCCTTTATCCTTAAAGAATTTTATCGCTTCATCGCGTTGTTTTTCTTCGCGGACGATCGTTTCATCACGGTCGACAATTTCAGCCATTTTCTTTTCAATCGCTTCCAAATCAGCGGGCGTAAACGGCGTTTTGCGCGCGAAATCATAATAAAAACCGTTTTCAATCGCGGGGCCGATTGTGACCTGCGTTTCGGGGTACAATTCTTGTACCGCTTCTGCCATAACATGAGAACATGTATGACGGATAATGTCCAGCCCTTCAGGAGATTTGGCGGTGATAATGTCAATATCCGCGTCCTGTGTGATCGGTGCTGCCAAATCCTGTAATTTGCCGTTGACTTTAATCGCCAAAGCAGCTTTTGCCAGTCCCGGACCGATTTTGGCGGCAATTTCCGCGCCGCTGGTCTGTCCGTCAAATGACAGCGCAGAGCTGTCGGGAAGTTTGATCGAAACCATAGAAAAACCTTCTTTCTTCGTTAAACGCTTTTTGATGCGCGCATTGTAGTTCCGTTTTATTCCTCATTCAAGAGCATATCTGACTTTTTTCTTTTTAAAAAAAGCGAAATCAAACGGAGCCGTTTATGCGCCAGGATCATCGTCATGACTTTTCCGGGCAGGATAATTTGTCAGAATTTCCCGATACACATCAAGTGTTTTAGCGCACATGAGCGCTTTGGAAAATTCGCTGCGGACGCTGGCGACGGCTTTTTCTGTCATGCGCTTTTTATCCTCCGGCGTCATTGAGAGGGCGATGTCCAATTTTTGGGCTAAATCCCCGGCATTTCCCGGTTCAAACAGAAAGCCCGTTTCTCCGTCGTGGATCGTTTCCGTCGCGCCGCCGTGATTAGGACCGATAACGATTCTTCCCATGGCCTGCGCTTCCGGAACGACACGGCCAAAGGCCTCCGGATCCGTTGAAGCGGAAACAACAATGTCGGACAGCATATAAGCAACGTCCATTTCACTGCAGTGATCAACAATTTGAACGGTTCCGGATAATCCCAGCTTTTTGACTTTTCTTTCCAATTCGCGGCGATAGCGTTTGCGGCCCTGATCTGATCCGACAAACAGGCAGCGCAGGTCTTTATGCTGCATTTTGGACAGTGCTTCCAACAAAACCAGCTGTCCTTTCCAGCGTGTTAAGCGGCCGGGCAGCATAATAACGGGCAGATCCTCCGGCAGCCGCCATTTTTGAGACAGGGCAATAATGCGTTCCTGCGAGACTTTGGAAATATCAAAGCGTTCGGCATCTGCGCCGCGGTGCACGACGCGGATTTTATCGGCTTCAACCGTTTCGTAATTGCTCAAAATATGCTGTTTGATAAAGTTGGAAACGGCAATCGTCAGTACGCCGTCCGTCATGACCTTGTTATATTTCTTCTTGATCTTAAACGGTCCGATATTATAAGCGCCGTGGAATGTTGTCAGCAGAGGAACTCCCGTCATTTCGCAGGCCCATTTGGCGCTCCATGCCGGCGCGCGTGATCTGGCATGCACGATGTCAACATTCCTTTCGGCGATGATTTGGGCCAGCCGCAGAGCATTTTTGCGCATGACAAAGTAATTTTTGGAATAAGCGGGCAGGGTAATATGCTCCGTTCCCATTTTTTCCAGATCGCGCACCAGCCGTCCTCCGCCGGAAACAACAATGGAAGTCCAGCCGGCTTCTTTTAAAGCGGAAGCTATTTCCAGCGTTCCCCGTTCTACGCCGCCTGTTTCCAAACGGGGCAGGATTTGCAGGATAACGGGTGTTTTTTGTTCAGCAGTCATGATATTCTATCCAATCTTAGTAGTTTTACAGCGGTCCGCCATAGGGGCGCCGTTCTCTGTATCCCGCTTTTTTCATGCAGGAGGCATAGCGCCAATAAATCACCGTTTTAGAGGGGGTGGCCGTATTGACGAAAATCGGCATGGCACCGGGATACGGCGAAAAATTAGCCCAAATGCCCCCGTTTTTCAAGTTCAGTCTGAGGTCTAAAGTTTCAGCGGAAAGTGCTAACGGGATATGAAAAGTCCAAGGCCAGTAATCGGCTTTTTGCAGGCAGTGATTATGGTCTTGGGCAAAACGTTCCGCACCTGTGTTTTCCTTGGCCCAATAATAAATGCGTGTCGGCGAGGAACAGCTGTTCAGACAAAGGCAGAAAAGAACCAGATAAAAGAAACGTTTCATGTTTGATAATCCTCGCTTAAGTTGCCTCAAAAATCTAAATCGCCATAATGGGAAACCGGCAGAATGCCCGGAATTCTGTCTGTCAGCAAAGGCCTGAAAGACGGACGGGATTTAATGCGCGCATACCAATTTTTTGTTTCTTCAAAAATCAAAGCGCCATTATCCGATTTGTCCCAGGGGACTTCGCCGATATAATCCAAAACGGACAATTGAGCGGCAGCGGCAAAATCGGCCATGGTAAAGATTTCTCCGGCCAGCCAATTGCGCTGTTTCAGCAGCCATTCCATATAGTTCATGTGACCTGTAATATTTGTTTTTCCGGCGCGAATCGCGTCAGAGTCCGGTGTGCCGCCGTTTAAGCGTTTCAGAATTTTTTCGCCGGACAAATAAAAAGTCACTTCATGATAGAATTTGTCATCGAACCAGTCGCACAGCCGTCTGACCTCCGCTTTATCCCGCGCATAAGCGCCGAATAAAGGTCTGGAAGTAATTTCATCAATATATTCGCAGATAGGCCGGTGACCGCATAGAATATGGCCGTCGGCTTCTTCTAAAACGGGAATGTCGCCGGCAGGATTCTTAGCAAGAAAGTCGGGCCGGATTTTCCACGGCTCGTCTGTTTTTGCCGTAAATTCCAGTCCTTTTTCCGCCAGCATTAGACGTACCTTGCGGGAAAACGGGTCAGCCGGGTGGTGGTACAGCGTGTACATGAGTGCTCATTCCTGAAAAAAAACGTATTCCTTTTAGTCTTATCAGGAATTAGTTTATCACTTGTAAATTTTGAAAAAAAACTTCACAGTAACAAGACTGTGCAAGATAAAAAACGGGAGTTTATGGAATGCTGCAAACAATTGTTCTGGCTTTGCTGCAAAGTGCGACGGAATTTTTGCCGGTTAGTTCGTCAGGTCATCTGATTTTAGTGCCGCAGCTGCTCCATTGGCCGGATCAGGGCATGGCAATGGATATTGTTTTGCATGTCGGAACGTTGTTTTCCGTGCTGATTTATTTCAGACGCGATGTCGGTTGGGCCGCCGCCGGAACGGTTGATCTGTTAAAAAGGCGGTTTAAAACGGACCGCGCTTTGTTTGCGGCGAAATTGGGCGTTGCCTGCATTCCCGTTTTTTTTGCCGGTTTTTTCTTGGCTGGATATATTTCCGAACACTTCAGAAACCCGCGGCTGATCGCGTCAACGGCAATTATATTCGGCATTCTGCTGTATTGGGCGGATAAAAAAAGCGGCAGGGCGGGTACGCTTCAGGAAATGAGCTTCGGGCACGCTTTTATGATCGGTTTGGCGCAAATGCTGGCCCTTATTCCGGGAGTCAGTCGGTCGGGAATTACAATCACGGCGGCGCGCGCTTTGGGAATCAGCCGTGAGGAGGCGGCCAGGTTTTCCATGCTGCTGTCTGTTCCGACAATCGCGGCAGCCGGTTTGTTGGGCGTTGTCAAAGCCGCTGCGGATCCGGTCGGGCAAAACCCGCCGTTTCAGCTGATTGCGCTGGGCATGATTATCGCTTTCGTCGGCGGTGCCGCGGCTATAAGCTTTTTGATGCGGTGGCTGAAGACGTCCTCTTTTGCGATTTTTGCCGTGTACCGTGTTTTGCTGGGAGCATTTCTTTTTTATCTTTTTTGATTTTTTTTGTTGACGAAAGATTTTGTTCGTAATAAAAAAATGCCGTAGCTTGTTTTGCCCAAATGGCGGAATTGGTAGACGCGCTAGCTTCAGGTGCTAGTACTCGTAGGGGTGTGTAGGTTCGAGTCCTATTTTGGGCACCAAGACAAGTTCTGAAAGGCAAAGGGGCGGTAACGCCCCCTTTCTTTTTGAATAAAAGGGGAAAAGCATGACACAGATTTTTTTCCATGAGGGGGATTTGCCCGCTTCGGTACGTTTTTCCGGCAGTGTTGCCGTAGACACGGAAACAATGGGATTGGAGTTGCACCGGGATCGCCTGTGTTTGGTTCAGCTGGGGGACGGTCAGGGAAACTGCCATATCGTCCGGTTTCAAAAAGGGCAGTATAACGCGCCGAATCTGAAGGCTTTGCTGGCAGATCCGACAGTGTTGAAGATTTTTCAGTATGCCCGTTTTGATGTCGCGGCCTTGTATTTATACTTGGGCGTGTTGTGCGCCCCTGTCTACTGTACCAAGATCGCGTCAAAAATTGCTCGGACCAATGCCCCTGCACACAGTCTGAAAGCGCTGTGCCAAACGCTGTTGGGAATAGAGCTGGAAAAGGAACAGCAATGTTCGGATTGGGGCGCGGAAAAATTAAGTGAAGAACAGCTGAAATATGCCGCAAACGACGTGCTGTATCTGCATGCGCTGAAAGAAAAGCTGGACGCTTTGCTGGAACGTGAAGGACGTACTGCCTATGCGCAGGCATGCTTTGATTTTTTGCCGCATGTCGGAGAACTGGATATCGCCGGCTTTGACTGCGAAACCGTATTTACTCATTAAAATAATTGACTGGATTTTTTATGTTGACTTCTGCAGAAATTTTAAAAAGCGCTCATCATACACTGAATTTGGAAAGTGAATCCTTGAAAAAGCTGTCTGACAGCCTTGATGATTCTTTTGTGCAGGCCGTTTTGGCCATTAATGAAACAAAAGGCCGCGTTATCATTACGGGAATGGGCAAAAGCGGTCATGTCGGCAGAAAAATTTCCGCGTCGTTGGCATCTTTGGGCACAACGGCTTATTTTGTTCACCCCGGTGAAGCCAGTCATGGCGATTTGGGCATGATCGAACCGAATGACATTGTGATTGCGTTGTCAAATTCGGGGGAAGCGCCGGAATTAAGTGACATTATCGCTTTTTGCCGCCGTTTTAACATCAAACTAATCGGCATGACGGGGCGGCGCGACAGCACGCTGGGACGCCAATCGGACATTGTTCTGTGTCTGCCGTCGATTCAGGAGGCCTGCCCGTTCGGGTTGGCGCCGACGACCTCAACAACGCTGATGATGGCTTTGGGCGATGCTTTGGCAATTGCACTGTTGCGGCTGCATAACTTTTCAAAGGACGAATACAAACTGCGTCACCCCGGCGGAAAGTTGGGCAAAATGATGTTGACGGTTGCCGATTTAATGCATAAGGGAGAGGAATTGCCTTTGGTCGCGCCGGATACAATCATGTCGGAGGCTCTGCTTGAAATGAGCGGGAAAGGCTTCGGCTGTCTGGGAATTGTCGATAAAGAGGGAAAATTCTGCGGCGTCTTTACAGACGGCGACCTGCGTCGGGCAATGGCGCCGGATCTGTTGACCAAAACAATTCGGGAAGTCATGACCCGCACGCCGAAAACAACAACGGCACAGACTTTGGCAATAGATGCTCTGAGAATTATGAATACGACGGGCAAAGGAATTACCAGCCTGTTTGTTTTGGACAATGAAAAACCGGTCGGATTGCTGCATATGCATGACTGCCTGCGTGCCGGAGTGGCTTAATGGCGGATAAAATCGTTGATTTCAGCGATGTAAAATGGGGCAAAACCCGAACCAGCGGTGCGGTTGATTGGCAGCGCCGCCAAAAAAGGCGCATGCGTCACCACAGCCGGTTAGTTGTTTCTTTAAAAGTTCTGTTCCCTAGTCTGGCCGCCGTTATGGTCGGTTTGGTCATTGTTTGGCCGCAGATGAAGGCTCAGCAGGAAGAGGCCGTTTCCCTTTTGGCTTCAGAGGCAGAACAATTAAATACGCCGAATGATCAAATCATGGCTAATCCGCGTTTTTTTACAGTGGACGAAAAAGGGGAGCCGTTGAACTTAACGGCAGAGTCCGCGTTTGAACTGCCGGGGGACACACGGCGGGTGCAGCTGGACGCCGTCAAAGCCGATATTTTAATGCGTGAGGATCGCTGGTTCGCCCTAGATGCTCAGACGGGCATCTATTCTCAGGCGGAGGATACGATAGAGCTGTTGGAACAGGTTAACCTGTATACGCAGACCGGAGACGAAATCGAAACGACTCAGGCATTGATAAATATGAAAAATCGCGATATTTTCGGAAGTCAAGAGGTGTTTCTGCGCTCCGAAAACGGGCATGCCAAGGCTCAGGGATTTTCAGTAACGCAGAACGGAACTGTAATCAGGCTGACGGGAAAAACGCGTGTTGTCTTTTCCCCTGATGATGAGGAAGAATAAAATGCGCCGCTGGTTTAATCTGTTTTGGATCATAACGGTTCTTGTCCTTGCCGACGGAACGCAGGCTTGGGCCGCCGCGGGAAAAACAGCGGAAAAACCAAAACAGCAGCAGGTTGTTTTAACGTCCGAAGGGGGGCTGGAATGGAACAGCGCCAAAAAAACGCTGACGGCGGAACAAAAAGCGCTTGTTGTGCGCGGTGACACGGCGTTAGGGGCGGATAAAATTACGGCTTATTATAAAGAAGGCGCATCGGGCAAGGACAGTGAAGTTTATTTGGTCAAAGCGTTCGGCAATGTAATCATTACGACGCCCCGTCAGACGGTATACGCGGATACGGCTGTTTATGAAATCGAAAAATCGGTAATTATTCTTAAAGGAAATCCTGTTAATCTGATCGCGGGTCAGGAACAGATGACGGCACAGATCCTGGAGCTGTGGCAGAATGAAGATATGGCGGTTGCCCGTCAGCATGTCACGGCGCAAAAGGATTCCCGCCGGCTTGAAGCTGAAACTGTCAAGGCTTACTTTGTCAAAAAGGGCAATGCCACGCAGGTTGAGCGCTTTGAAGCGGAGGATCATGTCACGATTACGAATGACAATGAAACGGTTCAGGGCGATTTCGGCGTTTATTTGGTGGACAAAGAAACGGCAACTCTGCGCGGAAACGTTAAAATTTCGCAGGGAAAGAACTTTATCCTCGGCGAAGTGGCCGATATAAATATGAAGACAGGTGTCAGCCGCTTGCAAATGTTGCCTGAAAAGGGTAAAACAAAGGGGCAGGTGCGCGGCGTTTTCGTTCCGGACGAAAGTCAGAAGGGAAAAAAGGCCGTCTCTGTGGAAAAACCGAAAGTACCGGCTTCTTTAAAGGAAGAGAGCAGTGCAAGTGGACACAAAACAAACGAAAAACTCCTCAGCTCCTCAGACGAAGGGGAATGATGCGCCGCGGCTGGCCGCTTCAACGGAAATGGGGCTGCAGGCAAAAAACTTGTCCAAGGCGTACAAAAAGCGTCCTGTGCTGCGCAATGTCTCTTTTAAGGTTGATCGGGGGGAAGCGGTTGGTCTGTTAGGGCCGAACGGTGCCGGAAAAACAACGTCTTTTTACTGTATTACCGGACTGATTACGCCGGATTCCGGGACAGTTACAATTGACGGCATTGAAGTGACCTCTTTGCCGATGTATCGCCGGGCTCGCCTGGGGATCGGCTATTTGCCGCAGGAAGCTTCGATTTTCCGCAGCTTGAATGTTGAAAACAATATCCGTGCGATTTTAGAAGTGGCCGAGCCCAATTGGGAACGGCGTGAGGAAAAATTAGAGGAACTGCTGAACGAATTCTCTGTAGCTCATTTGCGCCGCGCGCCGGCGCTGGCTCTGTCCGGCGGGGAACGGCGGCGTGTGGAAATCGCGCGGGCGCTGGCTTCTTCGCCGTCTTTTATTTTGTTGGACGAGCCGTTGGCCGGAATCGATCCGATTTCCGTCGGAGAAATCAGAGATTTGGTTTCCCATTTGAAACACCGCGGCATCGGTGTTTTGATTACGGATCATAATGTACGCGAAACATTGGATATTATTGACCGCGCCTATATTTTGCATGACGGTGTTGTCCTTATGGAAGGCGATCCGCAGGACGTTGTCCGTCATGAAGACGTTCGCCGCGTCTATTTGGGTGAAAAATTCGCACTTTGAACGATAGGAGGGGAAGGGATAGGAAATGTCCTTGACACCTCGTCTGGACTTACGTCAATCACAAACGGTTACAATGACGCCGCGCCTGCAGCAGGCGATCCGGCTGCTGCAAATGTCGGCGCTGGAATTGGAAACAGCTGTCGCCGAAGAGCTGGAAAAGAATCCGTTTTTGGAACGTGAGGGAGCCCAAAATGATTCCGAACCGATTGATGCTGAAACTTTTTCGGAAATGGAGGGCCGGGAACAGCTGTCTTCCTTGTTTGATTCAACCGGACAGGAAGAGGCGCCTCCGGATACAAACGATCTGCCGACGGAAGACAGCTTTTATGAGCAGGCGGCGGATTCTGCGGAAGAATGGGATTATTCGTCTGATTTTTCAATGGATTCCTGGACGGGATCAGGGGCGCGCGGCGAAACAGAAAACAGTGTTTCCGCTGTGGATTTGTGTGCTTCAAGGCCGCAGACGCTGTATGAGTCTTTAACGTCTCAAATCAATATGACTTTTCACGAACCGCGGGAACGCGCTTTGGCCGTGTCTTTATTGGAAAAACTGGACGGGAACGGCTATTTGCCGGCGGAAGCATGCTCCCCCGAGGTTGAAAAGATTCTGCCGAAACTGCAGGGATTGTCTCCGACGGGCATTTTCGCCGGAACCCTGTCCGAATGTTTGGCGCTGCAGCTGAAAGAACGGGACAGATATGATCCGGCCATGGCGGTTTTGCTGGAAAACTTGGATTTAATCGCACAGAGAGAATATAAAAAATTGGCAAAATTGTGCGGTGTTGATGAAGAAGATATCGCGGATATGATTGCGGAAATCAAACGCCTGAACCCGCGTCCGGCGTCTGATTTGACGGCTGAGGCGCCCAATCTTTTGATTCCCGATGTTTTGCTGCACCAGGATAAATTCGGTCGTTTTATTGTAGAATTAAATCAGGCCGTTTTGCCTCGTGTTTTGATCAATCATTCGTATGTGACCGAAGTATCCGCCGCCGCGCATGGGAATAAGGCGGCGGGCAAATTTGTTTCGGAACATTTGTCGGCGGCAAATTGGCTGATCAAAGCGCTTAACCAGCGTGCGCAAACTATTTTGAAAGTGGCCGGAGAGATTGTCGAACGGCAGCAGGAATTTTTTGTTCATGGTGAAAAAGCTTTAAAGCCAATGGTTTTAAAAGATATCGCGGAAGCGGTCGGCATGCATGAAAGTTCGGTCAGCCGCGTGACTGCGGGGAAATATATCGCCTGCCGGCGGGGAATATTCGAACTGAAATACTTTTTCTCCCAAGGACTGGATACCCGCGGCGGAGAAGATGCTGTTTCCGCGCAGGCGGTTAAGCGCCGAATCCGGGAATTAACAGAAACGGAAAAGACAGACAATATCTTGTCGGACGAAGCTTTAGTCCGCCTGTTGAAACGGGAAAACATTGATATCGCGCGCCGTACTGTTGCGAAATATCGTGAAGCGCTGGGAATCCCGACTTCGGCTCAAAGAAAGAGGGATAAACGGCTGAAAGGCTGATTTTTCGTTTTTATCATGCAACATTTTCTTGACTTACGGCGTTTAGGGTCGTACTTTTTCGCCTTAGGCGGAAAAAACGCACAGGATTTAACTTTTAACAAAATGAGAACGGCACTATGAAAATTGCTATTACAGGTAAACAAATTGACATTGGTACCAGTTTGCGTGCTTATGTTGAAGAACGCATTGAAAATACCCTGAAAAAGTACTTTGAAACACCTCTGAACGCTTCTGTTGCCTTTTCAAAAGAAGGCAATCTCATCAAAGCGGATATTTCCGCCCACCCGATGAGCAGCGTTTCCATTCAGGGATCTTCCTCCAATGCCGACGCTTATGCTGCTTTTGACGCGGCCAATGACCGCATTGCCAAGCAGTTGAAGCGTTATAAAAAGCGCCTGACCAGCCATAAATCCACGGCTGAAACGGTCAACTTTGCCGTTATTGAACCGGAAAAGGAAGCTGAAGAAGATTCTTTGCCGCAAGACGAGGCAGCGCCTGTTGTTGTGGCCGAAATGCAGTCTGAACTGCCGCTGTGCACTGTCAGCGGTGCTGTCATGCGCATGGATCTGGCTGATGTTCCGGCATTAATGTTCAGAAATATTGCTCACGGCGGTTTAAATATGGTTTATCGCCGCGCCGATGGCAATATCGGTTGGGTTGATCCGCAGGCAAATTAAGCCTGAAGCTGGAAAAAATGCTGATTTCCGACTTGTTGACACCGGAAACAATTATTCCTGATTTAAAGGCGACAAGCAAAAAGCAGGCCTTACAGGAAATGGCTTCCTATGCATCAGCGCAGCTGCATGTAGAAGATCGAACGATCTTGGACGTTTTGCTGGAACGTGAACGTTTAGGATCCACAGGGGTCGGCGGCGGCGTAGCTATTCCTCACGGGAAATTGATCAGATTGAACAAGCTTTATTTGCTGTTTGCCAGGTTGGTTTCTCCTATTTCGTTTGATTCGGCAGACGGGCGTCCGGTAGATTTAATGTTTTTGCTGTTAACGCCGGAAAATGCGGGCGGCGACCATTTGACGGCATTGGCCAAAGTCTCGCGTTTGTTGCGGGACGAAAAAATGTGTACGCTCCTCCGAGGCAGTGAAAGCGCCGAGGCAATTTATTCGGCAATATTGGAAAGTGAACAAAATTAAAAAAGGCAGCCTGTTTCAACAGGCTGTTTTTTGTACCTCGAAAACCCCGCGCTAGGCGCATGGTTCCGGAAAGCTTATAGTTCTGCACAAAAAAACTCCTTAGGTAAACTCAGACTGCGGTCTGGCAACTGCAGCTGAAACTAAGGAGTTTAACAATGAATGATGTAAAGACATTATCACATACAGCATGGAACTGCAAATATCACATAGTATTCGCGCCGAAATATCGCCGCAAAGTATTCTATGGGGAAAACGCTACGAGATAGGAAAGATACTCAGAGAGCTGTGCTGCTGGAAAGGAATAACAATAATAGAAGCGGAGGTATGTCCGGATCATGTGCAT
>JAFVAT010000037.1 GCA_017480385.1 Alphaproteobacteria bacterium | reverse complement strand
TCCATTGTTCATAGATCATGAAGACTGCTTTTCACTTTCAGAAATCTCATAAATCCGGACACGCTTCCGCCGCCAGAACATTTACTCCTTTCCATTTGCACAATTTCCTTAGCATTTGTCCTATTTCGTATCATTTCTCCCCGTAAAATACTTTGCGGCGATACTCTGGGGCAAACACCACTTGATTTTTTACAATTCCATGTCGAATGTGAGAACATATGCATATCATTCATATTGATTACTCTTTTGACTTCAAAGCTCGTCGGTTCACCAGACCTCCTGCATTGCAGCAAAGGAGTTTTTTTCTGCGCATAGCTATAAGCTTTTCTGAACCACCTGCCTAGCGCGTGGTTTTCGAGTTACAAAAACGCCGAAGGAAAAAACCTTCGGCGCTTTAAACAGTATGAAAAGTTCGGTTATTCTTCCGCTTCAGCAGCCGCTTCACGAATAGCCGTAACATTTACATCTAATTCATCGCCCATCATTGCCCCGTGAGAAATGAAATCACCAATAATAAAATCAGGAATTCCATAGAACTCAAACTGGTTGGCCAGCGTACGATTAGCGCTCAGGACTTTATCAAGGGCCTTGTCTTTTCTATCTTTATTAAATTTGGCCATATTCAAGCCCGCTGTTTTCGCATAAGCCAAAATGTCTTTTTCCGTTAAAGATCCCTGATGTGTAATCATTGCCTGATGCAATTCAAAATATTTGCCCTGCTTTTCAGCCGCCAAACCGGCGCGGGCAGCCAAATCAGACGTTTCGCCCAAAGACGGCAGATCCTTCAGAACCCAGCGGATATTTCCATCATTTTGAACATATTCCAGAACTTTCGGGAACATCAGCTTACAATAACCGCAGTTGTAATCAAAAAATTCAACAATTGTCACATCACCATCCGGATTGCCCAGAACAGGCGTACTGGAATCACGTTCTAAAGCGGTGCGATGAGATTTTAACTTGGCCACGGCAGCCTGCTTTTTCATTTCTTCTTCCCGAATGGCATAATTATCCATTGCTTCTTTAACAATCTCCGGATTGTTGAGCAGATATTCCTTAACGACGGCTTTAACCTCTTCTTCGTTCAGTCCAAAAAATTTTGCCTGAGCAGACACCGGCAAAACAACGGCTGACAACAACAACATTATGAATACTTTACGCAACATATTTTATTACCCTTTTTTATGAAAACTCTAAGCTATGATACTACAACAAAAAAGAAGGGGTTTCAAACAATTATCTTACTTCCGTATTTTTATGTTTCTTATCCTGCACGCTTTGCAGAATATCCTGAGCTCTCAATTGTGCCGGCATGCCTTCCGGAAGCATTTTGACCGCGCGTTCGGCAAAACTTTCCGCCTGCTTTTTATTTCCGAGCGCCAAATTATATTCCGCCAGCGCATATGAAGCCAGTCCCTGTTGCCCTGTACGCCCATAAACAACCGCCTGCAGCCTCCAAATCAAAGGAATCTCATGGCTCATGTTTGTAAAAAGAGCCAGGCTCTCCTGCGCTTGTTCCAAACTGTCCGCATCGTCTTTTTCAATTTGCGCCTGAATCAATCCCAGCCGCATCAAGGCAGAATCGGGCAGCAGAGAAACGGCTTTCTGATAGGGTTCCGCCGCCTGCGCCGCCCTGCCCGTTTCAAATAAAATTTGTCCTTTTAATTCATAAAAATACGGATCATCGGGATAATCTTTGATCAAAGCGTTAATCTGTGCCAAAGCCTCTTGAAATAATCCGTCTTTATACGCGGCTATTGCGCGGGCATAGCGGGCCGGCAGACTGCTGTCCGTTTCGGGATAGCGTTCCAATGTTTTTTTTGTCGGATATAAAAAGCCGAACAGCTTTGCCCGAATCCGATCAAATAAAGCGTTTTCTTCTGCAATTCTTTTATAATCCGGATCAAAATGTTCTTTTTTCTGCCGCTGTTGACTTAAAATCATCTCTAAACGTTCCTGAGAAGCCGGGTGAGAACGCCACAGCACAAAATCATTTGTTGACTGGTAACTTTCCTGTGTTTTCAGCTTGCGCATAATCGCTTCCAGTCCGGACAGATCATGCCCGGTCCGCTTCAGCAATGAAACGGCAACTTGATCGGCGGCATTTTCTTCCGACCGACGATAAGCGGCAAACACGCTCTGCGCCGAATTAACGCCGCCCAACAGACCTCCGACAGCGACATCCGCACCGCCGCCGGCAGCCGCCGCAACGGCCCCTAAAACCATAGACAACAACATGCTGCGCCGCGCAACACGCATATTTTCATACATGCGCACGACATGCCCGCCGGCAATATGCCCTGTTTCATGCGCTAAAACGGCAATGATTTCCTGCGCATTATCCGCCTTTAAAATCAGCCCTGTATGCACAAAGACATGCTGTCCTTTCGCCGCGAAAGCGTTGATTGTATCGTCTTTGACCAGATGAACCGCTATTGCATGCGGATCCAATCCGGCCTTTTCAAACAAAGGTGTTAAATAAAAAGAAAGAGTGCGTTCGATTTCCTCGTCACGCACCAAAGAAAGGGATTCGGCCCGCGCCGCCCCGATTAAGAGCCAGAAAACAACCCCTAAAATCAGGACGGCGCGCCGCATCATCTTACAACGAATAATACATTTTGTATTCAAGCGGGTGCGGAGTTTTGTCAAACTCTTTGAGTTCCGCCCGCTTGATTTCCAGATATGAATCAATCAGATCATCCGTGAACACATCTCCCTTTTTCAGGAAAGCGCGATCCGTGTCCAAAGCGTCCAAGGCCTGACGCAGATCGATTGCGACGGAAGGAATGTCTTTCAATTCTTCCGGCGGCAGATCGTACAGATTCTTGTCCATCGGTTCGCCCGGATTGATTTTGTTTTCAATGCCATCCAAGCCCGCCATCATCAGCGCTGCAAAAGCAAGGTACGGATTGGCGGTTGGATCGGGGAAACGGATTTCCACACGCTTGGCTTTCGGACTGGAGCCGAACGGAATACGGCAGGACGCTGACCGGTTGCGCGCCGAATAAGCCAGCAAAACAGGCGCTTCGAATCCCGGCACCAAACGTTTATAGCTGTTGGTTGTCGGATTCGTAAACGCATTCACGGCATGAGCATGCTTGATAATTCCGCCGATAAAGTACAAAGCTTTATCGGACAAATCAGCATAGCCCGTTCCGGCGAACAGGGGTTTATCTCCTTTCCAGAATGACATGTGCGTATGCATGCCCGATCCGTTGTCGCCCATAACCGGCTTTGGCATAAAGGTCGCCGTTTTGCCGTAAGCGTCGGCAACATTGCGGACGACATATTTATACAGCTGCAGATTATCCGCGGTTTTGATCATTTTGCCGAAAGCAAAGCCCAATTCATGCTGAGCGGCGGCCACTTCATGATGATGTTTGTCAACCGGCAGTCCCAATTGCGCCATTACCGTCAGCATTTCCGCACGCAGGTCATTCGCCGAGTCCACAGGAGGCAAAGGGAAATAACCGCCTTTGATCCCCGGACGATGACCGGTATTGCCGCCGACAATTTCTTTATCCGCCATGCCGTCCCCTTCGATCGAGGAGATTTCAAAGGAAATCTTTTCGGGGGAAACGCATGTTTTCACATCGTCAAAAACAAAAAATTCCGCTTCAGCCCCAACAAAAACCGTATCTGCCACACCGGTGGAAGCCAAGTAAGTTTCCGCTTTTTTAGCCGTAGAGCGCGGATCGCGGGAATACGGCTGACCCGTGACGGGATCCATAATATTGCAGATGACAAACGCTGTTTTTTGGGCCGCGAAAGGGTCGATCCCCGTTGTGGTATAATCAGGTTTCAAGAGCATGTCGGATTCATTGATCGTGCACCACCCCGGCAGAGAGGAGCCGTCAAACATCAACCCATCTTCCAGAAAGTCTTCGTCCAATACGGAATGGTGATAGCTGACATGGTGCCATTTCCCTTTATAATCCGTAAAACGAAAATCAACGTAAACGATTGATTCTTCTGCTACAAACTGCAGCAGGCCTTCAGCATCTTTGATTTCTTTAACCATATTTTTTTCCCTTTTCAAAAAACAGCGGTTTATGGTGTGCCGCCTTAAAATTACAAAGCGTCGTCGCCGCGTTCCAAAGTCCTGACGCGGACGGCGTCTTCAACCGGAATGATAAAGATTTTACCGTCTCCGATTTTACCGGTGCGCGCGGCCTGAACAATCGTTTCCGCCACCGTTTCGCACCGTTCATCCTCGACAACGATTTCCAGCTTGACTTTCGGCACAAAGTCAATGACATACTCTGCTCCGCGGTACAATTCCGCATGTCCTTTCTGACGTCCGTATCCTTTGACTTCGGTGACCGTGATTCCCTGCACATCAATTTCCTGCAGAGCGTCTTTAACTTCGTCCAATTTAAACGGTTTGATGATAGCTTCTATTTTTTTCATGCCGGCACCTCCGGCGAAAAAAGATACATGAAAAAGCCTGAAAGGAAAACAAAAATAAAATCGTCCCTGAAAATAATCTATTGACACGTTTGCTTAAAAACAGTAGATAAGACCTTACGGCGGCGAAAGTAGCTCAGTTGGTTAGAGCGTCGGATTGTGGTTCCGGATGTCGTGAGTTCGAATCTCATCTTTCGCCCCATTTTTTATCAGGCCCCTGCGCGGGGCTTTTTTATTGGGAAAAGATCGTTCCCGATTAAACCGACGGAGTTTTTTTGAAATTTTTAACGACTAAAAAGCCTTTTTTTAAAAAACTGGCAACATTCTTATTCGCTCTGTATCTGTGCGGCACGGGCATAGCCTTTGCGACACGGGCGCAGTTAGGCACGACGGCAATTTCCAGCCTGCCTTTTGTGTTTACTTTTTTCACGCCGCTGTCATTCGGCACCATGACATTCTTAATCAACATGCTTTTTTTAATCGGACAGTACCTGATTTTAAAAAAAGAATTTACCAAAGACCGCCTGTATCAAATTCCGATCACGCTCTGTTTCGGTTTTTTTATCGATTTGGGCATGGCCGTTTCGTCCCGGTTTGCTTTTCATTCTTATATTGACCGCCTCATCATGCTGGTCATCGGATCGGCGATCATGGCTGTCGGAATCTGTCTGGAACTAAAATCCAGAATAGCCTATATTCCCGGCGACGGTTTTGTCGAAGCGGTTTTTCAAAAAACAAAGTACAGTTTCGGATCGCTGAAAATGGCTTTTGACATTTCTTTATGCGTTTCCGCCTGCCTGTTAAGCCTGATCGTCCTGCGGTCCGTTCAGGGCATACGGGAGGGGACGGTCATTTCCGCCGTGCTTGTCGGTTTTTTTGTTAACGTTCTCAATCGGATTTTCCAAAAATTCAGCTCCGTTCAGGAAAAGAGGCTTTCCTCTTGACGGATTTCATTTCAGGAACCATATATCCGCATATAATCAAAAGGAGGAAAACATTATGGCAAATTACACGTATACGCCCCGCGGCGTTTGTTCCCGCCTCATGAGCTTTGATATCGAAGCCGGCAAACTGCATAATGTCCGCATTATGGGCGGCTGTCCCGGCAATCTGGCGGCAATCGGCCGTTTGCTGGAAGGCGCCGATGCGGCAAAAACGGCTGAAATTCTGCGCGGCAACGACTGCGCCGGCAAAGGAACGTCCTGCGCGGATCAACTGGCGATTGCCATAACGCAGGCTTTGGAAAACGAAAAAAAGCCCGCTTTGCAGATTTAAAATTAAGGGCCGGCAAAACACCCGCTGTTTAAGGGCATAATGAAAAAATCAAAAACAAAAAGAACTGCCGGCCTGAACGGACCGGCAGCCCTTTATTTCAAACCTGATCTATGCCTTTGCTTTATAGCCGGGCAAAGTCGTTTTAACCTTTTCATATTCTTCGACGGCTTTCATAATCACGTTGAAAGCCTCGTCCTGATTTAAGAAGCCCTCAACAACGACGGTTTTATTTTCCAGTTTCTTGTAATCTTCAAAGAAGCGCTGCACTTCAATCATGCGGTGCGGCGGCAGTTCATCAATCGAAGAATAATGGGCATATTCCGGATCGTCAGCATGAACGGCAATGATTTTGTCGTCCGCCTCCCCCTGATCAATCATTTTCATCACGCCGATCGGACGCGCCGCCATGATTGTCAGCGGGAATACGGGCTCCTGCCCCAGAACCAAAATATCCAACGGATCGTGATCTTCGCAGTATGTGCGGGGAATCAAGCCGTAATTCGCCGGATAATGCACGCTGGAAAACAAAACGCGGTCAACGCGGATTAATCCGCTGGGTTTGTCCAATTCATATTTATATTTTGATCCCTTAGGGACCTCAATCACAGCCGGCACAAACTGCGGTACTTTGCCGGCCAGTTCAACATCATGCCATGGGTGCATGGATAAATCTCCTTAAAATAAAATAACTGCAACAATAATATCACGCCCGATCAGGAATGAAAGGCCGAAGTTGACTTGCGGGAAAGATTTAAAACCGCTATACTGACGACGTAAATACAGCAAGAGGTAAAAAACCGTGGCAAAAAAACCGGAACAGGAATCTTTTTACGAAGTCCACCTGAACAAATTTGACGAACTGATGATTTCCATGCATGCCAGAGAAGGAGAGCCGCAGTCTCCGGTCCTGATCTATGACGGCGGGGACCATGCGTTGCTGTACAGAACACCGCATATGTCCGTTCTGCTGGATTTTATTCACCCGGAAGTCCGCCCCTACCTTTTAAAGGCAAAACAAGTCTTAATTGCCGAAACGAAAGAGTATCAGGTCGCGCGCGAATATACGGCCGTCTGCAAACGCGTGAAAAATCTGCCGGTTGACGGAACCGGAATCAAACCTTTGCTGAACAAAGAAGAAGCAGGGCAGATTGACGAAAGAAACCTGTATAAATGAGGCAGGCGCAGTTTACTTTGGACGTTCAGTCCACGCCCGCAGGTTTTACGAATATTACTTCCGCAATAGAACGGTGCGTGCATAATTCGGGCATTCAAACGGGCCTTTTGACCGTTTTTATCAAACACACTTCCGCCAGCCTGATTATTCAGGAAAATGCCGATCCCGATGTTTTAGAGGACATGCGCCGCTTTTTTAACCGTGCCGTGCCGCAGGACAACTCACTTTATACACATACATACGAAGGCAAGGACGACATGCCCGCCCATATTCGGACAGCTTTAACAAATGTCAGTCTTTCCATTCCGGTGACAAACGGAAAAACGGCGCTAGGCACTTGGCAGGCCGTTTATTTATGCGAACATCGCGACCAGCCCCATATCCGCCATATTGTTCTGCATTTAATCGGGGAATGATTCTTTCCATTCTCCGTCATGGCAGTATTCCAACGGTGCAAAGCGTTCTTTGTAAGCCATATTGGACAGCCCTCTGATTAAATAGCCCAAATAAACATAGGGCTTGTTATGCTCTTTTGCCAAACGGATCAATTCCAAAATCATAAAAGTGCCCAGACTGTTTTTTTTCAGTGTCGGATCAAAAAAGCTGTAAACAGCGGAAAAACCGTCGTCAAGCACGTCAACCAGCATTACGGCAATCAACCGTCCCTCGTTCCTTAATTCCAACAGAACCGTTTCAACCGGCGAATCCTCAATCATCGCACGATATTCCTCGAACTGCATTTTTTCCATTTCCCCGCCGGCATGACGCGCGGACAAATAGGTCTTGAACAGCTCATATTGTTCTGCCGACGCAATATTCGGCATAACGGACAAATGCGCCGCTTCATTCCTGCACCTGACTTTTTTCAGCTGACGGAAAAGAGAAAAGCTCTCAGCGCAAACACGCACGGAGACACAAGCCCGGCAATTCGGACAGGACGGAATATAGCATAAACTGTGCGATCTTCGGAAACCGGCCCGCGACAGGACATTTGCCCAAATCTGCGCCTGCGGCCCGTTCAAATCCGCGGCAGTCTTAGATTCCAAACGATCCGGAAAATAATCGCATATTTCCGGCTTGGTTGCGTAAAAGGCCTTCAGAGGTTGTTTAATCTGTTTCATTGCGGCAATTTTATAAAACAAAATCTAAAAATATTTTAATAAAAACGCAGAACCAATGTTTTTTTATCGGCAAGAATCTCTATTTCCCGCGCATAGCGTCTGATTAAAGAGATTCCCTTAAATGTTTGATTTTCCTGAGGAAAAACGATTTCCCTTTGCTGACGGATTTCCGCCCGTATTTCTTTTTGATTTCCGAACGCCGTTAAAACAGCCTTCCCCCCGCCGTGTTTCACCGCATTTAAGACAGCTTCGTGAATCGCCAGACGACATGTCGTAAGATCAATGCCGATGAAAGGACTCCGTTCCTGCGCGGCTTTTATGATAGTCAGCGCCGCGTCTTTCGTCGAGTCCAACGTCAAACGGATTTTCCATTCTTTTTGTTCCGAAGTCATCTTTCAAGACCTTTTTTATTGACATTAGGACCGATCTTTCGTATTTTAATCAAGTAATTTTTTTTCACAGTCCTGTGAATGGCTGTAAAATCCTGGGGCCACCGATCGGTGGCCTTAGTTGTATCGGGAGGACTCATTGGTCAAAATCTGCTATATCGATGAATCGGGCGACTTGGGAACTCTGCCTGTCAATTCTTCTCCCAAAGACAATCATCAACCTGTTTTGGCCATTGCAGGCATTTTTATCGACCATGAGGACCTGTATAACCTGACTCATGATTTTATCAAGCTCAAGCATCGCTATTACCCCGGCCTGAATTATCCGACGGACAAGTTTTTAGACCGAATCATTCCGGAAATCAAAGGCGCCGACCTGCGCCGCAACGCCATGCGCGGCAGCAAACGAATCAAACGCCATGCAATCGGATTTTTAGATCGTATCGTCGATTTGTTTTACAAGTACAATATTCGCATCGTCGGCAGAATTTGGGTCAAAATTCCGGGCAAGCCTTTTAACGGCAAATCGGTCTATACCTCCTCTATTCAAAGCATTTATACATACTTTGACAACTATCTGCAGCAGGAAAGCGATTACGGCATTGTGATTGCGGACAGCCGGGATTACATGAAAAACATTAACCTGTCTCATTCCGTCTTTACCCAAAAATTCCAACATTTGTATCCGCTTTATCAAAACATTGTCGAAATGCCCTGTTTCGGACACAGCAACAACTTGGCCGGTTTGCAGCTGTGCGATATCCTGAGTTCGGCTTTTTTATTCCCAATCGCAAGCTATGTTTACTGTCACCATAACGTTATCAATGTCCATATTCAGCCAGCGGCTTTAGAATTGCGCGACCGGTACGGTCACCGTCTGCGGGAACTGCAGCATCGCTTTACGAATAAAGATGGCTTTAACATGGGTGGTATCGTCGTTTCTGATCCGATCCAAAAACAAAACGCCATTGCAATGTTCAAGGAAATTAAATAGCGCCTTTTTTATACAAAGCTGTTTCTTGATGAGAACGGGGGAGATTCGTTTTCCTGAACCACATTTGAATAAAAAAGCTTGTCTCTGCCTACATTTCAAAAGTCTTCTCCATCCATAATGATGCGGCTTCAAAAGCATTTTTTTAATTGTTAGTGCGGTTTTTCATCTTCTGCTTCAAACAGAACATTTTCATACAAGAAAAACCGACTGATGCGCGCGTTTTTTTCTTTCTATTCAATTGATACAAAATGAAAAAAGCCGAACAATCCTATTGAAAACAGTTCTTTCAAAAAAAGGAAGCGCGTTAAATTGAAAAAACATTTCCTTTTTCGGATTTAATATTACGTTTTTGTTACCTT
>JAFVAT010000036.1 GCA_017480385.1 Alphaproteobacteria bacterium | reverse complement strand
CCAGATGTATAATCCAAGTAATATCCGGAGCTGCATGTACTGCAGTATCCTTTTGAGCACATGTCTGCGCAATGGTTCGGGCAAACAGCATTGACACATTTTCCAATAACCTCGTTATATACTTCAAAATTGCCACAGGATTTTCCTGTTAATGCGGCTTTGCAACAGCAGCCTGTGTCGGTGGCATACGATGTTGCGTTGGCAATACACGACACTCCAGTACAATTTGCTACGCATACGCCGGAAGACAAACGGTACTTCGAGCTGCATTGTGTACATACACCCTGGTCTGTACATTTTATACAATTTGTCGGACAAGACGGCGATTGCGTTTTTTTACAGCAACAGCCATTGTTCTGCACAACCGCCGTGGCTCCGCTTACGCAACGAACGCCTGTACAGTTAGAAACGCACTCTGTTTTAACTTTACGGTATCCTTCTTTGCAGGAAAAAGTACCGGTTCCTGTGCAGGTTCCATTTGCTGGACAAGGCTTGCAATGGAAATTTTGCAACAAATACCCGCTTTTGCACGATAGACACCGTTTGTTCAAACATTTTACACAGTTTGTCGAGCAATTGTCAGTTGTTGGTCTAGGGGTAACTTTTCCCTGAGTCGCCGAGATAGTCGGCGTATCCCGCCCTAATTTAAACGCTTTTGCTTCGGCTTGGTTTTGGGCAAATAAGCACAAAACAGCCCCAATAATAAGAATACACTTCTTCATGATAGAGTCCTCCTCAATCTCTGGTGCTTAAGGATTATTTATTTAAGCAGCAACACTTATCGGAAGACAAAGTTGTCCCTTGCGGACAACTGGCGACTGTTGCATCGGTTTTGCCATTTCCCGAACTGCCGCCACCGACTATAGGAACTCCACCAATGCCATCATCAGGGAGTATTATTTGGTGACCGTCATTACTGCCACCGGTATCCTTCGTTTTATCGACATAAACTGTACCGATGTCGTTTGGAACAACGTGATTTTGGGCATGTCCGGTTTGGACAGACATAAAGAAGGCCAAAGAAATGGCCAAAACAGATATAGATATTTTTTTCATTGTGGAATCCTCCTTAAATAGAAGTCTATCCTAATTCTATTCATGAAAAATATGTTTTGTAAAGAAGAATATAAAAAATTAATTTTTTGTAACATAAATGTAATATTTTAGAAGGGCTTGTCATTAATGATTTGATCTGATTTCCTTTTGAAAAAAAATCAACGAAGGAAAAGAATATCTCTTTAAAATACAAGGAAAAATAAAGAAAACAAAGAAGGATCTAAATAAAAAAATGATAAAATAATGATTTGAAAACGAAGGGCTTTTTTATAAAAAAATTTTTTTAGATCAAATGAAAAAAAATATGTTTGATGCTTAAATTTTTCATCTTTGAACGGTTTAAAAGAATGATTTGACAGAATATTTATGTCATTTTTCTTTTCGAGTCGAATTAACTACGGCTACAAATAAAAGGGGCAAACATATTGTATTATTAAAGACACAGATAAGCTTCCATATATTCAAGCACTTCTTTGGAATGGATAAATATGTTGTTAAAATCAAGAAGAGAAAGTTCATCGTTAAAAGAAATAGCATTGAACAGGGGGCAAAACGACGCAATTCAATTTGGCTTTTGACATTGTTATATAATCCCTTTTGTTGTTCTTATTGTAATTTCTGAAAGCCCGATTAATTATTTGATTTAATACTAGATGGAGTGTCGGTTTATACGTTGCCACAAAGTTTAAAAATTCTGTAATTCATAAAACTTATCAACTCATCATGGAGGAGAGGGGGGGGGGATTCATGAATTAAGGTCATCATGCTTTTCTATCCTCTGATGACATATAAGAAATATTAATTCCTATATCGCGACAGAGAATTTTGGTGCAAGAAAAGACGTAGTCGCGGGTAAGAATCCAATAAAATTGCAGATACACACACAATCAATTAAAAGAGCTCTGTTCTGCCAATTGATACTGGATTTGTCCGACCCTCTGACGGGGAAAAAGCGGCAAAATGCACCCGCACGAATAATATGTGTCATTCAAGTGTTTCCAGCATCATAAAAGCTATGCCTGCCGTATGAAAAATACGCATTTTATGCACGAAACCTCT
Source organism: Alphaproteobacteria bacterium (assembly GCA_017480385.1). Taxonomy (GTDB): domain Bacteria; phylum Pseudomonadota; class Alphaproteobacteria; order CAAGCB01; family CAG-977; genus UBA11549. Next base: position 49,890 of record JAFVAT010000036.1, on the reverse strand, counting down.
TCCTTTCCCTCTTTAGAGGATAGACCATTTCAGTTTATAAATTCCGTTGAATTAACAGATTGCAAATCCTATTTTATTTCGTAACCGACAGCCTGTGAAACAATAACACGCTGTCCTGTCGGTAATTGTAAAGCTTTGGTTACAGCCTCTTTGTCGAACATCGCGCGTACGACACAGCCTAAATCCGTTACGCCGGCATACAGTTCCACATTTTGATAGGCCGATCCTGCATGCATGACGGAAAAGTTATGGTCTTTATCACTGCCGGTATAAATTAAAACCGCCGGAACGTCTTTCATAAAACTTTGAGAACCAAAGGAAGACATAATATTTTCCGCCGTAATCTGTTTTAATTCATTTTCATCGGCATCATATAACCATACGCCTTTTTTGTTTGCGACATAAACGGATAAATCTTTAGCATTGCGAGCCGTCGGAATGGTGCGCCGCCCATCCGGTCGGTTAACGCCGTAAGCAACCCAAAGAATATTGCTGAGCGTTTGCGGATCAAGTTCTTTTTGTGCATAGGAACGTACGGATTTCCGCTGCATCAAAGCATTATATAGAGTAAGATTTTTATCAATTTGCGGTTCGGGCAATTTAATTGTTTCCAAAGCATAAGCATGAGAAGCAATTAGTTCGATCAATAAGGAGAAGAAGAATAGTTTTTTCATGATTTTTCCATTTTCTGATTGATTTTTTGAGTATAAACATTTTTACAAAAAAATATAAGAATTTTTATGTGTAAATAATAAAAATATATTTAAGAGAAAAAGATGACGTTTAAACGAAAAAGGGCGATTCTGCTAGAATCGCCCTCGGAGATATTTATATGAAATTAATGTGTGAGTGCGTCTTTTTTTCGTGTTACAGCCTGCTGTTTCAGAGCCCGATTCTTGTGAATGGTCTTTAATTGTGCCATCACATTTTTACGTTCTTTTTTTGCGGCCTTTATCCGATCCTGCAAAGAATGCTTTCCTTTCTTTGAAGTATCTTTGGGGGCTGCGTTATGTAAATCAGGCTGAAATGCATCTTTGATTACACGGGCAGAGGCAAATTGTTGTACAGATGCTTTATAGAAAGATTGTTTATTCTTGTGGGCATCTTGATCCATCTTAATTTCAAATTCACCTTTATGGCGTGTTGCTCCGACCAGGATTTCTCCGCCATGCATTTTGTCCATAGTATCTCCGCGAACCACAAAGGTCACTTTTCCGGTTTGAGACATTCCCTGCGTTGTTTTGACATCTAAGGCATATGCGTATTTAACTTTTTTTCCTGCTTTTTGGGCAGCTTCAATTTCTGTCTGACTTAACAGTTTACGGTCACCATTTATGATAACAGGCTCTTTTGCCGGAAGCTTCCCTTGATCGATCATTTCTTTCCGGATAGCGGCATTTAATTCGTCAGCTTCTTTTTCCGTGGCTGTGATCGCAAGTTTTCCATCCGGATATTCCTGTTTTAAAGTGGTATAATCCTTACCCTTTTCTAAAGCGGTTCTCTTCCGTGCTTCCAAACCATTTTCGAGAGACTTTGAATAATTTTCTGCAAAATCTTTTGCCACATCTTTATAGATGTCTTTTGAAGGTTCCTGCGTCTGCCCGCGGGTTTCATAAGCCTGTACCCCCATTTGTTGCGCTGCCAGAGCCGCACACATATACGAATCATAGGAAGGTTTGGGAACATCGGGCTCTTTGGGCTCTTTAGGCAAAGGCGGCAAATCTGTTTTTCCTTCGTTTTTCGCTTTTTCCTGCGCTTTTTTAGCTTCTTCAAGGGCCTTAAGCGCACTTTCATATTCTGCATGAGCCTCATAATTATGCAAAATAGTTCCTGTTCCCTCTTTCAGAAGAGAATCCTTATTCTTTTCCAAATAAGTTACATATTTTTGAACAGGGGTATCTCCCGGCATTTCTTGAATCTTAGGATCTTTCAGATAATCCTGAAAAGTCATCTCTCCGTTTTTAGGTGGTTTTGCCGGTCCGCCCGTAATGGCATAGGCCGCTTCTAAAAATTCAACAGCCTTATCTTTATTAATCTCTTTCGGATTATTGCTGCTTAATCCATTATAGATACCCGAAGTAATGGCTTTTTCCGAAAAGCAGCTCTGTCTGAAAACGTAAGGAGCATTAACATAAGCCTTCGTTCCTTTTAAACTTTCAACCAAAGTCTTAAACGGCTGACCTTTTCCTTCCGGAATTTGTTGACAGTCGCCGGCCAAAATGACTTTTGCACCGTTCTTTTCAACAAAATTTAATAAACGCCGCATTTCTTTATGTCCAAGCAAACCTGCTTCATCAACCATAATACACGGTTTCGGCGTTTTTTTGAGTTGTTCCAAAACTTTCTCTTTTCGTGCCTGTAAATCTTTATCTTTCAACGGCTTTTTCTGCAAAAGCTGATCAACGGTTAAACCGCCCAAAATGTCTATCTTTGGTGCGATTTCTTTAGGCTTTTTGCCTTGTTTTATCTTTTCTTCATTTTTCTTGGCTTCTTTATCTTTATCCGATTGGGCATCATTCATATCTTTATACAGACCTGCCGCAGCAGATTTGGTTGATCCCAGACAAATGACAGGAACTTGCATTACGTCTACGGCTTTGCCTAAACTGAAAGACTTGCCCGCACCCGGTCCGCCGTCCAGGACCGTTAATCCGGGACCTTCGGCAATTTGTTGCCCAATTTCATTAATTTCCCAGTCCTTATGAACCGGCGTAGGATTGTCATTTAAGGAACGTTTTTGATCTTGAACTAAATTTATGGCGGAAGAAATAATTTTATCTTCTTGGCGACTGTAATTATACGCCTTTTTTAAAGCTTCTTCAGATGGCATCTGCAAAGAAGCCCGTTTTTTAGCCGGTTCGTTTCCCGTTCGACGGGCAACTGTCATCCGGGCCTTTGCGGCGGTCTTTTCTTTTCTGCTGATAACAGTTTCCAATTCTCTTTTAAATTCTTCATAATCCGCATATTTGGAAGCTAAACGGGAAACTTCACCTAAAATACGAACGTCTTCAATTTGATTGATTTCTGGACTATTCATTTTTTTTCTCCAAATTTTGGCTAAATGGCTTGTTCATCTAATTTGAGAAGGGAGGGAACCGCATCTAACATCTTTTGATAAGCGGCCTTAATGGAATTGCTCATCAATTCTATATCTGTTTGCGGCGGTTCGACATCATCTAAAATAACGACAGCTTCACTTAAAAAAAGTTCTGCGTCATCAATGGTGTCAGAGCGTAATTTTTCCTTGTGATTCTCTATAAAATTGTCCAAATGTTCCGCTGCTTCCGTTACCATTGAAAAAGATTCGCCGAAAGTGGTTTGCATATCATTCACATCATCACTTTCATAAGAAGCTTTCATTTCCATACAATTAATATTGTATAAAATGTTAGCCATATCGTCATCATCGGTGCCAACCGTACCGGTTTCAAGATTGTAATTATATTTTCTGGGAATTATGTTTTCAGTCATAAAAAGTACCCCCTTTCTAAAAAGAAATTTTAAAAAAGTATAAGCAGATTTTTCGAAAAAGAAAAGTAAAAAAGACGAGAAAATATGACATTTTCAGGTCATTTTTTCCCGCTTTTCTTTGGAAAATTAAGAGTGTTTCGTCTAGGCTATTTTGTCTAAACGTTGTCTGACGGAAGCAGCGTGGGCTGTCAATCCTTCTGCCTTACCCAAAAGGACGGCAGCTTTTCCAATTTCTTTCAATGTCTTATCCGTGCAGGAAAGTAAAGTTGTCCGTTTCATAAAACTCTGTACGCCCAAACCCGATGAAAAGCGGGCGCTGCGTGCTGTCGGCAAAACATGGTTTGGTCCGCCGATGTAATCTCCGATTGCTTCAGGAGTATAATGTCCTAAAAAGATTGAGCCGGCATGATGCACGTGGCGGCAAAGTTCTTCCGGATTTTCAACGCAGAGCTCCAAATGTTCGGGGGCGATTCGATCCGCTAAAAGGCCTGCTTGTTCTTCCAGATTTTCTGCCAGAATAATGGCGCCATTGTCTTCCCAGCTTTTACGGGCGATTGGTTCCCGGTCCAAAGCGGAGAGCTGTTTTTCGATTTCAACTTTGACGTGATCGGCGAAATCTGCGTTGTCCGTGATTAAAATGGACTGTGCGGAAATATCATGTTCGGCCTGAGACAGCAGATCCGCCGCCGTCCATTCGGGATTGGCCGTTTTATCGGCAATGACCAGAATTTCGGACGGACCTGCAATCATATCGATGCCGACAAGGCCGAAAACTTGTCTTTTAGCTGCTGCAACGAAAGCATTTCCGGGACCGACAATCATGTCAACGGGACTAATTGTTTCCGTACCGTATGCCAAAGCGCCGACAGCCTGCGCTCCGCCGATACGGTAAATTTCATCAATGCCGACGCAATCCGCCGCGGCCAAGACCAAAGGATTAATCCGACCGTCGGGGGAGGGAACAACCATTACTATTCTTTTAACGCCGGCGACTTTTGCAGGAATTGCGTTCATTAAAACAGAGGACGGATAAGCCGCCGTCCCGCCGGGAACATACAGGCCAGCAGCTATGACGGGTGTCCATCTCCACCCCATTAAGGCTCCGGTTTCATCATTAAAAAAGTGATTTTCGGGAACTTGTTTGTCATGAAAGGCTTCAATTCTTTCTGCCGCTGAATACAGAGCGTCCAGAGTTTCCTTTTCACAGGAAGAAACGGCTTCTTCGACTTCCTTTTCACTGATCCGCATTGTTTCCGCCGTTAAGTTCAACCGGTCGAATTTCGCCGTGTATTCCAGAACAGCTTTGTCTCCGTTTCGGCGGACGTTTTCAAGGATTTCTGCAACAACCGCATTGACATCGGGGGCATTTTCCCGTTTGGTTTTTAAAAAGGATTGAAATTCTTTTTCAAAATCGGTACTGCGGATATCAAGCATGAAGGTCATTTAAGGCTCCTTTAAATTTATCCAGCCAAGCCGTCATTTCGGCGGTTCTTGTTTTAAAAGCGGTTCTGTTGATAATCAGTCTGGCAGAAATGTCCATAATTGACTCTATTTCGGCCAAGCCGTTTGCTTTGAGGGTGGCGCCGGAAGAAACAACGTCAACGATCCGGTGACACAATCCGATCGTCGGAGCCAGTTCCATAGCTCCGGACAATTTGATGCATTCGGCTTGTATTCCTTTGGATTGATAATATTTTTTTGTGATATTGGGGTATTTGGTCGCCACTCTGACATGGCCGGCACGCGCCAGAGTATCTGTCGAATAGCCGATCGGAGCGGCTGCAGACATGCGGCACTTGCCGATGCCCAGATCAATGGGGGCATAAATTTCGGGATAGTCAAACTCGGACAAAACATCGTTGCCGCAGATTCCCAAATGCGCCGCGCCAAAGGCTACAAATGTTGCGACATCAAAACTTCTGACACGGATCAATTCTATATCAGGATTGTTCGTTTTAAACCGCAGCAAACGGGAATCCGGATCGAAAAAAGCGGCTTCCGGCACAATATTTGTATGAAGCAAAAAGGGTTCTGCCTCTTTTAAAATGCGGCCTTTGGGCAACGCGATAATTATTTTGGACATCAGCTTATTCTCCGTGCAGGCGTTCAATATGGGCGCCGCAGGAGGACAATTTGTCTTCCAAATGTTCATATCCGCGGTCTAAATGATAGACACGGTTAACAATTGTTTCTCCTTCGGCGGCCAATCCTGCCAACACTAATCCCATAGACGCGCGCAGATCGGTTGCCATGACTTCTGCTCCGGAAAGATGGGAAACGCCTCTGATAATTGCGGAAGAAACGCCGTGTACGTTAATGTTTGCTCCCATACGGGCCAATTCAGGAACATGCATGAAACGGTTTTCAAAAATAGACTCTGTCACTAAAGACGCTCCGCTGACCGTTGTTAGAAGGGCTGTCAGCTGTGCCTGAACATCTGTCGGAAATCCGGGGTAAGGCTCGGTCATAACGTCTGTGCCGATCAGATAAGCGTCCTGCGCGTCAGTGATAAAGCCGTTTTCCGTTTCAGTGATTGTTACGCCGATATCAATCAAAACATGAGCCACTGCCGAAAGAAGATTTAGGGAAACGCCGGTCAGCTCGATTTTTCCGCGCGTAATGGCTGCGGCAATGGCATAAGAAGCAGCCTCAATTCTGTCCGCGATCACTTTGTGCGTCGCCGCATGCAGACGTTCCACGCCGTCGACGATCAAGGTGTCTGTTCCCAACCCTTGGATTTGAGCACCCATTTTAATCAGGCATTCGGCTAAATCTGTAATTTCCGGTTCCCGCGCAGCGTTTTTAATGACGGTGCGTCCTTCGGCCAAAACAGCGGCCATTAAAATGTTTTCCGTTCCGCCGACCGTGACTTTGGGAAAAACGATTTCGGCCCCTTTTAATTTGCCGCCGTTTGTAAAGGCAACGATATACCCTTCTTTGATTTTAATTTCCGCTCCCATTTTTTCCAAAGCAGATAAGTGCAAATCGACGGGACGTGTGCCGATAGCGCAGCCGCCGGGCAGAGAAACTTTGGCTTTGCCGAAACGGGCCAGCAATGGTCCTAAAACCAAGATGGAAGCGCGCATTTTGCGCACGATTTCATAAGGTGCCTTCAGATTAAAAATATGAGAGGCGTTAAAACATAAAGCGCCGCCGTCCAAGTCCGTCAAAGTCAGTCTGACCCCATGTTGGGCCAGCAGATTCGTCATTGTCATGATATCGGCCAGATGCGGCAGATTAGTTAATGTTAATTCTTCGTCGGAAAGCAGGCAGGCTGCCATTAAGGGCAGTGCCGCGTTTTTTGCGCCGCTGATTTTAATTCTGCCGTTTAAAGCGGTTCCGCCGATGATGCGAATACGATCCATTCCTGTCCTTAACGAATAATTTTTATTTTATTTCTTTTAATCCACTCTGTCCGGCGGAGCAAGCTCTTTCCCGTTTTGATTTTCATTTTGCTGTTTTTCAGCCGTTAATTTGCTGCGTTCTTCAATCTGCTTTTTTCGTAGGATCAAGTTGTGTCGCAGCATTTCCGCCTGTTTTTCCGTTTTGCTTTTAGAATTGTGAGATTCTGACATAATTTTAAAGATCCTTTAAATGAATCGCTTGAGGATAGTATTCAATTTTTAGAAAACTTCATCAATAAAAATATTTTTTGCTTGCATAGAGCGGATAATTCTTATATCTTCTGCCTCACGCCGCCGCTGTAGCTCAGTGGTAGAGCACTTCCTTGGTAAGGAAGGGGTCGCGTGTCCGATTCACGCCAGCGGCACCATTTTTGAAAAAGCGCTTTTCGGGGCGCTTTTTGCGATTTTTAAGGATCCCCAAAATGTCATTGTTTCAAAAATGATCGAATTGTTGATCATAAATCATAAAAAATTTCATTTTTTTATGAAAAACGCTTGATTTTTTTCAATGAGAAAGAAAGAGAGTAAAACGAGTTCGAAATTAATGATATATGAAATGACAAATATGAAAAAATTGATTATCTGGGATTTTGACGGGACGATTGCCGATAGCGAAAAGTTATGGATTCCTGTTTGGGTTGAAACGCTGAAAAAAGAAAAAAATATCAGTTTAACAGAAGAAGAAACATTTAATTTAATGGTTGGAATTGCCGATAGGGAAAAGAAAATAAATTTGGAAAAATATTTTCCCAACTTAATTTTAGACGACGCTTTTTTGAAAAAAGTTGAAGACGGTTATATCTGGAACGAAATACATCGTATGAGGCCGATTCTCGGCGTTGAAAGTGTGATGCAAGATAATCGATTTGCGCACTGTATAGCTACGGGAGCGGACAAAAAGCAACATGCGCGTAAAATGGCCAAATTTAACTGGATTGAAAAGTATATGACGCCAAATGATTATTTTACGGTGGATATGGTCGATCAAGGAAAGCCGGCTCCCGATATATTTTTATTAGCGGCAAAGACTAAAGGATATAAACCGGAAGATTGCATTGTTATTGGCGACAGTTTGAACGATTTTAAAGCCGCTGACGCCGCGGGTATGAAGAGCGTCGCCTTTGTTGGCGCTGAAGGCAACGACACGCCGGAATATCGCCAAAAATGTGTCGATGCCGGCGTTATAGCCGTTTGTGCAACAATGGAAGAAGTTAAACAAGCCGTAAATCGTTTCGCTGACGGAATAAGTTTATTTAATGCGAAAACTTCTTAATTTAAGAAAAGATTATCAATCTTATCTCTTAACATTTTTGCGTATTTTCAGTTTGATAGGCGTAAAGGATCGCGCATCGTTAAACCCCATGGCTGATTTTGCTGGTCGTAATTCTTTTACTGAGAATGATGAAATCAGCTTGGTAAAAATACGGGGGCTCCTGTGTTACAGCACTGTCTCCCCATTCATCTTAACAGTTTTGTTATTGCTTAAACGTTCTCCTCTTGTCAAACAGTACCGTCCGATAGCATTTAAAGCGGTGAAGCAGACTGTACCGATCGCCGCGTCTTTTCAGGGCGGGCTTTTTATTTTACAGGGCAGTGTTTTCTGATATAATTCTTTTGTTTGTCCGCTGATTAAAAGGGAACTGATTGAGCGGGGGTTATTTTTTAGGAATTGCAGTTAATGTTTTTTGGAACCGTTTTAAAAAAACAACTCATCAAATTGCTTCTATGCCCAGTTCCTGTTAAAGAAAAACGCCGTTTTTGGCGCAAGAAGCTGGAATTGAAATGGAATTGTCTGAATGTTGAGCCATATGTCGGGTATTTCAACAGCGTATGGCATAAATATGACGGTTTATTAAAAACGACGGATCAGATTGAAACGCTGATTTTAGGGGACAGTCATGCTCAGTTCGGCATTTTGCCGTTTATTATATCCGGGGGGGGGGGGGGTATAATTTCTCCTTTAATGCCAACAGCTTATATGAAACCTATGAATCTTTGAAGTTTGCTGTGCCGAAATGCAAAAATCTGAAAAATGTTATTCTAGTCTGTTCTTTTTATAATGGCGGATACAGCTTGATCCGGGGATCGGAGGCGTGGCACTGTCGGATTTTGGCTAAGAAATTTAATATGCCGTATGATTTCGGCCTGAATCCGAAATATGATTTTGCGTTTTATGATAAAATTATTGAACAGATGACACCTCGTTTTGACAGAGTGTACTGTCAGGGATATGACTTTGCCGGCATAGAGATTCACCCTTCGACAAAAAAAACACGGGAAAGGGCGCTGCATCATTTTAAAATTTATCAGAAATACAAGAACCAGCTTCCCGTATTGGACGAGATTTGCGCCTTTTGCCAAAAGGCCGATTTAAGACTGATTTTGGTTGATGCGCCTGTGCGCAGTGATTATGCCGCCGTTTTAGCAGAGGCGGCGCCGGATACGGATCTGACGGCTTTAATTAAAGAAGTGGCGGGGCGTTATCAAATTAAGCTGATAAAACCGGCCGGTTTTGCAGATGAGGACTTTGCTGATTCCGATCATTTAAATTTTAACGGCGCGCTGAAATTAACCCGTCAGTTGGTCAAGGTCTTGGAAAACGGCAAATAAGCCAGGCTATTTTTGGGATAGAATTCGTCCGTCCGATATTTCCAGAACGGTATCGGCAATACGGGCAAAATCGGGGTCGTGCGTGACCAGAATAATTGTCAGGTTTTGCCGTTTGTTCAGTTCCGACAGCAGGGATTTGATTTCGGCGGTGCGTTTGCTGTCCAGATTGCCGGTCGGTTCATCGGCGATCAGCACCTGCGGTTTGGTGGCCAGAGCGCGGGCAATGGCAACGCGCTGCATTTCTCCGCCCGACAGTTCGGAAGGCAGATGATTGGCGCGCTTGTCTATGCCCAGCAAAGTCATCAATTCCCGGATATAGGTCTGATCCGTGTTTGTTCCCGCGCCGAAAACAAAGGGGAGGGTGATATTTTCCAGAACAGTCAAGGTCGGCAGCAAAAAGAATTTTTGAAAAACGTAACCGAAATACTGACGCCGGATCAGGGTTAGTTCTTTTTCCGACAGAGTCAAACCATCTTTGAATATTTCTCGCCCTTGCAATGACAGTTCTCCGCCGGTGGGGTTGTCCAGACAACCCAGAATATTGACCAGCGTTGTTTTTCCCGAACCGCTGGGACCGGTGATTGAAACTATTTCTCCGGCCCGGACAGAAAAGGAAAGATTGTCCACAGCGCGGATTTCTTCGCTGCCGCGCCGGTAAATTTTAGTCAGATTTTTTATCGTGATCATATCGGTCATCAAACTTCGCTCCTGATTGCGTCAAGCGGGCGGATATGCGCCGCTCTTAAAGCCGGAAGAATACCGCCCAGCATGCCGGTTAGCGTAATGGCGGCAAAGGCGGAAAGAATTAGGTCCGGCGATAGGAAAATCAATTCTCCGTTCGGGGCAAAGGGCAGGAAAAACCGGATCAGTTTTTCCGAAATGCCCGCAAAAGCGTAAGAAAAAACAATCCCCGCCACACAGCCGCCGGAACATAAAAGAATGGTTTCGATCCAGATCATGGCAAAAATCTGTTTCGGCAAAGCGCCGATGCTTTTTAAAATCCCGATTTCCTGATAGCGTTCAAATACGGACATTAAAACGGTATTCAGCACGCCGAAAACAGCGATCAGAAAAGCGATAGCAGCAATGGACAGAACAATGACGCGGGCGCTTTTGACCAGAGAAATAATCGTGTTTTTGACTTGCGCCATAGATACGACCTGCACATCGGGAAGTTGGTAAAGCTTTTCTTCAAAGGCGGAAGAATCGATGCCCTGTTTTAACCGAATGCCGAGCATAGTCAGCAGGTTTTGCTTGTTAAATACATTTTGAACGGTACGCAGAGGCATAAAGATCATGCCGTCGTCCTGCGTTCCGGTCCTTTTCAGAATGCCGGTGACAAGAAATTCCTCTTCGCTGCCGGGCAACAGCATCATATCGCCGATTTCGCGCTGTTCCAGTTCCGCGGCTTCATAGCCCAGAACGATTTCTTTGGCTTCGGGAGCGCTGAACCATTGCCCGCTGGCAAATTCAAAATAGGCCTTCATTTGGGGATACGTTTCGCCGTCTACGCCCAGATAAACGACCGTGCCGCCATTTTCGCCTTTATACGGGTCAAATTCGGCATGCATTAACATTGGTGTTGTTGCCGCGACCTCCGGCGCTGAGGCGACCTCTTCAACCAGCTTTTCCGGCATATAACGCAGACCCGTGCCGCCTTTCAGCATAAGCGTTGCCGCTTCATAAGGGCAGCCCTTCGCGGTTAAGACAATTTGAAATCCCATGTTGTCAATGTCGCGGTTAAGTGACTTTTCATATCCTTTGTTAAAGCCCAATAACGTCACCAGAACCCAAGCGGAAAGCGCTATGCCGGCAATCGTAAACGCCGAACGGAGTTTGCGGCGCTGTAAATTTTTATAGGCTAAAGAGAGCAGGTTCATTTTTCGGCCTCCCGTTTATGAAAAATAAAACTGTCCAACAGGATTAAGTTTTTCTTTGTTCCGCGCAGGGCGGCGTAAAAGTCTTCCGTATTTTCCGGCGCTGGGTTTTGAATGGCGGCAACAGCGGATCCGGGCATGGCTGTGCGTGCGGCGACATCGTAAACGTCAAAGTCCGTCAGGCTTAATCCGGCGAACTGGGCGCCAAATTCCGGAGCTCTTAATTCTTTGGCGTTTTTGGACGTCAGTTTCTGAAAATAAAGATGTTTGATTTTGCCCTTGGTGTCCATGATCAGAAAGACCTGCATGCCGCCGTATTTTCCTTTTTGATTGACGCCGTGAATATAGCCGATCGGGGCGGCGTCCTTTAAAACGGTATAAAGGGTGTAGGGCACGTCAATCGTTTCATAAATGCCGTTGAATTGATCGCCCAGCCGGTTTTCCATTTGTTTGTACAGCTCTTCCCCGCCGTTTTTCGCAACAGAAACGTATTCGGTTTTATAGCCGGAGGAGTCAGGAAAAAAGCGTTTGACATCCCGATCGGGGTCGTTCAGGTCGCACCCGACGGCGGCTATAGTTTCCGCGCTCCATAAAAAAACGAAAAGAAAATATAAAAACTTCCGCATCAAGAGTTCTCCTTTCCGCTATACCGGCGCATACCAATAAAGCTGTCCGATAAAGCTGTTGTCATCATTGCGGTGTTGATAGCGGTGCATAAAACGCAGAACGATGTCCGATGTCAGGCGGTATTCAATCGAAGTGGCTAAGCTTTGATTTTCCCGTCCCTCCTGATAAATATAGGTCGGCTGTATATGTCCTTTCCACCGTTCTTCGCTGTCCAAAACAATGCTGAATCGGTACAGCGCCGCATAATACGACCGATGATTGCGCTCGCCCGCGTCCAATTCGATCTTGTGTTCATAATTGTCAGCGTTATAAGCGCCGTCCCACCCGATCAGCCGAATATCCTGCGGATCTTTTTCCAAAATCTTATATCCCATTGTATCCAGCATTTTGCCCGCCATAACGGAAATACCGGTCGTATAGTTGTCGAAATTCAGCACGCCTGTTGCAATTCTCATTGCGGCGATCGCGTTTCCGTAACGGCGAAAATCCATGCCGGAACCGGCGGTGACACTGGCGGCAAAAGAACCGTTTTCAAAATCATAACCGTATCCGGTCCCCCAATCGCGGTCAAAACCAACGCCCTGCATTGTTAAATCGCCGATCAGATCCGCATGCGTGTCCCAATAGGAGGAAAGCCCGAACGCAACGCGGTTATGACCGATCCAGAAATCGCCGCCGCCGGTTTTATATTTCAGATAAGCGTTGTAAAACTGCGGCGTAAAGTCTTTTTCCTCATCGTTATAGGCAAGGCGGAACTGAACGGCGGTCATGCCCCGGTCGCCCTGATCGCCGCTGAATTTGTGCACCCAGTCAAATCCAACGGCATTTTTCTGCATGGCATCATGCCGATCTGCCGAATGGTAGACGGCCTTGTGTTCCGAACGGGAATAACCGGCTATGCCCTGCGCCTCCAAATACAACAAATCGCTTCCGGCGTATGCCTGAACGGGAAAAAGAAGGGAAATCAGGGCAATAGCGAGTTTTTTCATAAAATTTCCGAACGGATTCCTCAAATTTCCAAATTGACAGCGCCCTGATAAATTTCCTGACCATTTTCTTCAAACGTCAGGATAATTTCCCATTCCCCCGGCATAGCGAAGTGAATCGGCAGAACATAATCCTGTGTGCGGTTGCGCTTAAATTCGACTTTGCCCGAATCGTGGTGGCCGCGCATTGAAGGCATATCGTAATGCGCAAAGACTTTGATCGGACGCGTTTCCTGATCGCTGATGGTGACTTTCATAATGACATCGCCGACTTTCGGGCGTTCCGTAAACTGATAAACAAACCAAGTTGTTTCGTTGACAGGCGTTTTCTTTCCCGCCTTCAGTTCTTCCGCCCGCACGGAAGAAGCAAAACAAAAGATGATTCCAAACAAAATCGGCAGCAGTTTTTTCATCATAAAATCTCCGTAAAAATTTCTTAAAATAATAACATACGTTTAAAGTAGGTTTAAAGTTTTTTTTGAAGCTTACCCGCAATAAAAAAGGGAACGTTGAAGCGCTCCCTTTTGTGACAGTTGTTTCTTTTATTCGATACAGCAGTCAACGGCTTTTCGGACAAAGCGTTTCATTTTGGCCAGCGTGCCGACAGGTTCTTCCTCGTTTGCTGAAGCAGGTTCCGCGGCGGCGGGCGCTTCAATCTTTGCCGGTTCCGATGCGCCCATGACGGCGTCAACTTTGGCGGACAGCTTTTTGATGTCTTCCGTCTTGTCTTCAATCCACTTCACATCATCAAGGTTGATCATGTTCATGTTCAGTCCCCAAAACAGGCTGTACAGATCATAGGCTTTATTGAACAAGTCATACGCCTGCTTTTTATTGCCCATGCTCTGCTGTTTGGTGCCGACCTCCATTAACCGCATCGAAGACGCCAATAAGTGCTTTGAAATGCACCATACTTCGCCTTCATACGCGGGAATGACCTTCTGCATCAGCTGTTTTCTGGTTTCGCGGATTTCTTCGATCAAATCGTAAAAAGCCGTCTTTTCCGTTTTTGCGCCCGAAAAAATCAGGTGTTCCTCGATCGAAATCAGATTCATAATCGCAATCGTTAAATCCTGATCCGATGACAAATCTTTCGGATTGACTTTTTTCTTGGCGTCAAGCTTTTCAACAAATTCTTTGACGGTTTCGATTTTTTTCATTTTTCCTCCTTGTGAGAAATATATATCGTTTTTATTATCTATCAATTATTGTATATATTATCCGTTTCAAGTCAATTTAAAAATAATTGTAGAGTTATCTTTTTTTATATATATTAAAAAAGCAATCTGTTGAAAGGGCGCTTTGCATGGAAAAGCAGCTGGATTATGACACGATGAAATTCGCGGCAAAAGGGATTGGAACCATGGGGCACCCGATCCGTCTGCGGATTTTGGAATATTTGGACGTTTACGGCAGTTCATCGGTATCCGCGATTGCCAAGGGCATCGGCGAAGATCAGCTGTTTGTATCGCAAAGTCTGAAAAAGCTGCGGGATGCCGATCTGGTCAAAACGGAACGCAAAGGAATTTTTATTTACTATCATCTGACGGGAGAATATCCGGCCAGTGTGTTTGTCTGTTTGCGCAAGCTGTTCGGTTCTATGACGGATAACTTTTATTTTTTAAAAGACGACGTCAAGGAGATTCTGCCGCGGGATTTTACAATTCTGGCGGCAAATCAGATCAAGCTGTTTGCTCACGTTGATAAAATGCGGATTCTGGAATATTTGATTTTAGCCGGCAAAAATTGTGTTTCCGATATTGTCGCCGCCGTCGGGATCGAGCAGGTCAAAGTTTCCCAGTACTTGAAAAAGCTGCGGGACGACGGGTTTGTCAGATCTGAACGCGACGGGCGCTTTATTTATTACGAAATCACGAAAGGCGTGCATAAAACGGCTCTGCAGTGTATCCGACATAAATTCATGCCGTTGAATGTATTCTCCTAAATTTGGGGATTAAGCGCGGATATCCCGGTTTTCCCAAACGGTCATCTTGCCCTGAGCGGACAATCCCGCCCTGACCATAGCGGAAGCCAGCTGTTCAGAGGTAACGGAAGCGGATTTTCCTAATTTGGAAATCAGCGGTTTGTACAGAAAACGCATCAGCTTATAGGAAAAATTCGGTTCCTTGCGCGGCGCAACAGGATAGATATAGCCGGGACGGAAAAGATGCAGACTTTTAAAATCCAGCGATTTCAAAATGTTTTCCGCTTTTCCTTTTTCCCGTGCAAACAAAATAGGGCTTTTTTCCTTTTCGTCCGCGCCGCCGCCGCTTAGAAAACAAAAAGCCGCATCGGGACTTTGCGCTTTTAAAGCGGAAGCAAACGCTTTTGTCATATCGACCGTGATTCTGGAAAATTCCTGCTTGTCGACCTGTCCGGTATAAACGCCAATGCAGTACAGGCAAACGTCCTGATTTTGCAGATGCTGCGTTACAGAAGAATAGTCATAAAAATCGGCAAGAACAACTTCGTTTAATTTAGGGTGCTCCATTCCGATCGGCTTGCGGACAAAAATCGTTGCTTTAGCGACATCTTTGTTTTCCAAACACTGCCTCAGGCATATCCGACCGATCATGCCCGAAGCGCCCATAATCAAAACGTTTTTCATGGCGAGCCGTTCGATCTTATATCGGCAAAATCGGATAATAGTTCAGATAGACGCTGGCAGCGAACAGCGCGATCAACGGCATGACAACCTTTTCAAACGGAAAATGCGCATGCCCGCCATTGCGTTCTTTCATCCAGAAATAAAACTTTTCTGTATAAATAAACAGCAAAGCGCCCGCAATCGTACAGAACAGGAAGGGATCCAAATACAGCACATACAGGATCGGACGCGGCATATACATCAGCTGGCTGATATACATAAAGCCGACAGAGCCGACGGAGATCAGCATCATCAATGCATCACGCCCCCAAAAATACCATTTTTTCTTGTTGCACCACAAAATCGCCCAATAACCGACCAAAGCCAGCATAGCGCCGGCCCACAAAGCGACGATATTGTCATCAACGCCCATTTTTCTGGCAATACCAAGAGAAGCGCCGATCGCAACTGTGCAGACGGCGCAGGCCGGATTGGCCAGCGCAGCACGGGGCAGGGCGATTAAAGCGGATAGAGCGTAAAGAAACTTTTTCATCAAAAACTCCTGTATGTCTGATTTTTTTTACTACTCTACACATATTTTTTTGAAATGTTTAGAAAAAAGTAGAAAACAATTAACGGATAGGGGAATATAGTCTTTCTGTCAGGTTGCTGGGAAAGGAAAATAATGATGATTACACCTGCTCGGTGGCAGCATATTTTAGGCGTGGCGCGCCGGGCGAAGGTCTTGGCGGAAAAATTGCGCCCGCAGGACGAACAGTTTGCTCAGGACATGTTTTTATTGGGTATGCTGCACGATTTCGGCTACGAATTTTCCGAAGAACCGGGCCGGCACCCTGAAATCGGGGCTGAGATTCTGAAACGGCAGGGCTACCGCTATTGGCAAGAGGTGGCCAATCATGGCAGCGTAACGGTTACAGAAGTTTCTGATGAACTGTTTATTTTAAGCTGCGCCGATATGACAACGGGGCCGAATGGGGAAAGCTTTACCATGCAGGAACGCATTGACAATATGTCCGAACGTTACGGGGAAAACTCCCATGCGCACAAAAAAGCGATTATAGGGGCGAAAAGACTTCAGTCCGATCCACGATTCCGGTATTTTAAAGGCGTGCTTTAATATGTTCGTTTGAAAAATTCGACCGTTTCTTTCAGGCCGTCTGCCAAAGCCGTTTTCGGAGAAAAGTCCAGTGCTTGCGCCGCCAAGGCATTGTTCAGAACACTGTGTTTGATGTCGCCGGCACGAGACGGAGCGCGGTTCGGGGCAAGTGTGTAATCCGTATTTTGCTTTATTGCGGAAAACAAGTCGTTGACGCAGGTTTGCGTGTTCGTTGATACGTTCAGCACAACGCCGGAAGCGGGCGATAACACGGCGCGGCAGTTCATTTCCGCAACATCCGCGACATAAACGAAATCACGCGTCTGTTCGCCGTCACCATGAATTTCCAGCGGCAGGTTTTTAATCATTTTTTCAATGAAAATCGACACAACGCCCGCTTCTCCGTGCGGATCCTGACGGGGGCCGTACACATTCGCGTAACGGAAAATGATATAGTCCAAGCCTGACAATTTGAC
The DNA here is from genome assembly GCA_017480385.1 of Alphaproteobacteria bacterium. Classification (GTDB taxonomy): domain Bacteria; phylum Pseudomonadota; class Alphaproteobacteria; order CAAGCB01; family CAG-977; genus UBA11549. The sequence goes on along the minus strand of JAFVAT010000036.1, from coordinate 32,735 downwards.
GTATTCCTCCATGGTATGCTTGGATATGGCATAAGGGGACAAAAAGCTGACGGGGTGTTTTTCGTCAACGGGCAGATACTGCGGCACGGCGTATAAAGCGGCGCTGGAGGAAACGATGATCTTTTTAACGTTATATTTTTTGCAGTATTCGATCACGCGGACAGAAGCCATGATGTTGTCCGAGGCGTCTTTAATGGGATCGGCAACGGAAACGGCGACAGAAGCCTGCGCCGCCAGATGAATCACGCAGTCGAAAGCATGAGTCCTGAAAACCTCCTCAGTCTCGGGGTCGTTCAGATCCAGCCGGTAATAAACCGCCTGATCGTTTTTGTATTTCGGTTTGGCTCTGTCGATAACAACGGTTGTTATTCCCGCCGCGATCAGTTTGTCCGCCGTATGCGATCCGATAAAGCCCGCGCCGCCCGTGATTAAGACGTTCATTTTATTGCTTTCCTCTTTTGATTTGACTTTCCTGTAGATTACTCTAAAACATAAAAATGAAAAGCGGTTTTTGTCAAAATGTTAAGGAAATCCCGATGAAAGTGATGATCGTCAAAGACAGAAACGTCCTGAACACAAAGTTCTTGGCCCAGTTTGTCAATTCTTTGCACAGAATCGGTTTTGAGGTCACGGTCGTTTGCGATTCTTATAAAAAGCAGGGATCAGGCGTGACTTTGGACGAAGGAGTTCGTTTTATTAATCTGAATGCGAAAACTAAAAACCTGTTCTGTAATCTTTATCGTTTTTTGCGTGGAAAGCTGTTTCTGCCGACAAAACGCTTTGCCAAAGTGATCGCCGAAGAAAAGCCCGACGTGATTATTTGTTACTTTATGGTGGACCTGGTCAATGTGCTGTATCACCAGACGCACGATGTGCCGGTGATTATGATGATGCACGGATACCCGCCGATTATGCTGGGCAGCCTGATGCGCAAAAAGCCCTATCTGCGCGGTGTTTACCGGCAGGTTATGGACAGAGCGGCGGCTTTCCATGTGCTGATGAAGTCCTATGAACCGACAATTGCCGAATTCTGCACGCCTAAGCGCGTCGTCACGATTCCGAACGAAGTCGTGCAGATTCCGCCGCAGGAGCGTACGGATTTATCGGTTGAAAAAAAGAAGATCATCTATGTCGCCCGTGTGGAAAAAGAAGGAAAGCGCCACCATTTGCTGGTGGATTCGTTCGGGCAGTTGTTCAAAGAGTTTCCCGATTGGCATTTGGAATTTTGGGGAATGCGGAAATATCCCGCTTATGAACGTGAATTAATGGAATTGGCGGCAAAATACGGTGCGGAAAACAACGTGCATATCAAGGGCTATCACCCGAAAATCCAAGAGGTTTACCGTCAGGCGGATATTCATGCTTTTCCGTCCGCGCATGAAGGGTTTTCTCTGGCTCTGGCGGATGGTATGGCATGCGGATTGCCGTCCATAGGCTTTGCGGACGCGCCGTCTGTCAATGAACTGATTATCGAAGGGCATAACGGCTTTTTGGCAAAGGATCTGCAGGACTTTACCAAAAAACTGCGTCATCTGATGCTTGATCAGGGCTTGCGTCAGGCGTTCGGGAAAAACGCCGCTAAAGATATGGAGGCCTATGCGCCCGAAAAAGTGATCGAGCTGTGGCGGCGCCTGATTGTCGAAACTGTCGGAGAACGCAAATGATTCCCAGGAAAATTCATTATTGCTGGTTTGGTCCCCGTTCAAAGGGCGAAGTCGAGTTGAAATGTATCGAAAGCTGGAAAAAAATCCTGCCCGAATATGAGCTGCGCGAATGGACGGACGCCGATTTGCAGGGCTTGGACAACCGCTATTTAAAACAGGCGGTACAGGCGGGCAAGTGGGCTTTCGTTTCCGATTATGTGCGTCTGCACGCGTTGCTGAACGAGGGCGGTATTTATTTTGATACGGATGAGGAAATCAGAAAGCCGTTGGACGAGTTTATGAATTTCGACTTTTTCATCGGGTCGCAAAAATGCGGATCCTGCCGCGATATTTCTCCGGCCTTGATCGGAACCGTGCCGAACTCTCCGATTGTCAAAGATCTGATCGCCGTTTATGACGATATCGACTTTGTCCGTCCCGACGGCAGTTTCAACTTAACGACCAATCCGATGTATTTTACCCGTGTGCTAAAGGAAAAGTACGGCGTTGCGGATACGTTTGTGACGAAAGACCGTGTGAAAATCACGGAAAACGCCTATATTTATCCGTATTATTATTTCTGCACGGATAATCCGGAGGCCTACGCCGTTCATCACTATACCGGCAGCTGGAAGCCTGATTGGAACGTGCGGGACAAGTTATCGCTTCCTCTGGGACGGGGAAAAAGGCTGATTTTACGCAAGTACAAAAAGAATCGCGAGGGAAGCGCAATGCCGTTCGGCGAAGACGAAAAAGCGCTCTGTTCTTTCAAAACGTCCAAGCGTTCCCGTTTGTTTTTGCTGATTAAAGGAAAATAGAAATGCTGATCACTTGTCCCGAATGTGGTAAAAAGCGCAGCGATGAGGCGGATTTCTGTCCTCATTGCGGGTGCAAAAGAACAGAAAGCGACGGCGGCGGCTGTTTTGGCCTGATTGCCTTGGTTGTTTGTATCGTACTGCTGGCCATGTGCCATACGGATACATCAAAATCGACCGCTCAGCTTTTTATGACTAAAAACACTGTGAATTACCGCGATACGCCGAACGGAGAAATTTTGGGGCAGTTCCCGAAAGGAATGAAAATTGCCTGTACTCCTGCTGACGGGTGGTGCAAAATGCAGCAAAACGGACGGGACGTTTATGTTGCCGTAAAAGTTTTGGAAAAAGCCGAACTTCTGGCGGACAGCGGCAGTGGCAATGGCAATGGTAAGGAACAGCTCTCTTCTTTTCATGAGAAAAAGGGGCTGATCCAAGCGATCGAAGAATAAGAAAAAATAGAATTTTAAAAGATTGACGGAAGAGGCATCTGAATAAAGATTTATTCTGTACGGCAGATAAAAGCGCTGCTTCATTCGACACCTTTCCAAGCGGTTGATGTCCGGAAAAAGACGGCCCTAAAAGAAGGAAGGTTTTTATATGTTTTTCGGCGGGTGATGCAAACCGGCAAATACGAAAAGCGACGTTTATATTTCTTTAAAGATTTTTGTGAAAAATAAGCACAGGAAAGAATCACCCTCTGTTCAGGAATATTCTTCTGAAGATGTTCCGGTCAGACAGAAAAAAGGATTGATTGCCGTATCCGACAAATAATTCTTTTACATAGGAGAAAGAATGGTCAACTGTCTGTTTGATATCGCGCGGGCCGTATTTGCCGCGCTTGTTATTTTGTTTTTCTTGATGCTGCCAGAGCTTGTTCTGGGCCTCGTTTATCCATCTTTCGCTTCGTGCTGGGACCCCGTCAGGTTAAGCGTTCTACTGGGATTGGCGCTGTCGCTTTCTTTGGTGAAAAGCAAAAAGTTTTTAACCGGTTTTCTGCTCGTGTTCGGTATTTTGCAGTTGGTTCAATTCGGTATGGCTATGTCGGTTGGCCGTTATGTATCGCCTTTTGATTTAAACGCATTTCAATGGTCGGATATTGTTTCTTCTGTTGGAAAGAAGGCATGGTACCGTTATTTGCAATTGTCAGGCATAGTCGTTGTTCCGTATTTGATACTGGAATATATCTTTGCCCGAGGTATTTTGAATCCGCCCTCGTTTAAAAAAGGGTGGGTTGCGACGGTTTTATTTTTAGCCGCTTTTTCCGGATACACGGTTTCTGAAAAGGGAAAGGCCGAAGCACAGTCAGCATGCTGTTACGCGTCGTATAACACATTGAATGTTTCTGCCGTTTATCTGGCTGAAATGCTGCCGCGGCAAATCAAGGAGAATTGGCCGGATATTTCTTTCGTTAACCAATCCGCTCAGGCCGCTGAACAATAAAGGTTAAGCCTGCTGTGCTGTTTCCAGTTTGGCGGAAAGCTCCAGCCAGCGCTCTTCGGCAGTGTCGATCTCCTGATTGAGCCGGGCCAAAGAAATTTGCAGCCCTTTGACTTTGGCGGCATTTAATCCGATCATGTAAAGGGACGGATCCTCCAGCATTTCTTCGATTTTTTCTTTTTGTTCGTTCAGCTTTGCCAATTCCGTTTCTGTTTCCTTCAGCGTTTTGCGCAGAGGCGCCAGCTGCTGACGTTTTTCGGCGGCCTCCCGACGCTCGTTTTTGCGCGAAACGACGGACTTTTCCGATTTGTCCTGCCCTTTGCCGGCAGCTTGGATTTTGGCCTTTTGTGCCAGCAAAGCCCGATAATCTTCCAGATCGCCGTCATAAGCCGTGCATCGCCCCGCGTCGATCAGCCATAACCTGTCGGCAGTCAGCTCGATTAAATGCGGATCGTGCGTAATCAAAATAACCGCGCCCTGATACGCGTTAATCGCTTCAATCAAAGCGTCGCGGGCGTCTATGTCCAAGTGGTTCGTCGGTTCGTCCAACAGCAGAATATGCGGCGCATCGCGCGTCATCACGGCGAACAGCAGGCGGGCTTTTTCACCTCCGGATAATAGGGCAATCCGCGTTTCCGCCTTTTGCTGCGTTAAGCCGAATGCGCCCAGATGAGCCCTGATCTGCGTTTCGTTGGCTTCTTTCATGACCTGCTGCATTTGCTGAATCGGCGTTAAGTCTTTGGAAAGCTCCTCCGTTTGGTGCTGAGCGTAATACCCGACTTTCAGCTTGCCGGAAGCCTGTATTGTCCCGTCCATCAGCTTCAGCTTGCCTGCCAGCAATTTGGCAAAAGTCGATTTTCCGTTGCCGTTCGCGCCCAATAAAGCAATTCTGTCGTCCGCATCTATGCGCAAAGTCATTTTGGACAAGACGGCTTTTTCACCATACCCGACGGCGCCGTTTTCAATCTTGATTAAAGGCGAGGGCAGTTCCTGCGGCGAAGGGAATTTGAAATGAAGGGCGGAATCGTCATAGAAAAATGCCTTTTCCGGTAGTTTTTCCAGCATTTTGACACGGCTCTGAGCTTGCTTCGCTTTGCTGGCTTTATAGCGGAAGCGATCAATGAATGCTTGCAGATGTTTGCGTTTTTCCTCGGTTTTTGCTGCCTGCTTCTGTTCGTTTTCCCGCTGCAGGGCGCGCGTTTGCTCAAAAGCGTCGTAATTGCCGCCGTAGCTTTGGATTTTCAAGCCTTCGATGTGCAGAATACGGGTGCAGAGATGATTCAATAATGATCGGTCGTGACTGATGATCACGAGCGTTCCGGCATACTTGCTCAGGAAATTTTCCAACCACAGAGTTGCCTCCAAATCCAAATGATTGGTCGGTTCGTCCAACAGCAGAATATCAGAAGGCACAAACAAAGCGGCGGCCAAAGCGACGCGCATGCGCCACCCGCCGGAAAAATCGGTTAAAGGCTGTTTTTGCTGTTCGGCGGAAAATCCCAATCCGTATAAAATGGCACCGGCTCTGGCTTCGGCGGATCCTGCGCCGATGATGTTCAGGCGTTCATGGATTTCGCTGATTCTAATTCCGTCTTCGGCTTGTTCCGCTTGCTCCAGTTCGGCCAGCAGCTCGGTTCTTTCCGTATCGGCTTTTAACACGCAGTCGATTAAAGACAGATTGCCGTCAGGGATTTCCTGTGCGACGGTCGCAATGCGGTGGCCTTTGGTAATCGTGATGTCTCCGTCATCGGAAGTCAATTCACCCAAAATCAGGCGGAACAGCGTCGTTTTGCCCGTTCCGTTCCGTCCCGTCAGTCCGACTCTCTGTCCGTCGGAAATATGAGCCGAGGCGCCGTTGAACAACAGCCGCCCTCCGAACCGCAATGTAATATCGTTTATATCCAGCATAGCAACCGAACTGTATCCGATTAAAGAAAAAAAGGGAAGGGGATAAAATGAAAAGAAAGTCGCTCTATTTCTTTACAAAAGAAAATTTTTGATTGATGATAAAAACGTAATTTTCAAAAAAGTGTCAGACAATGAGTAACCGCCTGTATTATATGAAGGTCTTTTTTCTGCAGTATAAGGCTCTTTTTTTGTGGGGGCCGGCGATTTTTGTTCTGGGATTTGTTCTGGCCGCCGCTGTTTTTCGCGGTCCCAAAGTCCCGAAAACGGAAGAAGACTATACGAATGCGTTAAAAACGGGCGAGCATTTGTTTGAAAACAAACGCTATGACGAAGCTTTTGAATACTTGATTTATCCCGGTGAACACGGGTATCCGAAGGCGCGTTTTCTTCTGGGCGAGATGTATTATAACGGCTGGGGCATTGAAAAGGATTTAAGGCGGGCCTTTGAATACTACAGACAGGCGGCAGACGATCTGATTGAAGCGCAGTATATGGCGGCTTCCATGTTTTTTCGGGGAGAGGCTAAAAATCTGCCTAAAGGCATGGCCGCAACGATGCTGACCGAAGCGGCGTATCACGGCTCTAAACGGGCGCAGCGGGATTTGGGGATTTATTCTTTGATGTCGGCTGAGTATGAGCAGGCATATTTCTGGCTTTCTTTAGCGGCGCAAACGGGAGAGGAAAGAGTTCTGAAAGCCTTAAAATCCGCGGCGGACAAGCTGACGGATTATCAGCGGGGGCTGCTGGATACCGAAATAAAAGGCTTCGTTGCCAGAAAATAAACAATTTGCCGGTTGAAAGGTTGAGGCCGGACGGGTATAAAGAGGGGCATCTGTTTTTAACTTTAGAAATACAAAAGAGGATACTATGACTGTACAGCGTACATTTTCCATTATTAAACCGGACGCTACCCGCCGCAATCTGACGGGAAAAATTAATGCCGTAATTGAAGAAAACGGTCTGCGCATCGTCGCTCAGCGCCGTGTTCGCCTGACAAACGAGCAGGCTAAAGCTTTTTACGAAGTCCATGCCGGCAAGCCGTTTTATGATGAATTGGTTGAATTCATGACATCGGAACCGGTCGTTGTCCAGGTGCTGGAAGGCGAAAATGCCGTAACGCATTATCGTGAAGTTATGGGCGCAACGAATCCGGAAAAGGCTGCCGAAGGAACAATTCGGAAAATGTTTGCCGTTTCTATGGGGGAAAACTCTGTTCACGGCTCTGATTCGGAAGAAAATGCCGCTCGTGAAATCGGATTCTTTTTCTCTGAATGTGATATAGTCGGTTAATTTGTATCAAACAACGGGAGCCGCTTGGAATGAAGAAACAGTTTTTTCGCTTTTTTATCGCCGGAGCATTATGGCTTTGCTGCATGATGTCCGGTCCCCGGTCTTATGCGGCTCCTGTTGATTCTAAAATGTTTTCAGCTTCAAATGTTCAGATTGACGTAACGGCTGAAAATGCCGCCGCCGCCCGTGAACAGGCGATGCAGGACGGGCAGAAAAAGGCGTTAATGGTCGTTATGGAACGCATTACGCCGGCATATGTTGCCGAACAACTGCCTGAACTGGTGCCGGACGATATCCTGAATTTTGTGCAGGATATCAGCGTATCGAACGAAAAAACATCTGCTGTGCGTTATATGGCGACTTTGGACGTTCGTTTTAATCCGGAGGCTGTGCGCGAGCTGCTGCGGCAAAATGATCTGCCGTATGTCAGAACTTCGGGCAAGCCGCTGTTGATTTTGCCGATTTATAAACGGTCGGCTTCGGCGACTCCTATTTTATGGGAAGAAGAAAACGCTTGGCTGCGTGCATGGCTTAACCGTACGGCGGAAAGTTACATGATTCCTTTATTTGTGCCGTTGGGCGAACTGTCAGATGTGCAGACACTGAATGTTGACCAGATTTTGCGCGGTGATCTGTCTGCGGCTCAGGAATTGGCCAAACGTTACGAGGCCGAAGGTATTTTAATCGTTGAACTGATTCGCAGCGGCCAGACGTTCACTGTAAAAGGACGCGCGATGGACGAGGCGACTGCTTCCGAAATTCCGAATTTTACTTTTTCTCTGCCGCTGGTAAAAAATACATCGGCGACTTTTGCCCGTGCCGTGACCAAAGTGGTTGATCATTTGGAAGGCGTATGGAAAAGCGAACAAATGGTGCAGTTTAATGAATCGGCTTCTTTAGTTGCGATGGCTCCGGTTTCGGATTTAAAGCAGTGGGAAACGATCAAAGGGCGTCTGGACAGAATACCTTTGATCAGTTCGTATTACCTGCAGGCAGCGCGATCCGGCGTGCTGCAGCTGACGATCTTTTTCGCCGAAAGTCTGGAAAGACTGCAGAAAGAGATGAACAAACGCATGTTGTCACTGACCGTTCTGCCCTCCGGCGTGTTCAAGCTGACGACAATGGAACAACTCTCTTATCTGCCGTTCGGAGCAAACGTTGTTCCTTCGGATAAGGAGGAAAAAACAATGATGCCGGCAGCGGAAGAAGAAAACGCTTCGCCGTAAATTATTACTTTTGAGGATTTCTTTTCATGTCGAATGTGCAGAAACTATGGATATGGGGCATTGCCTTTGTGATATTTTTCGTGGGCGTGTATATTTTGCGCGATGTTTTGCTGCCTTTTGTCGCCGGAATGATCATTGCGTACTTCTTGGATCCGGCAACAACAAAACTGCAGCAGAAACTGCATTCCAGAACGGCGGCTTTGTGCGTTGTTTTTGCTGTTTTGATTTTTGTTTTGCTGTTATGCATATTCATTATCGTGCCGGTAGTTCAAAAGCAATTAAGTATTTTCTTGTCTAATCTGCCGGTATATGTCGGCCTGTTGTGGTCCAAGGCAGAACCTTATGTGATTGAATTGAAAAGATTGTTTCCGCATCAGGCAGATAGTTTTCAACAAACGGTTTCGGAACACCTTTCCGGCGGCATCAAGCTGTTGCTGGGGACAATTCAAAAGCTTTTGTCCGGCAGCATGGCTTTTATTAACCTGTTGTCACTCCTGCTGATTACGCCGGTCGTCGCGTTTTATTTGCTGCGCGATTGGAACAAGTTCTGCAGCGTGATCAAAGGGCTTCTTCCCAGAGAAGAGGCGCGGACAATCAGGCGGCTGCTGTCGGAAATGAATGATATTATTTCCGGTTTTGTGCGCGGACAGGCAACCGTTTGCTTGTGTTTGGGAATTTTTTATGCCGTCGGACTGACGCTGTCCGGTTTGGATTTGGGCTTGTTGATCGGTTTGGGAATAGGCGTGCTGTCCTTTATTCCTTATGTCGGATCAACAATCGGTTTTGTCACCAGTGTCGGATTGGCTTTTGTTCAGTTTGATGATTGGAAGCATATTTGCGCTGTTGTTGTTGTGTTTTTCCTGGGGCAAATGCTGGAGGGCAACGTTTTAACGCCGAAATTGGTTGGAGAAAAGGTCGGCCTGCATCCGGTTTGGGTCATGTTTGCTTTGCTGGCCGGGGCGACTTTATTCGGATTCTTAGGCGTTTTAATTGCTGTGCCGACGGCGGCGATTATCGGTGTTTTGGTGCGCTTCGGCATTCAAAAATACAAAGAAAGCACGCTTTATCTGGGAGCGGCCAAACCGCACGAAGATGCCTGATCTTTTTCATCAGACCGCTTTTCAAATGCCGGTGCGCTCTGTGACCGGCAGAGCTGATTTTTTTACCGCACCGGAAAATGCCGAAGCGGTCGCGGCAATCGATTCTTTCCCGAATGATTTTCATGGAGCGGTTATTTTCGGAGAAAAAGGCAGCGGCAAAACGCATTTGGCGCATTTATTCGCGGAGACGGTTTTTCAAAAGACGGGGAAAAGGGCGGCGCTTGTTTCCTTTGATCAATGGCAGTCGGAACGTTCGCTTGCTATGGAAAATTCCTATATTGTTTTGGAAAATGTTTGTGCGCCGATCAGCGAACCGGCGCTGTTCCATTTGTTAAATCAGGCCAAAGCAGCGGGTGGTTTTGTTTTGATAACCTCTGAAACGACACCGATAGAATGGAATTTGAAGCTGCCCGATCTGATCACGCGGCTGAAGGCGCTGCCGTGCGTCCGGATTTTGCCGCCGGGAGACATGTTGATGCAGGCCGTCTTGCTCAAACAGTTTGCCGACCGTCAGCTAAGCGTAGCGCCGGAAGTGATTGCTTATGTGCTGAAAAACGCAGAACGGTCTTTTTCCGCCCTTTCTTTTGTTGTGCAGCGGGCCGATGCGCTTTCTTTGGAAAAAAAGCGTGCGGTAACGATTCCCTTGATCCGGCAGGTGCTGGACGAATACGCACATAAAAAAGATTGCTAATTTTGATCGGATTGCCTAAAGTTCCTAACAGGATATGTTCCTGACATTGTTTATCTTTGATATTAAAGTAGAGAGTTATAATGCGTTTATCCCGTTATTTTATGCCGACACTGAAAGAAAATCCGGTCGAGGCCCAAATTGTTTCCCACAGACTGATGCTGCGCGCGGGCATGATCCGCCAAAGCAGCGCGGGAATTTACACTTGGCTGCCCTTAGGGCTGCGCGTTTTGAAAAAGATCGAAACGATTATCCGCGAAGAACAGGACCGCGCCGGCGCGCAGGAATTGCTGATGCCGACACTGCAGCCCGCCGATTTATGGAAGGACAGCGGTCGTTATGATGCTTATGGTCCTGAAATGCTGCGGATTACGGATCGTCATGAACGCGTGTTGGTTTATGGTCCGACAGCGGAAGAAGTGATTAACGATATCGTGCGCAATGAACTGAAAAGCTATAAGGAAGCGCCGAAAATTCTCTATAATATTCAATGGAAATTCCGTGACGAAGTGCGTCCTCGTTTCGGCGTGATGCGCGGTCGCGAATTTTTGATGAAAGACGCGTATTCGTTTGATTTGACATATGAAGGGGCAAAGCATTCTTACAACAAGATGTTTATCGCTTATCTGCGCACGTTTGCCCGCTGCGGCGTGCATGCCATTCCGATGAAGGCGTCCACGGGACCGATCGGCGGCGATTTAAGCCATGAATTTATCGTGCTGGCGGAAACGGGCGAAGAGCAGGTTTACTGTGACAAGGGATACCTGACAATGGAAATTCCCGATGAGAATATTGATTACGATTCGGATTTGGAACCGATTTATCAAAAATGGACAAGCCTCTATGCGGCAACCGAAGAAAAATATGACGAGGCTGAAGCAAAGGCTGTCGGAGACAATTTGCTCAGTGCGCGCGGGATTGAAGTTGGACAGGTCTTCTATTACGGCAAGAAATATTCGACGCCGATGAATGTCGCGGTGGCAGGGGAAGACGGCAAGCCTGTTTTGTTTGAAGGCGGCTGTTATGGAATCGGCGTATCGCGTGTAATGGGGGCGATTATCGAGGCTTCTCATGATGACAGCGGCATTATCTGGCCGGAATCCGTCGCGCCGTTTAAAGTCGGTCTGATTAATTTAACGGCGGGCAAAGAGGAAACGGATAAGGCGTGCGAAGAGTTGTACGCTAAATTGCAAAAAGCCGGAGTTGAAGTCCTGTATGACGACCGTGACGAACGGGCGGGCGTGAAGTTTTCGACGATGGATCTGATCGGACTGCCATATCAGCTGATTGTTGGTTCTCGCGGGTTGAAAAACGGTGTTGTTGAAATCAAGCACAGAAAAACCGGCGAACGGCAGGAATTAACGCCGGAAGCCGCAATCGCTTTTTTGACGAAATAGGATCAAAGAGGGAAAGATGATCTTTTCTGCTTTTGAACGCATGGTGGCGTTCAGATATTTAAGGGCCAGACGCAAAGAGGGTTTTGTATCTGTCATTGCGGCCTTTTCCTTTTTGGGAATTGTGCTGGGGGTGGCCACCTTGATTATCGTTATGGCCGTTATGAACGGGTTCAGGCAGGAACTTCTTTCCCGTGTTTTGGGACTGAACGGCCATATCGGCATTTATTCAATTCGCGGCGCAGTTTTGAATGACTATGATTCCTTGGCGGAACAGGCAGGAAAACTGCAGGGAGTCAAGTTTGTCATGCCGCTGATTGAAGGACAGGTCATGGTCAGTTCTTTGCGCAGTGCTCAAGGCGCGATTGTGCGGGGGATCCGGCCGGAAGATTTTATGAAAAGAAAAATTTTGTCCGATCATATTATCGGCGGTTCTCCGAAGGCTTTTTTTGAACCGGATACTGTTTTTATCGGCGACCGGCTGGCAAACAAGCTTGGCGTTTACGTCGGTGAAGAAATTACACTTATCTCGCCTAAAGGAACGGTAACTGCTTTCGGATCGGTCCCGCGTATGCGCTCGTATACGGTCGGCGGCACGTTTGATGTCGGCATGTACGAATATGATTCTGCTTTTATTTTTATGCCCATGGCGGACGCGCAGAAGTTTTTTAATATGGACGAAAGCGTGACGAATTTGGAGGTTTTCCTGGATCACCATGATTTGGTCACTTCCGTTCAGCGCCAGATCGCTTCACAGTTGGGGCCAGGGGTTCGCGTCTATGATTGGCAGCGGTCAAACGCAGCCTTTTTTAATGCGATTCAAGTTGAACGCAATGTCATGTTTTTGATTTTGACTCTGATTATTCTGGTTGCGTCGTTCAACATGATTTCAGGGCTGATTATGCTGGTTAAAGATAAGGGGCGCGATATTGCCGTCCTGCGTACCATGGGCGCAACGCGCGGCATGGTTATGCGCATCTTTTTTATGACGGGGGCGTCAATCGGATTTTTCGGCACGCTTTTCGGCGTGATTTTCGGATTGCTTTTTTGCGAAAACATCGAAACGATCCGCCGGTTTTTGGAAAGTCTGACCGGTACGGATCTGTTTTCGGCGGAAATTTATTTCCTGTCCCGTCTGCCGGCTCAGGTCAATCCGGTGGAAGTCGTTGCCGTGGTAATCATGGCCTTGTTTCTTTCTTTTGCTGCGACGATTTATCCGTCCTGGCGCGCGGCAAGATTAGACCCCGTGGAGGCTTTGCGCTATGAATGATCAGCCGGAAACAACTGCAAAATTGCCCGTCATTCCCGTTTTGGCGCTGAAAAGCGTGCGCCGCCATTACGTGCAGGGAAAAAGCATTATTGATGTTCTGCGCGGGATAGATCTGTCGATTGTGGCGGGAGAAACGGTAGCTTTGGTCGGTCCTTCCGGCGCGGGCAAATCAACATTGCTGCATGTGACGGGATTGTTGGAGGCTCCTGATGAGGGCGAGGTATTTTTAAACGGCGCTCCCAGTTCGGATATGGACGACGACACGCGCACGAAAATGCGGCGGGAATATCTAGGCTTTGTGTATCAGAACCATAATTTGCAGCCGGAATTTTCCGCTTTGGAAAACGTGATGATTCCTCAAATGATCGCCGGCAAAAAAAAGAGCGCGGCGGCAGAATATGCAGAATATTTATTGGAAAAAATGGGGCTGAAGGACAGAATGAAGCATCGACCGGCGCAGCTGTCCGGCGGAGAAGCACAGCGTGTCGCAATCGCCAGAGCTTTGGCAAACAAGCCGCATATGCTTCTGGCAGACGAGCCGACGGGAAATCTTGACCCCATGACTTCAGAGGCCGTTTTCGGCGTTTTGGTCGATATTGTTCGTGAAACGGGATTGTCCGCGTTGATCGCAACACATAATCCTGAATTGGCCGATTGTATGGACCGCATGATCACGTTGCGTGACGGCAAGCTGGAGGAGCTGGATACGCTGGGCATGAGCGGGCGTATCGCTTTTAAACAACGCTTTATTCAGGTCTGAGTATGACGACAGAAGCCGCTTCTTCCGTATTGCCTTTGTCTCCCTTTATTCATTTGCGGGTGCATACGGCGTATTCGCTGTTGGAAGGCGCGGTTAAAATCAAAAAGCTGACGGGCTTATGCGAGCAGTACCGCATGCCGGCGGTGGCGATGACGGACACGAATAATCTGTTCGGCGCGTTTGAAATGTCAACCGAGTGCGCTGCGCACGGCATTCAGCCGATTATCGGGACGCAGGCCTGCATTGATATGGGGCTGGAAGAAAAACGCTTTAACGTCAAAGATCCGGACGCTGCTCTTTCCGATGTTGTTTTGTTGGTTCAGAATGAAGCGGGGTATAACAATCTGCGTTTGCAGTCCGAACAGGCTTATATGTTCACGCCGTCGGACGAAAAGCCGCATGTCCCCTATGATAAATTAAAGGATTTTTCCGACGGATTGATCTGTCTGACGGGCGGAGTGAACGGCCCTGTGGGCAAATTGCTGTTGGCCGGCAAAACGGAAAAGGCGGAAGAGGCTTTAAAGCTGTTAATGGCCGCATTTCCCGACCGTCTGTATATGGAAATCCAGCGTCACGGGACGGAGGACGAAGAAAAAACAGAACGGGATTTTCTGGATCTGGCCTATAAATACAACGTGCCTTTAGTCGCGACGAACGAAGTCTTCTTTATTGATAAGGATATGTTTGAAGCGCATGACGCCTTGCTGTGCATTAAAGAAAAAACGCATGTGATTGTTAATGACCGGCGGCGGCTGAATCCCGAATACTATTTTAAATCGCCCGAAGAAATGACCGCTTTGTTCGAGGACCTGCCCGAAGCGGTTGAAAATACCGTCAATATCGCCAAACGCTGCGGCTTTATGGTGGAGTTTCACGATCCGGCGCTGCCGATTTATCCCGATTGTGATCCGATCGGTGACGATGAACAAAAAGCGCGCGGGGAAATGTATGAAAAAATTCGCGCTTATTTGACTGATGATCCCAAAACCGGCAGGACGGTTCAGGAACAGCTGGATTCCCGTACGATCGGCGAATTGCAGGAAGCGGTCACCGTTCAGGACCGCGCGCGCAAAGGGCTGGTCGAACGTTTGAATGTTCACGTTTTTACTTCGGATATGACCGAAGAACAAAAAGCCGAAGTCGGCAAGCCGTATCAGGATCGTTTGGAATACGAATTAAGCGTGATTATTAAAATGAAGTTTTCCGGCTACTTCCTGATCGTTTCGGACTTTATCGGCTGGTCAAAAGCGCACGGGATTCCCGTTGGGCCGGGGCGCGGTTCAGGCGCGGGGTCTGTCGTGGCATGGTCTTTAAAGATTACGGATCTGGATCCGCTGCGGCTGAATTTGCTGTTTGAACGCTTTTTGAACCCGGAACGCGTGAACATGCCGGACTTTGACGTGGACTTTTGTCAGACAAGGCGCGGCAAAACGATCGAATATGTGCGTGAAAAGTACGGTCATGACCGGGTAGCGCAGATTATTACGTTCGGTCAGATGCAGGCTAAAGTCGTGATCCGTGATGTCGGGCGCGTGCTGCAAATGGACTTCGTGGCCGACAAGCTGGCGCGCATGGTTCCGCCTGATCCGAAAATGACGCTGGCTAAAGCGTATGAGACCGAACCGGAATTTGCCCGCTGGCGCAAAACGGATCAGCCGGTGGATCATTTGCTTTCGCTGGCAGAAAAATTGGAGGGGCTTTACCGCAACGCTTCCACACATGCGGCGGGTGTCGTTGTCGGGCAAAAGCCTTTGAATCAGATTGTGCCGGTCTTTCGGGATTTAAGCTCTGATTCCGAACTGCCCGTGACGCAGTACAACATGAAATTTGTTGAATCAACCGGCCTGATTAAGTTTGACTTTCTGGGGCTGAAAACGCTGACGGTCATTCAAGAGGCTGTTAACATGGCAAACGCCCGCATTACCAAGGAAGGGCAGCCGCCGTTAAATATTTCCGAAATCGATCTGGCGGACAAAGCAACGTTTGAGCTGCTGCAGCGGGCGGAAACGGACGGCGTGTTCCAGCTTGAAAGCGGCGGCATGCGCAAAGTGCTGCGCGATCTGGCACCGACGACGTTTGAGGAAATCATCGCTGTGATTTCTTTGTACCGTCCGGGACCGATGGACAATATCCCAAGCTATATCAACCGCAAACACGGCAAAGAAGATCCCGACTATATGCACCCGATGCTGGAGGATATCTTAAAAGAGACCTACGGCATTATGATTTATCAGGAACAAGTCATGCAGATTGCCCAAAAAATGGGCGGCTATACAATGGGCGGTGCAGACGGGTTGCGCAAGGTTATGGGGAAAAAAATCAAGGAAAAAATCCCTCTGGAACGTGAAAAGTTTGTTGCCGGCTCGATTAAAAACGGGATTCAGCAAAGCTTGGCGGAATCGATCTTTGACCGTATGGCAAAGTTTGCGGAATACGGCTTTAACAAGTCCCATGCGGCGGCTTATGCGCTTGTGACTTATCAGACGGCTTGGCTGAAAACGCATTATCCGGTTGAATTTATGGCCGCGACAATGACGTATGATATGCAGAATACGGACAAGCTGGCATTGTATAAAAAAGAGCTTGCCCGCTTGAAAATTAAATTGCTGCCGCCGGACGTGAACATGTCTTTTGTGCCATTTGCCGTCGAAAACGGTGCGGTGCGGTATGCTCTGACCGCTGTGAAAGGCGCGGGAGAGGGGGCCGCGGCTGCCGTTGTGGCGGAACGTCAAAAGAAAGGCCCCTTTAAATCCGTTTCCGACTTTATCCGGCGCATGGATTCTTCTCATTTGGACAAGAAAAGTCTGGAAACATGGATCAAGGCCGGTGCCTTTGATTCTTTGGAAAAGAGCCGCGGGCTGCTGCATGCGAATCTGGAATTGCTGATGAAACATGCGCGGGCGGCAAATGAGGAAAAGGCCAGCTCTCAGATCAGTCTGTTCGGTCAGGCTGCGGCGGAAGAAAAAATCATTTTGACGCCGGCGCCGGAATGGACGCCTGAAGAAAAGCTGAAAATGGAATCCTCTGTCATTGGTTTTTATTTATCGGCACACCCGCTGGACCGTTATGAAAAAAGCCTGACGCGGCTGCGGACAATGTCATATGCGGAAGTGGCAAGAGGCGTTTCCCGTGCCGGCTCTTTACGCGCAAAAATGGGCGTGACGGTATCTTCTATGCGGGAACGCATGAGCAAAAAAGGCAGCAAATACGCTTTTGTTGCCGCTTCCGATGTGTCCGGCAGCTTTGAATTTACCGTTTTTTCCGACGGGCTCAGCCGGTACAGAGACATGTTGAAATCGGACCGTCCTTTGTTGATTACCGTCAATGCCGAAAAGGAAGAGGGCAGCGACGATCCGCGCATGATCCTGCAACATGCTGAATTTTTGGACGACGTTATTTCCCAAACAGCCGGCGGCATTATGATTGTGCTGGATCGGGAGGAGGCGGTTCTTCCGATTAAAAATCTGATTGAACAGCTGTCCGGCGGACGCAGCCGGATTTTGCTGACCGCTTTGGCCGATAAATGGGAGGTGGAAATTGATTGTGAAAAAAGGTATGCTTTAACAGCCGATATTTTAGCGGCATTGTCCAAAATTCAAGGCGTTTTAGAGGTGAAGGAACTCTAATGATTAATACATTAACGTTACTTTCTTTGATTAAACCTGCCGTTCTTTTTATCTGCGATTTAAAACGGCTGGCTTATTTGATAACTGTTCCCGCAGCGGCATTAATAGTCGTTGCCGCATTAGTATATTTTTATCCGCCGTTTTATTTGGCCGAAACGATTCAGCCAAATGTTGAGTTTAATATTTATATCCTGCTTTTAATTGTTGTTTTTCTTCCTTTTTTGTTTGCTTCCGTTATGCTTCGGGTACAGCAGATTTTGTTTTTCGGAGAGGATCAGGAACAAAAACGCCGGTTCTTTCTGCCCAAACCGGATAAGGCAATGAGACATTACATTGCCGTTTGTCTGCAGGTTGTTTTGTATTCGCTGTTTTTGTCCGCTTTATTGTCTCTGATTTTGATCGTTATTGTTAATCATTTTCTTCCTTTGTCTGAGCGAGCGGGCTTGCTTTTTATTATCGGAACACTTGTGTTTTGCCCGTATTTCCTTGTCCGGTTTATTTTAAAATTGCCTGCTGCGGCGGCAGACCGGTCTTTGAGGTGGTGGACGGCTTGGCAAATGACCAGCGGCATAAATGTTGTTGTCGCAGTTGTGCAGATTTCTTTCTTGATTTTTCCGTTAATAGCTCTGTTTTCCATAAATATGATGTTGCAGAGAATTTTGGGAAATACTCAATTTATGTTATTTACGGCAAATTTTAGTATGATTTTCGCAGCTTTATTGGCTTGTATTTTACATGCCGCCTATTGCGGGTATTTGTTTTCTTCGCTCATTTCCAAAGATTAAGATCACTTTTATGATCCGGAAGTGATTTTATCTCTTGCCAAAAAAGAAAAAGCAGATTAGAAATAGGCCTTGATTTCACACGCAGGTGCGGCGGAAAAAGAGGGAAGGAGAAGTTTCCGTTTTTTCGCTCCGGTGTCGGGGGGAGGTCCTCCGGCTCATTTGCCTGCGGAGGTTTAACCGGAAAAGAGGTAATAAAAATGGCACTTCCTACATTTACAATGCGTCAGCTGATCGAATCTGGCGTTCATTTTGGTCACAATACACGCCGTTGGAATCCGAAAATGAAACAGTATATTTTCGGAACACGCGATAACGTGCATATCATCGATTTGCAGCAGACCGTTCCGATGCTGTACCGCGCCATGCAGGCTGTTCGCGATACGGCGGCTCAGGGCGGACGCATCTTGTTCGTCGGCACAAAGACACAGGCTCAGCAGCCCGTTCGCGAAGCCGCTGAACGTTGCGGTCAATATTATGTCAACCACCGCTGGCTGGGCGGCACGCTGACGAACTGGAAAACGGTTTCTCAGTCAATCCGCCGTTTAAAAGAAATTGATGCCAAACAGGAAAAAGGCGAATTTGAAGGCTTGACAAAAAAGGAAAAGCTGAATATTTCCCGCGAACGTGAAAAACTGGACCGTTCTTTGGGCGGAATTAAAGATATGGGCGGTCGTCCCGATCTGATTTTTGTCATTGATACGGTTAAAGAAGGCTTGGCTTTGCATGAAGCGCGCCGCTTGGGTATCCCTGTCATCGCAATCTGCGATACGAACTCTGATCCCGAGGGAATTGATTTCCCGATTCCGGGCAATGATGATGCGATTCGTGCGATCAACATGTACTGTGATTTGGTGTCCGGCTCGGTGTTGGACGGTATTCAGGCTGAAATGGCCGCTGCCGGCGTTGATTTAGGCGCTCAGGAAATGGCGGTGGAAGAAGTCGAAGCCGCTGCGGACGAAGAAAAAGCCGACGCTTAAGCGTAAAGTTTTATGAATGGCGGCGGGTTTTTAGTTTCGCCGCCATTCCTATGTGAAGAAGTTATTGTTTTGAAAGGAAAAATAAATGGCCGAAATTACAGCCGCTGTTGTTAAAGAGCTGCGCGAAAAGACCGGCGCA
The DNA here is from genome assembly GCA_017480385.1 of Alphaproteobacteria bacterium. GTDB lineage: Bacteria > Pseudomonadota > Alphaproteobacteria > CAAGCB01 > CAG-977 > UBA11549. The sequence goes on along the minus strand of JAFVAT010000036.1, from coordinate 13,674 downwards.
GGCATGATGGATTGCAAAAAGGCTTTGTCCGAAGCCGCCGGCGATGTTGAAAAAGCCGTTGACTGGCTGCGTAAAAAAGGATTGGCTTCTGCTGCCAAAAAGGCCGGTCGTGTTGCTTCTCAGGGCTTGGTTGCCATGAAAACAACGGATAAAGAAGGCGTCGTTGTTGAAGTTAATTCTGAAACGGATTTTGTTTCTAAAAATGAATTATTCCAAAATTTTGTTGCCTCTGCGGCAGAAATTGCTCTGAAGGGTGACGGAAATGTCGAAACGCTGAAGGCGACGGCTTTTGCTGACGGCAAAGACGTTCAGGGAGCTTTGACGGACCTGATCGCGAAAATCGGCGAAAATATGAATTTGCGCCGCTGTGCAAAAGTTGCTGTAAATAATGGCGTCGTTGTCGGTTATATGCACGGTGCTATTGCCGACGGTTTGGGCAAGATCGGTACTTTGATCGCTCTGGAATCTACGGGGGATAAAGCTGCTTTGGAAAAACTGGCGAAGAATTTGGCGATGCACGTTGCAGCAGCTGCTCCGATATGTTTGAACATTGCCGATGTGCCGGCGGATATGGAAGCTCGCGAAAAGAAGGTTGTTGAAGATCAGATTAAAGAAGAACAGGCTAAGACGGGCAAAACAAAGCCGGCTGAAGTCATTGAAAAGATGTTGGTCGGTCGTATCCGCAAATTCCATGAAGAAATTGTTTTGAATGAACAGTTCTTTATCATGGACGACAAGAAGAAAATTAAAGATGTCGTTGCGGAAGCTGCCAAAGAAGTCGGCGCTCCCGTTGAATTAAAAGCTTTTGCCCGTTTTGCTTTGGGTGAAGGCATTGAAAAGAAGCAGGAAGATTTTGCGGCAGAGGTAGCAGCCGCTGCTGGTAAATAATCAGGCTTTATTGAACGGCGGGACGTTTTAATTCCCGCCGTTTTTTTTTCAAAAACCGGAGTGGTGCAAAATGAAATATAAACGGATCCTGTTAAAATTATCCGGCGAAGGGCTGATGGGGAACAAAAGCTTTGGTCTGGACGAAAGTATGCTGAATTCAATCGCGCACGAAATTAAAATGGTGCATGATGCTGGCGTTCAAATTGCTGTCGTGATCGGCGGCGGCAATATTTTCAGAGGGTTGTCCGGCGCTGCCGGCGGCATGGACAGAGTGCGCGCCGACCATATGGGAATGTTAGCAACAGTGATCAATTCTTTGGCGATGCAGGACGCTTTAGAACGTATAGGCGTTTCCGCGCGCGTCGTATCCGGCGTCGTTATGCCGACAATTTGCGAACCTTATGTGCAGCCGAGAGTTAAAAAGAAGCTGGCGGATGGCAGTGTGATTATTTTTGCAGCTGGAACCGGAAATCCTTTCTTTACCACGGATACAGGGGCTGCTTTGCGCGCGGCGGAAATGGGCTGTGAAGCTATTTTTAAGGCCACTCAAGTGGACGGTGTTTATTCTGCCGATCCGAAAAAAGATAAAAACGCTGTACGGTTTGAAAAAGTCAGCTATGATGAAGTATTAGTTAAACAATTAAAGGTAATGGACGCCGCTGCAATAGCTTTGGCCCGTGACAACAATATTGCGATTGTTGTATTTTCAATGCACGAGGAAAAGGCTCTGTACCGCGCTTTGGCCGGAGAAGGCGCTTTTACCGTTATTACTGATGCCGAATAAAGGAGAAAATAAATGGCAGCCTTTGATGAAATTAAGCAAGATACGCGCACACGCATGGAAAAAACGACAGATTCTTTGAAGAAAGATTTTTCCGGGCTGAGAACAGGGCGTGCATCAACAGCTTTGTTGGACGGATTAATGGTTGAGGCTTATGGCGCCATGACTCCGCTTGTGCAGGTGGGAACGGTCAGTGTTCCGGAGGCGCGTATGCTGTCCGTTCAAGTCTGGGACCGTTCTTTGGTCAAGGCTGTGGAAAAAGCAATCCGGTCTTCGGAATTGGGGCTGAATCCAATGAATGACGGTCAGCTGATTCGTATTCCCATTCCACCGTTGAATGAGGAACGCCGCATAGAACTGACAAAAGTTGCCGCAAAGTATACGGAACAGGCTCGCATCGCCGTTCGTAATATTCGCCGAGACGCTATGGACGCTGTTAAGAAGATGCAGAAAGACGGTGAAATTTCTGAAGACGAACAGAAAAAATACGAAACGGAAATTCAGACTCTGACGGATTCGACGATTAAAGCAATGGACGAAATGCTGAAAGCTAAAGAACAGGAAATTAAGCAGGTTTAATGGAAAACAAGAAAGCAATTCCCACTCATGTCGCCGTTATCATGGACGGCAATGGCCGCTGGGCGAAACAGCGGGCTCTGCCTCGTACTGCCGGACATCGGGAAGGCGCTAAAGTTGTTGAAAAGTTGGCGGAAACTTGTTTGTCGGCAGGGGTCCGCTATTTGACCTTGTTTTGTTTTTCTTCTGAAAACTGGAACAGACCGCAAGATGAAATCAACGCTTTGTTTTCTATGTTGGATGAATATTTGCAGAAAGAAACACAACCGTTTCGTAAAAAAGGCATTAACTTTTCATTTTTGGGACGCATAGAGCTGCTGCCGGAAAAGATCCGGCGGCGGATTGCCGAGCTGGTGTCGAAAAACTTGCCGCCGGAGCAGGAAAAAATGCATTTGATTCTGGCGATCAGTTACGGCGGGCGCGAGGAAATTGTTGAAGCGGCCCGTCATTTGGCACAAAAGGCTGCTGAAGGAAAAATTAAACCGGAAGAAATTGATGAGAAATCTTTTTCAAAGGCTCTTTTTCTGCCGGAAATTCCTGATCCGGATTTGGTGATCAGGACCAGCGGGGAAAAAAGAATCAGCAATTTTCTGTTATGGCAGTCGGCTTATTCCGAATTTGTGTTTTTAGACACTTTATGGCCGGATTGCACAGAAAAAGAATTTCATGCGGCATTGGACGAATATGCCGCCCGTCACCGTCGTTTCGGTAAAGTGTAAAGGAGTTTTTATGTTAAAGCAGCGTGTTCTTTCCGCATGTATTTTACTGCCTCTGCCGATTTTGGCGCTTTACTTCGGTTCTCCGTGGTTCGAACTGTTATGTGCCGTTATTCTGACAATTATGGGCTGGGAATGGGAAAAACTTGTTTTAAAACGTTTTTCCGTTTTGGGGATGCTGATTGCCGTTACAGGAATCTGCAGCGTTTTTTTATTGGATATAGAGGCCGCTGTCGCTTGGACTTTGCCGGCTGTTATGACCGTCGTGCTGTATCTTGCGGCAAAAAAGCAGCAGACTGAGCATAAAACGTTATTTGCCTTTGGCATGATTTATTCGGTATATCCGGTAACGGCTTTGGCTTTTATGCTGCAAAATTACGGCTTTATCAGTACAATCTGGCTGATCGGAACGGTATGGGCAATGGATACGGGCGCTTATTTGTTCGGCAAAACGATCGGGGGACCGAAAATGTGCCCGCGGATCAGCCCGAAAAAAACTTGGGCCGGCTTGATCGGCGGTATGCTGACGGCGGCGGTATGGGGTGCCGGGTGTGCGAAATTCGGAGCGGCGGCCTATGAACCGGTTATGATTGTTTCTGCCGTTTTAGGGGCTGTTTCTCAGGGCGGAGATTTGCTTGAATCTTGGATTAAACGATATTTGAACGTTAAGGATTCCAGTAATTTAATCCCTGGTCATGGCGGTATTTTTGATCGTATGGACGCGTTGCTGGCGGTGGCGCCGATTGTCGTTCTTATTATTGTTTTTATTTGTCCGGGTTTGAACTTCTGGGGGTAAGGATATGGCCGAAAAGAGTATTACGATACTGGGATCAACGGGGTCAATCGGCAAAAACACGGTTGATATTATCCGGCGTTATCCCGAAAAGTATCGGGTTAAAGCGCTGACCGGCAATCGGAATGTAGGTTTGTTGGCGGAACAGGCTGTTTTGTTAAGGGCGGAATTGGCCGTAACGGCGGATAAGGAAAAGTATTCGGAATTAAAAGAGCTGCTGGCTGGCACGAGCGTTCGTGTCGAGGCCGGGGATAACGCGGTTGCCGCGGCGGCGGCGGAAGAGGCCGATTGGACAATGTCTTCCATTGTCGGCGCGGCGGGATTGGTTCCGACGATGGAGGTCATCAAACGCGGCAGAACGTTGGCTTTGGCAAACAAAGAAACATTGGTTTGCGCCGGTGAAATTGTTATGGCGGCTGTTCGGGAGCATAAAACGACGCTGGTGCCGGTAGATTCGGAACACAGCGCGATCTTTCAGACATTGGAAGAACAGCATCGCGGCTCTGTGGACAGGATTTTGCTGACGGCTTCCGGCGGACCCTTCCGCGAAAAAGATCTGGCTTTTATGGAAAAAGCAACGCCGGAGCAAGCGGTGGCTCACCCGAATTGGAGCATGGGGGCAAAGATTTCCGTTGATTCGGCCACAATGATGAATAAGGGGTTGGAAATTATTGAAGCCTGCCATTTATTCGGCTTTCCGGCGAATAAAATTGAAGTGTTGGTGCACCCGCAGTCAATCGTGCACAGTGCGGTCGGATATCAGGACGGATCCGTTTTGGCGCATATGGGCATGCCGGATATGCGCACACCGATTGCCTATGCTTTGGCATGGCCGGAAAGAATGAAGTCTCCTACCGTCCGGCTGGATTTTACAAAAATTGCCGCTTTAACGTTTTCTCACCCTGATGAAAAACGTTTTCCGGCTTTGCGTTTGGCAAAGGCCTGCTTGGCTCAGGGGCAGACGGCAACGGCGGTAATGAATGCGGCCAATGAAGTGGCTGTCGGGGCTTTTTTGAACCGGCAAATCGGTTTTCTAGATATCGTTCGTACTGTTGAAAAGGTTGTCGGCAGTTTTGATTTAAGACCGACCGCATCAATGGAAGATGTGATCGCCGTCGATTTTCAAGCGCGGGAAACGACCCGCCGTTATATAGCAGAAAGGATAAAACACTAATGTCCGCTTTTTTCGCCATATTATATCCGCTTTCTTTTTTAGTTGTCCTTTCTCTTGTTGTGATAGTGCACGAATTCGGGCATTTTTGGGCGGCGCGTTTATGCGGTGTAAAGGTAGAGGAGTTTTCTTTGGGGTTCGGTCGCGTTTTATGGTCACGCCAGGACAAAAAAGGCACGACGTGGAAAGTTTGTCAGATTCCGATGGGCGGCTACGTTAAAATGTTCGGAGACGCAGACGCTTCCAGTGCAAAGGCGGACGAAACGGCAAAGGAATTTACAGAGGAAGAAAAGAAGGTTTCTTTTCCGCATCAGTCTTTGCTGAAAAAGGCTTTTATTTCGGTTGCCGGACCGGCTATGAATTATATCTTCGCCATTGTGTTGCTGACGGTATTCCTGTCGATTTTCGGCATCATTGTCGTTCCTCCGGTGATTTCGGAGGTCAGCAAGGGATCAGCTGCGGAAATAGCCGGCCTTCAAAAAGACGACCGTTTTGTGATGATTAACGGCAATCCTATTCATGAATTCAGTGACGTGCAGCGCTTTGTCCAGTTGGACAGTACGTTGGAAATAATGGTTTTGCGCAATGGGGAAAAGGTGCCTTTGACGGCTCATTTAACATCTGAAACGGGCGGCGCCATTTTGGGGGTTCAGGCCGTTATGACGCGGGAATATTTCAAAACTGTTTCCGTCCCGGAGGCTTTTGTTGAATCTGTTAAAGAGGCTTGGAAAATAACCTCTGATACACTGGTGATTTTAAAGCGTATCGTGATGCGGCAGCGTTCAGCTGATGATATGCGTGGGCCTTTAGGAATAGCGGAGGCTTCCGGCGATGCGGCCAGAGGAGGGGCTGTCAGCTTTGTTTTGTTCATTATTCAGGTTTCTATCGGTATCGGATTGGTCAACCTGTTGCCGATTCCCATTTTAGACGGTGGGCATTTGCTGTTTTATGCGATAGAAGCCGTCATTCGGCGCCCGATCAATGAAAAGGCGCAGAATATGGCCCTCAACATAGGTTTAGCTTTGCTGCTTTGCCTGTTGATCGTGACATCATGGAATGATATTGTCCGGATATTTGTTCGTCTGTTTCGCTAGGTGACTTGTTGAAAAAGCTGTTTGTTTCCGTGTTGATCGGGCTAATGTTCCCTTTGAGCTTTGCTGCGGCGGTTCAAGGGGAGGACGAGCTTGTTTCCGAAATCGAAATCAGCGGCATTATGCGTATTGAACCGGAAACGGTTTTAACGTACTTGATGATCCGCAAAGGCGATCATGTCTCTGCAGAACAGCTGGATCGGGGATTGAAGTCTTTATTTTCGACAGGATTGTTCGCCGATGTCCGGCTTTCAATAAAAAATGGCGTTTTAAAGGTCGAATTGGCGGAAAACCCGATTGTGAGCCGGATCGTGTTTGAAGGCAATAAAAAGATTAAAACACAGCAGCTGGAAGATGAGCTGACTTTGCGCACACGATCCGTCTTTACGCGGTCTAAAGTCCGACGGGACACTCAGCGGATTTTGGAACTTTATAAGCGTATGGGACGTTATTCGGCACGGGTGGAACCGAAAATTATCGAACGTTCGCAGAACCGTTTGGACGTGGTGTTTGAAATTAATGAAGGCAACCCGACTTTTATCCGCAAAATCGATTTTATCGGCAATAAATCCTTCAGCGCTTCGGAACTAGAAGAGGAAATGCTGTCCAAGGAAAACCGCTGGTATAGGTGGTTTACGTCAATGGACTCATATGATCCCGACCGGTTTGCTTATGATCAGGAGCTGCTGCGCAGATTTTATTTGCGCCACGGGTACTTAGACTTTAACATCATATCCTCTTCCGCCGAATTGTCGCCGAACCGTGAGGATTTCTATCTGACATTGGTTTTGGAAGAAGGACCTCGCTATAAGGTGGGCGAAATCAATGTGCTTTCCGAATTAAAGGGGTTGGACGCAGAAACGGTAGCGGACGCTGTCACCGTAAAGCCCGGCACGTGGTACAATAACATCAAAGTCGAAAACAGCGAACTGGCGCTGATTAACGCGGTCGGTGCTAAAGGGTTTCCGTTTGTGGACGTTTCCTCTGAATTAAAAAGGCGGGAAGGAGAAAATATTGTCGATGTGACATTCCTGATCAAGGAAGGGCAGCATCTGTTCATTGATGAAATTCAAATTATGGGCAACGGTCGTACACAGGATCGCGTCATTCGCCGTGAGTTTCGTTTCGCGGAGGGCGATGCATACAGTCCGACGAAGATTAGGCGGTCAAAGCAGAGAATTGAAAATTTGAATTATTTTGACCGCGTGATGATGGATATTGAACAGGCGGAAGATGCTGTGGACCGTGCGATTTTAAAAACAGAAGTTTCTGAAAAATCAACAGGTTCTTTAAAATTAGGCATTGGTTGGTCCTCTTATGACGGCCCTCTGGCGGAAGTGTCACTGCAGGAAAACAATTTCTTGGGAACGGGACGCAGAATAGGAGCTTCCGCCTCTGTTGCAGAAAAGAAGACGCTGTTTGATATCAGTTTTGTTGAACCGTGGTTCTTGGATCGGGAGCTGTCCTTAGGGTTTGATATTTTCTATTTGACGCGCAATTATTCCAGCCGAAGCTCGTACGATTCCGAAATGGTCGGCGCTTCAGTTTCTTTAAGCTGGAAATACACCGAAGAACTTTCCCACACCGTAAAATATACGCTTCGCCAGGACAGAATCTTTGATATCAGCGAAGGGGCCTCCATTTATGTTAAGGAACAGGAAGGCAAAACGATTACTTCAATGGTCAGCCAGACCTTGTTCTGGGATTATTTGGACAACCGCTATAATCCGTCGGAAGGATATTATGTTTCATTTTCAAATGATTTGGCTGGTTTTGGCGGCGATACACGTTACCTGCGCACGGACGTCAGCACGGGGTACTATATTCCTTTGTCGGATAAATGGGTGTTGGGGCTGTCTTCTTCAGCGGGCTATATCGTCGGGATCGGGCAAAAAGTCCGCCTGAACAACCGTTATTTCTTGGGCGGATCAACTTTGCGCGGGTTTGAAGACGGCGGCGTGACGGCCCGTTCCAAAGTCGGCAATGACGCTTTGGGCGGCAATTGGCAGGCAACGGCAGGACTTCAGTTAATGTTTCCGTTGGGACTGCCCAGCGAGTTTGGTATGCGCGGAAAAATCTTTTCAGATTTCGGCGTAATTGGGAAACCAAGCGATTTTAATGAATCTGAAATGTGGTATTCTTCAAAATTGCGTGGTAGTATTGGTATCGGCTTTGTGTGGTCATCACCGCTGGGGCCGATCAATGTTGACTATGCGCGTCCGATTTTGAAGGAACGCTTTGATGAAACAGAATATTTTCGTTTGAACTTTGGATGGGGATTTTAAAAATGAATAAGAAAATCGGTCTTTCGATAGCCTTGGTCAGTCTTTTCTTTGCTGATACGGCAATGGCGGAAAAAATCGGCTTTATCAATGATCCGGAACTGGCTCAAAAATCAACAGCTCTGCAGGGATTGCAGATGCAGCGTGATAAAATGCTGGCCGTTTTAAAAGTTGACATTGAAAAGGAAGCTAAGGGCATCTTGGAGCAAAAGCAAAAGCTGGAAGAAGAAAGTTCTAAACTGTCCAAAGCTGAATTAGGCAAGCGGTTAGATGAAATCGATACTTCGGAAAGGGAATTGAAGACGCATGCTCAGGAAGCTGCGGCGGAACTGCAGAAAAACTTTTTGGAAGCTGCTGTTTCTGTTAAAGAAACGGCCATTAATCCCGTCGTTGCAGAACTGGCAAAGGAAAAGGAATTTGATGCCGTGCTGAATGCGGCAAATGCTTTTTATATCCAAAACGGACTGGATATTACCGAAGAGGCCATTAAACGTGTGAATAAGAAAATGCCTAAGGTCGAACTGAAAAAAGTTGAACTGAAAAAGACGGCATCAACAAAAACAAAGAAATCTAAATAATTCGGAGAACCGTATGCCAGATCATCGTTTTTTTAAAAAGGCAGGACCCTTTACGCTTAAGCAATTGGCTGAAATAGGCGGGTGTGAACTTTTAAAACCGGAAGATGCCGACAAACAAATAGATAATGTAAATTCGCTGCATGATGCGGGACAAACGGACATCAGTTTCCTGTTAAGCAAAAAGTATGTCGGCGATGTTGAAAAAACGTCTGCCGGAGCATGTATCGTTCACCCTGATTTTGCGGCTTCCGTGCCGGAAAATACGGCGGTTTTGCTTTCGAAGGAACCTTACCGGTCATATGGATTAATTGCATCTGCTTTTTATCCTTTGGAAAAAACGGAAAAAACAGTTGTACATCCGAAAGCGATTGTCGCTTCAACCGCTGTGATCAGTGAAGGATCCCGTATCGATGCGGGCGCTGTGATCGGTGAAAATGTAACATTGGGCAAAAACTGTCATATTCGTCCGAATGCCGTGATCGGAGACAACGTTGTTATGGGCGATGACTGCATCGTTGGGGAAAACGCTTCCGTTCTGTATACATTGGCTGGCAATCAGGTCTATATCTATCCCGGCGCCAGAATCGGACAGGATGGTTTTGGCTTCTTTATGAGTCCGAAAGGACACACAAAGATTCCTCAGTTAGGGCGGGTCGTTATCGGCAATGATGTGGAAATCGGCGCTAACACGACAATTGACCGCGGGGCATTAGGCGATACGGTGATCGGTGATGGTACGCGCATCGATAATCTGGTACAGTTCGGGCATAACGTTCAAACAGGCAAATGCTGTGTTGTCGTTTCTCAGGTCGGTATTGCGGGTAGCACGATATTGGGCGATTTTGTTGTTCTGGCCGGACAGGCTGGTGTTGCCGGTCATTTGAAAATCGGCAGCGGAGCGCAGATTGCTGGACAATCGGGAATTATACGCGATGTCGAACCGATGGAAAGCTTGATGGGAACGCCGGCTGTTCCGATTAAGGAATTTATGCGTCAGGCTGCTACTTTGAAGAAACTTATTAAACGGTAAGGATTTCAAAAAATGGAAGAAAAGATTATTCAAGAATTGGGGATCAAAGATATTCTGAAGCGGCTCCCTCATCGATATCCTTTTTTATTGGTGGATAAGGTTTTGATCGTAGAGGAAGGGTACCGCTGTATCGGTATTAAGAATGTAACGATGAACGAACCTCAGTTTACCGGCCATTTTCCTGAAAATCCGATTATGCCGGGGGTTCTGATTACGGAAGCTATGGCGCAGACGGCGGCTGTTCTTGTGATGAGCGAAGGCGATGCCAGAAAAGATGTCTTCTTTATGAGTATGGACGGCGTCAAATTCCGCAAACCTGTTCTGCCCGGCGATCAGTTGAAAATGCATTTGACCTTGGAACAGTCACGTCGCAATGTTTATCGTTTCCGCGGGGAAGCTTTCGTGGGAGACGTTCTGCATGCCGAGGGGATTCTGACGGCAATGATTTATGAAAAGAAGTAAAAGATTATGACAGAAATACATTCTACCGCCATTATTGAAGACGGTGCGAAAATAGGCAAAGGTGTTGAAATAGGGCCGTATTGTTTCGTTGGTTCTCAGGTCGAGCTGAAAGACGGCGTCAGGCTGATTTCTCATGTCTGGGTCGGCGGCGATACGGTCATTGGTGAAAATACGGAAATCAGCCCGTTTGCGGCGATCGGCGGCAAGAATCAGGATCTGAAGGATAAGGAAAAGAAAGGTAAACTGATCATCGGCAAAAATAACTCAATCCGCGAGTATGCAACGATGCAGCCCGGCACGCCGGACGATAAGGGCGTGACGGTTGTCGGAGATAACGGATTGTTTATGATCGGGATCCATATCGCGCACGATTGTGTCATAGGCAATAATATTATCATGTCAAATAATGCAACATTGGCAGGGCATGTTAAGGTTGGGGATAATGCGATTATCGGCGGGCTATCGGCGGTGCATCAGTTCACGCGGATTGGAGCGCATGCAATGGTCGGCGGTATGTGTCCGGTGACGCGCGATGTCATACCGTATTCATTGATTTCCCAAACCGGATTGGAAGGCGTGAATATCATCGGACTGAAACGCCGCGGATTCTCGCTTGAAACGATCACCAACTTGCGTTTAGCCGTTTCCGAGATATTTAAAGGGGAAGGCACGCTGGCCGATCGAATTAAAAGCGTGGCGGAAACATATCCCGACTGTGAACCGGTACAGGATATTGTTGAATTTATGCGAACGGATTACAAACGCGGCTTTATGCAGCCGGCGACAAAAGCGTCAATAGCGGAATAATATGCCTGAAAAATTAGGGATTATTGCCGGGGGAGGTTCTCTTCCAAAACAATTGATCAGCCGCTGTCGGCAAGAGGGACGGCCATACGCTTTAGTTTGTTTAAAAGGGCATGCACTGCCCCAAACGGCGGAAGGCGAGGATTTCCTTTGGGTCCGGCTTGGAGAAGCCGGAAAAGCCATTTCTTATTTTAAGAAAAACGGTGTGCGTCAAATCGTGATGATCGGCGGCGTAAAGCGTCCGTCTTTGCTACAGCTCAGACCGGATTTATGGACCGCTAAGTTTTTGTTTAAAATAGGTTTTAAAGCGTTCGGAGACGATAATTTATTGAAATTAGTCATCAAGGGGTTTGAAGACGAAGGGTTTAAAATTATCGGCTTTCACGAAATCATGACAGATTTGCTGGCCGAAGAAGGCGTTTGGGGAAAAGTTCAGCCGGACGAACAGGCGCAGGCTGATATCAATCATGGGGTGAAAATCGCTTTGGGATTGGGGGCTTTGGACGTTGGCCAGTCCGTTGTTGTTCAGCAAGGGATCGTTTTAGGGGTAGAGGCCGTAGAGGGAACCGATGCCTTGATTAAACGGTGCAAAGATTTAAAACGCGAAGGGGCAGGGGGCGTTTTGGTCAAAACCAAAAAACCGCAGCAGGAACAGCGCGCAGATCTGCCGACAGTCGGCGTTCAGACCGTCCTTAATGCATATGAAGCCGGATTGCGCGGCATTGCTGTTCAAGCGGGGAAAACATTAGTGGCGGATCGTGCGGGGATTATAACGAAGGCTGACGAATTGGGGCTTTTCGTTGTCGGAGTAAACTGTGATGACGCAGGATAGGGAAGCTTTAATTTATTTGATCGCCGGAGAACCGTCCGGTGATTTGCTGGCGTCTCGTTTGATGCGGGCGCTGCGGGAAAAAACGGGCGGTAAAGTTCGTTTTGCCGGCGTAGGCGGGGAAACAATGATTGAAAACGGTTTTGAAAGCCTGTTTGATTCCTCGGAATTGGCCGTTATGGGCGTGGCGGAGGTCATTCCCTCTATTCCTCGTATTATGGCGCGGATACGCCAAACGGTTGACGATATTGTTGCTAAAAAGCCTGATGTTGTAATCACAGTGGACAGTTGGAGCTTTTCCGCCCGCGTCAATAAAGGGCTAAGGTCTTTGAATACAGGCATTCCTCAGATTCATTACGTTGCGCCGCAAGTTTGGGCATGGAAGAAAAAACGTGCGAAGACCTGCGGTCGTTATATTGACAGGCTTATGGCGCTGTTGCCGTATGAAGCTAAATACTTTGAACCGTATGGCTTAAAGGTTGATTTTGTTGGTCACCCCGTTGTCGAAGGCGGTGCTGCCAAAGGAAACAGAGCGACGTTTCGGAAGGCGGCAGGACTTTCAGATCAAATGAAACTGTTGTGCATATTGCCCGGTTCCAGACGATCAGAAACGAAATACCTGTTGCCGGTTTATAAAGAAGTTGTCGCGTGTCTGGCCAAAAAATATCCGGATATGCATATCGTGATTCCAACAGTTATGACAGTTGAAAAAACAGTGCGTGAAGCGGTATCGGATTGGGCATTGCCGGTGCATGTCATAACGGGAGAAGCAAATCGTTATGATGCTTTTGCCGCCTGTGATGCGGCTTTGGCGGCTTCAGGGACGGTCGCATTGGAACTGGCAATGGCAAAAGTGCCGTATGCGATCGCCTATAAAATGAATCCGCTTAGCTCATGGCTGGCCAGAAAACTGGTCAAGATTAAATATGTCAATCTGATTAATATCTTAGCCGATCGGGGAATAGTCAAAGAATATCTGCTGGAAAACTGCACGACCGATAATCTGACGGCAGAGGTCATAAAATTGCTGGACGATGAAACGTATCGAACGGCGGTTGTCTCTGACGCGTTTAATGTTTTAAAATCATTGGGTGCCGATGATCCCGTTTCTCCCAGTCAAAAAGCGGCAGAGGTTGTTTTTGACGTGATAGAAAAAGCTTAATTTGATTTTAATCAAAGAAATTTCAGGCCCTGAGGTAAAACGCTTCAGGGCTTTTTATATACGATATTTAAATAACATATTGATTTATATTATTTTTTATGGAGAAGGGAGAGGTAATAATGATTTTTAGCATGATAAAAAGGGCTTGTGATTTTTAAAACATTGAATTATCATCTCCCGAATGATGAAATTTAATATATGTTAGATTTCATTTTTTGTTTTAAATTAATATGTTGAAGTGGTCAGTTTTTCATGTGTTTTCTTCTCGCTTTGTTTTCAGAGGATAAGAAAAAAGAATATCTGTTATCAGATGAGAGGAGCGCGTGTCCTTTGTATTTAGGGGGCACAGATGCCTAAGGTATCAGTATTGTTGCCCGTATACGAGACATCGGAGGCTTATCTTCGGGAGTGTATAGAGGGGATTATATCGCAGACGTATAAGGATTTTGAGCTGATCATTGTGAACGACGCATCGACGGACGCGAACGTGGAGCGAGTGGTGAAAAGCTAT
>JAFVAT010000035.1 GCA_017480385.1 Alphaproteobacteria bacterium | reverse complement strand
ATCACTCTAAACAGCCGCTGCCTGTATATCTCTTCTCCCTATATCAACTCTCTCTAATAACCCCTCCCCCTAAGAATTCCCTCAGGGCGCAAAATCAGCTTATAATACCTCCCCTCCCTGCTTGTCAATACCTTTTTCACTGATAATTAAAAAAATCAATCTTTTGCGCTGATAATTTTAACCAAAGCGGCAATCGTTTCCATATCCGGACGCCCTTTGTCTCTAATTTTTTCATACAAAAACAGAATCGATTCCGAAAATTTTTGCGAGTCGATATGCTCATATAAAGAATGAAGTGTGTCCAAGCATTCCGCAAGTATTCCTTTGTCTATGTCCGGCGTATTTTTAAACGTCGAATCCGACATTTTAACCGGTAAGATATTTCCGACCGGAGCCATTAATGTAATACAGTTTTTCAGCCGTTTTTCCGTAAACAAATTCTGATATCCCGTTTCATCAGGATCCAACCAGCCTGAAAGAGAAACGGAATTTTCATCTTCAGAATCAAATACTTTTATTGTAGCTAGAGAAATTTCCCGCCCTTTCACAAAGGTTTTGGTACGAATCAGCGCCGGCTTTCCAACTTCAACCGGTCGATTCGGATAAATAACGCAGACAGAACCGTCTTCAATACCTGCCGGAACCATTGAATGTCCGCGGCATAAAACGGCAAAGGCATTTTCTTCGGCCATAAAAGAGGGCAGCAAAATCCGGTTCAATAATTCCGATTCGTTGAACCAGCCCTGAGCAATGCCGCAATTGGCCAAACCAATCAGAGGCATAAAGAAGAACGATTCTGCCGAAGGAGACCTTTCGCCGCTACCCATTAACAGCCAATCCAAAGAAACACCGCATCGCTGTGCTATACGGCATAAATGTTCATGCTTAGGAATATCATAATTGTTCCAAATTCTGGCGAAGGTTGCGCTGGGAATCCCCATACGCTTAGCCCAGCGAAAAGGCTCTTCTGTTCCGATCAACAACGCCAAACGCTGATGAAAAGCCTCATTTTTAGTCATGCTGTCCATATTTTCCGCTCTCCGAAAAAAGGCCGGTCTTTCTTCAAAAAGCAGAAAATATTTCCGAAAACGAACTTTTTATTTGAAAAGTTCCGATTTCGGAGTTATTCTTCTGGACATAACATAAAGTACCTTTTTTAAGATTGCTGCGACAACCTCTAAAAAGAATTTGTTATGTTACTTTCTTTCATTTCGGCTGAACAATAACCCTCCAGCAAAAAGTGTTTTTTGTTCAACTGAAAAAGAAGACAGGCCTTCTAAAAACCCGATACCTAAAGCATTGCCGCAGGTATCGGGTTTATTTTATAGATTTTTTATTGTTTGAGAACCTGTTTTTCGTCTTCTTTCTCTTTTTTCATCTTTTTCAGCAATCTGCGCCACAGCGTTTGAAGAATTTTTCCTCCGGCTGACAGTCCTTTTTTTATAACGGCCCATAAAGATTTGCCTGTTGTTTTAAAGAACAGCACCAATAAATATTCCAAAAACATGGGAAGCAGCATAATCAGGACATATTTAACCAAGCTCCAGACCGTATATCCAAAAGAAACAGAAAGATATATGCCAAAACACATTCCTATGAAATAACGCACTTTTTTGCTTAAGAATAAAAAAGGGATCAAATTGACAACAAACAAAAACAGCAAAGTGCAGAACAGCAGAACCGTCGTTTCCTGCCCAAGAAAGGAAAAAATAGAAAAAACTATATTTTTAATGCTGACAAACAGATCGCGGATTTCCAATATATCTTTATTCAGTTTATCCATAGAATCCGTAAAGCCGTCATATTTTTCCTGAATAGCTTCCGCCGCGCGCCGAATGCCGTCCTGAAAAGCTTCAAACATCATGCCTCCTAACGTACCGTTTCGCTCAGCCCCTGCGTTTTAATCATATTGGTATATTCTTTTGCAAAAGTATGAAAACTTTCGGCAGATTCCACTTCCTGCGCCACCTGACGATAATCCATAAGGCCTTGCTGCGGCGTTTTTGTAATAAAATCAAATGCTTGAAACAAGGGTGTTTCTTTCATATACGGCATAAAGTTTTCCCGTAGACGCATAACGATTTTCGGACGCCCGGCCAAACGCAGGGCTGCCGCCCAATCTAAAACGCGCTGAGCTTCTTGCGCCGTCAGAGGCACATTCGGCTGCGGCTTTTTAATCAGGAGTTTTAAAGCATCTGCCGCCTTATCCCACATCTGCGCCTGCCAGAATATTTCCGCGCGCAACATTTTCGCGCTTTCAGAGTCATCATTTTCCAATAAAGCTGCGGCCTCCTCCGTTTTTTTCAGATCGGCCAAAGCTTTTGCCCGAATGTAGAGCCGCTGTTTTTGCAGTTTTTCCGAAAACTGTTTATCTTCACTGACCGACAGAGCTTTTAAGGCTTGTTCCGGTTCTTTATTCAGCAGCCGGACCAAAGCCAGACGAGTCGACACCAATCCGCGTTCTTTGTTGCCGATCGGCCGTTTGAGCTGTTCGTCCAACAAATCAGCCGCGCGCTCCAACAAATCCATGGCAACCAGGCGGTCCGCCAAACGCCGGATAACTTGCGCGCCCTTTTCTCCCGGAGGAGTTAATTCTTTAAATTCCTCGTATAAAGCGACGGCCTTCACCGGAGACAGAAGGTTTTCTTCATCATTCAAATAAAGTTTCCGGAAAATATCCTCCATTAAGCTTTGGATATTTTTGCTTTCCGGCATGCCGTTAAAACGGGCGCGCATATCTTTTAAAATATGCAGGACCTCCGCGAAATCCCTTTGATCCTGATACGCGGCAACAAGCATTGTCATCAAGTTATATTCGAACTCTCCACCGCGCCAGGCATAAGACAAGCGTTCCAGTTCCTCTATCCGTTCCTGAGGCGTAATAGCCTTCGCGCGCGTGTCCATGCGAACTTTTTCCAACCCGCCCATTGCCCGGAAATACAAATCTTTTCCTTCGGCCAAGCGGGTCATTTCCTCGCGTGCCAAAGAATACATGCCGGTTGTTTCCTGCCACAGGGCATGGTAAAAAGCAATCTCATCATTTTCGGCAGCAGTATTTTCAGAATTATTCGCGGCTTCCATAAAGTTTTGAATAGAGAACTCATCGCCTCCCGCAACGGCGGCATGCAGTCCGGCCAAGGCCAGCCGTGTTTTAATCGGCTGAGGATAAGCCTGCAAAATCGCCATATTGTCTTTCATCGGCTGCAAATAAACGTCGGGAGTACGGGAAGAAGCCGCTAAAGTCGCCGCGCGCCAATATTCTGAGGCCATATCGTCTTTTAAAGAAGGGGCGGACAAATCTTTAATTGCCTCATCATATCGCATCATCATGAAATTGGCCGCGCCGCGCAAAGCGATAAGCCCCGGCAGATCGGCTAATTTTTTGTTATCGGCAGAAATTGTGCGCAGAACACTCAATGTTTCAGGATACATACCGTTTGCGAAATAATATCTAGCCAAAATCAGCCGCTGAATATCTTTATTTTCCCGATTGGCCTGAAGAACATTATCCTGAAGCGTTTTCAGCGTGTTGATATAATTTCTCTGATCGCCTCCGCCCCAAGCGGCTGCGTCCAGAATCTGAGACAGCGGATCTGTATCAATTTTTGTTTTGGCTAAAAAGGACAGAATATCTTCCGATGAAAAACGCATGCCGCCTTTAGGACCGCGCACTTCAATTCCTGATGTGGAAGTATAAACGTTCAGCTCTTCAATATTCGGTATGATCACTATCCCCTGCGCCGTCTGCAAAAAAGACGCGTCAACAAACGATCGGGCATGAGGTACCCCTTTTCCGCGGGCAAAAACAGGAATAATATACATCAAATCGCCGACCTCCGGATCGATCAGAGGCAAAACTTGCGGCGATTCGTCCAAAGGAATGAAGATGCGCGCGCCAAAAGCCGTTTTACGCTGCAAAATCAAATCGATCGGCTGACGCGAACGCATCGGCTGGTACATTAAATCCACGACCCAAAGCAACCCTTCCCGACGCAGGCTGGGATTATATCCCTTTGCCGTCACCAATCGGTAGATTGTTGCATGAGAATGAGGGATTTGGATCATTTCATAAATAATATCCTTATATAATTCGCGCTCTAACGTAAAATCGAAATCCCCCTGACGGTCAAAAACAATCCAGAGATACCCGTCACGGCGGAAAGCCGCCACTCCCGTCATTCTGGACCATGGGAAACTAAGCGTTGCGGCTCTGTATCCGGCAGTATCCTGAGACAGCGTTAAAACGGAAGTCTCTGATGATTTAGCGTCAAAAATTTTCGGATCTGACAAAGTTAAAGAAATGCTGGTCTGTGCTTCTTTATAAGGAAGCAAAGATAAATCCACCTGAACCGGCAACTGAGGAACAGTCAGCTCCTCCTGATCGTCTATAATTTCCTGCGCGACCGCAACAAAAGCAGGCCGATCCTCGGTATTTTGCGAAGAAGAAGCCGACATTTTCTCTTCAGATTTTGGTTTTGCATCGTCTTTTGCCGTTTTAGGAGCGCGCTTATCTTTTCCTTCTGATAAAGAAACGAAAACAAAGCTTCCTTCTTTTCGGGCCTGTGCCCTGCCGTTTTTAGGCAAAACAACGGAAAAAGTCAGTTTATTCCCTTTTGTCAAACGCATTTGCCGCCACTGAGCAGGCAAAGCAGTGCGAATTTGATCCAAATTCCCGACCGGTTCCGTTACTTGTACCGGAAAAGACAAGAAGTACCGTCCGTCACGCTTTTCCTCTGAAAAATCGACCGGTTTTTCCCATGAAAAGATCAGCTGTATTTCCTTATCGCGCTGAACAACAGACAAACCGGGCGGAGCAGCCACAGCGGCCACAGCCGGCACAACAGCCAGCCAAACCAACAAAAATACTGCGATCTGCCTAAATCTGATCATGTATTCCGCCCGCCCGATCCTTTAAAAAGAACCAAACAATGCCACCATTCTTTTTTTCAGCATTGCCTCCGTAAACGGTTTGGCAATAAAGTCGGAAACGCCCGCCTGTTTCAAAGCGTCGGTCAGTTCCCGGTTGCTTTCGGCACAAATAACGATAAACGGAAGCTTGCTCCATTTTTCATCTGCGCGAACAGCCTGCAAAAAATCAGCGCCGGACATAGGTCCCGTCAGCCAATCAAAAACAACCAAACCACATTCATTTTCTTTTAAAATCGTCAGCGCTTCATCTGTTGTTCCGGCCTCTAATGTATGATGAAACCCCAGCTGCCGCAGCAAATTGCGAATAACGCCGCGCATGGTCTGGTAATCATCAACTATTAAAACAGAAATTTCTTTATTTACAGACATTTTACCCTCATATGAGATATAAAATGGTAGCTTAATTGATATTTGCCGTTTGTAAAAGATCTTTTAACAAATCAGCCGTTTTTATTTTTTTACATCAGCCTGTTCCGAGTCCGCCTCGTACCCCGGCAGCTTCTTTTTATTTGCCAGTTCTGAAGTCAAAGCGCTTGCCTTATTTAAGTCCATTAAGGCTAAAATAGGCGCCGACTTTGATTCCTTCATTTGTTCAAACACGCGCACCAATAGCGGCATTTCCATATCATTAAACAAACGCGCGGCCTCTTTAGGCTTCATTGTAGAATAAATCTTGACCAAATTGTTCAGTCTGGATTTTTCTTTTTCATCATAAACGCCGATCAGGTCTTTGATAGAGGCTTCCAGCTCTTTGAGTTTAGCGATCTTAACGTCCATTTGCGCCTCGGCGGCTTTGAGAACGCCAGCCTTTTGTTCTATGCTGCGTTCACGGATATCCAATTCCTCGCGACGCTGAGCAAGCTTTTGCAAAATTTCCAATTCCGATTGAGAAAAACTTTTCCCGCTGCCGTCTTTTATACCGGAAAACGGATCCGTTCCCATCTGAGGTTTTTTCGCAAAATCAGTCAACTTTTCCGATTCTGGCGACGACGCCTGAGCCTGAACGGCCGTCACGGCCAAAGCCGGCTCGCGTTCCTGAGAAACGCTAGGCATAATAATATTGCGCCAAACAACGCCGACACGAACGGACAACATTAAAACGCAAAAAAAGATCACTAACGGCAGCAGCCTGAACCGGGCCGAACGAGATTTTTTCTTTTTTTCTCTGGGCAGCGAAGAGGTTTCTTTGATCTGCTTCATTTTTATCAGCTCCTAACGCATAGACTGCAGTGCTTTAAGCAGCTCGCGTTCCGCCTCCGAACGATCTGAGCCAAAATCTTCTTCAACAGGAGAGGCAAACTTTTTATCCGCTTTGGACGGGCGGACGGCCTCCGCATCGCGCAAAATATCCTGAGCTGCCGAAACGGCGGAAGAAATCAAATCCTCCGGATTTTCGACCAAAACTTTTCTTTTTTTGGATTTCGGCGCAGGCGCGGCGGGAATATTGTCCGACGGCTGGCGATAGACCGCGTTGTCCGCCGAAGAAGAAGCCGGTCGCGGCGCCGTATTCACCGCCTTTTCCAGCCGCTGCGCCGCCGCATCGGCCCGTTCAATCATAAAAGCCATATCATCACGCAAAGTCTGCGCTTTCTGAATTTGATCCCGCAGCAAACTGCCGGCGCTGTCCGCCGCCTGCTTTAATTTGGGAATCCCCGATTCAGCCCGTGTCGTCGCATCGTTAAACGCTTCGATCAGCCGCCCTAAATCCGCCCGACTGTTGCGCAAAACCTCCAGACGCTTGTTCAAAATCACGGCAAAAACAATCGTCGGCACCAAAAGACAGATCACAACAACGTTGATCAGAAGTTCTATCGACATGAGCTTAATCCTTCTGCCGTTTTATTTTATCTTCAATCTGAACGGCGATATGGTCGCCCTTACGTCCCATATGCCCGTAAAACATGGGAATATCGCCGCAAACCATTTCAACCTCCGAATCCGGATTCGCATTCAACAACAGCTTTGTGCCGACTTTCCACTGCAAAACCTGCTTCAATGAAGTCATATGACGGTCCAAAACGGCCAGCAGATTAACTTCACTGACCCACAGCGCTTCGGCCAGGTGGTTTTCCCAAATGCTGTCCCGCCCGAACTTTTCGCCCATGAACCCTTGCAGCAGCAATTCACGCACCGGTTCCAGCATCGCATAAGGCAGCAGCAGTTCGATTCGACCGCCGCGGTCTTCCATATCAATCCTGAATTTAGCCAGAACTGCCGCATTAGACGGTCTGGAAATCATGGCAAAGCGCGGATTCGTTTCCAAACGGTCAAAACGGAAAGTCACAGGGGACAGCGGATCAAACGCCGCAGACAAATCGGACAAAATCAAATGAACCATTTTAACAATCAAGTTACGCTCGATCACCGTATACGGCCTGCCGTCCAAACGCATGGCCGCCGTTCCGCGCCGACCGCCCAACAGCACATCAACAACCGTATAAATCAAAGACGAATCTATCGTCATCAATCCGGAGTTATCCCACTCTTCCGCCTTAAACACCGACATCATCGACGGCTGAGCAACGGCGTCCAAATAATCGCCGAACCGCATTGTATCTATGCCTTCCAGCGTGATTTCAATATTGAACTGGGTAAAATTGCGCAAAGTCGTGGACATTAACCGAACTAACCGGTCAAAGACGATTTCCAGCATCGGCAATCGTTCATATGATACGGTTGTCGTGTTCAGCAGAGCACGAACGCCCGTTTGCCCGTCCAAAGCCTCCCCGCTGTTGAGCAGACTGTCAATTTCGTCCTGATTCAAAATCTGGGAAACGCTCTGATCTTCCTCCTGATTGAAATCAGAACCCAACGGATTAACCATTTGAGCAGAATCGTCCGGATTATTTTGCGCCATACAATTTTATCCCCTTATTGAATCAAAATCTCTTTGAACAGCACATCATTGACTTTGATCGGAGCCAGAATGCGGTTCAGCCGGCTGTGGATTTCTTCTTTCAGCCGATAAGTGCCGACAGAGCCCTGAATTTCCTCCAGCCGCATTTCACGCAGATAAAACTGCAGACTGTCAACTATGCGCGGCAGCATTTTTTCAACCTGCTCCGCATCGGCGGCAGAATTCATTTCCAAGGCCACTCTGATTTTAAAATAGATTGGCTTTTGACCTGCCCGTACTGAAAGATTGACAAGAATTTCAGGCACATCAAAGAAAATCGCCCCGGACTTTGATTGTTTTTCCTCCTGAACGGGCGTATCCGATTCTTCCGAGTGTTTTATTGTCAAAAAAGAATCGGCTATGCCTGAAAAATAAAGTCCGATAACGGTCCCTACCACCAAAAAAATCGGCAGCAGCAAAAGCAGTATCTTCTTTTTCGGAGCAACCGCCGGCATTAACCGTTCGTTTTCCGTTTCAGACTGTTGTTCTTCGTTTTCCTCAGCCATTATTATTCCTTTTCACTCCATATAATACGAGTTATACGCCGTCTTAGTTAATAACAGGTTATAAGCAAAAATAAATTTTCTTCCTTCACGACGCAAGAAAAACAAATTTGGCACGCTTTATGCATATCCATTTTCAAGAAAAATTATCCGCCGTAACGGGAGGGAAAAATGGAAAATACACTTTATATCGCGTTATCCAGACAGACCGGACTATGGAATCAGCTGGACATGGTGGCCAACAATCTGGCCAACGTCAACACGACTGGTTACAAAGGCGTGCAGCCGCACTTTACCGAATACCTGTCCAAAAGCAAAACCGACGAGCATTTAATTGATGACCGTCTGGCTTTCGTGCATGACTTCGGCATTGTCCGCGATTTTTCAGAAGGCATTTTTTCCGCAACGGGTAACCCGTTTGATCTGGCAATTCACGGTCCGTCCTATTTCGTTGTCGAAACGCCCGAAGGAATTCGCTACACCCGCAACGGCCAGCTGAAAATTAATGATGAAGGCATGCTGGTCACCGCCGCGAACTATCCTGTTTTAGATGACCGCAATCGACCAATTTTCATCGCGCCTGAGGAAACACGGTTTGATGTCACGCGCGACGGCACGATTTTAACGGAAAACGGCCCTGTGGCCACGCTTCAGACTGTCGAATTTGCCGATCAGCAAAAGCTGCGCGCCACCTACGGCGGTTTGTACAGAAACACGGAAAACAACCCGATGACCGCCGTTCGCCCGAATGTCGAACAGGGCATGATTGAAAAATCGAACGTCAACGCGGTTGTCGAAATGTCAAACATGATTAAATTACAGCGTGCCTACGAAAACATTCAAATGATGATTGATTCGGAACACACGCGCCGCCAGAACGCTTTGCAAGTTTACGCCAGATCCGGCAGTTAAGAGATTTTTTAAGGAGAAACGACCATGAGAGCACTACATATCGGCGCAACGGGAATGTTGGCACAGCAGACAAATGTGGAAGTGATTTCCAACAACATCGCGAACATGAACACGACGGCTTATTCGCGCCGGCGGGCTGAATTTCATGATCTTTTGTATCAAGATATGCGCCGCGTCGGCGCCAATTCATCAGATTCGGGCACGATCGTCCCGTCCGGCATTCAGCTGGGAATCGGCGTGAAAACGGCTTCCGTTTACCGCGTATCCGAACACGGCTCCGTTTTGAACACGAACAACACGCTTGATTTGGCTATTCAGGGCAACGGCTATTTCCAGATCGAGCTGCCGAATGACCGCGGTACGGGCTACACCCGTGACGGCGCTTTTCAAGTCAGTTCCGAAGGAATTTTGGTCACCTCCGACGGCTATACCGTTCAGCCCGGCATCACAATTCCTGAAAATGCGATCGGCATCACAATTAACCCCTCCGGCGAAGTCTGGGTCAAAGAAGACGGTGAAACCGAACTGACCAACGTCGGTCAGCTGGAAATCGCCAATTTCTTAAACGAGTCCGGACTGGAAGCAATCGGAGACAACCTGTTCATTGAAACGGCGGCTTCCGGCGATCCGACGACGGACGTTCCGGGAGCTTTGGGCTTCGGGACGATTTTGCAGGGCTTTTTGGAAAACTCCAATGTCAACGTCGTTTCTGAAATCACCGAACTTGTTTCCGCCCAGCGCGCTTATGAAATGAATTCGAAAGTCATCACGACGGCAGATCAGATGCTGTCCACGATCAATCAGCTGAAATCGTAAGGATTAAAGCGATGAAGAGCCTGTTAATCACTTTTCTGTTCTCTTTCGTTTCCGTTCTGCCGGCCTTTGCGCAGGACGCGGAGCTGTTCGATTTGCAGGCTCTGCCCGTTGTTTTAAAAGAAAAAGCGACGGTCACGGACGATTATATCCGGCTGGGCGATTTGTTTTCGGGACTGGACGACAGCGCAGATAAAAAAGTCATAGCCCCCGCGCCGGCTTTAGGCAAAGAAGCCGTTCTGACATACGAATGGCTGAAAAAGCTGGCTCAGACACATAAAATCGCCTGGGAACCGGCGAACGAAAAAGTTTCCGTCAAGGTCCGCCGGGCCGCCGCCGAAATTTCAAAAGAAGCGGTGACACAGGTCATTTTGAAAGAATTAAAGGCGCAGGGGCTGCCCGAAAATGCGGAATTGACTTTTCAAAAAGGCATATTTCCCGTTCTGGTCCCGGTTAAATCCGATTGGCAGCTGACCCCCGTCTCAGCGGAATATACACCGACTCGACAGCAGTTTGAAGCGAAACTGAACCTGATCGTCAATTCGGAAAAGAAACAAGAGCTGCAATTCGCCGGCAAAGTCAAAATCTTTGTTTTTGTCCCCGTTGCGGCGCAGGACCTGAAAGCCGGTCGAATTATCACGCCCGATAATGTTTTAATGAAACGCATCGCGCAGGAATCCACGGTCCGCGCGGCGGACTCGGTAAAAAAAGAAGACCTGATCGGCAAAGAAGTCAAACGTTCGATCCGTTCCGGCCAGATGATTTTAGCAAATGACGTGCGCACTCAGGTCATGGTCACCAAAGGAAAAATGATCACGCTGAACTTTACCAAGGGCGGCATTATGCTCAGCGCGCAGGGCAAAGCGCTTGAAAACGGCGGTTTAGGCGACACCGTGCGCGTAATGAATGTTCAAAGCAAATCCGTTGTTCAAGGGACGGTCACCGGTCCCGAAACAGTTTCCATTTACACACCCGGCAAACAGCCGTAAGGGAGGAAAATCATGAAGAAAACAACTTTCAAATATATGGCGAAGACCTCTTTAATCGCCGCGATTGTTTTCAACACGGCAGGCTGTGCCTACTTTGGGCGTTTGGCCGATGTCGGCAAAGAACCCGAATTTTCCAAAATCGAAAACCCGACAAAGGAAAAAGGATACACGCCGATCGACATGCCGATGCCCGAACCGCAGACGCCTTACGTGAACGCAAACTCCCTGTGGCGCCCCGGCTCCAAAGGCTTTTTCAAAGACCAGCGCGCGGCTCAGGTCGGGGATATTCTGACCGTTCAGGTCGTCATTTCCGACAAGGCGCTGCTGGAAAACAAGTCCGAACAAAAGCGCGGAGACGATAAGGACAGCGTCAGCATCGGCGCTTTGGCCGGATTGGAAAAGTATGCCGGGAAAATTCTGCCCAGCGGCGTGGACGTATCGAACCTGTTCAATATTTCCAGCAGCCGGGACATTACCGGCGACGGTTCAATTGACAGAAACGAGAAAATCGATGTCACCATGGCGGCGGTTGTCACGCAAATTCTGCCAAACGGGAATTTAGTCATTTCCGGCAAACAAGAAGTCCGCGTCAATTATGAAATGCGCCAGCTGCATATGACAGGCATTATCCGCCGCGAAGACATTTCGACACTGAACACGATCAAGTCCGAAAAAATTGCGGAACTGCGCGTCGCTTACGGCGGTAAAGGAACGATCAGCGATGTTCAGCAGCCGCGAATCGGCAGACAAGTGCTTGATATCATTAGTCCATTCTAAAACCCGCCAAAAGATTTAGGGGAAAAACCCGTTTTTTTCCTTAACTTTCTTTAAAACATGCTATCATTATTTTTACCACTCAACCTGAAAGGAGATACTTGAATGACAAAAGAATTAACACTGCCTCAGGAAGACGCTCTGGCTTTGCTGCGTTCGGCAACGAATATTTCTCAGGCCCGCCAAAATCAAGACAAAGCCGGATTGACAATCGCTTTAGATGAAAATTTACAGCTGTGGACGGCCATTCAGACATTAGTTTCCCGCGAAGATCACCCGTTAAGCGCCAAAGCGAAGGAAAACCTGATCAAGCTGGCGAATTTCGTTGTCGCCAAAACATTGAAAGACGGCTGCGACGCGGCAGAGGAAACTTTGGACACGTTAGAAAACATGAACCTGCAGATTGCGGAAGGATTATTGGAAAATCAACTGCCTTTGGCTTAATTGTTCGTTCAATCCGTATAATTTAAAATACAACTCCGGCCCCTTGATCCGTCAAGGGGTCCTTTTATTGCGCAGTTAATCAGAGTGTAAAGTCCTTTGGGCATAACAGGCGTTCGCGTGCCTGACAAGCGGACACCTGTTTTATTTTTTTGCAAAAATGTCAAATTTATAAAACAGATTTTATCTGATCTTCTGCGGCGGAATTAATTGCTATTTTATTTTTTTACATTTTACAGATTTTTTTAAATGGAAAGAAAAGACCTGAAACACTGTTGCTTCCGCTAATATCGTCAGCGAAAAAATCGCGGAACTGATCGAGGTGCAAAAACGGAAAATGCAGGGATAAAATCCCTATATTTAATTTTATTTGTTATCGTTTCAATAAGTTTTTTCTAACTCTTTGCTGATTACACATTTTCTGACGATGACAAAAAACTTATTTGTATCTTTTTGTATGCTATTCTGAATCCGCTGTCGGCTTCGACAGTGGGGCTTAACAACCTCTCAACGAACGGTCTAAGGCAAACCGACATCAAAAAACTTCTCCCGATCATGTTTCATGACCGGAAGATGATGCTATGTTCAAGCATTACGCCAAAAGCATCATGCTGTTTCGTTGCAGTTGTTAACTCCCGGTCGCCTGTGCCTTTAAAGCACGGCGACTGATTTGTTTTGTGGTGGTATAGCTTTAACTGACGAAATGAAAAAAAATGACAAGAACAGAAAAAATCAACAGAAATGATATTGAAATAAAGATTCCAAGCGAAGCCATAAAAACAGACAATCCCTACATAATAAGACCTAAAATATTAAGTGGTTTTGTCACTTTTGGTTTTCCGTCGTCTGTTTATCCGTGCCGACTCTGATATAGCCATAAACCGTCATCGTTCGATTCCCCTTTCTTTTGAATGTTCTGCGGGCTTGGGATGGTTGGCGGCAGCGCGGCAGCGATCGTTAATAAAATTATCCGCAGCAAAAAGCCGCTAAAATCAAATGGTAATCTTAAAAAAAGCGAAAGCCCCTGCAAAGGGGCTTTTCCATATCTGTCCGAAACCTTTTCCACATTTGTCCGGAAAAAAGCCGGAATTTATTTTCCCGCGCGCAGCAAAGACGTTACCTGTCCGATCCATTCGGAAACCCAGACCGTGATATACGGGATATTCAGCGCGATAATATGCTGCGTCAATTTAAACAGAATCGTTAAAACGATCGCCGTGCCGATCGTCAATCCCAACCCTTTGGCCAAACCGGACAAAAAATTCAGCCAGAATAATTTCTTCGGACTGTTGACCAGTTCAATATATTCCAACAGCTGCGCCTTATTAAATTGATCACACAGCTGTTTTATTTTTTCAAAGGCCGCTTTGGAATAATCCGCCGGCGGATCAAAATCCGTTGCCTGCGTATTTTCGTTATTTTCATTTTGTTCCTGAAGTTTTTCTTTATTCAGGCGATTTTGATTATTGTTTCTATAAAAAAACATTGTTTTGTTTCCTAAAATTACTTATGCTTTATTCCCAAGTATTACGCCGAAGCCCTGAATTTATGAAATGAAAAAAACATCTTTGCCCCTTTTATTGTGCCTTTTTTGGCCGACCGTTTTATATGCCGACGCTTATTCTTGCCCTAACCTGCAAAAACTGCAAGAAGAAAACATGCCTTCCCCGCGATCGCCGGCGACATTAAAGACTTTAACGGCGGAATTAAAACGAAAGCACAGTGAACCGACCGTCAACACCTGCACTCTTTCTATTTCCGCCAATATTTCCGCGCAGGTCTACACAAAAGACGGCATCTTTTTGTGCCACACTCCGATTATATTGCCCTGTCCCAAAAACAAAGAAAAATATTACCTCAGAGCGCCTGATTATTATGATGCCGTCATTCATGTTTCCGCGTCCGAAAAACATCGTTTCCTTTCCCCCACATGGGAAAACAACCGGTTTATCTTGGATATCTCTTATTCTGCAGATTCTTTTCCCAAACAAAAAGAAGGGGACGAAACCGAAACATGGGAAAAGGCAACAAAAAAAGAAAAAAACGAATCCAAACCGGATTCCGATTCCCCATTTTCACACATTTTTTCCTTATTGTCTGATAACACATCCGCCATTGCCTGGCCTATCATTTGGACTCCGTTTGGCGCCTCTACATTTATAACGCCTGCCGCTTATTTTAAATATGGCAAAAATCAGTACTTTGTCGAAATGGTCCGAAAAGACAAGGGAATAGAGCCCAAGATCATAGAAACAAAGCAATTTATTTTAAAAAATTTTAATGATCTGGCCCTAGACAAGAGCGAAACTGTTAATGCTTTGGTCCGTCTGACAAATATTGATCCGCAGTCATTGACCGAAATCATTAAAAACAATCCTTCTCCCGATACGGCGGCCAACGAAATAGGAAAGCTTCTGGTTATAAAACGGCAAAAATTGGCAGAAGATTTAAAAGACAATACGGCCATTGTGGAAAGAGCTGTTTTAGGCGATATTGATCCGAATTTTGCCATGCCTGACAAGAATCGTCCCTTAAGCTATGCCGCGGCAAACATTTCTGACGCTCAGGTCATTCACCAGCTGATAAAAAACGGAGCCAACCCGCTTTGGACGGACAGCCTCGGCAGAACGGCTCTGTGCCTTGCCGCTCAAAACAGTCAAATTGAAAATGCCGCTGCGTTAATTGCTCTGACATCGGTCACAGACGGAATTGAATGCCGGAACTCAAAAAAGCAGACTTTGTTGGACACCGCGATTCTTAATCAGGAGTGGGATTCTGCCGTTACGTTTTTGCTTCTCGGCGTTCCGTCGGAACATATCAGCAGAAAGAAACAATTGCTTGCCGCCGTCGTCCGACATGCCAAAACAATTAATGAAACGAATTATCCCGCTTTTGAAAACGCCTTGAAACGGTTAAAAAAGGCCGGCATTAATCTAAATGCAAAAGATGAATATCAGGAAACACCCATGGCCAAAGCGGCTAAAGCGGGCAATTATTTGTTTGTCAACGCCCTATTAAAAAACGGCGTGCCGGCTGACGATATCAATGCCGTCAAAGCCCCATGCCGGCAGTTATGCTGTTCAACAGTGCTGGATACCCTGGATAAAAAAATCCGAAATAAAAAGGAAACGGCTCTGGAGAAAGAAATTCGCTCCTTTTTATGGGAAAACGGCGCACGGAACTGCAATTCTGAAATACAGCGGCAAGGCAAAATCCATTCCCTTTGGCAAACACATCAGTATAGAAAACTGGGGTATTACATTTTCCACGACTGCCACCTGCCGGATACGGAATACAAAAACGCTGACGGACAAACCATACTGATGTATGCTGCCAAAAAAGAAGACGAAATCATTGTTCAGAAACTGATTGAGCAGGGAGCCGATGTCACAGCTGCCGACAACAGCGGCAAAACCGTATTGATGTATGCCGAAGAAGGCGGCAATCCGGTTTCTCTTCGTTTAATCAAAGAAGAATTAAAGAAAAAAGACGCTCTCTAATCCCTTTTATTCTTAAAAATCAGACCGCTGTTTCAGCATGCCGGCATGACTTTGATAGTCTTTTTTTAACGTTCCCGCATATTCAACCGAAACCGGTGTTTTTTGTCCTGCGCGGATTTCCGACTGTACCGATACCTCGCTTCCCCAGCGGGGCAGACGTTTTCCGGAATCCACCGTATAGCCGGCGCCGTTCAGCAAAACAACCTGCATGGTATCGGAATCGGAAACACGGTCGGTATCGCCCGAAGCCGCACTGTTAAAAAATGTAAATGTATCCTCAAGTGTCAGAGACTGTTTCGTCGCAGAATTATCACACGGTTTGTATTTGTATACCGAACGCGATTCAAATATTTGGCAGCGCGAATATAAAAAACGACTCTGGAATTTACGTTTCAACAGCGGTTTTGACAACAGCCGCCCTTGACTTTGCGTCTTTTTTCTTATTATACATTCATACTTTTGTTTTATTTTTCGAGGGTGCTATGAAAAAAATTCTGACTGTTTTATTTACTCTTTCTCTTTGTGTCAGTACGGCTGCCTGCGTACAGACAAAGGAAGCTTTAACGGCTGGATCGTATCTGACGCCGGAAGAAATTCCGACAGCCGCCAAATTCATGCCTTTGCCGCCGAAACCAACCGATCCGGCTTTCAGAAATGACAAGCTCAGATACGAATGGGGCAAGAAAATGCGCAAAACGAAACGCGGGAAACAAGCTGCGGAAGACGCCGTTCTGACGCAGGACTATTTAGCCAAAATTTATTCCGAACCGTTCGGCATGACCATTTCCGAAGAAAACACACCTGAAATTTGGGCTCTTTTGGATCGGGTGCTGAAAACGGCGCACGAATGCAGCGAAAAAGCCAAAAGCCGCATTATGCGCGCCAGACCCTTCATGCAGTTCAACGAACCGACGCCCGTTCCCGAAGACGAAGAAAAGTTGAGAACAAACTCCTCTTATCCGTCGGGACATACGACAAAAGGCTGGGCAGTCGCGTTAGTGTTAGCCGAAATCAATCCGGAACGTCAGGACGAGATTTTAACGCGCGGATATGAATACGGGAACAGCCGCGTGATTGTCGGCTTTCATTTTCAGAGCGATGTCGATGCCGCACGCATAATCACGCCGACAATGATCGCCAGACTGCACGCGAACGATGAATTTGCCCGCCAACTTCAAAAAGCGAAAAAAGAGTTCAAAAGCAAAAAATAAGTTCTGAAAAACGTCATCGAGCCTTTCTTTTATCGTCATTGCAAACGTAGAGAAGCAATCCATAGGAAAGAAAGCACTAAACTATTTTGAATTGCCGCATCTCTATCGCTCCTCGCAATGACATCCGGCTTCATCTTCATAACAACAAAAAAGCCTTGCCGAAAAAATATTCCGCAAGGCTTTTTCATTATCGGTATAAATTACTTGTTCAAATAATCTCTGACCAACACTTCGGCGATCTGAACGGCGTTCAGGGCAGCGCCTTTGCGCAGGTTGTCCGCCACGCACCAGAAACTTAAGCCGTTGTCAACGGTCGCATCGGAGCGAATACGGGACACAAACACATCGTCTTCGCCCGCAACTTCCGCCTGTGTCGGATAGCCGCCCGCTTCACGCGTGTCAAGAACCGTAACGCCGGGGGTTTTCTTCAAAATAAAGGTTGCTTCCTTATCGGAAATTTCCTTTTCCGTTTCAATATTCACATATTCCGCGTGGCTGACGAAGACGGGAACGCGCGCGCAGTTTGCGTGAACTTTGATTTTCGGATCCAAAATCTTTTTGGTTTCCGCCGTCATTTTCCATTCTTCCTTGGTCGCGCCGTCGTCTAAAAACACATCTATGTGGGGAATGACGTTGAAAGCGATCTGCTTAGGAAATTTATTCTGTGTCTTGGAGAGCTCTTCACCCCAGTAAATCCCCTTTGTCTGATCGAACAGTTCGTCCATTGCCGCTTTGCCCGCGCCAGAAACCGACTGATAAGTGGAAACGACAACGCGCGTGATATGAAACGCTTTGTGCAATGCTGCCAGCGGCACAACCATTTGAATCGTCGAGCAGTTCGGATTGGCAATAATATTTTTCTTTTTATAGTCCGCTATCGCTTCGGGGTTGACCTCCGGCACTACCAGCGGAACATCGGGATCCGTGCGCCACTGAGAAGAATTATCAATCACAACACAGCCGGCTGCCGCGATTTTCGGCGCATACTTTTCCGAAACGGAAGCTCCCGCAGACATCAAAGCAATATCAATGCCGTGAAAATCAAATTTTTCCAGATCGTGCACTTTTAAAACTTTGTCTTCGCCGAAAGATACATCTTTTCCCGCTGATCTGGCGGAAGCAACCGCAAATACCTCGTCAGCCGGAAAATTTCTCTGCGCCAAAGTCTGCAGCATTTCACGTCCGACATTTCCCGTTGCGCCAACGACAGCAACTTTAACCATGTGTGTAAAACTCCATTAATAAAGCAATAAAGACCCGCTTGCCGACATTTCGGCATCGGAGAAATATCCGCCCCTCTCAGCGAGGGGAAGCGGAAAACACCGCCTCCCCTCCAAAAGCCAGAGGCAGAAAGAAGTTATTTCGCCGTATCAGCGACTTCGGCAATACGCGCCGCCTTACCGCGCAAACTGCGGAGGTAATACAGCTTGGAGCGGCGGACTTTACCGCGGCGGGAAACTTCCACTTTCGCAACATTCGGAGAATAGACGGGGAACACACGTTCAACGCCTTCACCGAAAGAAATCTTGCGCACGGTGAATGTGGAATTCAAACCGTCATTTTTGCGGGCAATGCAAACGCCTTCAAACACCTGAATACGTTCACGGTCACCTTCAACAACTTTGGCGTGGACACGCAGGGTGTCGCCGGCCTTAAATTCGGGAAAATCGGCTTTCTTCGCCAGTTTTTCCATTTGCTCTTTTTCGAGCGTCTTGATCAAATTCATTTTTTTATCCTCTCGCTTTTTGCAGTTTCCAGATAAGCTTTCCACAAATCCGGTCGCCGCAGTTTCGTTAATTCTTCGGCCTGAGCCAAGCGCCATTCGGCGATCCGCCCATGGTGTCCGGAGTTCAAGACCTCCGGCACGCAAAGCCCGTTCCATTCGGCAGGCCGCGTATATTGCGGATATTCCAACAATCCGCGGCTGAAACTTTCTTCATCTAAAGAAGCGCTTGACCCCATAACGCCGGGAAGCAGTCGCACGACCGCGTCCAACACCGCCAAAGCCGCCGGTTCCCCGCCTGATAAAACGAAGTCACCCAAGCTGACTTCCTCAAACGGATAAGCCTGCAAAACACGCTCATCTATTCCTTCAAACCGACCGCAAAGAAAAGTCGCCTCTCCCTCACTTGCCAATTCTTCCGCCATTTTTTGCGTCACTTTCATGCCGCGCGGCGAAAAATAGATCAACCGTGTTCCCGGTTTATGAACCGCTTCAACGGCTCTTCCCAGCACGTCCGGTCGCATAACCATTCCGGCGCCGCCACCAAAGGGTGTATCATCGACTGTTTTATGACGGTCCTCCGCAAAAGCGCGGATATTTGTCACGTTCAGCGTCCATATCCCTTCTTCGAGTGCCTTCCCCGCCAATGAATACCCCAAATAACCGGGAAACATTTCAGGAAAAACGGTCAGCACGTTTGCCGTAAACAAAGACATTTACGACTCCGGTCGTTCTTCAGGTTTTGCTTCTACACTTTCCGGCAAGCAAACCGTTATGACGCGGTTTTTCAAATCAACATCGGGAATATTTTGTTTTGAAAACGAAATGAAATCTTCCACTCCATTAATTTCCAACATATCCCCTGCGCCGAAATTATACATCGCCTTAACCGTTCCCAGGACTTTTCCGTCCGGCGTCCGAGCCGTCATGCCGATTAAATCGGCATAGTAGAATTCGTCCTGCGCTGTTTCGGGCAATTGAGAACGGGCAACAAACAGTTCCGTTCCTCTCAGCGCTTCCGCCGCGTTCCGATCCGTCACACCGTCGATTTGAACCAGAAACAAGTCCTTGTTCGATCCTACGATTTGAACATTGAACGAACGCTTTGCCGAAGCATCGCTTAATGCCCCGAAAGCCGCAAAATCCGCCGCATTCTGTGTAAAGCTTTTCACTTTGACCAATCCGCGAACGCCGTGCGCCGTGGTGATCACGCCGACACAAACTAAATTTTCACATTCGCCGGAAACAGTCATCGTTCGTCTTCTTTAATCAAAAAGGAAATTAGACTTCGGCAGGAGCAGCAGCTGCTTCAGCGGCAGCGGCGGCAGCTTCAGCCTTGGCCTTTGCGCGTTCCTGAGCCTTTGCCTTCGGAGCCGACTTCTGCGGGCGTTCATTAATTACGGGAGCCGCACACAATCCCTGCTTCGCCAACAATTTGGCAACGCGTTCTGTCGGCTGGGCACCGACGCTCAGCCAATATTTGATGCGTTCCGCTTTGACAACAACGCGTTCGGCATGATCCGCCGGCAACAGCGGATTATAATAACCGACGCGTTCAATAAAACGACCGTCACGCGGCGCGCGCTGATCCGCCACAACGATCTTGTGGAAAGGAGCGCCTTTCGAACCGCCGCGGGCAAGTCTGATACGAACTGACATTTTTTGTTACCTCACTTAAAAATCAAAAATCATGTCTGCATTATGACGGAAATCCGCCGAACGGAGGGAAGCCCCCCATACCGCCGAAACCGCCGCCGAGACCGCCGGGCAGACCGCCGAACAATCCCCGCTTTCCCATTTTTTTCATTTTCTTCATCACATCGGCAATCTGTTCATACTGTTTCAACAATTTGTTGACGTCCTGAACGGACTGACCGCACCCCTCGGCAATGCGCTTTTTACGCGATGCCTTGATGATGTCCGGATTACGGCGTTCCTTAGGCGTCATGGAAAGAATGATCGCCTCCTGCCGTTTAAAAACTTTATCGTCAATTTTGGCCGCCTCCAGCTGAGCCTTGAATTTGCCGATTCCCGGCAGCAGACCCAGCAGCCCTTTTAAATCGCCCATTTTCTGCATCTGCCGCAGCTGCGACAGCATATCGTTTAAATCAAAGCGACCGTCTATCATGCGCTTGGCGACACGTTCGGCCTCTTCCTTGTCCAATTTTTCAGCCGCCGTTTCCACCAGCGACACCACATCGCCCATATCCAGAATACGGCCCGCCAGACGGTCAGGGTGGAACGGTTCCAAGGCTTCGACTTTTTCGCCCGCGCCCAGGAATTTGATCGGACAGCCGGTCACAGCGCGCATCGACAATGCCGCGCCGCCGCGGGAATCACCGTCGATTCGGGTCAGGACAATCCCCGTTATGCCGATTTTTTCGTTGAATTCGCGCGCGATATTGACGGCGTCCTGCCCCGCCAAAGCGTCAACGACCAAAATCGTTTCCTTCGGCTGGACCAGCTGACGGACTTCCGCGACCTCCGCCATCATATCCAGATCGATATGCAGCCGCCCCGCCGTATCCAAAATCACGACATCATAGCCGCCTCTGCGCGCTTCCGTCATTGCGCGGGAAGCGATCGCCTTCGGTTTTTCACCGATAATAACCGGCAGCGTATCAACTTCGGTCTGAAAGCCCAACTGCGCCAATTGTTCCTGCGCCGCGGGACGGTAAATATCCAAAGACGCCATAAGGACTTTTTTCTTTTCTTTTTTCAGGCGCAGAGCCAATTTCGCAGAAGTTGTCGTTTTACCGGACCCCTGCAGGCCGACCATTAACACCGGCACGGGAGGAACAGCGGCCAGATCAAGCGATTCGTTCTGACCGCCCAGCATTTCAACCAAAGCGTCATGAACAATTTTGACGACCATTTGAGACGGCGTTACCGACTTGATGACTTCTTGTCCGACAGCCTTTTCGCGGACTTGGGCAATGAAATCCTTGACAACCGGCAGGGCAACGTCCGCTTCCAGCAAAGCAATGCGGATTTCACGCATCGCTTCGTCCACATCGGATTCGGACAAAGCCCCCCGATGTGTCAGTCTGGAAAACACGCCGTTTAATTTTTCTGCCAGAGTGTCAAACATTTTCCCTCTTCCCCCTATGCAAACAAAAAAGGCGTCTGTGGGCGTACCTTCACCGGCAGACGGACCTCCTCAGAGGCATAAGGTGTTAAAACCTTTATTGAACAGGTTTTTTATACCCGTCTGAACTGCAAGAGTCAACCCGAATCTTTATCTTTCTGAAGCTTTGCTTTGATTTAACGGACTCTTTTTGCTACTCTGTTCCCGTTTCAACAACAAGATTAAAAAAGATGCCCGCTCAAATCGTCACTTTCGGCTGCCGTTTAAACACTTACGAATCTTCCGCCATGCAGGAATTGGGAAACCTGCCGGACAACATTATTATTGTCAACACCTGCGCGGTAACGGGCGAAGCCGAACGGCAGTGCCGACAAGCCATTCGCAAATTAAAGCGCGAAAATCCGGATGCTTTCGTGGTTGTAACGGGCTGCGCGGCGCAAGTCCACCCCGAGCTGTATGCTCAAATGCCGGAAGTCAGCCGCGTTCTGGGCAACCGCGAAAAATTCAAAGTGGAAAATTTTGCGCCCGAACAGCCGGATATTCTGGTTTCCGACATCGACTCTCCCGTTGATTTCGATTTGCCGGAGCCTGTCTTTTTCAACGAACGGTGCCGCGCGTTCATTCAGATTCAGCAAGGCTGCAACAATCACTGCACCTTTTGCATCGTTCCGCAGGCCAGAGGAAAAAGCTCCTACCTGCCCGCCGAAAAGATCTTGCGGCATGCAGAAAAGCTGATCGAACAAGGATATCCTGAAATCGTTCTGACCGGCGTCGATATTACCGACTATCCCAACTTTGCAAAACTGGTCGAGTCTTTGACGCAGATTGACGGCTTAAAAAGAGTGCGCTTAGGATCGCTTGATCCGGCCTGTATTCACGACGACCTGATTGCTTTGTTCAAAAGATCGTATATTTTGCAGCCGCACGTGCACCTGTCCGCCCAATCCGGCGACAATATGATTTTAAAGCGCATGGCCCGTCGACATACGCGCGAGGATATTCTGGAACTGTGTCAAAAGCTGCGCGCCGTCCGGCCTGATATCGTCTTCGGCGCGGATTTCATCACGGGCTTTCCGACGGAAACGGATCAAATGTTCAGTAACACGCTCGATTTGGTCAAAGAAGCCGGCATAACGCATCTGCACGTTTTTCCTTACTCGATCCGTCCGGGAACGCCTGCCGCGAAAATGCCGCAGATTCCCGCCCCTGTGCGCAAAGAACGCGCAAAGATTTTAAGAACTCTCGGAGAAAACTTGCTTTTTGACTATATGCAGGGCAAAATAGGTCAAACCGCTGTGGTTTTGTATGAAGCCGACGGGAAAGGATTGTGTGAACATTACCTGCCTGTATTTGTCGGAAACGGTTTCACCCCCGGCGATTTTGTTTCCGTCCGTCTGGCGGGAATTGAAAACGGCATCTTTAAAGGGAGCGTTCTGTAAAATTATGGCGGGATTGTTTGCACGGATAAAACAGGGGTTGTCGCGCACCGCGGCACCGCTGGTTTCGGGAATCGAAAGCCTGCTGACAAAACGGAAGCTTGACAAAGACACGCTGACCGATCTTGAAGATCTGCTGATTATGGCGGATGTGGGCGCCAAAACAGCCGCCGTCCTGACGGCTGAACTGGCAAAAGAAAAATTCGACAAAGAAGTTTCTGCTGAGGAAGTTCGTACTTTTTTTGCGGACAAAATCGCTGCAAAATTGGAACCTTTCGCACAGGAATTAAAAATAGATCCAACAAAGAAACCTTTTGTCATTTTAATGGCGGGCGTCAACGGCGCAGGCAAAACAACAACAATCGGCAAAATGGCGCAGCAACTCAAAGATAAAGGTTTGAAGGTCACCTTTGCCGCTGCGGACACGTTCCGCGCAGCTGCCGTTGAACAGCTGAAAGTCTGGGGAGAACGCACGGGGTGTCCTGTTGTTTCCAAACCGACCGGCGCAGACGCGGCGGGGCTTGTCTTCGATGCCATAACGCAGGCCCGCCAAAACGGCGATGACGTGTTATTTATCGACACGGCCGGACGGCTGCAGAACCGTTCGGAGTTAATGGACGAACTGCAGAAGATCATTCGGATTATCAAAAAACAAATACCGGACGCGCCGCATGCCTGTCTGCAGGTTTTAGATGCGACCGTCGGGCAGAACGCCCATTCTCAGGTAAAGATATTTTCGGAAACGGTTCCGGTCACGGGACTGATTTTAACAAAGCTGGACGGCACAGCCAAAGGCGGCGTCATTGTTGCTTTGGCGGAGGAATTCAAACTGCCGGTACATTTAATCGGCGTTGGGGAACAGATTGATGATCTGCGTCCTTTTAAGGCTCAGGAATATGCCCGATCTCTCATGGGATTGGCAGTGAAGGAGGCGTTATAATGCGCGAAAAAAAATTAGGAACAGGAATTTATTTTTCAGCGGAAGAACTCTTCCCCGCGTTGCTGTTAATTCTATGTGCGTTTTTAAAGACCACCGCCGTTATGGCGGTTGACGCGGGTGCCGGCATTCTGTTTTTAACCGAATATTTAGGTCAGGATATTCCGCAAATTTTGATCGCTTCGGCTGTTTT
This sequence comes from Alphaproteobacteria bacterium, assembly GCA_017480385.1. Taxonomy (GTDB): domain Bacteria; phylum Pseudomonadota; class Alphaproteobacteria; order CAAGCB01; family CAG-977; genus UBA11549. Next base: position 18,918 of record JAFVAT010000035.1, on the reverse strand, counting down.
AATCCTGTTTCTTTGGCCTGTTGTTTCCGCTTTTAAAGAATTTCCCGTTTCGCTGCTTCTGATTGCTGCCGGCATTTCGGCACTGATCTTTGCAGCGTCCTTTTTCGCTCCGGCCTCAATCATCAGCACCTTATTGATGATTTGGAAAGAAGGGTTCCGCATTTTGGCGGAGGTCGCTTTTTGGCTGATTGTTTTCCGTTTCGGCATATTTGGTGAAAGGTCTCGGCTTTTGCCGGTGATACTGGTCGTACAGGCCATTGGCGTACTGAGCTCTGCCGGATTGGTTTATGCAGCCGCTTTGTCACCGATATACCTGATTTTAGGGGCTTCTGTTTTATCCGCCGGCACGGCATTCGTTTTAAAAATATTGATTGATAATGGTTCGGCGCCGGTTCTGTATCGTTTTGCCTTTGACAAGCAAAAAATTAAAAGAAAGGGAAATGATTCTCTGCAAAAAAATCTGTCATCCTCTTTTTATATTTCGTCCGGCATTCTTTTTTTCGCCACAGGAATTTTTCAATATTATTTTCTGATTTCCGCTGCGGAATTTTCCGTCGGGCAAACAGAAATTTTATCCCATATATACAGCTCCGTTTTTGCAGGCACGGCTGTTGTCACTCTGCTTGCGTTATACATCTTTGCCAAAACCCGCCTCAGCCTGTTTGCCGGACTGTATTTGCTTCCCGTTGTCCTGCTGACAGCGGCGGCAGGCGGCTGGTTTGCTCTTTTCAGCCTGATTGCAGCAGCCCAAGCCGTTTTCATCTTGGCTGACAGCACAAAAGAGGCAGCCTTTCAAACCATTCCTCTGGCCGTTTCATTAAGATCCGGCTTCAGGGCAACGTTGTTCCGCAAATCCGCAGTCGAACCGGTAGCTTTGGCGATAAGCGGACTATTTTTGCTGATTATTGAACAAAATACGACTGAGGTTGAATTCCTGTACTTTATGGCCGGATTAGTCATCATTGTTCTGCTGACCGTTATAGCCGTCCGTCAGTCATATCTGGCTTTAATCTTAAATATGCTGAAAACACATTTATGGCGCGGCGGAAAACTGCTGCTGGCCGGAAAAGCGGTCAACCGTCATTTGGAAGCAAACCTGAACAGCGATGAACCTCAAAACGTTCTGTACGCTCTGCGTGTCATTGAAGAATCGATGTCGCCGTCATTTTTACACTATTTAACGCGGGCGCTGCATCATAAAAACGAAGAAGTGCGGCTGTATGCTTTATCCAAAATTGAAACGCTGGCCCTTTCATCGGCATTGAAAGATATATCAGAATTGGCCGATACCGACGAAAATGCCGAAGTCCGCCAAACAGCCATACGCGTTATGTGCCGCCTGGGCAATGCGGAAGAGCGGGAAAAAGCCGTCCATTTGATTAATGATCCTGTGATTCGGGAAGGCGCCTTAACCGGTCTGCTGGCCGTTGGACGAGAGGGCGTTTTTGTTGCGATTGAACGTGTTGCGGCTCTTTCCGTTTCCGAAAACCAAGATGATCGTCTGTTGGCAGCGCTTGTGTTGGGCAATGCCGGCAATGCGGCCTTTTATCACCCGTTGATACGCTTGTTGGACGATTCTGATCCGGAAGTCCGCAAAACGGCCCTGACAGCCGCCGGCAAATTGGTCAATCCGCAGCTGTTACCGGCAATTATGAAAACGTTCCAGACACCCGAACTGAGGGAAGAAGCCGGCAATGTCCTGCTGCAGTTTAAAGAAGCTGCATTCAGTGAAATCAACCAGGCACTGCAGTCCAAAGACAGTCCCGTACAGTTCCGCATTTTATTGACTCGATTATTGGCCAGAATTGCTTCACCGGCTTCTGAAGAATTTTTATTCAGCCATATTCAGATCGAAGATCGGCGCATCAGATTCAATATCATTAAGGCGCTGGCTCTTTCCGGCTATAAGGCTGTCGGCAAAAAGGTCAACATTGTCCGCTTGTGCTTATATGACGAAATCGAAATGGCAACCGGCATTTTGGCCGCGGTTCATGTTTTTAACAAAAATAAAAATGAAGAGTTGGCCGGCTCTTTGGACATTTTAAAATCCGCCTTATTGAATGAGGTTGAATATATCAAAGAGCGGATTTTACTTTTATTGTCCTTATTGCAGCCCTCTGCGGCTTTGATTTCTTTCTTAAGCAAGTACAACCCCGCCCAACCGGAAAATGAAAATACAGTTAAAATTGTAGACAAGATTCTGTCCGGCGAATTAAGAACGTTGTGTTTGCCTTTATTTGAAAACAAAACAGTTCAGCAGCAGCTGGCTCTGCTTCGTCCGCACTTTTATCCGCCTGTTTTGCCCGTGAACGGTCATATTCAGGATATTCTGGAAACTCCGGTCGGAGAGTTCATGGACTGGACGCGCGCCTGTGCCGCTTATACGGCGGGAAATATTAAAGAAACGGCCTTCATAAATGCTTTAACCGGTTTATTGTCCGATCCCGATGCGATTGTGCGCGAAACAGCCGTTTGGGCTTTAGGCAAAATTCTGCCCAGAGAAGAAGTCACCCGCATCATTTCCGGCAATTTAGGAGATTCCTCTGCATACGTGGCCCGCATGGCACGTTTTGTCATGGACGGTACAGGACAAATGGTTTTTTAAGGAGTATCAAAAATGCGTTTAATGCTTGAAAAGGTCTTAATTTTAAAAAATATCCCGCTGTTTGCCGGTATTCCCGAAACCGTTTTATCGGACTTGATTGCGGCCAGCGAAGAAACCGCCGCCATGATCGGAACGGATATCATCAAAGAAGGAGAGACATGGAATGATCTTTATATCATTCTGCAGGGTCAGGTCCGAGCTCACAGAAAAGGTCAAACGATAAGGGAATTCAATGCTCTGACAACATTCGGCGAATTGGCGGCTTTAGACGCTGAAACAGCGGATATGACGATTACGGCGCTGGAAGACACGACAATGTTCAAAATCAGCGGTCCAGCGCTTTATCAATTGATGAATGAACACAAGTCATTAGAAAGAAGCTTGATTAAAATTCTTTGCCGCCGGCTGCGCGAGGCATTTGCGCCGTAATTTTTACTTGCCGAAAGAGCCGACTTTGCCGACCAGCAAACCGCCGGAATCTTTTTGAGATACCAGCAGTTCCGTAATTTTAACGCCAATATAGCCTTCGTCGGTTACAATAACCTCTCCTTTGGCGATAGGAATTTCATTGGCCAAAATTTCAACCGGTTCATTCAGCTGCCTGTTCAGTTCAACGACCGCGCCGCGCCCTAATTTCAAAAGCTGATATACGCGCAGCAGCGTACGTCCCAAAACAACGGACAAATCCACATTAACTTCCATTAATGCTTCTTCGCCGAACATATTTTGAAGAACTGTATTTTTTTGATCGTCTTTCTCTTGTGCCATTTTCATTTCCTTATGCGTTAAAAATCAAAGGCCGCTGTCATTAGTCTTTGCGTATAGGGCTGTTCCTGTTTTTCAAACAGATCCGGATTTTGCCCTGATTCAACAATCTTTCCGTCTTTCATCACATAAATATAATCGGCCAGAGCTTTAATGACCCGCATATCATGACTGATAAACAAGTATGCCATTTTATATTGTTTTTGCAGATTTTTCAAAAGTTCTATAATCTGCGCCTGCACGGATACGTCCAAAGCGCTGGTCGGTTCGTCCAAAACGACTAAACGCGGTCGCAGCACCAAAGCGCGGGCAATGGCAATTCTTTGACGCTGTCCCCCGGAAAAAGCGTTCGGACAGCGGTTCAAAATATCTGCCGACAAGCTGACGTCCTGCAGCGCCTGACAGATCAGATCCCGTTTTTCACCCGCAGAAAGCTCAGGACGGTGGACATGCAGGCCTTCGCCGACAATTTGCTCTACGGTCAATCGCGGACTGAGCGAAGAATAGGGGTCCTGAAACACAATCTGCATCTGTGTTCTCAGCCGGCGCAGCTTTTCACCTTTTAAAGCCGTCAGATCCATGCCATTGAATAAGATTTGTCCCGAACTGGCCTGCAATTTCAACAAAGAATATCCTAAAGTCGATTTGCCGGACCCGCTTTCGCCGACCAAACCGACGGCCTGCCCCTCTTTGACCGACAAAGACACCCCGTCAACCGCATCGAGCCGGACCAACGTTTTGCCGAACAAATTTTTTTTCAGCGCGAAAGAAACGGATAAGTCTTTGCAGCTGATCAATTCCTTGGCGCCGGCGGCATGCGGCACAGGTCTACCGGACGGGCGCGAGGCCAACAGCATTTTTGTATACGGGTGCTGCGGATTTTGCATGACCTCTTGCGTCAAGCCCGCTTCGACGATTTCTCCGTCTTTCATAACGCATACGCGCGAAGCGATTTTGGCCACCACGTCCAAATCATGCGAAATAAATAAAATCGCCAATCCCAGCTTTTTCTGCAAATTTTGCAACAAAGTCAAAATCTGCGCCTGCACCGTTACATCTAACGCCGTTGTCGGCTCGTCCGCAATCAACAGATCGGGATTATTGGCCAACGCCATGGCGATCATGACCCGCTGACGTTCTCCGCCGGACAATTCATGCGGCAAAGCATTCAGACGGCGCTTGGCATCACGCAGACCAACCATTGTCAGCAACTCTAAAACACGTTCTTCCGCCTCTGTTTTCGTAATATTCGCATGCAGCAGCATAGCTTCAGAAACCTGCTTGGAAATAGTATGCAACGGATTCAAAGAGGTCATCGGTTCCTGAAAAATCATGGCGGCACGATTGCCTCGGAAATCACGCAGCGTATATTCGTCTGCCCCAACCAACTCGCGTTCGTTGAATTGAATGGATCCCGCAGGGTGAGACGCATACGGATAATCCAACAGCTGCATAATGGACAGCGCCGTTACGGACTTGCCGGACCCGCTTTCGCCGACCAAAGCGACGGCCTCTCCCTTTTCAATCCGGAAGGAAACGCCTTTTACAACCGGCTCGCTTTGGCCAAAACGGACGCTCAGATTTTCAACGCGCAGCAAAGTCATTTGTTTTTCCTCGGATCAAAAGCGTCACGCACGGCCTCGCCAATAAAGACCAATGCCGTCAACAAAAAAGCCAAAGACACAAAAGCAGACGCGGCCAGCCACGGCGCCTGCAGATTTTCTTTGCCCTGCCGGACCAAATCCCCTAAAGACGGCGATCCCGGCGGCAGGCCAAAGCCCAAAAAATCCAAAGCGGTCAAAGATACAACCGCTCCGGACAGAATAAACGGCAGATAGGTCAATGTCGCCACCATGGCATTGGGAAAAACGTGTCTGAAAATAATCGTCAGATGCGGCACGCCCAAAGCATAAGCCGCGCGGACGTAATCAAAATTTCTGGCCCGCAGGAATTCGGCGCGCACTACGGGGACCAGAGCCGTCCATGAAAACAGCAGCAAAACAAACAGCAGTGTCCAAAATCCCGGCACAATCAGGCTGGATACGATAATCAGGACAAACAGCTGCGGCAAAGAGCCCCAAATTTCTAAAAACCTCTGCGCAAACAAATCCAGCCTGCCGCCGAAATAGCCCTGCAAAGCACCGACAAAAATGCCGACCGCGGAAGACAAAACCGTCAGGAGCAGCCCGAACAGCAAAGAACAGCGCATGCCGTAAATCAGCCGCGCCAAAACGTCCCTGCCAAGATCGTCCGTCCCCAGCCAGTTTTCGCGTGTCGGAGCGCTTGGTGCCGGCGTCGGCAGATTGTAGTTGATCGTATCATAACTGTATTCGATCAAAGGCATGATGAAAAAGCCCTTTTCATTGATCTTTTTTTGCAGATACGGATCCTTGTAATCCGCCGTTGTTTTGAATGTGCCGCCAAAAACAGTTTCCGGATATTCTTCAAAAATCGGAAAATACAATTTGCCGTCATAATACACAACGATCGGCTTATCGTTCGCGATAAAATCGGCCATTGATGTCAGAACCAGAACAAGACAAAAAACAATAAAAGCATAAAAGCCCCTTTTATTTGCCTTGAATTTTTGCCAGCGCTGCTTAATGCGTTCATTCATGGCGGCCTCCGAAATCAATGCGCGGATCAACCAGATGATAGGTCATATCGCTGATTAAATTCAGCACCAGTCCGATTAATCCGAAAATATAAAGCGTCCCGAAAATAACGGGATAATCGCGCGTCATAACAGCTTCAAACCCCAACAGGCCCAATCCGTCCAAAGAAAAAATCACTTCGATCAAAACCGATCCGGTAAACAGCATGCCGACCAAAACAGCCGGAAAACCCGCCAGTACAATCAGCATTGCATTTCTGAACACATGACCGTATAAAATCGCCGTGCTGCTCAGCCCTTTAGCTTTAGCCGTCAAAACGTACTGCTTAGAAATTTCCTCCATAAACGAATTTTTGGTCAGCATTGTCAATCCGGCGAATCCACCCGCGACCATAGCGCAGACCGGCATGGCCAAGTGCCAAAAGTAATCTTTAATTTTTTCCGCTGCGGAAAATTGATTCCAGTCTTCGGAAAACAACCCGCGCAGCGGAAACCAATTGAAGTACCGCCCGCCGCAGAAAAGTACAATCAGCATCATTGCGAACAAAAACGCCGGCACGGCATACCCGACAATAATCGCCCAGCTGGATACCGCGTCCCACTTTGACCCGTCCCGAACCGCTTTAAAAATCCCCAACGGAATGGAAACCAAATAAATAATCAGCGTCGTCCATACGCCTAAGGAAACGGAAACCGTCATTTTTTCGCGGATCAGCTCCGTCACGGGCGTGTCACGGTAAAAGCTTTTGCCGAAATCAAAACTTAAATAGCTTTTCATCATGGAAAAAAAACGTTCATGCAAAGGCTTGTCAAAGCCAAACTGTTCTTCCAATTCTTTGATTAATGCAGGATCCAATCCTTGCGCGCCGCGATATTTGGACGCCACGGCATAATCCTGTTTATGCAGCGCCGGTCCCGTCATACCGCCGTCTCCGGCCCCTGTTCCGCCGATTTTTGCTGTTGCCGACCCGCCGTCCTGCAATTTTGCAATGATCTGTTCAACAGGACCGCCCGGTGCAAGCTGCACAAACAAAAAATTCACAGCCATAATGCCGAATAACGTTAAAGGGATCAGCGCCAAACGGCGCAAAAAATACTGAAACATCAGAACCACTCCTTTAACCGCTGCAACACTGTTTTCCGGGCCGCCTCCGCCTGCTCTTTTTTCTCGCTGCGCAGGATCTGCAGTGCCGTTTCCTTCTGCGGATCAACCCACCATGTCATCAGCTGAACCCCTTTCATCACAGGAACGTTCGGCATGCCGAATTTGTCCCAGTAAACCAAACGAACGGAGGGAATATACCAGTGCGGCACCACGTAATGTTCCCACAACAAAACACGGTCCAGAGCCTTAACCGCAGCGACCAGCTTTTTACGATCGGGTGCTTCTATGATTTTTTCAATCAGCTCGTCCGCCGCCGGATTTTTAATTCCCGCATAATTCTGAGATCCCGGCATATCTGCCGAAGCGGAACCCCAGAAATAACGCTGTTCATTGCCCGGAGAAGTCGATTGCCCCCAGACATGCACGATCATATCATAATCATAAGAATCGACGCGGTTCTTGTACTGTGTTGTATCCACGGCCCGTAAGGACGCCGCAATTCCCAGCCGTTTTAAATTGCGGATATAAGGCAGCGTGATTCTTTCCCATGCAGCGGAAGAGGCCGAATCAATCAGAATCTCGAAACGGAACGGCTCCCCTTGTTCATTTTTCAAAACGCCGTCCTGAATGGTCCAGCCGGCTTGTTCCAATAAAGCAAAGGCCTTTTCCAGCTGCGGGCGGATATTGCCGTCTCCCGCTGTTTTTTCCAACACAAATTTTTCTTTGAACACTTCGGGCGGCAGCTGATCTTTATAGCCCTCCAACAGCTTCAGTTCTTCCCCTTTCGGCAATCCCTTTGAAGCCATTTCCGAATTGTCAAAGTAGCTCTGCGTTCTTTGATAAAGCCCGTAAAACAGGTTTTTATTCGACCATTCAAAATCAAAAACCATGCCTAAAGCCTGCCGCACTTTTCGATCGGCGAAAATCGGCCGGCGCGTGTTGAAAACAAACCCCTGCATACCCGATGGCAGAGAATGATCAAAGCTTTTCTTGATCAAGCCGTCCTTTTCGGAAAAGCCGTTGTAAGCCGACACCCATTTTTTGGCTTCATTTTCTATGCGTATGTCAAAAGCCGCGGATTTAAATCCTTCCACGGCGACAGTCGCATCACGATAGTAATCATATCTGATTTTATCAAAATTATAAAAGCCTTTGACCGGCGGCAAGTCCTTTGCCCAATAATCAGGATTGCGTTCATAAACAACGTAGCGTCCCGTTTCAAAATCAGCTATTTTATAGGGACCGCTGCCGACAATCCGGTCCAATGTCGTGGCGGTGAAATCTTTGTCTTTCCAATACCGTTCGGATAAAATGGGCATTTGCCCCAAAATCAGCGGCAGTTCACGGTTATCGCCCTCTTTAAATGTAAACAAAACGCGCATCGGTTTGTCTGCGATGACTTCTTTTACATTGCCGTAATAATAACGGAACATCGGCAGACCCTTTGTTTTTAACAGATTAAAGGAAAAAACAACGTCCTGCGCCGTAATCGGCGTACCGTCCGAAAAATGCGCTTTTTTATTAATGTTAAAAGCCACCCAAGACCGGTCTTTCGGCATTTCTATTGTTTCGGCAATCAAACCGTATTGAGAAAACGGCTCGTCAGCGGACTCCACCATTAACGTATCAAACAACAGACCTGTTCCGGCTGCGGAGACTCCCTTGATCGTATAGGGATTAAACGTGTCAAAACTGCCATATGCCGACATTTTCAGCGTTCCGCCTTTGGGCGCATCAGGATTGACATAGTCAAAATTTTTAAAATTCCACCCATACCGCGGCATGCCATGCATTGCAACGCCTTTGGCCGGTGTTGCCTGATATTCCGCCACCGCCGGAAAAGAAAAAAACAACAGCAGTAAAAGCCCCCATTTTTTCATGCCCGCAGCACCTCGACGACTTCCTTCAGCAGTCGTTTGTCTCCGACGGCCAACGCTTTCCCTTCAGAATTGGGCGATTCAAATAAATCGTTTCCTTCCCAATCCGTCATTATACCGCCCGCGCCGGTTACAATCGGCACTAATGCCGCATAATCGTAAAGCTTTAAATCCGTTTCGCAAATAATATCTCCAAATCCCGCGGCCAACAATCCGTAACCGTAACAGTCCGTACTGAACCGTTCGATTTTGGTTTTGGAGCATAACGCATTAAACGCCCGCCTTTCTTCCGGTTTAACAAACATTAATTTATCCGCCGTAGAAAATAAGACGGCCTTGTTTAACGCATCGCAGGATCTTGTATGAATTTTTTTCCCGTTCAGCGTCGTCGGTTTGTTCAAAATGCCTAACCAGCGTTCTTTAGTATACGGTTGATTAATCACGCCGACAACCGGACGTCCTTTATGCAGCAGCGCGATCAACGTTCCAAACAAGGGAAGGCCAGAAATGAAAGATTTTGTGCCGTCAATCGGGTCCAGCACCCAAACGAATTCGGCATCTTCGTTTTCCATGCCGTATTCTTCTCCGACAATACCATGATCAGGGAAACGTTCTTTCAACATTTCCCGCATCACGCGCTCGCTGTTTTTATCGCCTTGCGTTACGGGAGACGTATCCGCTTTATCTTCAATATTCAGAGATTGGCGGAAATATTTTAAAATCTCCTGCCCTGCCGCATCGGCCATACGACATGCAAATTCACTTTCGATTTCATACATATTTCTGTATCCACTTCAACCCTTCCGCCGTCGTCAACCGCGGCGTATAAGAACATCCTATATGCCCTTGATATCCCTGCGTTTCCAATAAAGACAGTAAATAATCGTAATTAATTTCGCCCATATCCGGTTCTTCGCCCGTCGGCACACCGGCGATCCGGATATGGCCGATCAAAGAAATCAGAGAATCTATTGTATTGCTCAGCCCGCCTTCGCAGGACTGCGCCTGATATATGTCAAACAAATACGCAAAAGCCCTGTCATCGTTTAACTCGTCCAACAATTCCAGCACCTCCAATGTGGAAGCCGGATAAGCTTCGGGCATATCCTGCGGATTTCGGAACCCTAACAGAATTTTCATACCGGCCTGACGCACTCGCGATGCAGCCGCATGAAGAGCAGAGGCAAACGCCTCGCGCTGTATCTCGAATGTGTCAGGCGGTAACTCTTGGGCGGGAATGAAAAGTTTTTTGCATTCCAAAAAATCCGCCTTATCTATAAAATCGTCCAAAGCATTCAGAAATTTCTGCTTTGATTTTTTTTCAAATGCCAGCGCCAATTGTTCTGCCGGCATCGTAATCACGGCAACTTTCAGCCCTTTATAAGCCGCGGCGTCTCCCAATTCGCCCAAACCTATATTTTCCGGCATAGTAAATTCGACAGAAGAAAACCCGCTTTCTCTTGCCGCTTTGCAGCGGTCCAAAAAGGGCAGTTCAGTAAACAAACGATCAATATCTGCACAAAATGAAACCATACTTTTATCCGATTATCTTTTTCATGCGGTCCGCAATGGCGTTTGCCGCGTTTAAACGTTTATGTTCGCTTTGTTTCACCGGTTCGGGATTTTCCGTCAATTCAACAGCATATCCTTCACGATAGAGTTCCTGATGCAACAAAGCGTGTTTTTTACCGACAGTCCCCGGCGGAGCGTAAATATAAACCGGCGCCGATGCCGCGCACGCTTCCGAACACATCGAAACGGAATCGCCTGTCACGACAATATAGTCCGCCAAAGCTAAAAAACCAAAGTAGGGGTTTTCAATTTCTTTGTTTCCCCAGCCATAAAAGAATTTCGGTTCCGGCAGGGAATCTTTGATAATTTTTTCCTGTTCCGCCCCTGTGCGGCGCGAAGTCGTTACCAAAAAAGATCCGCCGCCCAAAGCTTTTGCCAAAGCCTTGGAACGTTCTGCGAAATCGGCAGCCATTTCGGGCGTAAACGGTTTGTCTTTCGTTGCGCCGCCGATAATCAAAGCAATTTTAGGAGAAGGCAAAGAGTCAAAAACGGGGGCCCATTTTTCCTTTTCGACGGCCAGACGTTCCGGCGTGATCCGGTGCGGAGCGCCTGTTACGCGCATAATATTCGGACGCACCAGCTTGCAGCCGTCATGATTGGGCAAAACGATCAAATCAAAATCGGATAACCCGAAACGACCGGGAAACATGATCTGAACGATTTTCGTTTTTCCGCCTGATTTTTTCTTGATATACCGCAACAATGGAGCGGCACGGCGACCGGCGGCAATGGCAATATCGGGAAAAGGTTCTTTCAGTTCGGCCGTTGTTTGTGCTGTCACGCCCAATGCAGAGGCGCCCCGCAATACATTCGGCAAAACGACCGCTTTTGTATAGCGCACTGTTTTAATCTCTGTCCTGCCGCCGAAGATTTCCGCCGTTCCCAAGGCCTGCGCTGTATTACCGGCCCGATCATCAGCCAACACCCATATTGTTTTATCAGTCACTGTGTCCTTCTTTTGTTAATGAAATTCAAATGAATTTAAAATAGAATACCTTTAATTTATGCAAAAAAACATTAAGAAAGTACTCTTTTATGATCAAAACAGCATATTTTTGCATCATGAGTCTGATTTTAGCCCTGACTTTTCCCGTCAAAGCACAGGAAACAAGCTCAATGCCGGAAGATTTTGATCCGCTGGAAGAGCGCTTTAAAATAGAGGGGGCCTATATTCCGAATTACCGCGAGCTGATGCGGGACGTTATTGTGGCTCTGGGGCAGTTTGCGCGCGAAAACAAACCGGATTTCCAAATTATTTTAGACGGCGGACAATCTTTGCTGACCCGCGGTGAATGGGAAAACAATCTGGACGATCTGCACCGCGCTGAAATGGCCGGCGCCCAAAGCGACGACGAACGCTTTCTCTTAAAGCTTTTTTCCCCCGAACACCCCATTGCCGCCGGTTCGCCGATCCGCCGGTACATTTCCGTCATCAATGGTCTGCTGGTGACCAATCAGGTCTGTTCCGGCGCGACGGGAAAGCTTTCCGCCGGCGTTGAAAAAGTTGTTCGGGAATACGGATTATCCCTGATCGGCGCAGAACATTGCCGTTCCGAACAAGAAAAAAAAGAAGCGCAGCTGGCTCTGGCGCGTCAAAAAATTCCCGTTCATGCGGATACGGATAAAACGGCACTCTTTGATTTGCTGCCAAAGACAAATGAACTCTTTTTGGAAAATCCTGCCAATATTGATTCTGTCAGCAAAGTGCGCAACATGCTGATTTTAACCGATACACGCAGGTTTACCGACAAAGATCTGCTGGTCAAATCATTAGGCGACACAAATTACGATTTGTTGATCATAGATCCGTTTTTTAAATCCTCTGTTCCTCTGACAAAAGAAGATGTGAAGGAGCTTCAAACAAAAAAAGTTGGCGCGAAACGGCTTGTTTTTGCAGTCTTGGATATCGCCAAAGCGCAGGACACCCGCCCCTATTGGGAAAAGGGGTGGAAACAGAGCGATCCCGTTTGGCTGCGGTTTCAGTCCAAAACAGACCCTTCCGGCCTGATTGTCGATTTTTGGAATCCGGCTTGGAAACGCATTTTGGGCGTCTATTTCAAAAGCATTATGGAATTGGGCTTTGACGGCATTGTTTTACAAGGGGCGGACACTCATAAAACATACGAACAGATCATTCCGATTGATTGAGCTATCCGGCAGGCGCTAAATCTTCGATAACGAACTGAACATTATCCCCTCCGCGGAAAGTGTCGGGGCGGATATATCCCGCCGCATGAAACAAAGCCCCCTGATGTTTCATTAAAGAGGTGCCGATGACTGAATCTGCCGCCCGAAAAGCGATCGCCCGCAGATAATTTTTTCCGTTGCGGCTGACCAAAGAACATGAAACATGGCCAGTTCCAACTATTCTGACGGAAGAAACAGCCACTTCCGGTATGGCAAAACGCGGTTCCGGATTGCCTTCGCCAAAGGGCTCCATTGCCGTCAATGTTTGCAGCAGCCGACCGTTCACGGCCCCGATATCAATCACGGCATCGATCATATAGTCCGCCGCCGGCTGTTCGTCCGAACAGTGCGTTTCAAAATAATCTTGCAAAAAGTTTTTAAACGCGTCTGCTTTTTCCGCTTTTAAAGAAAAGCCCGCAGCCATGGCATGACCGCCGCCCGCCGTTAAAAGCCCCTGCTCTTTTGCCGCCAGAACAGCCGCCCCTAAATCCTTTCCTTCCACTGACCGGCCCGACCCGCGCAGATCGTCACCTTCCTGCGCCATAACCAAAGCCGGCATATGATAGCGTTCCTTTAACCTGCCGGCAATAATTCCGACAACGCCGGCATGCCACCCTTGACCGGACACAAACGCGAACGGCGGCTGTTCTCCGGCGCTTTCAATCTGACCGATAGCCTGCTTATAAATCTCTTCGCACATTTGGCGGCGCACCGTATTCAGCTCGTCCAGTCGGGAAGCGATCTCCGCCGCTTCGCTTTCGTCCGCCGCGCATAAAAGCTTCATGCCTAAAGAGGCGTTGCCGATCCGTCCGCATGCATTTAATCGGGGACCGATCACAAATCCCAAATGATATGCCGTCGGCTTTTCCCTGATGTTGGCCAGATCGCTTAACACGCACAGCCCCTTGTTTTTTCTTTGCGCCATGACGGACAGTCCCGATTTGACAAACAGCCGGTTTAATCCGCGCAGAGCCACAACATCACACACCGTTCCCAAAGCGACCAGATCCAAAAAATCCATCAGTTTCGGTTCTGACCGGTTTTGATAAAACCCCTTTTCCCGCAGCAGCCGGTTAACCGCGATCACCGTCATGAAAACAACGCCGACCGCCGCCATTTGCCGACACAAATTATCTTCCGGTTCATCAAAGCGCTTCGGATTAACGACGGCACACACTTCAGGCAAACGAACATCGGGTTCATGATGATCAATCACGATGACATCAATCCCCTGCTGCGTTAAAATATGCAAAGGAGCAAAAGCGGTTGTGCCGCAATCCACCGTTATCGCCAAAGAAACGCCCGCTCCGATGAATTCACGCATAGCGGCTTCACTGGGGCCGTATCCTTCTTCGCGTTCGGGAATACGCGTGACGATTGAGGCGCCGGCTCCCTTTAAAAACTGGCTTATCACCGCGCTGGAAGTCGCGCCGTCCACGTCATAGTCTCCGAAAATGCCGATTTTTTCGTTGTTTAAAATCGCCTGCGTTATCCGGTTGGCCGCTTTTTCCATATCATGTAGAATATAAGGATCGGGCAAATGGTCCCGAAAAGAAGGCTGCAGAAAAAATGAAGTATTTTCAGGACGAACATGACGCACGGCCAACAGCTGAGCCACCGTTTCCGGTACGCCGGCTGTGCGCACAATTTCAGCCACGGTATCCGCTTTTGCTTCCTGACCTGCCCAAAACTGAGACGTAAGAGAGCTCTCGACGCCTAAAACCGCCCGTTTTTCCATTGTTAAAGCCGTTCTATCCGAAGCATGCACGGTTTATTGACAACACTGTCCAACTGCTCAATTTTATTCAGTGCGGTCATAACCGAACGTTCTTTCGATTTATGGAAAGTCATAATCAACGGCACCACACCGCCGACAGTCTGCGAACGCTGCAGCATGGAAGCGATCGAAACATTTTCATCGCCCAAAATGCGCGAAATATCCGCCACAACGCCTGGACGGTCCCGCACTTCAAAACGAACATAGTATTCGCCCTCGCGTTCCGCCAAAGAAACAATCCGCACCGGTTCGACTTCTTTGTTCGCCACCATTAACATCGGCCCGCCGCGATGCATTGCCGCATCAGCAATATCGGCGACGACAGCAGAAGCCGTCGGTCTTTCGCCTGCCCCGCGTCCGACAAACATCGAATGACCGACAAAATCGCCCTCCGTAATCACGGCATTGAATACGCCGTCCACATGCGCGATTTCCGCCGTCTGCGGAATCATGCACGGATAAACATTTAAAGAAACGCCGTTTTCATAACGACGCCCAACGCCCAGCAGTTTGATTCTAAAGCCCAATTCTTCGGCAAAAGAAATATCTGCGTCGGAAATAAACCGAATTCCTTCAATTGACATTGTTTTTAAATCAATCGGCAGCCCGAACGCCAGCGCCCCCAAAATACATGTTTTATGCGCCGTATCAATCCCGTCGATATCAAAGCTCGGATTTGCTTCGGCATAACCAAGCTTTTGAGCCTCGGCCAAAACAACGTCAAACGGTTTTCCCGTTTCGCGCATGACGGTCAGAATATAATTGCATGTTCCGTTCAGAATGCCGTAAATTTCCGAAATCTTGTTGCCGATCAGTCCTTCCCGCAAAGATTTAATAATCGGAATGCCTCCGGCAACCGCCGCTTCATAACCAAAAAAGACGCCTTTTTCTTCGGACAGGCGCGCCAATTCATTGCCATGATGCGCAATCATCGCTTTGTTCGCAGTAATAAATCCTTTGCCCCTGTTCAAAGCCGTCAAACAAATATCATATGCGATCCCGTCCGCTCCGCCGATCAGCTCTATAATAACATCGGCATCTGTTTTTTCGGCCATTTCCCGCGCATTGCGAAAACGCGAAACAGAATCCGGCAGTCCCAGCTCATCAAAGCGCGCTTTATTCAGATCCGCCGCTGCTACCAATTTAATCGGCCTGCCGCAGCGTTTCAGCAAAATTTCTTTTTGTTCCAGCAGCATTTTAGCCACTCCGCCGCCGACAGTCCCCAATCCGGCCAACGCTACATTCAAAGCTTCTGACATTGTACACCTATTCATCTAAAAAAATTTCAACGGAGGGAGCATCTTCCCACTGTCCCGGCTGTTTAAGAATAATCCGTTCCTCCTGCCGCGGCGGCGTTAAAACAAGCCTTTCCCGTGCCGCAGGCGGCTTGAGCAAAACTGGAGCCGCATCATCCTGCTTAATTTCGGGCGCTTTTAAAGCCACCGGAGGAATCAAAGAAATTGTTTCTTCTTGTTTTATTTCCGCCGCCTGCGTCAACAGTGGCACGATCATTTTTTCTTCTGACGGCGCAGCAGCCGTTTCCGGAACAATCGGCAGAACAAACTTGTTTTCTGCCTTAACAGGAGCAATCGAAAGCGGTTCCTTATTAACCTCTTTTGCCTGAACTTCCGCCGTTTCCGGAACAATCGGCAGGACGAACTTGTTTTCCGTTTTAACCGGAGCCGCCGAAAGCGGTTCTTTTCCCGACTTTTCCGTTTCCGCAGCCGCAAATTCTTTTTGTTCGGAAATATCCGGCAAAGACTTTTCCCCGACGTCCTCTGCCGCCTCTTTTTCTGCCGTTTGAACAACAGGCGCCGCTGCCGATTCAGTCAAAGGCAGCACAATTGCTTTTGTCCCGGTTCGACCGACGGTTTCAAAAGGAATAAAGTCTGCATCTTTTTCCTGCGCCGCTGTCATTTGAGGTGCAAAAGATTTCTGATCCATGCCTTTGGCCGAATTCGAATCGATTTTATCCCGACTTCCCGTCAGCGGCAGCAAACGATCAGGCTCGTTTTGATTTGCGGCGGACTGCGCGGGCACGACCTCGATCATAAAAACATCGGACGTCTTCGGCGCAATGATTTGAGCCAGCATTTCCTCTTCGGACAGAGCCTGCAATTCGTCTTTTTCCTGTTTTTTGACTTCTAAAGAGCGAATTTCTTCCGCCTGCCTGCGTTTTTGCGGTCCGTAAACAATGCCGTTGTCAGGAGCATTCAATCCTTTACGCAAAGAAATTTTTTCCTTTGATCCGAAACGTCCCGGCTGTTCATAAACCTGCCGCGCTTTGCCGTTTGACGAATAAGCCGCTTTTTTCACCGTGACCGGCGCCGGCTTCAATTCCAGCATTTCGTCCACAGTCCGCCCCGGATTATCACCGGGCATAACGGGAACCATGTCAGGTTCGGGAATGACAAAGTCATCTTCATATCCGTAAAATCCCGAATCATCTATAGAAGAACAGGCCCCGATTCCCAAAATAAGAACCGCCAATGCTGTCCGCATCGCCTTTACAGTCCGCCCCGCTATTGAAAAAAACACCATTCCCGTTTACCCTAAAATATAAATTAACTTTACTTGATATTACAGGCAGTCGCTTTAAAGAGCAAGCAAGACTTTGCGCCTCTTCTTTTTCAGAAAAGATTTCTATCGGCACTTTTAAAAAAGTATTTCCAAACAAATTGTTAATAAAATTTTCGTAGACAAATTAGACAAATTTGTTGACAAGCCATTTTATGTCTGTTATTCTGACGAATTAAGATGAAAAAGTGCAAGAAATTATAAGGAGAGGGCCGGAAAGCCCCGGAAGGTGAATTATGACAAGCAAAGTAAATACAGCGGCCTTGCCCAAGGTGACACTGCATGAACACATTGAAGGCACGGTTACGCCTGAAATGGCGGCTAAATTGGCACAGCGCCACCATGTAAAACTGCCTGACGATTTTGTCATGGCGGAGGGACAATACGACAAAAACGATTTTCCGAACGGACGTTATGCGTATGATGAAAGCGATTTCGGCGCTTTTATCAATACATATGACAGCGTTGCGGACATGATGCGCACACCGCAGGATTATTATGATGTCACCAAGGATTACCTGAGCAAAAATGCGGCGGAAGGCGGCGTTTATGCTGAATTAATTTTATCGCCGGCACATATGGCAATGGAAGTGAATGAAAAAACAGGCAAAAGCGAATTGTCCGCCCCGCGTTACCGCGCTATGATGGAGGCCATTTCCAAAGCCGCCCAGGAAGTCAAAGAGGAAACAGGATTGGAAACCCGCTTTATCGCAACGGGCGTCCGGAACATGGGGGCTGAAAATGTTAAACAAGTCGCTGAATTTATTCGGGACAACCCTCACCCGCTGGTAACGGGCTTTGGCATTGCCGGCAATGAACGCGCCGGAGAATTTGATGATTTTGCCGATGCTTTGGGAATAGCAAAGGCCGCCGGATTAAAATTAGCTCTTCATGCCGGCGAAATCCGCGGGCCGGAAAGCATTAAGGACGCCATACGGCTGGGCGCTTCCCGTATCGGCCACGGCGTTTCTGCGCCTCAAGACCCTGCCGTCATGAAAGATTTGGCGGAAAAGAATATTATGGTTGAAGTCTGCCCGACTTCCAACCGCATTCTGGTCACGGATTTAAAGGGCGATTTAGACAATCACCCGGCGCGCGTCCTGTATGATGCGGGCATTCGGATTTCTTTAAACCCTGACGACGCGGGCATTTTTGGGACGCAAACGGGAAAAGAACATCGCATCAGCGCTGAAAAATTCAACTTTACCAAAGCGGAAATGCTGGACATTACGTTATGTGCCATAGAAAACTCGTTTGCCGATGTGAAAACGCGCAAACAGGTCAAGGAAAACGTATACAAGCAAATGACCGCAGAGGATCGTCAGGAGTTAAAGGATTTAGCGTCCAACGCCAAAAATCCCATTCTGAAACAGCGTTTGGAAACACGCGCAGCGGAAAGCGAAAAAGTTGCAAAAAAGCTGGAAATTCAGCAGCGCCGCGCTAAAGCCATAAGCGCTATGAAAGCCACCAAAATGGCTTTATTGAACAGGAAATCCGTTTCTCGCTGAAAATAAATTTCCCCCAACTTTCCCCGCCCTTAAAACCGGCGGGGATTTTTTTGCATTCTTTTTTTCTGCATAATTGGAAAAAACCTGCCGCCATGCACAGGGAAACGATTTAAGCAAAACGGCCTGACAGATTTTTATATTACGTTCTAACAAAACATTCCCGTGCAAGGGAAACAGGCCGACGGCTTTATTTTTTCTTTCTATTCAATTGATACAAAATGAAAAAAGCCGAACAATCCTATTGAAAACAGTTCTTTCAAAAAAAGGAAGCGCGTTAAATTGAAAAAACATTTCCTTTTTCGGATTTAATATTACGTTTTTGTTACCTTAT
>JAFVAT010000034.1 GCA_017480385.1 Alphaproteobacteria bacterium | reverse complement strand
CCGCAATAATATCGTTTGCAAAAACGTTAAATCAGATGTCGTGATCCACCGTGAACCGCAATAATATCGTTTGCAAAAACGTTAAATCAGATGTCGTGATCCACCGTGAACCGCAATAATATCGTTTGCAAAAAACGTTAAATCAGATGTCGTGATCCACCGTGAACCGCAATAATATCGTTTGCAAAAAACGTTAAATCAGATGTCGTGATCCACCGTGAACCGCAATAATATCGTTTGCAAAAACGTTTAAGCGTGTTGCTGAGCTAGATGCTTGTAGAACAATTCCCTGTCAAGGAATAGATGCGATTCCTGCAAATCGTCATATACGCCAATAGAAAGCCCGGATTTTTAATCCGGGTTTTTCTATAATAAGAAGCTAAAAGGTCTGTTTGTTTTTATGTGTCGTTTCGCTTTTATTTGTCTTTTTGTTTTCTTTTCTAATATGTTTCCGGCCTTTGCGGTAAACGAGCTGGATACGGGCGCGGCCTGCGAAAAAAAAGTCGTTTCTTTGATTAATAAGACACAGCGGACAATAGATGCGGCTCTTTATGCCATTAACCGCAAACCCATTATAAATGCTTTAATTGCGGCCAGTCAGCGCGGCGTGCGTATCCGTTTATTAATGGACCGAACACAATTGGGAGCCTCTAAAAATTTACGGGAGCTCTATCAGCTGCTGGAGGCCGGGGTTGATTTGCGCGTTTCTAAAGGGAAAGGGCTGATGCATACAAAAATGGCAATTTTTGACAGAAAAACCATTTCCGGCGGATCGTTTAATTGGACTAATCCGGCTGTAACGGCAAATGATGAAATATGCAACTTTTTTGTTAATGATTTAGAGTATGCGGCGAAACATCAAAAATTTTTTAATCGTTTGTGGAAAAAACATCCGGCACAGTTTTCTGAAAAATGGTTTCAGAATAATGGCCGATGCGGTGATATTTTGCTGCTTCGCACTTAAATTAAGGGCGACGGTCCGTTTGTCGTAAACCCGATGCTTTCCTGTCTGGGAAAGTGATCTGTTAATGCTTGTAAATCTGCTGCTTCTACGGATAAATTTTCGGCATCGATAATTTCGCGCAGATGTTTTAATTTGCCGGTTTTAAAAATCAAATGAACGTTTTCCTGCGCCGTCAGCCAGCGAACGGCAATCTGCGCATTGGATACGTTATATTTCGCGGCGATTTGATCCAGTAAGGGATAAGCGTTCTTTTCAAACAACCCATGAATGCCAAGCTTTTCAGAAGGCAGCTGAATAGGGCGCCAGGCAATGAAACGGATATTGTTTTGACGGCAATATTCTAAAACGCCCTTTAAAACCGGTTCGCGCACAATTAAATTGTAATGGCATTGGGCGGCAAAAATCGGTGTTTCCAAATAAGTTGCATATTTTTTCATTGTTTCAACGCCGGCGTTTGAAATTCCGATATGCCGGACCATTTTCTGCCGAACCAATTCGTTCAGGGCTGCCGCGGTTTCTTCGGCGGGAATATCAGGGTTGGGTTTGTGAACATAATAAAGATCCAAATAATCTGTTTTCAGCCGTTCTAAACTTTTAGAACAACTTTCTAACAAAATGTTATAATTTAATTTGCTTTCCCTAACCTTAGAAGCAATGAATAAATCCGATCGTTTATAAGGAGCGATTGCTTGTCCGACTAGCTGTTCTGCTTTGCCGTCGGCATACAGTTCCGCCGTATCAATATGTCTGATCCCGTTTTCAACGGCATTTTGAATTGAAATGATGTCCGCCTGATCATCGTTATCGGGATCGGGTTCCGTCGTGCCGCCGATTCGCCATGTACCAAAGCCAAGTTTGTAAAAAGAAGCTGTCATTTTTGTATCCTTTTTTGTATTTTTTGATATAGTTTAATCCGTCTTTTGATAGAAAATCAAGAAAGCGGAAACGAATGCGGCTATTAATAGAAAAAGCGGAAAAAACACATTCTTTGGGAAAGGACGAAATCGCTGCTCTTTTGCATGATGAGGACAGCACGCAGGCTTTGTTGCAGGCGGCTGACAGAACAAGGGCCGCATTCGTCGGACAAGACGTGCATTTGCGGGCGTTGATAGAGTTTTCCAATTACTGTCGTCAAAATTGCTGTTATTGCGGTATTCGCAGAGACAATAAACAGGCGGACCGCTATCGGCTGAAACCGCAGGAGATCATTATGCATGCGGCGGCGGCGGCAAAAATGGGGTATCGTACGGTCGTTATGCAGTCGGGGGAAGACGTTTATTTTACGGTTGACCGATTGACGGAAATTATTCGTGAAATCAAGAAAATGGATATGGCGGTAACGCTCAGTATCGGTGAAAAATCTTATGAAGAATACCAAGCCTATCGCAACGCCGGCGCGGACAGATATTTGCTGCGGATTGAAACAACGGATAAAGAACTGTACCACCGTCTTGATCCGGGAATGAGCTGGGATAATCGCTGCCGCTGTTTAATGGATTTAAAATCTTTGGGGTATGAACTGGGATCCGGATCCATGGTCGGATTGCCGGGGCAAAGCATAGAATCAATAGCCGATGATATTTTGTTTTTTAAAAAAATCGGTGTTGATATGGCGGGAATCGGCCCGTTTATTCCCCATGCGCAGACTCCTTTGGCTGATGCGGAAGGGCGCGCCTTTACGTTGTCATTGAAAACAATGGCGATTACGCGGCTGCTGATGCCGGATATTAATATTCCGGCGACAACGGCTATGGAAACGCTGAACCCCAACGGACGGATCATTGCGCTGAACAGCGGTGCGAATGTCGTCATGCCAAATGTGACACAGGGGGAATACCGTAAAATGTATGAACTTTATCCCGGAAAAATTTGTGTCAATGATACACCGGCCCGCTGTCGGACCTGCATCGGGGCTAAAATTTTGTCAATCGGTCGAACAATCGGTTCAGGCAAGGGTTTTCGCGGTGAATTTTTGAAGGAAAACCAACAATAACTGTTTCATTGCTCTTGAAACGTTAAATTTTTTTCTTCCAGATAACAGGAATATCTTGCGCTTTATTTTCAAATGCGTTCATACTGAAAGAAGCTGAATCTTGTCAGTACAAAAAACCCTTCCCGATAATAACGGGAAGGGAAAAGTAAATGGCAGCTCTATGGGAAACGATATGTGAACTGCCGGTACAGAACGAGATTCAGCTTTTTATAATTATCTTTCGCTCTGTTTTAGATGATTTTTCAGATTACGGCTCTTCTCCTTCCGAAGATGCTGAAGACGGTGCCGCTGGGCATGAAACTGTCGATGTCAGGTTTTCACCGGGATTTAGACCCGATACCAATGATAAGGCAACAATAAAGCTTTTGCTGGACAAAATAACAGAACTACCCGATTCTTCCGTCGATGTTCCGCCTAAAGTAGGCGATCCGGCATTTTTCAGCGGAAAATTGCACAAAGCATAATTGGGAACGTAAACACTGTTGACTGGAGCAACGCCGCTGGACAAGATGTAATAGTCAGCCCCCAATGGCTGGTGCGTTATTGGTGTGCCGCCGGATTGTGCCAATGGTGTCGGCGCTTTTTGCAACATTCCGATAAAACGGGAATGGGCCGTCGATTCGGAAATGGCTTTAAGAGCCGTCATCTTGTCCGCACCGTCATAACGCTGCGGAATTTGGCGGACAGTCATAATGTATTTGACGATATCCAATGCCGTATCATTACAGGAAAAATTTTCAGGAATGGCCTGTGATTTGGGAATACAGAACAAATACGTGCGCGTATTGTTTTGCGGTTTATAAGTAGGCGGGATTCGTCCTTGAATATACTTATAAATTGTATTTTCATTATTTACCTGCCCCATTTGTTCATTTTCCACTGTCACCAATGGCACAATGCCGTCATTGCTGGAAGCCAGATACGTATTGGTGGCTTCAGGTGCCAGACGCATAGCGTCAAGGAAACCTTGTTCAGCAAAAACATGCTGTTGATAGGCACTTAACGCCATTGCCTGATAGACGGGAGCAATAAAGTTTTCTTGGTCCTTTGTTTTTTCATGCAGATTGCCGAACATGATGACTCCCATTAACGATGCAAGCATCATCCAGAAAAACATGGTTGCCTCCTAATCTATCATTGCGCTGCTGTCTGATGTAAGCAACGGATTATCCATCGGCGTAATTATGACATCGCTCGCACCAGCGTTAGCATTTTCCAAATCTTTGAAATTATAACTGCTGCCGGATGTGCTCCATTTTTTGAACTGCATGTTCGGCATGGTGAAACGCGTCGGATTGTAATAACAATAGGTGTGCGCTATGGCTGACCAGCTATTTGTTGGGAAGCCGCCGACATTCCATGCAAAATCATCCTCACCTTTCGGTGAAACAGTTCCCATCGCAATACGCCAACCGTATATCTGGCCGTCGGTGGTTAAGGAATCAACAGCAATACCCAATCGGGTAGAGGGCTGAATTACACTTGTCGTATTTCTGACATCGTGGTTGGTATAATCTTCATAACCGAAATTATACTGAATCTTAGCACCGTCGGGTAATCTGCCCGGGTGAATAGAAATCAGTTTTCCAATTTCAAAGCTATTAGGCGTTACCGTTAAAACAGCTTGATATCCATCGGGGCAGGGGCCTTCTTCTTCCGCATAAAGTGTAGTGTTTTGCAGATGACCTGAAATTGTACACCCGCCGCTGCCGTTAAATGTTGAAGCGTTTGTACAAGACTTGGTTCCTTTCTCTAATGCCAGCGTGACGTGTCTTCCCGGCGCGGGAACCATTCCTATAAACGGGTGGGCCCAGCAATATTCGCCTTCGGGGCATTCATAATAAGTATTTTCTCCATAATATGTTGCAGATGAGAATGCACTCGTTCCGTGATCGTATGTTTTGTCTGGATAACGGCTGTAATCAAAGTGAACAACTTTTTGAGCGTTTCCGCCAATTGTCGCTACAACATTTGTACAATACCCGCCGCCAACCATCATGGGATGGTTTCCTCTGATTGTCGGATCGCAGTTGTGTTCATAGCCCATGCTGGTTCCTATCTCTGCCTTGGTAAAGTATGGAAGGTTAAAACGGCAATTGCTTTTCCCTTTCTGACTGGATGAAGAATAGTTATCGCAGGGCCAGCCGCCGGCGGAATAGCTGTTTGTTAAAACATAAATCCCTTTTAGGATATAGTTTGGCAACGCTTCGCTTAACCGTGCGCCGCCGCGTGACGTTAATTTAATGTCGTTCATGACGGATATAAAGGCCGGATCAACACGAAAATTTTTATATTTATTCCCTTCTTCGTTTCGATGTGACATATAAGGAGCTATGCCATTTGTTTCACTATAGTTAATCGTTACCAATTCAGCGGTGTCATTGTTGAATTGACCGTTAGTTTGATAAACATTCACTTCATCATTTTCATTAATGGCATTGAGTCTGGCACGTTGTCTGACGATAGATTCTCTGAAATTGTTCCCCAGATACACTTGTCCCTCCGGTTGGAAGAATGTGCCGCTGATACGCCCCGTTTTTCCGTAAAAGGCAATATTGGGAGAGCCTTCTCCGTTATCAATATCATTACCGCTTAAAATGGCAATTCTTTGCCCTTTAGCCGAGTCTTCGTCAGCTGTAATTCCGGAGATTGTCTCTTGACTGCCGTTATCATTAATTTTGGTAAAGGTGATATATCTGCCTTCATCGTTTTTAGCGGCAATTGTCAATCCATCGTTGCTGAAAACCATTTCAGTCAAAGGATTATCGCCAGATAAGTCTATATCAACGATAAAGCCGTCGTCCGTCAGGGAAAAGGAATTTTTGTCATCGGCATCGGAAGCAAACACTCCTTCGTTATCTACAGTAATGACGCCGCCGGCATCCAAATCGATGCTGTTTTCGGCAATCATGCCAATGTTCCAGTCCGCGTTCATCGAGATGTCTGAGTCATCTAAAGTGATGGAGGATTGCTCATCGTTTTCCTGAATCGTTACCTTTCCCCCTTGAATCAATGTGGATGCGCTGTCGATTTGAGCCGTATTGAGTGCAGTGGCTCTAAAGGAACCTCTCGCATCAATTTCAGTATTGGTGAAGGAATTAAGAGTTATGGCTCTGGAGGCGTTAAGAGTGAGATTTGTGTTAACGCCTGATGTGCCCGTGGCGTTTAAGTTGATAGACGGCGCATTGAAATTAATCTGTCCTGTGCTTCGGCCTTCCAACAGGTTTGAGTCCAGGTTCAAATTGCTTTGGGTACCACTTGCGCCGCCGGATAAGGAAATGTGTCCTTGCCCGCTCATTTCTATGTTTTGAGAAACATGCATATGCGCCTCATCTGTTCCCAACGCAATTTGGGCGTAATAGGAATCGCTCGATGTCCCGATTGTATCATCGGTGACACCGTCAGCAGTTCTGTTGTTTTGAGAACGGATCAAAATCTTGCCGCGAACGACTTCCAGTCCGCCGGCATTGTTGATTTTATGGCAGGCTCCTTCCGCATTGCATTCCGTTGCGCCGCCCATGTCCAAATCCGTGAACATCGAGTTTGCATCCGGCAGTCCGTCCACTTTTTTACGATACAAATAGTCGCCCGAAAAACCGGAAGAATAAACTGTTGTCGCGGCAACGCGTCCTCCGATCGAAGTGTTCAAATCGGTAAAATAATTATCCGTATCGCTGACTTCCCAGATGCCCTGTGCTCCTAAAATTTTCTTTTTTTCCTCATCGTTGCCGCCGAGAGCGTTGAGCATCGTCGATGTGCGCATATAACCGCCGTCGGCGCCGATCATTGACGCGATCCGGTTCGCGCGGCGATCGTCAATTTCTTCTTCCGACTGGGATAAAACAATACCCGTCATTTTATAACGGGAACAGATTGTGCCCTCAGACGCGGAGGTCACAATGCCGTTTGTTAAAGTATAACAGTCGTTTTCAGACGTACAGGTGCTGCCATCGCTTTTGCGCATTTCCGTACATTGGGCGCGCACGCCGACTTTAAAGCCGTCCATCAGCTTGTTCCCTCTGAAAGAGATTGTTCCGCTAGAGGAATCCAAAGATGTCGCCGCCAAATAAGGTGCCAGCTGTTCGGCGCTCACTTCTATTTTAGATTCTAATTTACTGTCGCCGGAAGCGATTTTAGCCGCCTCTTCACGGTAATTCGCCGCGATCCAATTGCTCAGCGCGTCCTTGAGTTCTTTCATTTGTCCGGCGATTGCCACTTCTTCCATTTCAGACGTACGATCCGCTGTTTGACGGACAATCATCGGCGACATCATTGTCATTAATCCCAACAGCGCTATTGCTTCAATCATTAACGCGCCGCGTTCGTTTGTTTCATTTATTTTCCGGTGCGTAAACATGGCAACCTCCCTTATTGAATTATCCCGTTTGTTCCTGAACGGTGTTTTTATGTTTCGTCTGATTCTGTTTTTCGCGTTCCGATCGGGCACGCATACAGTTCAGGCTTTGACTGTTGTCTGTTATTGTAGCGGGGATTTTTTTTCAAAAGCAATGAAAAAGGTATATATCTGAGGTTATAAATCGCGGAAATCCGCCGTTTTTTGATCAAGTATATCTAAAGTCATAAATTTTTATAACTAATTGAAAATAAACAAAATTATTTTTTCGGCATTATAGAAGGATAAAAAAATGCTGTTTGTTTTTTTTTGAGATTGCCGCTGTTTAAAAAATAACGGCGAATCGCGTCTCTTCTTTATAAGTGCAGATTCAGCCATTCCACTACATCGTCGCTGGCCCCAAAGTCATACAGGTTGATGTGAGCGCCTTCAGGATATATTTTTAAGGTTTTATCGGGGCCTGGCGCTGTTTCGAAAATAGCTTTTCCCTGTTCAACAGGGACGGTGCGGTCCTTTTCTCCATGCAAAACGAGCAGCGGTGCGCGTAAAGAAGCAATCCGGCGTTGGGAGTCAAAGGAATCCTTGATGATATATTTAACGGGAAATATTGGATAGTGCACTTTAGCGGCTTCTGTCATAGAAGTAAAGCCGCCTTCCTGAATTAATCCGGCGGGAGGTCTTTTTTCCGCTAATCCGTTGGCAACGCCCGTGCCCATAGACATGCCGTAATAATAGACTTTGGCCTGTTTCCCTTGCTTCAGATGAATAAAGTGCAGGGCGGCTTCCGCATCGGCAATCAATCCTTTTTCCGTCGGCGAGCCGGGGTTAGGCCCAAAGCCGCGGTATTCCAACAGCAAAACGCCATAGCCCGCATTCACAAGAGGGATCAGTTTGTGTGCCGCGTCTGAGGCCGGACCGGTATTGCCGTGCATATATAAAACGGTCGGATAAAGCTCTCCGGCTTGATTTGTTTTCGGCGCTTTGTAATAAGAAACAAGCTTTAAACCGTCGTTTGTTTGCAGCGTGATCTCTTCCAATTCGGGAGATTCGTTGCGGTGCGGCGTATTAACATGTGTGTGTGGATTATACATCAGCCGGCGCTGAAACACATAAACGACCGCTGTCAGCAACAGGTATAAAATGATCAATCCGAAAAGAATTTGTGCAGACAACGGCATTTTTTTCCTAAGGGGCGCAAGTAAAGTCATAGATTCTCACATTTTCATCAGAAACGACTTCCGGCAGCCGTCCTGTCGGCACGATATCAACTCCGGCGGCGTCGGACAATATCCTAAAATTGGTATTGGGACAAGTGTTTTGAACGATGCGGCGTGCCAGCTTTCTGTTGTCGGAAAGGGTGCCGCCGAACAATCGGATCCGCATTTGCCGCCGTCCGTCTGCCGCAGCGGGCAAAGTATCGACAAAGGCTTTGACATTGCCGATCTTATCCCAGCGGCGTTCGGCCAAGGACCACTTTTGCTGTTCGGCAGCCAGATCCATGCCTCTGGGGGGGGCGGACCGGCAAAAGAATGTTACGCCGACAGATGCGTCGCCGTATTGATAGAAAAAGCGGTCGATAGTTCTGCCGTTTGCCGGAGCAACAGCCGCATCAATGCCGGGAATCCCTGAAGAACAGGCGGCATGCATCAGGTTGAAAGCCGCTTTTTGGGCAGCCTGAATATAGCCGTCTGCCGTTGAGGGCATACCGCTGCGCTGCGGAACCAGTCGCAGAGCCGTTTTCGATCCGGACTGTGTACGATAGACCTGAATTTGAAAATGATCGACTTCCTGCCAATCCTGATCGGCGGATTCCCAATATTTGTATTGCCTGTACAAGGGATAGTCCGATTCGTACAGCGGCTGCATGCAGCCGGCAATCAGCAAAAGACCGAAAAGAATAAGGCTTTGTTTCATTTTATTCCTTTACTTTCGCCGCTAAAGACGCCTCTAAAAACAAATCAATGTCCCCGTCCAGAACAGCGCGGACGTTTGAGGTTTCCGCTTCTGTCCGCAGATCTTTGACCATTTGATAGGGCTGCAGAACATAGGAACGGATCTGATATCCCCAGCCGATATCCGATTTGGATTCCTCGATTGCGTTGTTTTGTTCTTCGCGTTTTTTCAGCTCTAATTCATACAGCCGTGCGCGCAGCATTGACCATGCCGTATCTTTGTTTTGAAATTGCGAGCGCTGTGTTTGGCAGGAAACAACGATTCCTGTCGGCAAATGCGTAATGCGGACGGCGGATTCCGTTTTGTTGACATGCTGTCCGCCGGCGCCGGAAGAACGATATGTGTCAATTTTGCAGTCTGCCGGATTGATATCAATTTTAATCGTGTCGTCAATGACGGGATAAACCCAGGCAGAAGCAAAGCTGGTGTGTCGTCTGGCATTGGAATCAAACGGAGAAATACGTACCAGCCGGTGTACGCCGCTTTCCGTTTTCAGCCACCCGAAGGCATTATGTCCGCGAATGCGGATTACGGCAGATTTAATGCCGGCTTCTTCCCCGTCACTTTGTTCCAGCAGTTCTGTTTTATAGCCGTGTTTTTCAGCCCAGCGCGTGTACATGCGCAGTAGCATTTCCGTCCAATCCTGAGCTTCCGTGCCGCCGGCGCCGGCATGCAGTTCCAAAAACGTATCATTATGATCGGCTTCACCGGACAACAGAGCTTCCAATTCGCTTTTTTGAACCTGGTGTTGTAGAGCTTCTAAAGTTTCTTTGCCTTCGTTCAGGACGGCTTCATCATTTTCGGCTTCGGCCAGTTCCAACAGCTCGATGGTATCTTTTAACTCTTTTTCCTGCATCGAAATAGATTGGATAGATTCTTCCAACCGATTGCGTTCGGCCAACAGATTTTGTGCCCGTTCCGGATTGTTCCACAAATCCGCATCGGCGGTCAGCGAGTTGATTTCATCCAGACGGTTAACGGCTGTATCCCAGTCAAAGACGCCTCCTCAGCAGGGTCAAAGACTGCTCAATGTCATTAATTATTGTTTGCAGTTCAGCTCTCATTTTCGTTCCTTTATATTTTAGAATATGCCGCCGATTCCGGGAATATTGTCATCGGTTTCTTCGGTTTGGGAGGTCTTTTCTCCCGCCGGTTCTTCTGTAGGGTCTGTCAAAGTAATTTGCCCCTCTGAGCCGTCAATGTATCCTTTGATTTTGCCCTGCCAGTTTTCATCGGCTTTAAAGGCTTCCAGAATCACATCTGTATCTTTCGGAGCCGCCGGTTTGCCTGTTTTATGGTTTACGCGGACAAACCGGATACCGGCGGGAACGCGGAAAGGAATTAACGGTTGGTTTTTCAGCGCCATTGAGACAAAATCTTTGAAAATCGGTGCCGCAATAACGCCGCCCGTGTCTCTGTTGCCTAATGTTCTGGGTTCGTCAAAGCCTATGAAAATCGCGACAACCAGATCCGGCGTCATACCGACAAACCAGCCGTCAAAAGAGCTGTTGGAGGTTCCTGTTTTGCCGGCGAATGTTTTGCCCAAAGTTCTCAAAGACTGTGCGCTGCCGCCCGGCTGAAGGACGCCGGTAAGAATGTTGATGATTTGATAAGCGCTGCGCGGGTCTTCCAATTGTTCGCGAATGTCAGGGATTTTTGGCGCTTTTTCACCCTTCCAGCCGTCTGTACGGCATTTTTCGCACGGTCTGGAATCCGAATTGTAAACGGTAGCGCCGGTTCTGTCTTGAATACGATCAATTAAAATCGGTTCGATTTTCTTGCCCCCGTTGACCAGCATGCCATACGCCGCAGCCATTCTGAGCACGGTTGTTTCGCCCGATCCCAAAGCAATGGACATTTGATTGGGAATGTCGTCGGAAATGCCGAATTTTTTAGCATATTCAACAACTTTGTTAACGCCGATTGCTTTAGCCAAGCGCACGGTCATCAGGTTTCGGGATTTTTCAATGCCGACACGCAGCGTTGTCGGGCCATAGAATCTTTTGGAATAGTTTTTCGGCTTCCATTTGCCCTGGCCGTTTCCCTGATCCATAACGAACGGCGCGTCCAAAATTAAAGAGGACGGTGTGAACCCTTCGTCTAAAGCGGCCAAATAAACAAACGGCTTAAAGGAAGATCCCGGCTGACGTTTGGCCTGGACGGCACGGTTGAATTGGGATCGTTTAAAGGAATACCCGCCGACCATTGACAACACCCGACCGGTATGCGGGTCTAAAACGATCATTGCCCCTTCAACATTCGGGATTTGGCGCAAAGCGTATGTATTTTCGGGATAAGGCTGGCGTTTGATGTTATGTGTGACCGGTTCTGTCCAAACGACATCTCCGACACTTAAAACCTGATCTGCGGCTTTGATTTCAGGTCCTAAAGTTTGATCCGGCATATTTTTTTGGGCCCATTTCATTTCGGCCAAAGGAATTGTGCCTGTTTGACCGGATTTTAAACCGATTTCCGCTTTTTCAGGATCAACGGATAAAACAACAGCCTGCTGCCATTCCGTCGGCGCATAACTCGGCGCAGGAACAGACAGCAAAACGTCCAGCCATTCTTCCTCGGACAGGTCCAGTTTGGCGATCGGTTCACGGAAGCCATGACGCTGATCGTACAGAATCAATCCTTTGCGCAGCGCTTTGGCGGCATATTTTTGCATTTCCGGATCAACCGTTGTGCGCACGACAAGGCCGCCCTCGTACAAAGCGTTTTCACCGTAACGCGAAACTAAGAAACGGCGGACTTCTTCAGCGAAGTATTCCGCATCCGTTGTGACTTCTTTATCCGACCGCGTTGCCAGAACGATTGGTTCGGCAGAAGCTGCCTGCGCCTGTTCTTCGGTGATGTAGCCTTCCTCCTGCATGCGGGATAGCACCCAGTTGCGCCGTCCGAGCGCTTCATCATAACGTTTGTTCGGGTCGTAATTATTAGGGCCTTTGGGCAAGGCGGCCAAAAAAGCGCTTTCGGCAAGCGTCAGCTCGTCCAATGATTTGTTGAAATAGTTCAAAGCCGCAGCGGCCACACCGTAAGAATAGTGACCCAGATAGATCTGATTCAAGTAGAGTTCGGCAATATATTCTTTGGAAAAGGCGCGCTCGATGCGGATCGCCAGAATCGCTTCTTTAATTTTGCGTTCAAAGGAAGCCTCGTTTGTCAGCAGGAAATTTTTGGCAACCTGCTGTGTAATGGTTGAAGCGCCGATCATGCGCCTGCCCGAACCGATATGCCGGATATTCTGAACAACAGCGCGGATTATGCCGACAAAATCTATGCCTCCGTGTGAAAAAAACTTTTTATCTTCGGCGGAAATGAATGCCTGAACCAATTGCTTGGGAATGGCTTCATACGGCACGAAAGCGCGCTTTTCCGTCGCATATTCCGCCAGTAGCCGTCCGTCCGAAGCATATAAGCGGCTGGTAATCGGCGGTTCGTAAGTTGCCAAACGCCTGTAGTCGTCAACGCTTTTGCCATAGTGGGAAAACACCAGCAAAAGCACGATCAGTCCTAAAATTGCTAAAAACAGTGCATAACTGACAAGCGTTGAAAAAAGTTTTGACATTGTTGTTGTTCCGTACCGAATCCAACCGGCAGTTTACCTTCCGGTTTTGGTTTTGTCTACGTTAATTAAAGTTCGCTTTGTGTTTTTCGGCAAAATAAGAATCGATCGCATGTACGGTCGCTTTTGCCAGCTTTTCGCGATAGGAGGCCTGGCGCAGCAGCTTTTCTTCCTCTTTATTGGACAGATAACCCATTTCAATTAAAACGGAGGGCACGTCGGGGGATTTTAACACGGCAAATCCTGCAAAACGGTGTGAATTGGGCAGGACGGTGATTTCTTTGCGAATCTCGGTCATCAGCTTTTCCGCAAAATAAGATGAATGATTGTTTGTTTCCCGTCTGGCCAGGTCGATCAGTATGTCGGTGACTTCCTGCGTTTCTCCGGACAAATCGATCCCCGCGATCAAATCGACTTTGTTTTCAGATTCGGCCAGTTTTTCCGCTTCTTTGTCCGAAGCCGTTTCCGACAGCGTATAGACAGACAGACCGCGCGTTTCGGGCTTTCTGATACTGTCCGCATGCAGAGAAATAAACAGATCCGCATTCACGGAGCGGGCGTACCGCCGGCGGGCATACAGGGCAATAAAAATATCCGTGTCCCGTGTTAATTTGACGCGGTAACGGCCCGTTTGTTCAAGCAATGCTTTCAATTGCTTTGCCATGGCCAGCGTTAAATGTTTTTCGTAAACGCCGGAAACACCGATTGCGCCGGGGTCTTTGCCGCCATGTCCCGGATCCAAAACAATTAAAGGTTTGACTTTTGATTGTTCTTCAGTCTGTTTGGCCGGTTTTTTTTCTTCGGCGACAGAGTTGTCGTACCATTCCTGAGTGACTTGTTTTAATCCGTCTGTTTTGGCCATCAGTTCTAAATCAACGACCAATCGCCATTGAAAGCCGCTTTGAGGAGCTAAAATAAACGACTTTTTGATAATGGCTCCCCGATTTAATTCCAAAACAACGCGTCCAGCTTGAGAATCCGTTTTGCCTAAACGAAGCTTGTTTAAATAGTCCGCTTTGGGCAGAGCGCTTTCTTTTACGCCGAAGGTTGTTGCCGGCAAATCAATCACGATGCGGTCTGGATTGGTCAGAGGAAAAATTTTAAAATCGACTTTTTCAGACAAATCAATAACGACACGAACGACTGATCCGCTTTGAGTCCCCAGCCGAATGTCCTGCACAACGGCACATTTCCCGTCAGCAGGGAAAAACGCGGCGGCAGCTGCAATTAAAATTAAAAAATGGCACAATCGGCGGAAAACGGTCATTTTAAGAGCTTTCTTTTCCTAAAAAATAAAAAAATATGATTAACAATACTAAAATATGATTGTTCTTTAGTTAATAGATGGTTATTCTAGGCGCGCTGTAAACAAATTTTTTTATCGACTCTTTTTTCATGCTGCCGGAAAACGGGTGAAAAAAGAATGAAAAACTAAAGAAAACAGCAGTTTCTCAAAGATTTTTGCGGAACGAAAAAGAGGTTTTTTTAGGAAAGACGTTGCTTGTGAAACAGAGATATATAAATTCGAATCAAAACAGCGGCGCAGCATCAGCCCTTTTTCGTTTTCCCGCATTTGTATTAAACAAGCTGCAGCCCGCAAACGGCTGTATGGCGCGGAGTTTTATTGTTAATGACAAAAAAAATGCTCATAGACGCTACTCATTCCGAAGAGATGAGAGTAGTGATTGTAGACGGGACCCGTCTCGATGAACTGGATATTGAAACATCAACCAAAAAGCAGCTGAAAGGGAATATTTATCTGGCAAAGGTCGCCAGAGTGGAACCGTCTCTGCAGGCGGCGTTCGTGGATTATGGTGGAAATCGGCATGGTTTTTTAGCATTTAATGAAATCCACCCGGATTATTACCAGATTCCTATTGCGGACCGCGAGGCTTTGAAAGAAGCCCTGATGCAGGAAGAAAACGAGGACGAAGAGGAAGAGAATAAACCGAAGAAAAACCGTCGCCGCCGGCGGGCTGAAAAAGAGGAAAACGAAGAGGCTCAGGCGCTGAATGCCGAACAGGATCCTTCCGTACAGGAAGAAGGGGAAAACGGCGAAGAAGCGGAGCAAATTGTTGAAACCGTCAGCGAAAATGAAAACGACGAAGTTATTGCGCGCAGCCGCTATAATCAAATCAAGCACTATAAAATTCAGGAAGTCATTCATCGCGGCCAGGTATTGTTGGTGCAGGTGATTAAAGAAGAACGCGGCAATAAAGGGGCTGCATTGACGACTTATTTGTCTTTGGCGGGACGTTACTGCGTGCTGATGCCGAACAATGCGCGTGGCGGTGGCGTTTCCAGAAAAATTACAAACGCGGCGGACAGAAAACGTTTGAAATCTGTGGTGGCAAAGTTGCCTCTGCCGACAGGCATGTCCGTGATCGTCAGAACGGCGGGCAAGGAAAGAACCAGTTTGGAAATCAAGCGTGATTATGAATATTTGATCAAAACATGGGTTCAGATTCGCGATAAGACAATGGAATCTTCCGCACCGGCTTTGATTCATGAAGAGGGCAATCTGATCAAACGGGCGCTGCGTGACATGTATACGCGCGACATTGCCGAAGTTTTGATCGAAGGCGAGGCCGAATACCGCATGGCTAAAGATTTTATGAAAATCCTGACGCCCAGCCATGCGAAAAAGATCAAATTATATAAAGACGATACAATGCCTCTTTTCTTCCGCTATCAAGTGGAAACGCAGCTGGAATCTTTGCACAGCAACATTGTTCAGTTAAAGTCCGGCGCCTATCTGGTCATGGACCAGACGGAAGCTTTGGTTGCGATTGATGTGAACTCCGGTCGTGCGACAAAAGAGCGTACGATTGAAGAGACCGCTCTGAAAACGAATCTGGAAGCTGCGGACGAAATTGCGCGTCAGTTGCGTTTGCGTGATATGGCCGGATTGGTCGTTATTGACTTTATAGATATGGAGGAAGCGCGCAACAATCATGCGGTTGAACGCCGTATGAAGGAAGCGCTGAAACGTGATCGGGCCCGTGTGCAAATGGGGCGGATTACGGGATTCGGACTGATGGAATTGTCCCGTCAGCGGCTGCATTCAAGCTTTATTGAAACAAGCTATTCTCCCTGTCCGTACTGCAAGGGCAAGGGCGTTATGCGTTCGACGGAATCTGTTTCCATTCATACTTTGCATGTGCTGGAGGAGGAAAGCCTGAAGCGTCGTTTCAGCGAACTGCATATGACCGTTCCGACGGCAACGGCTTTATATGTGCTGAATAAAAAGCGGACGGACCTGCACAAAATTGAAACGGTTTATAATGTTTCTATTTTCTTGGAAGCGGACGATTCTTTGTTGTTCCCGACGGATTACCGCATGGAACGCGTTGTCCGTGTTGAACCGGAAGCCGTCATCGCTCCGGAAGTTGTTGAAGAAACAGGCGAACCGGAAGAGGAACAAAAAGAAACTCCAGCCGTTCATGAAAAGCAGCCGCCGCGTGAACGCCGCCGCCGGCGCAACAAACGTGATCAGAATCGTTCGGCACCGGAACAGCGGAGCGACGAAAAGGAAGCGCTTGAGACAATGTCTCAGGGGGTCGAGGAAATAATTGAAGAGGAAGTTATTCAGGCTGATGAAATGTTTGAGGAGGGGCTGAAAACGTCACAAAAAACGGAGGAAGCTGCGGACGAGCATCAAGACAGAAACGGCGAAGGCAGAAGAAAGCGCCGGGGCCGTTTTATGCGCCGCGGCAGACGTTTCCGTCATTACCACGAAAATGACCAGCATGAAGAAGGGGGCGAAGCCAGTGCGGAACAGGCAGAAATTGAACAGGAACCGCAGCAAGCTTTGCCGGCGCCAGAAAATGGTGATAAACCGGTGAAAAAGCCCCGCCGCCGTTATAACCGCCGTCGTCGGCAGACTCCTGCCGAAAATACGGCTGAGCAATAAAATAAGAAGAAGCGCGGGGTTTTTCCCGCCTTCTTTTTTAGGAAAGAATTTTGGTTGTATAAAAAAAAGTGCCGCGTTACACTTTGCTGACAGGTATGAATGAAAGGATAAAAGTATGCCTTTTTTAATGATTAAAACGAATTTGGATTTGGAAAAAACAACGATTCAAGCCTTGATGAACCATGCCTCACGTGTTGTTGCCGAAACGGTGAAAAAGCCGGAAAGCTATGTCATGGTTAATGTTTGCGCTAATGAGCATATGATTTTTGCAGGCACAAGCATGCCGACTGTGTATATGGAAATGAAAAGCGTTGGTATGACGAAAGAACAAATTCCGCTGCTGTCGGAAACGCTGACAAAAATGATAGAGCAGCGTCTGAAGGTTCCGGGAAATCGTATTTATATTGAATTTGCTTCCGTTCCCGGCATTTTGTGGGGATATAACGGATCGACGTTTTAAGCTTTGAACGGTTTTTAGGAGAAAGCGCATGATCAGGCAGCATTTTAAAACAGGCGCAATGCTTGCGGCATTACTGCTGCTTTCTTCCTGTGCGCAGGGAACGGTTAACGCCAAACGCGGCGGTATTATTAAAAATGACGCTCAATTGCGTCGTGAAGATGTTGCGGATTATATGACGTATTTAAAGCTGACAAAGGGCGCGGGTCCCTTGGATCAGGATTATATTCTGCTTTCATATCGTTTGATTCGGGAAATGGCGTTGGACGATTTGTTCAAAGATCGGTCGGAGCGCGTTAAAATTGCTCTGCGTGACGTATTGAATTACCACCCGACGGCGCAGGTGCGTCCGGCCATTGTGCATGAAGCTGTAGAACATGAGCTGATGAATACGGAATCGATGTGGGTGGTGGACGGTTCTATTCCGTATGATTATGTGTTAGATGTCGAGCTGGGGGAAATCCCGATCAAAAACGATGATCAGGCCGAAAGCAAAGCGTTAAGCGTCATGTTGCTGTTATTTAATGTCAAAGGAGAGCAAGTCGGCGAATGGTTCGGCTTTTTAAAACAAGAAAAGGGCGGCCAAAGCTGGTTTTAATTTGACGTTTGATCGGATAACGGTTCGACAGGTGAAGACGTCGGGGAATCGGGCGTCGGCGTTTTCCAATTCGGCGTATCGGCGGTCTGCATGTAGTTTTTGATTTTCTTTAAAAGTTCTGTAATTTTAACAATTCCTTGAGCTGTTTTTTCATCGATGCCGGCGGTTTCCAGCTGTGTTTGCAATAAAAAGGAGTCTGTATTCTGTTCAAGGCAGGCTTTTTCGATCAGCCGCACGTTTTCCTGTGTCAGAGGATATTTTCTTTTCAAATAATGCAGCAAATATTTTTGCGCGGCGGCTGTCATCTTACTGACGGCTTCTCGCGTTTCGGGCTGAAACGGTCGATTTGGAAAAAATACGCTGATTGTTTCAATAATTTTCCAGCATGTTTGCAAATAAGATAACAAACCGGGTTTTTCAATCACGGAGGGTATCTCTTTTCCATTGAATTTTTTGGGAAACTCTTTGGCCATGACGGTTAAAGCCGCATCGTCAAAAGCGGTGTAAAACTCCTGCAGTTCTTTTAACGATTGGTATGACTCTTTTACGTCAGAATCCGCTTTGTTTTTGGAAAAAGAAAAGAGCATGCTTTTCCGTGTTTCCCGAAAGCCTTCAATAATATCGCGCAATTTGATCAAAAGCAGACAAAAAACGCCGATTAATCCCGTGTAAAAAGCTTCTCTGCCAAACAAGGTCAGCAGAAAAGTCAGCAAAAAAACCAATAGGGCAAAGAAATACGCTAAACTGTGTTCCGTTTCGCGAATGAAATCCTCTAAAAGAGAAACAAAAATAAATTTTGGGCGATCAATATCGTACATCATGAATTTCCTTTTTACAATCCGGAGAATAGCACGGCGCTTTTGTAAAATAACGGTGGCTTTACGGTTATAGCGTTTGGGGTATAATATGCGGCGAAGTGAAATGTTGGCTTGAACGGGCCGTCATGATATGTCTGAATGAAATGGGAGAAAGGCAGTGCAAAAAGAATTTTATGTTTTTCGTCACGGGCAGACAGATATGAATGTTGCCGGGCGCTGGCAAGGGCAAGGGATCGATTTGCCCCTGAATGAGATCGGCTGTCAGCAGGCGCAGGAACTGGCGGAGCAATTAAAACAGACAGGAATAGAAGTTATATTTTCTTCTCCATTGAAAAGAGCTGTTCAGACAGCGCAAATTGTCGCGGAAACATTGGATATCCCGGTTAAAGTGGAACAAGGCCTAATTGAAGGCTGTTTCGGTGCGGCAGAGGGAAAAACAAAACAGGAAATCAACGCGCTGTATCCGCAGACAGCTGTCGGGTGGCACAATTTGGAAGAAGAGTTTATGGACGTTTGTTTTGACGGCGGAGAAACAAAACGTCAAATTCAGAACAGGATATTAAAAACGTTAAAAAAAATCGCGGCGGAAAATGACCAAAGGATTATCGGCATTTCAGCGCACAGCGCCGTTATTCGCTGTTTCATTTTATTGTTTGGACTAAAACTTTATACCGTTCCGCATGGCAGGCCTTTTCATTTATGTTTTAAACAAGATAAATTCGAATTATTTAAATAATTATAATAATAAGAATATAGTATATTTACTATAAAAATAAAATATGTAAAAAATACAAATAATAAAGTCAATTATAAACAAAAAAAGAATTAGTACGATAGGTTTAAAGCTTTTAGATATCTATCTTTGTAGCAGTATTTTCCCTAACGTAAAAAACGGACTTTGATGTTTGGTTGTTAGGAAAGGGAAACAAATGAAAATTTTAGTTGCGGATAATCATACTTTATTTCGGGAAGGCTTCAGCCGTCAGCTGCAGCGTTTTGAAGCGTTAAAAGAATTACAGGAAGTGACGGATTATTCTTCAATGAGCGCGTTGGCGGATCAAAAAAGAACATTTGATCTGATTTTTGTGGACCGTGATATTTTAGGAACGGAATGGAAAGAAAAATTTCAGTCCTTAAAAACAATTTTTCCGGAAGCTCGTTTGGTTATGATGAGTGAAAGCGAAGAACAGCAGGATATTTTAGATGCGTTTAGTTTAGGTGCGGTCGGATATATCACGAAGTTATCTCCGGATTCATTAATAATCAATGCGCTTCATTTAATAGTTGATGGTAATTTATATGTTCCTCCAGCCGTGTTGAAAGGGCTGAAAAAGCCGGCCCGTCTGTCAGGAGAAGGCAAAATTTTAACGCATACGCTGCCGAACGGAAAAAATTTAACCTATCGCCAAAGCGAAGTTTTGCAGCATTTAAGCAATGGATTGTCGAACAAACAAATCGCGTACGAAATGAATGTGTCCGAAGCGACAGTAAAGCTGCATATTAACGCTTTGCTGCGGCATCTGCATGTGGAAAACAGGACAAAGGCTGTCGTGACGGCGCAGCGGCTGGGAATTTTAGAAGCTTAATATTGATTTTAAAAGTTTTCCGCCTTCTTGAAATAAAACAGAAGGCGGAATTTTTATTCAACTTTTGTTTAATAAGGAATATGATACTCGCCGTAAGGATTTTTAAAAAAGGAAAATATAATGGATACGGCAGAGCTGATTGAAAATTTTTCGTTTTTGGAAGATTGGGAGGATCGTTACGGTTACTTGATTGAATTAGGCAAAGAATTGCCCCCTTTGGCTGACGCCGATAAAAATGATCAGACAAAAGTGGAAGGTTGCATGAGTCAAGTGTGGTTGAAAACCGAAACAAACGGCGATGTATTGACTTTTATTGGTGAAAGCGATGCTCATATTGTCCG
The DNA here is from genome assembly GCA_017480385.1 of Alphaproteobacteria bacterium. Classification (GTDB taxonomy): domain Bacteria; phylum Pseudomonadota; class Alphaproteobacteria; order CAAGCB01; family CAG-977; genus UBA11549. Next base: position 56,911 of record JAFVAT010000034.1, on the reverse strand, counting down.
CGGATTGATTGCTGTTCTGCGGATTATTTTATCCGGTAGGACAAAAAAAGAAATTCAGGAAACAGATGTTGAAGCTATTTTTAAACAGCTTGGATTGGAATCGCATCTCAGCCCGACGCGGCGCAACGGTTTTTTTGCAATGGTCGAACGTATTCAGGCCGAAGCGCGGAAATAAAATTATCGCCCTTTATGGAACTTGTCTTTAATTTTATCCAATAAAGATTTTTGTCCCCACACTTTTTCTTTATGAGCGTTTCGGTCAACCATCATATCGACAATGCGGTTTGTATCCAGCGTTGTTTCATAATTAAAGGTACGGGTGCCTTCGCGGATCATAACCGGCATCGGTTTGGAGCGCAAAGAATCCAACAATTTTGAATCAGGCGCCTTTTCTTTTCCAAAGGTTTCGCGGATTTTATTAGCCGCTTTGAACAGACCGACTTCGATTCGTCGTGCTATCAGCAAAGCCCGTTTTTTTAGCACAAGTCCATGCGGAGACATCGCCGTGACCGGGCATTTTCCAACGCCCGCCGCCCGTAAAATCGAAGCGGCCACAGTGGAACAATTTGTGGAAAACAGCCGGTATTTCATATCTTCTTTGGCTTTTAATTCTTCCACTTTTTTATTGGCGGCATCGAATTGTTCACGGGTAATCGGATAAACAATCGCTTCATTATATTCTTCAAATTTAGCGACAGCACGGGTAAAACTGCCTGGACAGCCTGTAATTTTTTGTAAATCGTTTTTGGCCTCTTTATAAGAATAGCTCCAAAGCGTTTCCTTGCCGTTTTCGTCAGTCAATCCGACAAACGCATGACCGGTAAAACCGGTAATTCCGCCGCGTTTAAATGGATTGTAGCTCGGTTTCAACATCGGCAGAGGCGTACAAAGATATAATGTGGCTTTGCAGTTTTTTTCTTCAGACATCATAAAATTCCTTATAATTTAAGAAGACTATAGCATTACTTTGAAAATTTGTCTATTTTTTTCCGAAATATTTTTCGTTTCTGAGGAGCTCATGTTATACAGTTATATTTTAAAGCCGAACGATGTTTTAATAAACGGCCTCAAAGCACCTGTTTTGCTGGACGAACGGGCACAGTCCCATTATGCGGTGCGGGCGGGCTCCTCTAAAAAAGCAGAGATCATCGCTTATCTGGAAACGGTTTTTCCCGGTCGGTCAAGGGCTGTTTCCTGCCTGACAGAACGTATTTCGGATTCGGATAGCCGCAAACTGCAAGGTTTTAAGAACTTGCGGGACTGTTACGTCTTTTCATCGGACATTATGCAAAACCCCGAAATTGTGGAAGCCGTTTGGCGTGTCGAAAACGGAAGCTTTAAGCAGGCTGAAGAAATAGATTTTTCACCGCTGGTGTGGGAAAACATACGCGATGACGATGATGTCTTTTTTGCGAAGATCAGGCATTATATGTTGATTTTAAAACAGGGATACATTCCGCCCGAATATATAAAAAGGGCTTCACCATAAAGCCCTTTTCATCATAAAAGAAGAAAGGAAGATCTTATTTTCCCCAACGGGAAGCCAGCCGCAAAATCGTTGGCAGCGCTTCTTTTTCAAAAAACGTATGATCTCGACCCCAGACGACTTTTGTTTCCGTTTTCTGTCCGTGCGCAAACATGGTTTTATCCGCCAAAACAAAAGCGCGATACGGCACAGTAATGTCCAGCGACCCATGAATCATCACAAATTCCGGTTTGGATTGACTGGGGTGTTCTTCTACGGCCTGCGCGTTTAACAGGCACCCCGCGATCGTCATTACGCCGCCCAAAGGAAGCAGCGTTCCGTCTGCCGCTCTGTCCGCCAGCAAATCAGATTCCGCCGCCAGCTGCAGAGCCAGCATCGCGCCTTGAGATACGCCAAACAAGTATGTGTTTTGTGCGCTGATGCCGTGATATGTCATGCGTTCGCGGATATATTCGGCGACTTTGAGGGCCGCCGGATTGTAGTTTTCGTACATGCGCATAAAGCGTTGGCGCAGACCGGAAGACATTTTGGACGGCGGAATCGCCAGCCATTCATCTTTAAAGCCTTCCGGAATTGCGAACCATTGTCGGGCTTCTTCATTGCCGAACATCGGTTCATAGGCGTCCGGAATATAAAAGACCGTCTCCGGCATGACTTCTCGCAGCGCTTCGGCAAACCAAGCGTTCGTTTCGCCCGTTCCGCCCATGCCGTGCAGATAAATCGCCAGCTTTTTCGGCGTGTTGCTCGAAAGAGGAAAGCGAACTGCTCCGGGCTGAAGCGGTTCTTTAAAGTCAGCCGTCATATTATCCTCTCAGTTCCGCTCCGGTATTGGCAGCGACCGCGCCGATTACACGACGGCAAACGCTTTCAATTTCCTCATCGGTCAGTGTTTTTTCCGCCGGCTGAATCGTGATTTGAATCGCTACGGATTTCTTGTCGCCCAAGTTCGCCCCTTCGTACAGGTCAAAGATGGCGACATCCGAAATCAAGGTCTTGTCCGTATTTTTTGCGGCGATTACAATCTTTTCGGCATCAACGGAACGCGGCGCTAAAAAGGCCAGATCGCGCACAATCGGCGTGAACGCGGACAGTCTCAGCGGCTTCTGCCCCTTGCCGGCTTTTTTCTTTGCGGGCGGCAGGTTGTCCAAAAAGACTTCGCAGGCACAAACCGGCATTTTAACGTCCATTGCTTTTAAAACCTTCGGGTGCAGTTCGCCGAAGTAAGCCAAAACCGTTTTGCCGATCTTGAGCGCGCCGGAACGTCCGGGGTGATACCATGCCGGCGCTTCACGCACAATCTGCACGTTTTGAGGAGCCTCAGCTGCATCTAAAGCCGCCAGAGCGTCCGCTTTCGCGTCAAACACGTCAACGGCACGTGGCTTTTCCGCCCAATGGCGCGGCGCCGTTTGACCAAAGCGCAGCATCGCGGCAACGGTTTCCTGTTCTTTCGGTTTAAAGCCGAAAAACTGCGGGCCGACTTCAAACAAACAGCCGTCCGGCATGCCCTTGACGATATTGGAACGCGCCGCCGAAATCAGGTTCGGAATCAGGCTCGGTCGCATTTCGTTCAAGTCGGCGCTGATCGGGTTGGCGATCAACACGGGATCGGCTTTGCGGAACAGTTTCGCGTAATTGGAGGACATAAACGACCATGTGATTGTCTGATAGCCGCCGCGATTTGCCAAAGCGCGTCGCACGGATACTTCCCGTTTTTGCTTGGGCTGCAAAATGCCATGGACGCCATTCGGGCGCGGCAGTTCCGTTGCAGGCAGTTTATCATAGCCGTAAATGCGCAGGACTTCTTCGACCAGATCATGCGCGCCGGAAATGTCGGAGCGCCATGTCGGACGGTTGACAATGAACTTGTCGCCGTCAGCGGTAACGGTACACCCCAGCCGTTCTAAAATCGCTTTGCTTTCCTCCGCCGGAACATCAATGCCGCACAGTTGTTCAACCCGTTTCGGATCAAATGAAATCGGCGCCGGTTTTTCTGGTTCTTTGCCCGTAACGATGATTTCGGAGCATTCGCCGCCGCACAGGTCGAGAATCATTCTGGCCGCCATATTTGAACCGTACTTTTCAATGGTTGCCGCCGGATCAATGCCACGTTCGAAACGCTGACGGGAATCAGAGGTCAAAATCAGCTTTTGTCCCGTTTTCGCAATGCTTTCCGGTGTGAAGTAAGCAGATTCCAACAACACGCGCGTTGTGTCGTTCTGACAGCCGGATACTTCGCCGCCCATGATGCCGCCGATCGATTCCACACCGTTTTCATCGGCAATGACAACCATGCCTTCGGACAATTCGTATTCCCGTCCGTCCAAAGCCAGCAGTTTTTCTCCGTTTCCAGCGGAACGAACCGAGATTTTGCCTTTTACTCTGTCCGCGTCAAACACGTGCAGAGGCCGACCGAAAGAAATGTTGAAGTAGTTTGTTACGTCAACCAGAGCGGAAATTGGACGCAGACCAATCGCAGTCAAGCGGTTCTGCATCCACTTCGGGGACGGACCGTTTTTAACGTTTCTGATTTCGCGCAGCGTAAAGTACGGAGCGCCGATTTCCAAAGCGGTGTTTTCCAGAACGACTTCAGATTTAAATGTCGGCGTGACAAGCGCTTCTTTTTCATCATACAGCGGTTTTAATGTGCCTAAACCGGCGGCGGCCAGATCGCGGGCGATGCCGTAAACGCTCATGCAGTCGCCGCGGTTCGGCGTGATCGAAATATCAAAAACGGGATCGGACGGGTAAACCGTGGTAATGGAAGCGCCGATAACAGCATCTTCGGGGCATTCGATAATGCCGGTATGGTCTTGTCCGACGCCCAGTTCGTCTTCGGCGCACATCATGCCGCAACTTTCTTCGCCGCGGACGACGCCCTTTTTCAGCTTTTCGCCGAAAGAGGGGATAAAGTCCCCCGGCCGCGCCAGAATGCCCTTCATGCCGGCACGCACGTTCGGTGCGCCACAGACAACCTGCAAAACCTCTTTGCCGGTGTTGACTTTCAGAATATGCAGGTGATCCGAATTCGGGTGGTCTTTACATTCGTCAACCTGTGCGACAATCAGATTTTGAACGGCTGCCAGAGGGTCGATCACTTCCTCTATTTCCAAGCCGATTGCCGTCAGTTTGTCGGCAATTTCCTTTACATCGGCGTTTGTATCCAGATAATCTTTTAACCAAGAAAGCGTGAATTTCATCGTTTGTTGCCTCCCGTCATGCTTAATCCTGCCCCTGTCGAGGGAATGTCCAGCGGAACAAATCCGTAGTGCTTAATCCAGCGCAAATCGGATTCAAAGAATGTTCTTAAATCGGGAATCGCGTATTTCAGCATGGCCAGACGGTCTAAACCTATACCGAACGCAAAGCCCTGATATTCATCAGGATCGATAGCGCACGCTTTTAAAACGTTCGGGTGAACCATGCCGCAGCCCAGAATTTCCAACCAATCGTTTCCGGCGCCGATCTTTAATTCTCCGTTGGCGCGCGAACAGCCGATGTCCATTTCGGCGCTTGGTTCCGTGAACGGAAAGAAGGACGGGCGGAAGCGAACGGGGACCTCGTCCAGTTCAAAAAACGTTTTCACAAATTCGATCAGGCAGCCTTTCAGGTGCGCCATGTTTGTCGTTTTATCAACAATCAGCCCTTCAACCTGATGAAACATCGGCGCGTGAGTCGCGTCATAGTCACAGCGGTAGGTGCGCCCCGGAACGATAATGCGAACTGGCGGTTTTTGTGCTTCCATTGTGCGAATCTGCACGGCGGAAGTCTGCGTTCTGACGATAAAGCGTTCCTCGTTTTCTTCGCCTTGTAAATAGAACGTGTCCTGCATTTGGCGGGCAGGGTGGTTCTTCGGCGTGTTCAGCGCAGTAAAGTTATGAAAGTCGTCTTCGATATCGGGGCCTTCGGCAACTTCAAATCCCATTTGACCGAAAATGGCAATGACTTCGTCATACGTCTGATAAAGCGGGTGAACGCGTCCCTGATGTTCGGGACGGACGGGCAGCGTGATATCAACGGCTTCCTGAGCCAGGCGCGCATTGATTTCCTCTTCCTCCATCAGTTCCTTTTTGTTCTCAATTGCTTTGGAAACGGCGTCTTTGATTTTATTAAACTGCTGTCCCGCCGCTTTGCGTTCTTCGGGAGCCATTCCCCCCAGCGTTTTCATTTTTTCCGTAATGATGCCTTTTTTGCCCAGAACCGCAACGCGGACGGCGTCCAAATCAGCCAAAGAAGCCGCTTTTTCCACCTGTTCCAGCAGTTCTGTTTGCAGAGTATCCAATTCACTCATACCCGATGTCCTTCTTTATCACGCAAAAAGGGCGCTGCGCGCCCTTTTCTTAATCGTTATTCCACACTTAATTCAGAGCCGCTTTGACCTGTTCGACAACCTTGGCAAAAGCTGCCGGCTGGTTCATTGCCAAATCGGCCAGAATTTTGCGGTCCATTTCAATACCGGACTTGGTCAGACCGTTCATGAATTTAGAATAGGTCAAGCCGTATTCGCGCACACCGGCGTTGATGCGCTGAATCCACAAAGCGCGGAAGTTGCTTTTCTTCTTGCGGCGGTCGCGGTAAGCGTACTGCAGTCCCTTTTCGACTTTTTCCAAAGCGATGCGGTACAGTTTGGAATTGCTTTCGCGATAGCCCTTAGCAAGCTTTAAAATCTTTTTGTGTTTGAAATGAGCGGTCACACCGCGTTTTACACGAGCCATTCTCTTTCTCCTTAATTATACGGCATGAAACGATCAATGATCTTGAAATCGCATTCGCGCAGCAAAGTTGTTCCGCGAGCCTTGCGTTTCATTTTCGTTCCTTTGGAAATCAAACGGTGACGTTTGCAGGCGTAACCGTGCTTGATGCCACCTGCGCCTGTACGGGCAAAACGTTTTTTGACCGAGCTTTTTGTTTTCAATTTGGGCATTTCCGTCTCCTTATTCTGTTCGTTTAACGGTTCTGCGTCTGCAGGCTGCCCCAAATAGCCCGCGAAACGCGATTCCCTTTTTCAAAAGGCTTTTCTTTATACGGATTATTTAAGCGAATTGCAAGCGTAAAAAGCATTCCTGTGTCGCTCCATTAAATTTCGTACAGGGAAAATCCGTGTTTGTAAGTTGACATCTTTGTATATAGAAATTATAAAAAATCAGATTTTCTGTTTGTACGAAGGGAATAAGAAATGAAGCGTTCTTTTGTGGCTTTGCCGGATTATATGATCGGAGAAGACGTTTATCAGAAAGCATCTGTTATTTTAAAAAAGTACGGTCAGACGGCTGTTATCATCGGCGGAAAAACCGCGATGGCGGCAGCCGCGGAAAAGCTGATAAAAGAACTGAACGGCATTGATGTTTTGGGGCAGGTTTGGTTTGGCGGAGATTCCACTTATGAAAACGTCGATATGCTGACGGCAAACGAAACGGTAAAAAAAGCCGATATGATCTTGGCTATGGGCGGCGGAAAATGTTGTGACACCTGCAAAGTTACGGCAGAACGGTTGGAAAAGCCTTTGTTTACCTTTCCGACGATTTCCTCAAACTGCGCCCCCTGCACCGCTCTGGCGATCATGTATAACGCCGACGGCAGCTTCAAAAACAATTTTTACAGCTCCCGTCCGCCGGTTTGCGTTTTCATCAATGACCAGATCATTGCCGAAGCGCCAATCAAATATCTGCAGGCCGGTATAGGCGATGCGTTAAGCAAAGAACCGGAAGTCGCTTTGGCGTTAAGGAATGTGAAGCTTGATCAGAATTTGATGGTCGGGAAATGCCTGTGCGGCGCGTGTTCGGAACCGTTGTTGCAATTCGGCGAAGAAGCAATGAAGTCCTGTGAAGCCAAAAAAACATCCGAAGCATTGCAGGAAGTCGCTCTGTGCATCATTATTTCCACTGGTTTAGTCAGTAATATGACGGTTTGCCCAGAATTTTACTACAACACGAATTTAGCGCATTGCTTCTATTACGGCGCAACGATTTTCCCCGTTTCGCACAAATATTTGCACGGGTTCCTTGTCGCTTATGGCGTATTGGTTCTGTTGGACTATGACGGTCAGACGGAAATGAGAGACCGTGTTTTGCGTTTTTATAAAAACACCGGACTTCCGATGACATTGGCAGAGGTTGGTTTGAGAGAGGAAAATTTGCCCTTTTTGATTGATAAAGCAACGAAAGTCCCCGGTTGGCATGTCGAAGGTTACGATCTAAGCGCGGATAAATTTAAAGACGCCATTCTGCATATAGATGCTTTGGGCAAAGCGATGAATTAAAGGAAAAGCCTCGAAATGGGCTTTTTTCATGTTCTAAAAGAAAAGTCGGATAATTTTCGGCAGGGCCTGTTTTATGCCGAACTTTAAAAAAAATTATTGTTCTGATTATCATTGAAAAGAATTGAAAATGAAAAACGACAGGATTACCATTCAGCGATGATGATATTGTCATGATATCGTATGGGCAGATATTAGATTTTATAAAGGTTATTTAACGAGGAAAATTAAAATGCAAATACAGAGAACACAGGAAAACGGTATCACTGTTTTAAAAGTCATTGGTCAGTTAAGATCACCGACAGCTCCTTCGCTGGAAGCCGCTATTAACAGCATTTTGGAAACGGAAAACAGTTTGATTTTGGATTTTTCTGAATTGGATTTTCTGGCTTCATCCGGTATACGCGTTATTTTGTCAACCATGAAAAAAATAAAAACTCAATTCGGATCACTGGTTGTCCGCAACTGCAACAAAGTTGTAATGGATGTGTTTGAAATGACCGGATTGCGGGAAATTCTCAACATTCAATAACAAATCGGAACCTCGATGTTTGAAAAAACAGCTCCCCCTTTGCGCCATATTTTTCAAACATGGCTGTTGCTTTTTGTTTTTATGGCTTTTTGCGTTACATTTGGTCTTTCGTATTTTTTTCAAACGCGAACAGCTCAAAACATGATGACGCATCAAGCGGTTTTGCATTTGGATTATATCGCCAGTCAAATCAAATATATTGAAGGCAATTTAAAAGATCTTAAGTCGGATTTAAGCAGCGGTTTGGTTGAAAAAGCTAGAATTTTATCGCTGATTCTGAAAGATGTTCCGTCTTTGATGCATAATAAAAAATTTTTAAGCGAATGGAGCCGGACGGCGGAAATAAAAGAACTCAGTATCATCGGTAAAAACGGCGTCGTAATCGAGGCTTTTCCGGAAGAGTTTATCGGAACGGATTTCAAAAAATATGATTTTTTGCATCCTTATTTGCCGCTGATCGACAAGAAAGACGGCGTTTATGTAGAAGATTTGCGTACCAGTTACAAACAAAGCGGCAGCGTTAATTCGCTGGCTCAATTTGTTGGCGTGTCACGTCTGGACGCTCCGGGCGTCATTCAGATGGGATATTCCGCCGAACGGTATGCAAACGCTTTGAAAACGGCGTCTGCCGAGGTTTTGGCCGATGATTACGTTATGGGAAAAGACGGCTTTGTTTTTATTTTGCAAAACGGTAAAATCATCAGCGCGGGTCATAAAGATTTAAAAGGAAAAATATTGGCGGATTCCGATTGGGATTTTGTCAGGAATATACCGGAAAACAAACTTGTTTTTAAAAAGGTTTGCGGAAAGTCTGTTTTTCTGATGACACGAAAAATAGACTCTTACTATGTGGTCGCCGTTATGCCTAAAAGCGATGTTTATGCTTTTCGTAACAAAATTTTATCATGGGCGGCTTCCGTTTATGTCTTGCTGTTTTCTCTTGTGTATATTTTTCTGTCGGCGTTGTTGGAGCGAATTGTTGTCCGCGGAATTGAAAAAACAAATACGACATTGGAAAAAATCACCGAAGGAAAATTGAACGAAAAAGTTGATGTTCGTTCAAATCAGGAATTTGTTTCCTTATCTAACGGCATTAACACAATGGTTGACGCTTTGAAAGAGGCAATAGCCGAGGCGGCCACTCGCTTGGATAAAGAATTGGAATTTGCCCGTGAAATCCAACGCGCCGCGCTGCCAAGCGTTTTTCCGCCGTATCCCAATAAAAACGAATTTGATATTTTTGCTTCCATGACGGCGGCTAAAGAAGTCGGCGGCGATTTTTACGATTTCTTTTTATTGGGACAGAACGGAAGTCATGTCGGCATTGTTATCGCCGATGTGTCGGGAAAAGGGATTCCCGCCGCTTTATTTATGATGTCGGCTAAAACGTTAATTAAAAATTTTGCCGAAACGGGAATGTCGCCTGCGGAAATTTTTTATCATACCAATCAGAAGTTATGCGAAAACAACGAAGCCGGCATGTTTGTAACGGCGTTTATGGGGATTTTGGAAATTGAAACGGGAAAATTTACCTATGTCAATGCGGGACATAATCCTCCGCTGATTAAACGGGCTGGCCGCTGTTTTGAAAGAATGAAATTAAAACCGGGATTTATGTTGGGCGCTTTCGATTCCTTTGTGTATCAGCAGGAAGAAACATATCTGGACGGTGACGATACGGTGTTTTTATATACCGACGGCGTGACCGAAGCGCAAAACAGCGATTTGAAATTATTCGGCGATGAACGACTGTATGATGTTTTGAACAAAAACACGTATAAAACGCCGAAAGAATTGCTGGCAGCGGTGCGTGAAGCGGTCGCCGCGTATGTTGACGGCGCGGAGCAATCCGATGACTTGACAATGCTGGCGTTGTCGTATCACCCGAAAACAATAACAGTTCCGGCTGAAATCGAATATCAGGACGAAGTTATGAATTTTGTCAACAAACGTCTGGAAAAGGCTTCCGCACCGGCTGAAGTGATTGCTCAGACGGATATTGTGTTAGATGAAATTTTTACTAATATCTGCAGCTATGCATATACGCCGGCCAAAGGAACGGCAACAGTTCGCTGTTCTGTCGGCGGAACGCCCGCTTTTGTGTCTTTAGTATTTCGCGACAAAGGAAAACCTTTTAATCCGCTGAACAAAGCGGATCCCGATATTACCGCAGACATAGAGGACCGCGAAATCGGCAATCTGGGTATATTCATGGTGAAACAAATCATGGATTCCGTTGAATACGAATATAAAAACAATGAAAACGTGCTGACCGTAGTCAAATATTTGGAAGATGTTTCCAACGAAAAACAACAGATGATTTGATTTTCTTTCACCGTTGTCAAAGAGGGCAATGTATCAGTGAAAAATCAGTTGATTTTCTCTTATCTGAACACATTTTTGTTGTGTAAAATGTGTCATGGTTTGAACGGATAATAAAATCAGAATGGAGTAGTAAGAATGAACGATAAAAAACTTATTTTAGATATTATGAAAAAGGCCGGCGAACCTTTGAGCGCCGGAAAAGCGGCGGAACTTTCGGGACTTGACAAAAAGGCCGTGGACAAGGCTTTCGCTGAAATGAAAAAAGACGGCAGCATTGTTTCCCCTGTTCGTTGCAAATGGGAACCGGCTAAAAAATAATAAACCGATCGGGTGATAAATTTGACGTTTTAAACCTCCGACATAATAAAAAAGCCGAAGATTTCCTTCGGCTTTTTGTATTCTGTTTTTTTATTAGTTTCTGCGGTCACCGAAAAAACGCATTAAAGTGATAAACAGGTTAATGAAGTCCAGATACAGGGCAAGCGCACCGAAAATAGCTTTGCTGGTCATCATGTTTTCAGAATCGCGTTCGCTGTAAGCCTTGCTGATTTTCCATGTATCCCAAGCGGTCAAACCGGTAAAAATGACAACGCTGCATACGGAAATCGTAAAGTACAGGGCCGTGCTTTTTAAAAAGATATTGACGATCATAGCGATAATGATGCCAAACAATCCCATGATTAAAAAAGTGCCGAATTTTGTTAAATCGCGTTTAGTCGTATATCCGTACAGACTCATTGCCGCGAACATGGCCGACGTGATCAGGAAAACGCGCAAGAGGCTCAGCCCCGTATATGCCCAGAAGAGAGTGGTTAAAGAAATTCCCGTTACTCCGGAATAAAAAATAAATAATGTAAAGGCCTTGCCGGCATTTCCCGAAGTGACGGCGGAACTTATCATAAACACTAAAACCAAAGGAGCGAAAATGGCAATCCACCCCAACAGGTTGGGTTCTCCTGTTTCCGGCGAAAAAAACATTGCGCCCAAAGCGGAATTTGCCAACAAATAACTGACACCGGCGGTAATCAGCAAACCGATTGTCATATAGTTGTATACTTTCAGCATATACTGCCGCAGTCCTTCGTCAACCTCAACGGCGGTGGAGCTGCGGGAAATAATAAAATCTCTGTTGGAATCAAAGGACATCAGTTAAGCCTCCTGTAAAAAAATTCATACTCCTTATACCATAAAATAAGATAAAAAAACAGCTAAACAACAGATGATGCAAAAGAAACAGAAGCTTTTATGCATTTGTTAACTTTTTTATGATTGGATCAAGGTATGTATAAAGTCTTGTTTGTATGCACGGGAAATATTTGTCGTTCTCCAACAGCCGAGGGCGTATTCAGGCAAAAGGTTGGACACGCGGGACTGGGGAACGTTATTTCCGTGGATTCAGCAGGTATCAGCGGCTGGCATGCCGGCAGTCCGCCGGACGCAAGGGCAGCTGAAACAGCCTTGAATAACGGTGTGGACATCGGGTCCCTTCGCGCAAGGAAGGTTGTCCGGGACGATTTTAAAGATTTTGATCTGATTATCGCTCTGGATTCAACGCATTTGGAGGCACTGGAAGAAATGCGTCCGGGATTTTCCGCGGATCATGACAGAGCGGTGCTTGACTTAATGATGCGTTTTGCGCCTCAATATGGAACGAAAGATGTCCCCGACCCTTATTTCGGGGGAAAAGAAGGCTTTCAAAATGTGTTCGATATGATAGAATCGGCATGTGAAGGTCTTTTGAATTATATACGGGAGCAAGGATATGCAGGTTGAAAATAATCCGTTATCCGCTCAGGTGACGCGCATTGTGGAATCGTCTACGGGCAAGCTGGTTGTTTCTGCCGCGACGTTAGCCGGCGGATTTGCCGATGCCAAACATGTCGTTTTGTCTGACGGATCACAGGTTGTTGTGAAGCTTTTTAAAGATTCGGGCAGCGATCTGGCGATTGAAGGCGCAACAATGGATTATTTGAAGCGACATACACAGCTGCCGATGCCGGAAGTGTTTTATTCGGGATCAGATGCCTTGGTGCATGAGTATATCGTTGCGGACGGGACGCTCAGCGTTGACAGCGAACCCGAAGCGGCGGAACATTTGGCAAGGCTTCATTCCATTTCCGCAGACTTTTATGGCTTTGAGTATGACACTCTGCGCGGTGGCGTGCGTCAGCCGAATCCTAAAATGGAAAAATGGGTGCCCTTCTTTGCGCAGTACCGGTTGTTGTACATGGCAAAGCTGGCTTTAGACAGCGGTAATCTGCCGGCGGAAATTATGATGCGCATTGAAAAATTTTCTGAAAAAATAGAAGCTTATCTGGACGAACCGGAAAAGCCAGGGCTGCTGCACGGCGATATTGGATCCAGTACGGTTTTATGTCATCACGGCAAAATCAAAGCGTTCGTTGATCCCGGCATTTATTTTGGAGATTCGGAATTCGAATTTGTTTTTGCCGGCGAACGCTCGTCGCTCAGTAAAGTGTTTTTTGACCGCTATAACGCGCTCAGACCCTTCCGTTCCGGATTTTTTGAATATCGGCAAAGTATTTATAATTTGTATCCGATGTTGCTGAATGTCAAATTGTTCGGGGCAGATTGTTTGCCGCGCATTGAAGCCGTTTTGACCCGTTTCGGATTTTAAAAGATGAAACCGACAGATGTGAAAGAATTTTTTGCGCGCTTGAAAAAAGCCGATCCCGATCCAAAATGCGAATTGGATTTTAAATCGCCGTATACGTTATTGGTCGCGATTGTTCTGTCGGCGCAAACAACGGACAAGAATGTCAATAAAGCAACTCCGGCCTTATTTAAGGCGGCATCTACACCGGCGCAGATGCTCGCTTTGGGGGAAGAAAAGCTGAAAGACTATATCCGGTCAATCGGGTTGTTCAACAGCAAAGCGAAGAACATCATCGCTCTTTCCAAAGATTTAATCGAAAAATACAATGGGGAAATTCCTCAAGATGTTGATGAGCTGCAAAAATTAGCCGGTGTCGGGCGCAAAACGGCAAATGTGTTTTTAAATACCATGTACGGCGCGCCGACTTTTGGCGTGGACACGCATGTTTTGCGGCTGGGCAATCGGATCGGCTTTGCACCAGGGAAGACGCCGTTGGAAGTGGAAAAAGCTCTGGCAAAGGCGGTAACGGGCGTTATTCCCGATGAAGATTTGAAAAATGTTTCGCATTGGTTGGTTTTGCACGGTCGCTATATTTGCACGGCCAAAAAGCCTTCCTGTGACACATGTCCGATGACGGATTTATGTCCGAAAATCGGTGTGAAATAGTGCGCGTGGCCTCTATTTTAAGGAAAATCCGTCCTTTGACAGCCGGATCATTGCAGGCCGGCAAAAAGGCGGGATCATCAAATAAAGCTTCAGTCATGTTTATCCGGCAGGCGTTCAGGCCGAGCATCAAAATGACCGTCAGCCTTTCTTTGAAACGGTAAGATATTTTTTTTGATCCTTGTGGGGATATTTTAATTTTTTGCGTCAAAAATATCAGCCCTTTCAAAAAACAGGGAAAAAAATCAAAAGACTATATAAACAACGGGCAGGTGATGTATTAATTTTTAGAGATTTTAGGTTGATTTGCACCCTTTTTAGGTGTGTTTTTGAGGGGCTAAATAAAAAATTATATTTCATAATATCACAAAAAGCTGAGAATTGCCGAAGTGGAGGATGGGTTCTTTAAATTCACGTTGCCATTTTTAAAACAGACAACACAAAACTCGTATACATCAGCTGTTAAAAAGCATATTAGGCTGGATTTGGGCAGAATGCCGATAAAAATTTTCAGGCATTCAGATGTTCAACGGTATTATAACGACTTGCGGAAAAGGTGTAATGTCTTTTCGTTCCAGAAAAGAAAATTTCTGGGCACATATCGGATCGGCGAATACGGCTCTCGTTTCTTTGCGGTGTATGTTCGATTGCGCCTGTTCTTTGGGAGTGGTGGATTTCAGTCCGGTCAAAGAGTTGTAAATTTTCCTCAATCCATGCAGTTGCGGGTTCTCCGATGAAGCGGAAAGCAGAAAGCTTGCTAGATTACCAATACATACAATTACGTCAATCCGTATTATCTGAAAATTGTCCGGTTGCTTGTTATGGCCGGATATTGGAAAAGAGAAATCGAAAATTTGAAATAATCATACATCAACTTCAAACATCTGCTTTTTTCTTTTTCCCGAAGCGAAGACGGGAACGCAGGACAGACAGTCCGATGTGACGCAATGTGTGTTCCGCAAAAAAATTGCTTGGATAATGCTGTGATAGAAAGTTTCTTCGGACACAGACGATATAGACTTAAATTCTGCCAGACTTTTGAAGAAGTGAAAAAACTGGTTGAAACATATATCACCTATAATAATGAACGTAGCCAATAGGGATTAAACAAAATGACACCGGCTGCATGCCGGCGCCATTTGTTGAGACTTTCCTTGAACTTCCCTTAGGGGGGGGCTTTTCTCCTTGCGGGGGAAAGTTCAATTTCAAGGGAGAGGGGTCTTTTTATGTGGAAGGGTCTGTTTTTTGGAAAACAGCCTATTTGATAAAGAGCATTTTATCTGCCAGCCTGTTCTTTCATTAAATTTTGAACAACGGCGTTTTCTATAAAACTCTGCCGACGAGCCGCAGCTATATTTTGCAGCTTTTGATTCAGAGATTCGTCTTCTCTTTTATTTTCCGGCATCTGCTGCATTTCATTTCCGACATGTCTTCTATAAATTCTCATAAAAGCTCTTCTGACCCGCGGAGGAAGGTCTGACGCAACCGTATCAACACCTGCTGTTCGTGCAATGGCAACTAAGGACATCAAGCGCGCAAAACTGTGTTTCCTTCTTTTGTCCATGGCACGAAAAAGATTTCGTTTATCTCCGGTATCATTAAATTTTCCGCCGTCAGACATACGAACGCGCAGTTTTTTACCGCCTTTGCCGTCATCAACAATATCTACGGAATAAATGCGGGCTTTTCTTAAGGGAACGAACGCTTGTCTGCGTTTCAATCTTTCCCAGGCCCTTTTTAAACGCGTTATATCCGCCGTATTAGCGTTATCTTTTCGTTTTTGTTTTTCATCCGTCTTATCTTCAGTCATTATCTTTCTTTCAGATAAAAACGCCCGACCGTTCTGATCGGGCGTTTTGTGAAGTTTATCAGCGAGTGTTTTTCTTCAGTCCGCTTATAATCTTATTCGTCATATCCTGCTTTTGCTTATCAGTCAGACGTGTCGTTGTTTTTTCCCCTTTAGCCTCGGCTTCTCGGATACTATTCAACGCCTTCCCGTAAGCTTTCATTACTCTGGCCGGACCCTGTTTGCCGTCACTGTTTAAATCCCTAATGAGCTGTTTTGCGACTTCAGGGTGATTTTCAACCATGTTCGTAACCATTTTGCCAAATTTATCTTGAAGATCTTTTGGCAATGATTTAAAGCCTCTGCTCATCTTTGTCACAGCTTCCTGGCCATCTATCGCCATATTTACGCCGGTTGTTCGAGACATTTCAGAAAGAACTTCCCGCATATTCTGAGATACTTTTTTCTGTTCAGGCTCAGGTGCAGGTGTCGGCTGTTCCGGCGCAGGTGTCGGTTGTTCCGGTGCAGGTGTCGGCTGTTCCGGTGCAGGTGTCGGCTGTTCTGGTGCAGGTGTCGGCTGTTCCGGTGCAGGTGTCGGCTGTTCTGGTGCAGGTGTCGGCTGTTCTGGTGCAGGTGTCGGTTGTTCCGGTGCAGGTGTCGGTTGTTCCGGTGCAGGTGTCGGCTGTTCCGGCGCAGGTGTCGGCTGTTCCGGCGCAGGCGTCTGCTGTTCCGGCGCAGGCGTCTGCTGTTCATTCAGAGTCTGATTCTGATCCGCATGAGCCGCTGTTCGTGCAACCAAATCATAGGTAGCAGAATCCAATTTTTCAAAAGCTTCCTTTTGAGAATAGTTTTGCTGAAGATTCTGACGGGCAGCGTTTAGGGCCGGATAACGAGCATCCATCTGTTCTGCTTTTGCGCGAGCCTCTGCATATTCTGCCGCTATTCTATCTCCTTCTTTTAATAATTCTGGAGAAGGTGTATATCCAATGGGTTCCAATCCTTGAGCACGCATCGCCAAATACATTTGCTGTTTGTATTCTTCCGGACCTTTTAATTTAGCGCCTGTCCAGCCCTTTTCTTTAGCCAGGCGAACAGCCGTCATGCAGTCTTCAAATTTCGGCGTATTGCCTTCATAGGTTAAGCCCACTTTGTTTCGGTAATTTTTAAGCTTTGAACCGCTTTTCAATTCCATTGAATAATGCGGCGGGATCAAATGCTTTTTGATTGTATCCGGCTTGCATTGAGTAAAGGGACAGGGATCGCTTTCATATCCCATAAACTTGTTTTTCCAAGCCGTATTCCACAGCTGATCCTTTAAGCTGCCGGATCTTTCAGGTGTCGCAGTATTTGAAGGAGGCTCGATCCCTTCTAATTCGCCTACTACTTCATTATCCTGGCTAGGAGTTTCCTGTTCCGGTCCTTCCTGAGAGGGAGTTTCTTGTTCTGGCGTTTCCTGAGAGGGAGTTTCCTGTTCCGGTCCTTCCTGAGAGGGAGTTTCTTGTTCTGGCGCTTCCTGAGAGGGAGTTTCTTGTTCTGGCGCTTCCTGAGCGGAAGCCTCTTGTTCCGGTCCTTCCTGAGCGGGAGCCTCTTGTTCTGGCGCTTCCTGAGCGGGAGCTTCTTGTTCCGGTCCTTCCTGAGCAGGTGCTTCTTGTTCTGGCGCTTCCTGAGCGGGAGCTTCTTGTTCCGGTGCTTCCTGAGCGGGAGCTTCTTGTTCCGGTGCTTCTTGGGCAGGAGTTTCTTGTTCTGGCGCTTCCTGAGCGGGAGCTTCTTGTTCCGGTGCTTCAGGTGTAACCGGTGTTTCGTCTACTGTATTTTCTGTATCAGCCATGAAAGTACTCCTTAATTAAAAATCTGATTATGGATATGCTAACACACTTTTTTCAGAAAATATATGACAAAAAATTGAAAAATTGTTTTCTTTGTTTTAACAGGGATTTTTTCACTGTTTTTTAAAAAAATTGACAAAAAAGCCGCGTTTAGGAAAAACGCGGCCTTGTTATTTTGTTGAAAAAAATTATTTTTCCAAAACCTTAACACCCGGCAGAACTTTGCCTTCCATCCATTCCAGGAAAGCGCCGCCCGCAGCGGACAGGTAAGACAATTTTTCGGCAACGCCCGCCTTCTTCAAAGCGGAAACCGTGTCGCCGCCGCCGCCGATAGACTTCAGCCCCTTTGCTGTCAGATCGGCAACAGCTTCGGCAATCGCGAATGTCGCTTTGTTGAACGGCTTGATTTCAAAAGCGCCAACAGGACCGTTCCAGATCACCGTCTTGCATTCGGCCAGCTTCTTATTGACTTCTTCAACGGATTTCGGGCCGATGTCCAAAATCATCATATCCGCTGGAACAGCATTCACGTCAACTGTTTTGTTTTCAGCGTTTTCAGCAAATTCTTTGGCCACAACAACGTCAACCGGCAAAATGATCTCGCATTTCGCGGCTTCAGCCTTCTTCATGATTTCACGGGCGGTATCGTCCATTTCCTTTTCACACAAGGAGTTGCCGACATCAACGCCTTTGGCATACAGGAATGTGTTTGCCATGCCGCCGCCGATAACTAACTTGTCAACTTTGGCAACCAGATTGCCCAACAGATCCAATTTCGTGGATACTTTCGCTCCGCCGACAATCGCGGCAACAGGACGGACGGGATTACCCAAAGCGGCGTCCAAAGCTTCCAATTCCGCCTGCATCAGCAGACCGGCGGCATTCGGTTTCAGTTTGGCCATGCCTTCCGTAGAAGCGTGAGCGCGATGAGCGCAGGAAAACGCGTCATTCACATAAATATCGACATTTTTTGCCAATTTTGCGGCAAAGTCAGCGTCATTCTTTTCTTCCTGAGCGTAAAAGCGCAGGTTTTCCAGCATGATCACATCACCGTCTTTCATTGCTTTAATCGCGGCTTCGACTTTATCGCCGATGCAGTCGTCAACGAAGACGACTTTCTGACCCAGAGCCTTTTCAACGTCGGAAACAATCTGTCCCAAAGACATTTCGGGAACGACCTGACCCTTCGGGCGACCGAAGTGGGAAGCGATGACGACTTTTGCGCCTTTGTCCGTCAGCGCTTTGACTGTCGGGACAAAGCGGTCGATTCGGGTGGTGTCGGTGACTTTGCCGTCTTTAAAAGGAACGTTCAGGTCGGCGCGGACGAAAACGACTTTTCCGGCAGCGTCCAAATCTTTGATTGTATTGAAGTTAGACATTTTTTATTTTTCCTTTGTTTATACATAAAAGAAGCGGCTCCCTCCTTTGAGGGAGGAAGCCGCTTTCCTGTTGAAATCTTTAGAGGAACTTCGCCATAGCGACAGCCGTGTCGGACATACGGTTGGAGAAGCCCCATTCGTTGTCGTACCAGCTCATGATGCGCAGGAAGTTGCCGTCAATAACTTTCGTCTGATCAGCATGGAAGATCGAGCTGTAGCTGGTGTGCGTGAAGTCAATGGAAACCAGCGGCAGATCGTTGTAGCCCAAGATGCCTTTCAGGCGGGCGGATTCAGAAGCGGCCTTAATCGCGGCGTTGACTTCTTCTTCCGTTGTGTTCTTTTCCAGAACGACTTTCAGGTCAACAACGGATACGTCCGGAGTCGGAACGCGAATCGCAGAACCTTGCAGCTTGCCGGCCAATTCCGGCAGAACCAGACCAACGGCTTTTGCAGCGCCGGTTGTTGTCGGGATCATGGACATAGCGGCAGCGCGGGCACGGTACAAATCTTTGTGCAGCGTGTCAACCGTGCGCTGGTCGCCTGTATAGGAGTGAATTGTTGTCATGTAACCGCGGACGATGCCGAAGTTTTCATGAATGACTTTAGCAACCGGAGACAAGCAGTTCGTTGTGCAGGAAGCATTGGAAACGATCTTGTGTTCAGCGGTCAGCTTGTCATCGTTCACGCCATAGACAACCGTCAGATCGGCGCCTTTGGATGGAGCGGAAACCAAAACGCGCTTTGCGCCGGCTTCCAAATGAACCTTCGCTTTATCGGCATCGGTGAAGCGGCCCGTGCATTCATAAACAATGTCGATATCCAATTCTTTCCAGGGCAGCTTGGTCGGGTCGGCTTCAGCCAGAACTTTAACGGTTTTGCCGTTAACGGTGATCGAATCGTCTGTTGCGGAAACTTCGCCGGGGAAGCGACCGTGAACAGAATCAAACTGCAATAAATGAGCGTTAGCCTTCGGTGAACCTAAGTCGTTAATCGCAACGACTTCAACATCCGTGCGGCCTGATTCGGCCAAAGCACGATAAGCTAAACGACCGATACGGCCAAATCCATTAATCGCAACGCGAACTGCCATGTGTTTTCTCCTTAAACAAAATGTTTTTTTAATGAGGTGTCTTCCTTGATTAAAAAGACCCCTTCGTGAACTTTAAAAGCATAGTTATATTTGCCACAAATTAAAAAAAAAGCAAGACTTTCCTTCGGATAAAAACAGATTTGTCGGATTTTTTTCAATTCCTTGTTTTTGTTGATAAATTTTTTCTTTGCCGGGCTGAGGCAAGCAAAATATTTCTTAAATTCGAAAAAGGATTTTTCGTCTTTCAGTGATGCAAGGTGTGCTTTTTGGATAAAAATATGATATAAAGATATAATTTTGATATGCAAAAGGAAGATTCTTTATGAAAACAAAGCAGATACTTCAAACTGTCGGGCTGTTTTTAGTCAGCGGCTGCGCTTTGACGCATTATGACAGTCTGGATCAAAAACCGGAAACGGATATCGCTGTTTCTTCAAACATACCGGCGGAAGTTTGGATTAACGGACAAAAAATACAATCGGCAGCCAAAGAGCATATTCTAAAACAAACAGGAATGGATATTGTTGAACTGAAGGCTAAGGGATATCACGACGCCCGCGTTATCGTTTACCGCAGTCAGCCGGAAAAGAAAAATGTGACTTCTCATGAAAGTTCCGTCGTTTGGACGACTCAGGAAAGCGGAGATATCACTTCCAACCTGTCTGAATTGGGCGCCGATGCGGCGACAACCAGTCCGACTTCCACAGTGATGCTGATTTATAATGTGGGAAAATTTGTTGTCGATTTGGTCGCTTTGCCGTTCAGCTTTACAACAGAGTTTAATCCGTTTGGATATTATTTCGCTTATGACAAGAATCAGTTTTATGTGGAAATGATGCCTTTAAGCGCTTCTGAAGCAAAAGTTTTCGACGCATTTAAGCTGCAAGTCAAAAAATTCGTATTGAAAAACTATACTGAATTGGCAAAAGGAAATCGGGAATATATTGCGGCATTGGCCCGGTTTTCCGGTTTGACACAGGGCGATATTAATTCGGTTTTGGCTTCGGTTTCGACCCCTGCTGATGCGGCTGATGCGATTGCGGCTCGTTTGACGGCGGCTCATGTCGAATAATCAATAAAGCGGGAAAGTGGCGTTTAATGCATCAATTTCTTCAAGACTTAAAAGGATAAACTGCGAATCGAAGCAGTCTTTTAAAGCTTCCTCTGTCAAAGCCTTAATCAAAACGCCTACATTGTTTTTTGCCAGCAGCCACGCCAAGACAATTTGGCGCGATGTTGTTTTGTGTTTTTTCGCTATGCTGCATACAACGCTGTTTTGATAGGCAACAGAGCAAACATCTTGCGGCGCATAAGCAATCAGCGGAATTTTCTTTTTTTGGCAAAACGGCAGAAGCTCCTTTTCCATTTGGCGGTGGCATGGATTAAAGTAAGCCTGATTCATGGCCGTTTTTGAGGCTTCTTTAAGTGTCAGCCAATCTTTAAAATCCTGCAAATCGAAATGAGAAACGCCGAAATCTAAAATTTTACCGTCATCTTTTAAATCAGAAAAAGCTTCCAGCACTTCTTCCGGAGAATTGCGGTATGTGCCCCAATGAAGCAAGTACATATCCAAGTGGTCTGTTTGCAGGCGTTCCAAGCTTTTGTCGCAGGATTCTATGATTTCTTCGTAAGAAGAAAGCGAAGGGGAAACTTTTGACGTTAAGAAAACTTCTTCACGGCAGTCGCGAACAGCTTCGCCCAGTACTTCCTCCGCCCCTCCGTGTCCGTACATTTCTGCCGTGTCAAAAGCTCGGTAGCCGATTTCTAAAGCGCGGCGGATCAACGCCGTTTCTTTGAAGTAGGCTCCCGCGTCTTCTCCGAAGTACCACATTCCCAGCTCCAAAGCGGGTATAATGCGGCCTGAAGGCAAAATAATGGTTCTGTTGTTTTGATGTTCTTTCATAAGATTAAAATAAGAGGACCGAAATAAAAGAACAATATCCACTTCCGGTATTACCCTAATCTCCCCATTCGGGGTGGCGGCGCCACTACTCCCCGTAGGCAGCGGCGCTGCAGGCACAACACCCTCCTGGCGGGGGAACTTCCCGTTTGGAGGAAACGTCCTTCGGACAGGGATTGGGTTCTGCCAATTGGCAGAATCTAAAAAACTGATCCTCGCACGGGTAGTGCCCGGACAGGAGATTGGGTCCTGCCAGCAAGCACAATCCAAAAAACTGACCTCCGCACGGGTGGCGGCACCACAGGCACAATCCAAAAAACTGACGCCCGTACGGGTGGCAGCGCCACGGGCTTAACGTCTTCCGGACAGGGGTAGCGGCGCTACTGGCATAACGTCTTCCAGACAGGGGATTAGGTCCTGCCGGTTGACACAATCTAAAAAACTGATCCCTGCGCGTAGCATTTTTTCGTAAAAACTTGCTTGCTGTACAGCAAAAAGCCCTTGCTTGTTGAGCAAGGGCTTTTTGCTTTCAAGAGAATTTAGCCTCTTTGGTTTTGAGCTTTCAAAACAACATCTAAAGCTGTCTTTTTGGGCTCAATCTTGAAGTTTTTCAGATTCAGCGGAGAAGTACGCTCTGTTTTCTTCAAAGCATCCGAATACTTCTTCATTGTTTCAAAAGTACGCATATCCTTTGTTTTCAGAGCAGATGCCGTAACCGAATTACCTGTGAAGGTTTCCACCAAATATTTATGTGTTTCGGCAACGTCCTGGAACAAAGCGGCAGCCGTATTTTTATCCATGTTGCCCATGTTCATCTGATACTGACCCAAAGCAGCCGTCGGCTTCTGTTTTGCCTTTTGGTCAATTAATTGAGCCAGAACAGGATCCTGAGAAACCTTAGCCCAGGCTTTTTTGTCCGAACGAATGGCAAAAGCTGCAATCTGCGTTTCTTTTTCAGCCAGCATGGCTTTCTTAAAGTCTTTAAATTCAGAACGCATCGCTTCCATTTGGTCTTCAGCGGTCATTTTTTCCGGTTCACGACTGTAAGCCTTGTAAAAAGCCTGACTCATTGAAGTGGCAACACGCAATTCATTTTTAATGAAATGAACAATCGCTTCGTCACCGGAAACTTCTGTTGAGGATTTGATCCCGTCCAGCTGTTTCTTGATCGACTTGTTCGCGGCCAAAATGGCTTCAACATTTGGTGCCTGATCAATAACGGCATCAACAACCTTCAACTTGGAAGCGGCAAACAGGTCTTTTTCACCCTTGTCATTTTTGCCGGCTGTACGCAAAGCTTCCTTTTCCTGTCCGAGAACAGTGTGCATTTCTTCGCGCGAGGACGTATTTTCCAGTTTATCCAACAGATCCTGCTGATACTGCGCAACACTCAGCCGTCCCATCATTTCCATTTTCTGAGAATCGATCTGCTGCTGAATCAGCTTTTTCTTTAATGCGCGGGAGAAGTTCTGTTCCGGCATCGGCAAACCTAAACCGGCAGATAATTGAGCGGCTTCCATATAAGCATTCAATTCACGCTGTGTTTCGTATTCTTCTTCCAGCTTTTTGTTGCTGATCGGCATATGATCACGCGATTCCTGAACACGTTCCATCATCTGTTCGTA
Source organism: Alphaproteobacteria bacterium (assembly GCA_017480385.1). GTDB lineage: Bacteria > Pseudomonadota > Alphaproteobacteria > CAAGCB01 > CAG-977 > UBA11549. The sequence continues at coordinate 33,429 of JAFVAT010000034.1, read as the reverse complement.
TTTCGGGTGTTTTTCGCCCTTTGCCAACGCGATGGACATTTCAGCCATTTGCTGACGTGTCAAACCGTAAGTTTCAGACATGACCTGCGCCTGTTTGATAACTTCCAAATCGGACATTTTCTGTAAGGAGCCGTCAGCTAAATGTTCCTGAGCCCATTTGACAGTGGCATCAATAACGTCCGTTGTATGGTAAGCCAGCGGAGAACCCAATTTCTTGATCGTATCCGCAACCTGCTTGTCAGCCATTAACTGCTTGAAATTATTTTCATAATCGGGATCGTTCGGATTCTGTGCGTGAGACTTTTCTTCAGCGGCGCGCAGCTTGCTGACAAATTCAGTGTCATACTTTGTGTCTTCCAAACGGCGGTCAACACTCATGCGCAGGTATTCAATACGGCAGTCACTCCATAATTCGGCGCATTTTGTGGTGCCGAAATCACGGGCCAGCTGCAATACGGCATGAGCATCTGCAATGCATTCCGTCCGGTGACGGCACATCACGTTGTCCAATTCCGTTTCCGCGATTTTTTCAATGGAATTATAAGCGGAAGCATAGTTGTGGTCAGTCGCATGGCCTAATTCATGATACAGGACCAAACGGCGGAATTCATCACGGGAAATACCCTCTTTCAACCGGCGTTCCTCAGCTCCGGCAACCATATCCAACACATTGGCGGACATAGCATCCGGATTGTCCCCGACAACCAGGTTTACATTGCCCAGACCGGCCAGATTTTCTAACGTCGGCGCAACAGCGGCACGCATCGAGAACGGATTGCGGTCTGTAATGCCCGCTTCGGAGACGGACTGCAGAATTTCTTTCTGCGTCAGGAACGTCTGATTATTTCCGGCAGCCGCTTTCTGCAGCTTTTCTTCGACATGCATGTACAAAGATTTGCCTAAGCTGCGGTCTGCGGACTGATCCATTAAATAACGGCCCTGAACAGCGTCCGGATCAATAATGAACAATGTCACGCCGGGCATAACTGTACGGAAACGTTTTTCCATATTTTCAAAAAATTTGTGAGCTTCTGTATCCAAAGCAGGCGAGTCGACCTGTTCTTCGGCAGATTTAACATACAGCTTGTCAGCTGTTTCGCTCATGTTAATGAAGGAAGTTTTCCCCTTCGGCAGCAAATTAAAGAACGGGCGGTCCTGCAAGTGGTCCGGGCGGTCTAATCCGCTTTCAAAAACCGAGATTTTTCCAGCCTTCATAAAGGCAGCGAGCAACGGTGTTTGTGTTTCAGTTTCTTTAACTTCTTCGGCCATAATGATTCCTAACCTGATATTAAAGCAAAAATCCAATTACATCTTGCATACTGAAACGATCAGGGAAAAAAGTCAAGAAATTTTTAGACAAACTTGAAAATTTTTTTAGAAAGGATTGATTAAGAATCCTTTTGATTCAAACAAATATTGAGAAATTTCATTGAACAAAAAGAAACTTCTTTTCGGCGACAATTCCGCGTTTATGTTCAAAAAGTCATATTTTTCTGTTTTTACGCTTCGATTACAGTTGTCGGCATCATGGGGGACAATGAAGAAAACAATGGCTGATCAGGAACTGCGCAACGAAGGTATTTTATTTGAAGGCTTTATAAAATGGCTGTTTTTGGCTGCGCTTTGTGGTGTGATTGTCGGCGGCGTTGTCGGGTTGTTTTTAATTGTTCTTGGTCAAAGCATTGATTTTGTCGATTCTTTACCTGATTGGCGGTATGCTCTCATTCCTGCCGGATTATTGGCCAGTTTGTTTTCAATTAAAATCTTTGCCCCGCAGGCGGCGGGGCATGGGACAGACAAGGTTATTGCGGCAATTCATTATAAGGAAGCTTTGATTCCCTTTGCCGTTGTGCCGATTAAAATTCTTTCAACGATTTTTACGCTGGCCCCAGGAGCCGTTGTCGGAACGGAAGGGCCCAGTGTCCAGATTGGTGCGGGGCTGATGTCCGAATTGGCGAATCTTTTTAAATTAAGTGTTAAAGAACGCAAGAAATTAGTTGTTTGCGGTGTTGCTGCGGCATTGTCGTCTGTTTTCGGAGCTCCGGTGGCCGGAGCCGTTTTTGGTGTGGAAGTTTTATTCGTCGGTGAAATATTTTATCCCGTTCTTTTGCCGGCTTTGATCAGCGCGGTTGTGGCATATATGGTCTGTATGCAAATGAATGTGCCGTATACCTTATATAATATAGTGCTTCCGGTTTTGACGCCCGAAATGTTGGAATGGTGCCTTTTCGCCGCGATTTGTTTCGGGTTGATCTGTATTCTTCATATCAGGTTGGTTGACGGGGTTTTGCAATATTTTAAAAAGCTGCCTTTTCCCGATTGGGGAAAGAGTCTGATTTCGGCGGCGGTCATTTTAAGCGTTGTTTTCTTTTTTGGCAGTTTTCCCTTAGGAATGGGCGAAAAAGGATTAAACAAAGTGCTGTCGGGAGAGTCCTCTGTCTGGTATGCTTTTCTGCTCAAATCCTTTTTGTTGGGCGTGACTCTGTCCGGCGGCGGGTCAGGCGGTGTTTTAACGCCGACTTTTTATATCGGAGCTGCGACCGGCGGGGTATTTGCGCAGATTTTCGGATTGGATATTGCCTTTTTCGGAGCTCTGGGGTTTGTCGGGTGTGTGGCCGGCTCTGTGAACACGCCGATTGCCGCAGTATTTCTGGCGGTAGAGCTGTTTGGTGCTTCCATGGCTCCTTTTGCGGGAGTGGTTTGTATCGTCAGCTATATGATTTCCGGGGCGCACAGTTTATATCCGACGCAAATTCTGGTGCGTCCGAAGTCAGATGATTTTGTATTAGCTGATCCGCATGACAAAAAAAGCTGGCGTGTCGAACCGATTGCGGATCAACGGCAAAAATAAGAGTTGGATAGTAAGCGTAAAAAGCGTTACTCTTTGTTGGGCAGTGCACAGAAACAAAGAGGTAGAAGAATGACATATTTTTTACGGCGAACGGCAGCTCGCTCTATCGACTATTTGCTGTGGGGCATGCTGACCGTAGTGATTTTAGGTGATAAAATAGGGGACATTCAGGCTCCGTCTTTATTATTTTATACTTCGTTTTGGGTTTATATTTTGGCAGAAGCCGCTTTGATTTCCCTTTTTGGAACAACGTTGGGGAAAAAGTTGCTGGGCGTTTATATTTTTAGCCAAGAAGGAAAAAAATTATCGTTTTTTCGTTCTTTAAAACGGTCTTTGTTTGTTTTCGGTTGCGGAATGGGTTTTTTTCTGCCTTATATTTCCTTGCTTTTGCCGCTGTGCGCGGTTTTTTGGCTGATTAAGCGGCAAAGTCTGCCATGGGATTCGGCTGTGCCGGATATGGTTGATTATGTTAAAATAACTTTGTGGAACAAGCTGTTATTGTCGGCCTTTATTCTTTTCTTGGGATCAGGATATTTTATGACAGTAAAAACGGTCTTGTTATATAGGCAGCCGGATTTTGCCGTGTTGGAAGACAGCATATTAGCGCCTTATTTTGAAAAGATCCGACCGCAGCTTGTTGAAACTTTATCCGAAGAAGCGGTTCTGTCTCCTCAGGCCGCGGCTCAGGCACTTGAAAGATTAAAAGATATTCGGCGGCAGTTACAGAATCAGCAGGAGGAACTGCGCCTGATCCGAAATGAAATGCAAAAGCAGCTGGATAAAATGCCGTTCGGGGAATGGAAACTGGTCCGGCAGGATCAGCAGGATGCTTTTTTTGAAAAAATGAATGGCTTTTTATTTGCTGAAGGAATGAGAATCCGCTTGTTTGAAAATATTTTAAGATTTTTCCAAACAGAAGAAAAAGACAAATATACATTAATCGATAGTCGTCCGATTTTTAAAGATCGGGATCTGCAGCGACAATATGATAATTATATGACGCAGCTGCAAATGTTTTTATTATCAGGCGAAAAAGAATAGAGATTATTCCGCGGCGAGGCTATGTCTGCGATAATAGCGATCCAGCACAAATATTTTGAGAAGCGCTCCGGCAATGGAAATAATCAACCCCCAACGCAAGTTAATGCCCGCAGCTGTCAGTCCGGCGCACATTAACATGGCGGAAACGGCGCCAACATCCCAGCCTAATTCGGTATAGTATGTGAAGTATAGCGGGTGTTTGGCTTGTTTGGTCGCGTTATAAACGGCGGTCATCAGACCGGTCATGGAAAAGCAATAAGCGATTGCCGCAAAAAAATCACAGGCGATAATAACGGGAACGGTATAGGCGAATAATCCGCGGACAGCAAGAATGACAATATGCATGCCATAACCGATATAGCAAATCAGGGCGCCTTTGCCTTTATCGATCATTTTCCCGAACAGCATGCTGCCCAGAACTCGGAAGAAAGCCGCTAACGCAAGGATAAAACCGAAGTTGCCGTAATTTTCGCTCAAGATCATGAAAACAATTAGAGGCCAGATTGCACCGGCTTGGTAAAACAGGCCGTCCCCGATGAAGACAATGAAGCCGAACGGATCGATATGTTTCTTTTCTTCTTTTGTCGGTTTAGCCGGAATCGGCAAAGAAGGCGTTTTTAATAAGGGCAAAATGGACACCAGAGTTAAAACAAACGGCATCATAAACGCATAAAAGGCATTGACCGCCAGCAACAATCCTCCGCAAACAGGACCGATAACGGCGACAACGGTAGCAATGGCATCGCGGATTCCGACGCTTGATCCCCGATCTTTCGAATCGCCGATTGATGCGAAATAATTATGATACGGCACCCAATACAGTACGTCGGCCAGCCCTGAAATCAGCATAAACGGCGCTAACGTCCAGCTTAATCCCTTGATCGGCAGCATGGCGGGATAGCGGCATGCAAACACCGCCGTGCCGATCATTAATGTAAAATGGACTCCTTTTTTCAGGCAAAGGAACATGGCAATCGGACGCGTCAATGTTCGGATAAACAGCATGCCGGCGTAAACGGTAAAAGCTAACGGCAGGGAAAGGCCCTGCTTGTACAAATAAGCTAAGGTAAACATGGAACACATTTCCCAGCCCATTGCGCGCAGTCCGTAATGAGCGTTCAGGAAATTCAGGTCCCTGTTGGAAAAAAATGACATAGAAGTTGATCTCTTTATTCAAAGGACAGTGTTTTCAAGGCTTCTTTAAAATCATCTGCCAGATCGGGACGGTCAAGAGCAAATTCAACATTGGCCATTAAAAATCCGATTTTGTTGCCGCAGTCGAATCGTTTTCCTTCGAACCGCATGCCATGGAACGGGACTCTGTCCAGTGTGTCGGCCATAGCGTCAGTGAGCTGGATTTCTCCTTTCGCGCCGGCTTTCTGCTTGCTTAATTCAGTAAAAATTTCAGGAGAAAGGATATAACGTCCCAAAATCGCATAGCAAGACGGCGCCTGATCCGGAGAAGGCTTTTCAACCATGCCGTTAACGCGCACCAGCTTTCCGTCATCTGAAGCCACGCTTAAAATGCCGTAGCGGGACGTTTGATTTTGAGGAACTTCCTCTATTGCGACCAAATTCCCCGCTGTTTTTGGATATTCCTGAACCATTTGTTTTAAACAAGGCGTTTTACAGTGAAACAAGTCGTCAGGCAATAAAACGGCGAATGGTTCATCTCCGACCAAATCGCGCGCACACCAGACGGCATGGCCCAACCCTTTGGGTTCGCTTTGCCGCGTATAGGAAATTTTGCCCGAATCAAGCGTGCAGTCTTTTAAAAAATTAAGCAGTTCAGTATTGCCGTTTTTTTTCAAAAGCGTTTCTAAATTGACGTTGGAATCAAAATGGTCCTCTATAGCTGTTTTGCCATGTCCCGTGACAAAAATAAAGTGCTCTATGCCGGCGGCGGCGGCTTCTTCAACCGCATACTGAATCAAAGGTTTATCAACAACGGGCAGCATTTCTTTAGGCATAGCCTTGGTTGCCGGAAGAAATCTGGTTCCCAGTCCGCCGACGGGAAAAACAGCTTTGCGAATACGAACTGTCATAGCGGCTCCTTATCACATTAAAAAAGAGATCGATCTTTTATGTTTTACTCTATTCTTTTAGGTAAAGAAAATACAAAAATGAATTGACAACGGCACGATAGATTGCCAATTTAAGCATGGTTAAAAAAACCAATTAAAAAAATATCAGCCCTTAAAGGGAAAAAACTATAGAACAGTTAAAAAAGAACTGAAAAAAAAATCAGGAGCTAATACCGTGAATTTTGTTTTTCTTTCTCCGCATTTTCCGTCACACTACGTAAATTTTGCGGACCGCCTGAAGAAAATGGGCGTAAATGTCTTGGGAATCGCTGATTCCTCTTACGATTCTTTAACACCGCAGCTTAAGGAAGCTTTGACCGAATATTATCGCGTCGACAATATGGAAAATTATGATGAAGTCATGCGCGCCGTCGCTTATTTCATTCATAAGTATGGCCGAATCGACCGCTTGGAATCATTTAATGAATACTGGCTGGAAACAGACGCTCGTTTGCGCACCGATTTCAATATTGAAGGGACTAAGTATCCGGAAGTCTTGGAAAGTAAACGTAAGTATTTGATGAAAAACCATTTTGAAAAGGCCGGCGTACCTTCTGCCCGCTGCCATTGCGTCACTACGCGTGAAGAAGGAGCTAAATTCGTTAAAGAAGTCGGTTATCCTGTCTTTGTAAAACCGGATATCGGCGTTGGTGCTTATGCGTCTTATTCGATTCATAATGATGAAGAATTTAATCGTTTTTATGATAATTATCCTTCTGTTCCTTATGTAATGGAAGAATTTGTCAACGGCTTGATCGTGACGTTTGACGGTATTGCAAATTACGAAAACGAACCGATTTTCATGACCAGCCATATCTTCCCCGAAAACGTTGCCGAAACAGTCAATGCGGGCGACGATCTGCGTTATTATTCTGTTTTGAAAATCGATCCGAAGCTGGAAAAAGCCGGTCGTGCCGTTCTGGCAAGCTTTAACACGACGGCGCGTTTCTTCCACTTTGAATTTTTCAAGCTGTACGAAGATAAGAAAGGCTTGGGCAAAAAGGGCGATTATGTCGCTTTGGAAGTCAATATGCGTCCGCCCGGCGGCTGTATGCCCGAACTGATGAATTATGAACATGATACAGATGTTTATCAGATGTATGCCGATATGATCGTTCATGATAAACTGTACCAGCCGACCGACAAAAAATACATCGGTATTTATGTTGCGCGCAAGGACAGCTTTAATTATGTTCATTCCCATGAAGAAATTCTGGAAAAATACGGTGAATACCTGATGCAGTATCATGATGTTGATGCGATCTTTGCTCCGGTTATGGGCGATCATATGTATTTGATGCGCGCCGATACGCAGGAAAAGACAGACGAAATCATCAAGTTTGTTCAGGAAAAATGCTGATGAAAATAGAATATTATAATGAATACAGCCCGTCTTTGGGTCGTGACATGGAATTAAAAGTTTACGGACACGCGGGAAAGCCGATTCTGGTTTTCCCGTCTCAATGCGGTCGTTTTTATGAATATGAAGGATTCGGCATGATTGATGCCGTCTCCGGTTTCATTGAAGAAGGCCGCGCCCAGTTTTTCTGTGTTGACGGACTGGATTGGGAAACGTTTGTCTGTGCCGGCTGGCCGGGCGATCGTTTGTGGCGCTTTGAACAGTATTTCAATTATGTCTGTGAAGAAGTCGTTCCTTGGGCTATGGACATCAATGCAATGGGCAGCAACTTCCGTGCCGGAGGCATGATGGTGACAGGGTGTTCAATGGGCGCTCTGCATGCGGCGAATTTCTTCTTCCGCCGCCCTGATATTTTTGATGCGGTGATTGCGCAGAGCGGTTTGTACAGTATTCGTACTTTCTTCGGAGACTGCGATGAACCGGGTATTTATTTTAACTCGCCGATGGAATATCTGCCGGGCATGAATGATCAGGGAACTATTGATCTGTACAATCGTTCTGATATTATTATTTCAGTCGGTCAAGGGGCATGGGAAAACGAATGTCTGCATGACACGCGGGTTATGGACGATATCCTGCGTTCCAAGGGCATTAATGCATGGGTTGATTATTGGGGCTATGATGTGCCGCATGATTGGCCGGCATGGCGTGTTCAGATGCCGTATTTTCTGGGCCACGTTTTATAAGGTGACAAATGGGATTATCTTTGATTAAAGCGGCGGAAAGCGAAGAACATCTTCAGCGGCATGCGGACAGCGGGTCTTTGACGATCGGGTCTAAGGCTTTGCCGGGGCTGCAAAAAGCAGAAGTGGCTCAAATGCTGGAAACGTTTGATGAAGCGTACGCCGCTTTAATTGCGCAGGAAGGCAATCCGGGGCGTCGGGAATTTTGCCTGCGCTGCGGTCATTCGGTCGGAACGGACGCTGTAGCGGCAAAAGCCGATTTAAAGAAGGGGACGAAAATCGTTCCTGTCACACGGGATATCGGCACGCCGTATGAAACAGAAGTTCAGGTTGTTCTGATCGATCCGAAAGATATGCCGCAGACGGACTTGGTTTATGGCATTTATGGTCCTTATGGGCCGACCGGCAAAGCCGGAATCTATACAATGGTTTACGGCGATCCGAGCCGGCCTTTTCCCAAAAAATTAGAGGCTGATGCGGACGAGAGGGCAAAAGCTCAGAATGCGGTCAGTGAAAAATATTGGCGGGATCATGTCTTTTTATGCACGCCGGACGAAATGCGGGCGGCCATAGCTCAAATGTCGGCGGCGGGCAAAGATGTGTCTAGGCAAACGGCGGCTTTATTAAGCTTTCAGACAAAAGGAAATGCGTCTCCGTTAAATCGTCAAGAGATGCGTCAGCCTTTAAAAGGGGCAATTCTGCTGTCTGCGCCCGAACAGAAAGAACAAAGAGGTACAGGCCGACAAAACAGGAATGGACAAGAGGCTGTTTTGAGGGCTAGAATACAGCGTGAAAGCCGTTAAGTTTTTTGGCTCTGTCCCCGTAGCTCAACCGGATAGAGCACAGGTTTCCTAAACCTGGGGCTGTGAGTTCGATTCTCGCCGGGGACACCAAAACAATAATCCCGCCTTTTATGGCGGGGTTTTTGTTTTGGTATTTTGAGATTTGAATCGAACTCACGGGGCAAGAGAGTTCGGTGAGCGTCAGCGAACGTCGCCGAAGGCGATCCGTCAGGACGAAGGGGCCACGCCCCGAGCATTCCCGCCGGGGACGGTTATAATCCCGCCTTTTATGGCGGGGTTTTTGTTTTGGTAATTTGAGGGTTGAAGCGAACTCACGGGGCATGAGAGTTCGGTGGACGGCGGCGAAGTTGAGGCTAGTCCAAAGTATTTTGGTATACTCTCAGCATAAACAGCGTGATAACGATGACGATAAGGTCCAAAGGATACAGATGCGGCCAAATATCCTGCAGTTCTGCGCCTTTTAGCATAATGCCGCGGGCAATGCGCACAAAATAAGTCAACGGAATCATGCGCCCGATATTTTGCGCCCACTGCGGCATGCCTTGAAACGGGAACATAAAGCCCGTCAGCATGATCGAGGGCAGCAAGACGAAAACGGACATTTGCAGCGCCTGCGTTTGGTTTTTAGCTGCCGTTGAAATCAGAAAGCCGATTGCCAGATTGCAAAGGATGAACAATAAAATACACCCGAATAACAAAGAGAGATTGCCGAAAACGGGAATGGAAAATAAAAAGCGAGCTATGAACAAAACGACCAAGGACTGAAAAAGGCCGATGAAAATGAACGGCGTAATCTTGCCGATCATGACTTCCAAAGGCTGAACCGGCATGGACAGCAGGTTTTCCATTGTGCCGCGTTCCTGTTCGCGCGTTAAAGGCAGAGACGTCATCATCGCGCCGGTAAAAATCAAGATGATTCCGATCAATCCGGGGACAATATTGTAACGTGTGAAACCTTCAGGGTTATAGGCTTTTTGCACATCAATGGAAAAGGCCGGTGCAGCGTTTTTTAAAAAGCCCAAAGCGCCTTTCAATTCTGTGGTAATGACCTTTGCTGCAATCGTATTCAGTGCGCCGACAGCGCCGGAAACAGCTGTCGGATCGGTTGCATCGGCCTGAAGCAGCAAAGCCGACTTTTGACCACGGATAACGTTCTGCGTAAAGTTGTCGGGAATCATGACGACAAACAAAACGCGGCCCTGTCGCAGCAAGCGCTCTTCCTGTTTATCGCCGGAAACGGTCTGCGTGATTTTAAAATAGCCGGCGTTTTGCAAACCGGTTATCAGCGAACGGGTCAAAAAAGTGTTGTTCCGCGAAATGACGGCTGTCGGCAAATGCTTGGGATCCATATTGATCGCATACCCGAACAGCATCAGCTGAACGATTGGCAGCATAATCATCATCGCCAAAGTCGCTCTGTCGCGTTTCAGCTGAATCAGTTCCTTGTTAATCAGAGCTTTCAACCGTTGAAAAGAGAACAACATTTTAATTCTCCTTTGCTTTTTGCAGATAATAAATGAACGCGTCTTCCAAATACGTGTTTGTTTTCCGCCAGCCGAGCGCAAAAGAGTCTTTAAACAGCAGCAGAATCTTTTCCAAATCATGCAGATTGCCGCCGCAAATTCTTAAATGGCCGCCGAATAAAGCCATTGCCGTAATCGCAGGCGTCTTTCCCAGCTTTGTTTGCAGCAAAGGCAGGTTTTTCCCCGACTATTCCAGCGTTTTTAAATGCGTTTGATCAATCACTTGCTGTGTACTGCCGCGCACTATTAAATTGCCGTAAGCAATATAAATCAGTTCATGGCAGCGTTCCGCTTCGTCCATGTAATGCGTGCTGACTAAAATCGTCATGCCGTCTTCGGATAAGCGCCCCAGTTCGTCCCATAATTCGCGGCGGGCTTTGGGATCGACACCGGCGGTCGGTTCGTCCAGCAATAGAATTTCGGGCTGATGCAGAATGCACGCCGCCAATGCCAACCGCTGCTTCCACCCGCCGGACAAAGTGCCCGCCGACTGATCGGATCTGTGCTGCAGGCCAAGCTTGACCAAAGCTTCCCGTGTGCGTTCCGATACGTGATCCATACCAAAAATATTGGCCGTGAACTCTACGTTTTCCTGAATGGTCAAGTCGTCCCAAAAGCTGAACTTTTGCGTCATATAGCCGACTTTTTTGCGAATCATCTGCGTTTGCGCCATAATATCATAGCCCAAACACGTCCCTTCGCCGGCATCGGGCGTCAGCAAACCGCATAACATACGGATTGTCGTTGTTTTGCCGCTGCCGTTCGGGCCGAAGAAGCCGTATATTTTTCCCTTCGGCACTTGGATATCGATGTTGTTGACAACAATCCGGCTGCCGAATTTTTTCGTTAAGCGTTTTACGTCAATCGCCAATTCCGTCATTTTTTTCAATCCTTACGCTGACAGGCAGACCGGGAGTCAACGCTTTGTCCGGATTATCGAAAGCGGCTTCGATCATGAATACAAGCTTTTGACGGCTTTCAGTGCTAAAAATCACCGGCGGCGTAAATTCTGCATTCGGAGAAATAAAGGAAATGCGGGCCGGAAGCTCCCGCGCGCAGCCGTCGCAGCTGATAAATACGGGTTGATTATAGGACAAAGCCGGCAGGAGCTTTTCTGAAACAAAAAAACGGGCTTTGACATTTTCGGGCGGCAAAACGGAAACGACCGGAGAACCGGCGGGGACAAATTCACCGATTCTGAAATAAACATCGGCAATGGTGCCGTCAACGGGAGAATTTGGCGCATTTTGTTCCGCTTGCATTTGAAGCTTTGCCAGATTCTGCCGCGCGATTTCGACGGCATGTTCCGCCGCTTGAATCTCGTCTTCTCTGGCCGGCAGGCGGGCTGCTTTCAGTTCCGCTTCCATTTGGGCCGCCTTCGCTTTGGCCGTTTCGTATTCGGCAAGCTTGGCATCGTAATGGGATTGACTGACCGTATTGCTTTTTACCAACTTGGCAGCGCGGGCAAATTCCTTTTGCGCATTAATCAAAACCGCCTGCGCCTGTTTCTTTTGTTCTTCAATCACGGCCAATTCCTGCGCCCGCTTGCCTTTGGTCAGATTGGCATGGTCGGCAAGGGCCTTGCCCAGTTCGTTCTGCGCTTGTTTCAGCGTCTCCAGCCAGATTTCGGGATCGACGGAAAAAAGAGGCGTTCCCCGTTCAATATGCTGTCCCTTGACCGAATGAAGCTCTTTTAAAATGCCGGTGGCAGAAGGGGATACATACACACATTCGCCTTCAATATACCCGTTAATAATATTGTCCGGTTCCGGCGAGCAGGCCGTTAAAGCCAACAGAAGGAATACAGTTTTTTTTCATGAGAGGGCTCCGTTTAATAACGCCTCGCAATTCTTTAAGATTTGCTTTTTGATTTTAAAAATCAGTTCCGGCGAATACTGTTTGATTCGCAAACGCCGCAGCAAGGCTTCCTTATGTATTTTGAACATTACGATCTGTCCCAGCAGGCAATGTGCCTGAATAATCGCGCCTGTTTCAGGCAGGCCGGTCAGTTCGGAAATCAGCGCGGAGATGCGTTTATGCAGCGGTTCAATCACTTTTTCATACAGGCGGTTATACGGGGCGGAGGGCGAAATTAATTCCTTGATAAACAGCTGGGCCTGCGTTTCCGAAAGATCAAGGGAACAAAGCAAGTCAATCATATTACTGATGATTAAACACAGCTCTTGACCGGCTGAAAGATCGGTCGGCAATGCGTGTGTTTTTAAAAAGGAAGAAATTTTATCAGTCATGTTATCCAAAACCGCATCATAGAGCTTTTGCTTTGTACCGAAATAATAGTTGATTGAACACAAGTTGACTTTTGCCCGTTTAACCAGATCACGCGTCGAAACGCCGTCCATTCCCTTCTGTGCGAACAGTTCCGCCGCCGCAGAAAGCAGTTTTTCCTTTGTTTCTTTCATCATATCCTCCTTTTTCATGGATCAGTATATTGCTGAAAAAAATATTCAGTCAAACGTTTGATATATTTTTTGATCGATATAAAAACAACATTAATCAGAAGCGAAAACGAAAAGAAACTTGACTTTTTAAGAGAGATGAAGTAAAGAAAACAACAACAACGCGTATTCCTTGCAGGATATAAATCCGGTTGAGGGAAGACGCGTTTTTTTATGCCTTTAATCAGGGGGAGGGGAGAAATCATGCCGATAACATTACGTCAATCTGTCTTGTTTACAGTAATTACAGCAATGATCATGGTTTATTTAATGTGTTTTTATAATGCCCTTCTGCACAGCAGCGAGGTTTCTGTCGATTTGTTGATTCCGGAGGCAAGTAAATATTGGGGCGAAGTATTCGCCGCCGTTCCTTTGGCGTTTGTTTTTGCAGGGAATCTGATTCCGAAAGGAATAAATCGGATTTTGACCGAAAAATATCAGCCGTTGAAACCGTTTTTGATTCCTTGTGCCGTTGTTTGCGTCATGGCGCCCAGTATGACTTTGTTTGTTCAGATTCGCCTGAACGGTTGGGTGCAGCTCTCTGCGGAACAGTACTTTTTTGTCCTTGCGCTGAATTTTATAGCCGCTTTGCCGGCCCAAATCTTTATCGCGGGACCTTTGGCACGCTTCCTGTTCAGGAAATTTATGATGCTTCATCTGCCGACCGTGGCTGTGCCGGCAGAGTAAAATTATTTTAAATTAGCTATGCCGATATTGCGTTTCAGCAGCTCCAGTCCGATTTGGTGAAAATGATCGCAGGAACTGCCGCATAAATCCGTCAGAACGATAGGGCGGACGTTATGTTCTATCAGATCAAGCGCCGTTTTATAAATGCAGGCGTCTGTATCATAGCCGCATAAATGGATTTCATCAAACGCTGTTAGCTTGTCGATAAAAGAGGAATAAATATTCTTTTCAAAAACAACGGCATGCGGTGCCGGCGCAAAAGCAAGCTCTTCATTATCGTAGCCGTTCCACTGCGTCAGCGGGATTAAAGGAGATTTTTTGTTCACAAAGCGGGAAATAAAAACATGTTCGTAAGCGTATTGCAGTTTTTCGATTTCCTTGGCAACACTCGGATTCGTGCAGCAGGCTTTTTGAACGTCAATGATGAGCAGAGCGGCGGACATATTTTTTTCCTTTTTTTATAAAGAGGCCGATCGCGATTGACAATGCGACAACGCCGATTGTTCTGCAAAAGAAATATAATCCTCCGCCCGCCGTTTGCAAAAGCGGTTGATGAGCGGCAAAAAAGGCCAAAATGACAATCATCAGGGGATCGTGCAGCAAATAAACGGTCATTGTTTGATCGGCGGCTTTTTGTATGAAAAAAGCGGCTGTCTTGCGGGGAAATAAAATGCAGCAGATTAATGCAAGAAAATAAACAAGCAAAGCTCCGGCTGTCATGAAAAACAACGGCGGCAGGAAATGGTATCGGGTGTCTGCCGCATTCAGGACAGTCAAAGCGATCAGCAGACAAACAGCCGTTTTGGGTTTTTTCATCAAGGCGGGGCGGAGCCGGTCAAAGTAAAATCCGAATACAAAGAAAATCAGGTACTGCATGGAAAATGCAAATTCGAAAAAAACTTGAGGCAAATCGGAGTGAAAAAGGTAAAACAATAAAGAAGTCAAAATAAGAAATATCGGTTTTTGACAGATGCGGCGCAGCAGAACAAAGACTGTAAAACACCAGAAAAGAGCCGGCAGAAACCACAAATGCCCGCTTTCATGACCGGTCAGGAACGCTATGACGATTTCAGGCAGTTTATCTTTATCAAAAAAGCCGCCCATTGTTTTCAGCGGGATCATGAAAAACAATCCGCATAGAAAAAACGGCACCAATAACCGACGGATCTTTTTTATGAGGAGCGATGTTATTTTTGTTTCAGGACGCAGAGCGAATACTGATCCGGCCAGCATAAAAAATAAAGGGATATGGAACCGGTAAACCCATGCGCTGCAATACAGCCATGTTTTGAAAAAGCTGGAAGAAAAGACGGTTTTTGCCGTTTCAAATGTATAATTAATTCCACCGTGGTCTGTTGTAATTGTCAGATAGGTTGAATGTCCCAAAACAACTAAAATAGCCGCAAAGATGCGGATTATATCGTAAAGAGCTATACGGGCGTTTTGTTTGGGCATGAATTTTCCTTTGAGTTCAAAGTGAAATAAATTTATTGTTTTGTCAATACGGCGTAATCAAAGGAGCAAGCCATGTTCTATGTCGGGTGTCATCTTTCTGCTGCAAAGGGGTTTGCAGCCATGGGAAAAACGGCTTTGCAGATCGGTGCAAACACGTTTCAATTTTTTACGCGCAATCCCCGTGGCGGCGCGGCCAAGGCGATCTCGCAAAAAGATATTTCCGATTTTCTTTCGTTGGCCGAAAAAAATCATTTCGGCGTATTGCTGGCGCACGCTCCTTACACGTTAAATGCAGCCTCTGCCGATGCAGAGGTGCGGCGGTTCGCCTTTGAAGCAATGAGCGATGATTTGAAACGTATGGAATACGTGCCGCACAATTATTATAACTTTCACCCCGGATCGCATGTCGGGCAAGGGGCCGCGGAGGGAATCAAAAGAATAGCGGAATTGTTGAATAAGGTTTTGACAAAAGACCAGACGACAACGGTCTTATTGGAAACAATGGCGGGAAAGGGCAGCGAAATCGGGAGGAGTTTTGAAGAACTGCGCAGCATTATTGATTTGGTTGAACTGAGCGAAAAAGTGGGCGTTTGTCTGGATACGTGTCATGTCTACGATGCCGGATATGATATTGCCGCCCATTTGGACGAGGTATTGAATGACTTTGATCATATCATCGGTCTGCCTCGGTTAAAAGCAATTCATTTAAATGATACAAAAAACCCTTTTGCCTCTCACAAGGACCGTCATGAAAAGCTGGGACAGGGCTTTTTGGGAGAAGAAGCTCTGATACGTGTCGTTAACCACCCGAAATTACGGGAATTGCCCTTTTATTTGGAAACGCCGAACGAATTGGAAGGTTATGCGGCGGAAATCGCTTTGTTGAAAAAACGTCGGTCAAAAGAAGCAGAAATGCGCTGATAAAAATAGATAAATTAAAAATAGCAAACATATGGCAGTCCTTGACTATTAAAAATAAAGTTAAGTATATATCTTTTTGTATTTTATAAAATAAAAAAATGACTTCGATTTTTAATCGAAGTCATCTGTAAATGTGTTCTTGGGTTTTTATTCTAATTCGGCAGATCGAAAATAACAAAATTACTTCGTCTTTCCAATCCTTTGAGTTTGAGTATGCCGGTTTCTTCCGTAATGGCCAGTCCGTCTCCGGCCTTCAGGTACAGCGAGTTAGCTTCTACAGCTCCCTCTGCGATTTGCAGCCAGACATGACGGGACGGCTTCATTTGGAAATGAACGGTTCTGTCTTCCTCTAATACGCACTGGAAAATATTGACGTCCTGATGTATCCGCAGAGAATTGTTCCGGCCCGTTGGTGAGACAATCAGACACATCTGATTAAGCAAGTTGCTGGGCAAAAACTCTTTCTTTTCATATTCCGGATTCAAGTTCAGTTCTTTTGGCAGGACCCAAATCTGCAAAAAATGCGCCGCGCGGGATAGTGAAGGATTCATTTCGCTGTAAATCATGCCTGTTCCGGTTGACATTCTTTGCACTTCTCTGGGTGACACTATTGTCGTATTGCCCAGATTGTCCTTGTGTTCCAGCTGGCCGCTGAGGACAATCGTGATAATTTCCATATTGTCATGACGGTGTGCTCCAAAGCCCTCGCGCGGGGCGACAATGTTGTCGTTAATCGCACGCAGCTCACTGAAGCCCATATATCCCGGATCATAGTAATCCGCGAAGGAAAACGTGTGCCGGCTGTCCAACCAGCTGAGCTTTGTCATGCCTCTGTCGTTTTTTGCTCTGATTTCTAACATATTCGTCCTTCCTTTCTTTTTTACACAACAGAAGTAAGTTATCGGAAGGTCAGTCACAATCTGGGCAAAATATTTAGCGTTGTGGTCGTATAAACCGGCGGTTGAATCAGAAGGCATAATAAAATTTGGCAAACTTACGCGATTCCAAAAACAGCCCGCAGTTTAGCAATGGTCATAAGAATGGCAGTTCTGGTCGGATCAGATTCTGTAATCGGGTTCAGCACCATAAAATCATGAATAGTGCCGTTGAACCTGACTGCCGTCACATCGACCCCCGTATCGGCCAGTTTGTGGGCATAGGCCTCGCCTTCGTCGCGCAGCACGTCATTTTCCGCCGTGATGACCAGTGCCGGCGGCAATCCGCGCAGCTGTTTTTCAGATGCTTTTAACGGAGAAGCGAAAATGCTTTCCCTGTCCTTTTTCTCCGGTGCGTAATTGTCCCAAAACCAACGCATTGCCTTTTTGCTTAGCCAAGGACCGTTTTCAAACAAAGCATATGATCCGGTTGTCATATCCGCGCTGGTTACGGGATAAAACAGGGCTTGGAAGCAGATCTTAGGCAGATGCGCGTCTTTCGCCATTAATGTCATGACCGCGGCCATATTGCCGCCGACACTGTCTCCGGCAACGGCGATTCTGTCGGGATCAAAACGCATGGCCGCGGCATTTTGGGCTATATGCTTTAAAACGACGAATAATTCCGCCGTAGGGTGAGGAAAAACAGCTTCAGGAGACGGCGTATAAACCGGAAACACAACCGCAGCGGGAATACAGGCGCTGAGTTCTTTGACCAACCGTTCATGAGTCTGATCATTTCCCAAAACCCAGCCGCCGCCATGAATGTAAAAAATAACGGGCAGGGCCTCCTTAAATCCTTTCGGGCGAAAGATTTTAACGGGAATCGTTATTTTGTCTTCAAACGGAACGATTAATTTTTCGACGTCTGTTTGAGGCGCCGCCGCCGGAAATTTTTGCACGTCGATCAAAACCTGCCGCGCCTGTTCCGGTGTTAATTCATACAGCGGTTTTCCGCCTTTGCGGTCTAATTCATGAATAAAATCTTTGACTTTTTCGACAAGATGCAAGTCCATGCGTTCCTCCTGTTGTTTTTTCAGGACTATACGCTTTCTTTTTAAGCTTGCCATGCTGGCAAATCGGCTAAGAGCAATTCCGCGAAACGGTCATAGCTTTGAGTCGGTTTTTCAGTCTTTAAGTATATAGAATAAAATTTTACTTCATTTCTTTACGAATAAATGCCGACAGTTTTTTAGCGCCGTGTTCGTTTAAATGGTCCGTATCGCTGAAATCGGAATCAGAGAAACGTTCGTCTCTGAAAAAATTAAGGATTTTGACTTGATCCTCCAGCTTCAGAAGTTCTGCGAACAATTCTTCAAAAGAAGGCAGATGACTTGTGTAATCGGAACGGCCGGGAGGAATGACGATATATAAATGATGACCTTTCTCTTTTGCCAATTTTGCCGCCTGCATGATATAAGCGGTTTGATTTTCATTCCGTTTGTTGCCTTTCAAATGATCTTTCGCTCTTTTTTGAGGCTCTATCGTAAGATTTTTAATGTTCGGGGAAGGAGTGTTCCCGATATAATGAAAATCAGGATACCTTTTTATCCGCGATACAAAGAGCGAAAAAGCTTCTTTAGTATCGTTATTTTCCGTTTTGCCTCTGAAACGATATGGAATTTCATAAAAGTAATAGTATGCATCGCAAAGTGCCGGATAGGATATTTCTAAAACAAAACCCGGAGAAAAAACGGAATAAAAAATAACGATGTTTTTTAATCGCGGCGCATCGGCGTATTTTTTGTAGATTTCGTATGAATAATATAAATCCTGACTGATTCCGCAGGCGTTGATTTCGTGAAATTTTTCTTCCGCCCAATACCCGTAAACACCATGAGAACTGCCAACTACAAGTGTTTCCAATACGTTTTCAAACAGCTGAAGACAAAAAAATTTTTTATAGGAGGGCAATACAGCGGCCTGGTTTATTTTATATTTTTTAAGAAGCGGATAGAACGTATCTATTTTTCCCTGTTTTATGAGTTTCGTTGACAGATATTTGTGTATGCTGCGAAGAAATGAAGAGGCATAAGGCCTTTTATCCAAATGTTTCCATAAACGATATAAAATGTTTTTCATGTACTCCCCCTAACGATCGAAAAGAAACCGCCTTTGCAGGCGGCTCGGGGAGTTCGTAAATCATAATCTCATAACAATGACTCTTCCGGTCTTTAAAGCCGTTCGAAAATAAATCGGGGCTTCTGAACATACACCGAAAGCTCCCCGAACCATCAAAGATGAATTCGGGGATATTTTCCGTATTTGCGAGACGCAAAACAGCTTCGACGCATATCTGCGCCGTATGAGATTGAATGAGCTTACGACAGCCCCGTACCCGCTAAGGCACTCTTTGCAAAAGGTTTACACCGTTTGCAGATAAAACAAGTCTAAGAAATTTTTTGTTTTAAGAAAAGATTATTTTTTACTGAAAAACGAATTGAAAATGACAGTCGCTTTGATCCGGTATGTTTTTAGAACAGAGGCTCGAATTTAGAGAAAATGAGAACATGAGCTCGGAAATTATTAGGATTAAATATTTTTTGCGCTTTTTAATATCAGCAATTATCGTTCATAAAAAAATCCCCGCTGAAGCGGGGATTTTCTATAAAGTAAGCGTTTGATTACATCGCCTGAGAAACAGCAACGGCGACGGCGACGGAAGCGCCGACCATCGGGTTGTTGCCCATGCCGATCAAGCCCATCATTTCGACGTGCGCCGGAACGGAGGAAGAACCCGCGAACTGTGCGTCACCGTGCATGCGGCCCATTGTGTCCGTCATTCCGTAAGAAGCCGGACCCGCCGCGACGTTGTCCGGGTGCAGCGTGCGGCCCGTACCGCCGCCGGAAGCAACGGAGAAGTACTTCTTGCCGTTTTCGATCGCCCACTTTTTGTAAGTGCCGGCCACCGGGTGCTGGAAGCGCGTCGGATTGGTCGAGTTTCCGGTAATGGAAACGTCAACGCCTTCTTTGACCATAATGGCAACGCCTTCGGAAACGTCATCAGCGCCATAGCAGCGGACTTTCGCACGGTCACCACTGGAGAACGCTTTTTCTTTTGTGATCTTCAGTTCACCGGTTTTGTAGTCGTATTCCGTTTCAACGGACGTAAAGCCGTTAATGCGGGAAATGATGTAAGCGGCGTCTTTGCCCAAGCCGTTCAAAATCACGCGCAAAGGTTCTTTGCGGACTTTGTTCGCGGTCAAAGCGATACCGATCGCGCCTTCCGCGGCGGCGAAAGATTCGTGACCTGCCAAGAAGCAGAAGCACTTTGTTTCTTCACGCAGCAGCATAGCGGCCAGATTGCCGTGGCCCAAACCGACTTTGCGCTGATCGGCAACAGAACCGGGAATGCAGAACGCCTGCAGACCGACACCGATCTTTTCGGCGGCTTCAGCGGCGTCTTTCGCACCTGATTTAATTGCAATCGCGGCGCCCAGCGTGTAAGCCCAGCATGCGTTTTCAAAGCAGATCGGCTGAATGCCCTTGACAATCGCGGCAACGTCAATGCCTTTGTCTTTGCAGATTTTATCGGCGTCTTCAATATTGGCAATACCGTATTCTTTGCAGCATTTTTCGATCTGCGCAATGCGGCGTTCATATCCTTCAAAAAGACTCATGTTCAAACTCCTTATTCTTTGCGCGGATCAATAACTTTAACGGCGTCTTCAAAACGGCCTTTGGTCGATACATTCTTTTCGAACGCTTCTTTCGGATCAACGCCTTTTTTGATCGCTTCCAACATTTTACCCAGATGAACGGTCTTGTAACCTATCACTTCGCCATTTTCGTCCAAGCCCTGCGCCAGAACATAACCCTCAGCCATTTCCAGATAGCGCACGCCTTTGGGTTCCGTGGAATACATCGTGCCGACCTGAGAACGCAGGCCCTTGCCCAAGTCTTCCAATCCGGCGCCGACCGGCAGACCGTCATCAGAAAAAGCGGACTGTGTGCGACCGTAAACGATCTGCAGGAACAATTCGCGCATCGCGACATTGATCGCATCGCAAACCAAGTCTGTATTTAAAGCTTCCAAAATTGTTTTGCCGGGCAGAACTTCGGCGGCCATAGCGGCGGAATGCGTCATGCCGGAGCAGCCGATCGTTTCAACCAGCGCTTCACGGATAACGCCTTCTTTGACGTTTAAGGTCAGCTTGCACGTTCCCTGCTGGGGAGCGCAGCCGCCAACGCCGTGGGTTAAGCCGGAAATATCTTTGATTTCTTTTGATTTGACCCATTTGCCCTCTTCGGGAATCGGGGCCGGATCATGACGCGCGCCTTTAGTCACGGCGCACATCTCCTGTACTTCGTGCGAACACATATAAGAACAAGTCATTTAATGCTTACTCCAGTAAGAAAATTGAATTACGTTTTCCTTTATATCGCGATTGCTTCGATTTTTACACCTTTTTTTTATCCTGTTTGAAAAAAACGGCCCCTCAGAAGAGAAGCCGTTTGCCGTTATCTGTTTTCAGGAGGAAGAACTTCAATTGCCGAATCAGCGGCAGACGTTTCTTTTTTTCTGAAAAGTCCTTTGATGACACGGCAGATCGGACAGCCGCTTCGGGCGCAGCAACATTTTCTGCGGTACATCAGGTACCATGCGCCAAAGCTGCAAAGGGCAAACAGGACAACGGCGAAAAACCCGGCGACAGAGGAGGATTCTGCCGTCAAAAATGATGTTAACAAACGCAGTCCGATGACAATAATGACCAGCACGGACAGCTTCATGCCGAAACGGTATTCATAGGACCGGTTGGAATGACCTTTGAAAGACAATTTATAAAACAGCAGCCAAGCCGGCAGTTCCATAATGACATATGCGGCAAGCAGCATCAGCGGATAGAGCAGTCCTTCCGACACATTTGTAACTTTTTCCCAAAAAGAAAGAGAGGCCTGAATGGTGATCAGAAAAAGTTTGATCAGGAACAAGCGCAGATAAAACTCAAGGACAAAGAGTCCCAAAAACATGCAAACGCGCTTTAAGAAGGGCCATGAAAAAAGTCTGAGAATAATTTGCGAGGCCGTCGGTTCAATCTCTCCGTTTTTCAAAATGGCCATAAGCCGGCCCTTGGACATAAAAATCAGACACCCTGTTTCCCGACACAAAAACAAAGACAAGAAAAGGGTTACGGAAATGAATACGATAAACGGTACGCTTATGAACAATTCGTCCAGCATCGGGCCGAGTTGAAATCCCCACCACAAAAACAGCAGATAAAAGATGACAACACGCAGTGTGTTCCAACAAATATTTCTGATTTTTTGAAGCTTTGTCATACTGTTTTTTCTCTTATATCAAAGTTGTTTGTTTTAAAGCTGCGGCAATGAAGCCCTTAAAAATCGGGTGAGGTTCAAAAGCACGGGATTTAAATTCGGGGTGGAACTGTACGGCGATAAAAAACGGATGATCCTTCAACTCGACAATTTCTGGCAGCAGTCCATCAGGAGATTCACCCGAAATGATCAATCCCTTTTCTTCCAGCCGGCGGGCAATCGGCATATTGACTTCATAACGGTGACGGTGGCGCTCGTAAATGGTTTCGGCCCCGTTATACAGTCGCGCCGCTAAAGTATCCGGCTTTAACTGACAGGGATAAGCCCCTAAGCGCATCGTTCCGCCGACATCAGTTTCCTCTGTACGGATTTGTTTTTTGCCGTCTTGTTCCCATTCTGTCATCAAGGCAACAACGGGTGTGCAGTTTTTGGTAAATTCGGTTGAATTTGCGTCTGTAAAGCCCAATAAACTGCGGGCGGCTTCAATCACGGCGGTCTGCATGCCTAAGCAAATGCCAAAGAAGGGAATTTTCTTTTCCCGCGCATACCGTTCGGCAATCATTTTGCCCTCCACGCCGCGGCTGCCAAAGCCGCCGGGGACAAGGATTCCCTGAATGCCGGCAAAAGCAGCGCCGATTTGTTCCGCCGTCATTGTTTCCAAAGTATCAGATTCGATCCATTTGACTTTGACCTTTGTTTTATGGGCTATGCCGGCATGAAACAGGGCCTCGTTCAGCGATTTGTAAGCGTCCGGCAGGCCGCAGTATTTGCCGACGACGGCAATCGTCGTTTCATGTTCCCATGCGCCGATTGTGGCAATGATCTTTTGCCATTTTTCTAAATCAGGCTCCGGCGCCGTTTCCAACATGCCAAAATGCTTTAAAATTTGGCGGTCAAGGCCTTCTTCGTGATATTGCAGGGGAATTTTGTAAATGCTGTCTGCATCTAAAGCAATAATGACATCTTCGGGATCGATGTTGCAGAACAAGCCGATCTTTCTGCGTTCGGAATCCGACAGCATCATTTGTGAGCGGCACAGCAGAATATCCGGCTGAATCCCCGTTTCCAACAATTGTTTTACCGAATGCTGCGTTGGTTTGGTCTTTAACTCACCGGCGGTCGGAATATAGGGCAGCAGCGTCAAATGCAGGAAAAGGCAGTTGCCGCGGCCTGCCGTAATCGCAAACTGACGAATGGCTTCCAAAAATAACGTGCCTTCAATATCGCCGACCGTACCGCCGATTTCGTAAAGAACAAAATCTTCATCTGTTAAATCGGATTCGATAAAATGCTTAATTTCATCTGTTACATGAGGAATCGCCTGAACTGTTGCGCCCAAATATTCTCCATGTCTTTCTTTCATCAGGACATTGTAATAAATCTTGCCGCCGGAAATAGAATCCGTTTTGTGACACGGCACGTTGATGAAACGTTCGTAATGTCCCAAGTCCAAATCTGTCTCCGCGCCGTCTTCCGTAACGAAAACTTCCCCATGCTGGTAAGGAGACATCGTGCCGGGATCAATGTTCAGATACGGGTCCATTTTTCTCATTCTGACTTTGTAGCCTCTAGCTTGCAACAGCGCGCCGATCGCGGCAGAAGCCATGCCTTTGCCTAAAGAAGAGACAACGCCGCCCGTGATGAAGATGTATTTCGTCATTATTTCTTTCCCCTGATTGAATGACATTTTGGCTGTATCATATAAAGCTGGCGGAGAATATCAAGCGATTTTAAGGTGTTTTTAATATTCCTTGATTAAAGTGAAAAGAGAAATCTTAGGAAGGGAAATGATGAAAAAGATACTGTTTTTATTCGCTTTTTTTATCTTAACAACTGTTTTGTCAGGGTGTATCCATAATGAAGCAATGTACCGGTCGGATACAGACGGGACAAGCGGCAGTTCGCCAAGTTTTGCACAGTTTAATGATATTCCCATTCCTGAAAAAGCGACAATGGATTTAAAATCGACCTTACTGCTGGGCGGATCGAGCGCTTGGATCGGGCGATTGGTATTTTCGGCGCCGTATACTTTGAACAGCATGTTTGATTTTTATATGTCGGAAATGCCGAAGTTCGGTTGGAAAGAGGTTACGGTTGTGCGTTCCAAGGTCAGTGTTCTGTCTTTTACGAATGAAGACAGAGTCGCAACGGTCCAGTTGGAATCGGACATGGTGAACGGAACGATTGTTTCTTTTACCGTTTCTCCGAGATCAAAAGCGAAAACAACGGCAAAATAAAAGCTTACAGATTTCTGTAAAAACAGGAATGATTGCCGGTATGGCAGGCGGCGCCCGTTTGATCGATTAAAGCCAAAAGAGTATCGCCATCGCAGTCGATTCGCAGTTCAATCAGCTTTTGGGTGTGACCGGACGTTTCTCCTTTGCGCCAAAGCTGCTGCCGGGACCGGGAAAAATAACACATGCGTCCCGTTTGAACGGTTTCCGTCAAAGCTTCTTCATTTGCCCATGCCAGCATTAAAACTTCGCCCGAATCAAACTGCTGTGCGATAATGGGAATCAGACCGTCAGCGTTGAAATGAACAGTTTTGAAAAATTCTTCGGCAGAAATTTTTTGCATTTTTTTCACCTTTGATAAAAAAATATAAAGCTTTTTAATCTCAAACAGGATAAAAGAAAAGAAAATTAATTATCTAGGAGGTGGGGAAGCAGTATGGAACACACGGATATAGAAAAACTGCGCCGGCAAATAGATGACTTAGACGATCAAATGCATGATTTGTTAATGCAGCGCGTCAGTTTGGCAGAACAAATCGGGCAGCTGAAAGCGGAAGAGTCGGGACAGAATTCTTCTTTTGCCATGCGTGCCAAACGTGAAATCGAAATTATGCGCCGTTTGTGGAATCGTCATAAAGGCAGTATGGATAAATATGTGATGATTCGTATTTGGCGGGAAATTATCAGTGCCTGTGTTGTTTTGCAGGCGCCGGTTACTATTGCCGTTTTTATGCCCGAACGCGGCATGGGGAATTTGGAAATTGCGCGCGATTACTTCGGCACTTATACGCCTATGCTGTCGTGCCAGTCGGTCAGTCTGGTTTTGAAAGAATTAACACAGGGCGAGGCAAATGTTGCTGTTCTGTCTCTACATGACGATAAACAAACCTGTTGGTGGTATACGGTTGCTCAGGAATACAAGCGTTCGGTCAATGTCTTTTTAAAATTGCCGTTAACAGGAT
This sequence comes from Alphaproteobacteria bacterium, assembly GCA_017480385.1. Lineage (GTDB taxonomy): Bacteria > Pseudomonadota > Alphaproteobacteria > CAAGCB01 > CAG-977 > UBA11549. The sequence goes on along the minus strand of JAFVAT010000034.1, from coordinate 8,097 downwards.
ACCATGGGCGGGGCGACGGTCGGTCCGTGTATGCTTTAAGCAAACAGCCGTTTGAAGAAAGCGGGGAGGACAGAACGCTTTTGGTCGCGGAAACGGACGGAACATTAAGCTTGAGCACGCTTGATTTATTGTTGAAAGCCGGCGGCATTGCAACCAATGCAATCTGCGATTCTTATATGCCGGACATGATGCGCAAGGCCTATTTGTTTGAAGTGGAAGGATTTTTGTCGGATAAAGATGAGCGTTTAAATGCGCTGATTGAAAAAGAAAACGGCAAAATTACAATGCTGCGTGTTATCGGCGGCTATCCGGTGGCATTTTTTTAGGGTGAGTATATGAAAAATTATCCGACTCCGGCGCATTTAAGCGTATTGTCTTTAAAACCGTATGTTGGGGGCACTTCAAGCGTTCGGGGAAAAGATCGCGTGATCAAGCTTTCTTCCAATGAAAGCGCATTCGGAACAAATCCGGCTGCAGTTGAAGCCTGCCGCGATTTTGCCGATCGGCTTTTCCGTTATCCCGACGGCGGATCAACGGCCTTGCGGCAGGCTATTGCCGAAACACACGGCCTTGATGCCGACAGAATTGTGTGCGGCAACGGCTCGGACGAATTGATAGGGCTGCTTTGCCATGCTTATTTGGGAACACAGGACGAAGTTGTTATTACGCAATACGCTTTTTCGATGTACCGGCTGTACGCAATCGGGTGCGGCGCGTGTCCCGTAACTGTGCCCGAAAAAGAGTTTAAAGTTGATCCGCAGGCGCTTTTAAAAGTCGTTAATTCCAAAACAAAAATGATTTTTATTGCTAATCCGGGCAATCCGACCGGAACCTATTTGTCTGTTGATGAACTGAGGGCTTTTTGTCACAAACTGCCGGAAAATATTTTAGTGGTTATCGATTCGGCTTATGCCGAATTTGTCGGCAAAGCAGACTACAGTGCCGGAGCGGAATTGGTCGATGAATTTCCAAATGTGGTTATGCTGCGTACGTTTTCCAAAATTTACGGCTTGGGCGGTGTGCGTTTGGGGTGGTGTTATGCATCTAAAGAAATTGCGGATATTTTAAACCGGATTCGCGGTCCGTTTAATGTGAATTCTGTGGCACAAATTGCCGGTATCGCTGCTTTAAAAGATCAGTCCTTTATCAAAGAGGCGTTTGAGCACAATCAAAAATGGCTGGAAAAACTGCCTGGCGAATTGGCGGCTATCGGATTGCAGACAACGCCGTCCGCAGCGAATTTTATTTTGGTTCATTTTCCTTCTCAGTCTGAAAAATCGGCTGAAAATGCCGATCTGTTCCTGCAGGATCGCGGAATTATCGTCCGGCGGGTTGTCTCTTACGGACTGCCCGATGCTCTGCGCATAACGATCGGACGCGATGAGGAAATGGAAGAGGTTTTGGCCGCGTTAAAAGAATTTATGGCCGGCTAGAAAAAATTATTTTTCGTGACGGTCATATAATAAGACCTGTCCGACATAAATTTTCCCTGACTGAAAACTGAAAGCAGACGTTAAAGACGGACTGCTTTCATTTTTTTCTGTTTTAAGCTGTTCTCCCAGAACAACTTTTGCGACGGAAACGCGTCGGGAACGCAGGTAATCGCCGTTTTGCAGCATGTCCAGCATGTTAAAAAATCCGCGGGTTTTAACAACGCCTGCACCGATCAGTTCAAAAGAATCGGTAAATCCGAACGTTCCGGTTAACGATGCGCTGAAGGGGGGCCAGAGAATTTCTCCTTGTTTGATTTCTATCGTACCGCTGTTATCCTGCCATTTTTTCAGGAAAGAGTTTGATCCGTCGGGGCCCGTGCCGGAGATAATCCCTTTGAAATCAAGAGATTGCAGCATCGGGGGCAAATGGCGGCTCATAAAAGCGGGCAGATGAACGGTATCCGCACGCAGTGAAAAATGAAAAGCGTCCTTTTTTTGTTTTTCTGATATTTCAAATGCTTGTACCATTTTTAAGTCCAGATCCGCAAGAAAGGAGCCTTCCATTGATTTTGGCGCGGCTGTCTGAACTTGTTTAAGGTTAAAATCGATCGACATCGGATCCTTTTTATAAGGCAGGCGGAACTTGATTTCGCCTTGTCCGACAATCAGGCGGATATCGCCGATCGTTTTCGTTGTTAAGGAATGAGTGCCGTTGACTTTTAAAGTGACGTGCCGTGGGGTAAATGGCGTGCTGCTGATCGTGATGCGGCCTGCCTTCAGCGTCCAGCCTCCCATGTTTTCCGGAGCGGTGATCGTCAAATCATCTAAATTCACGCCGCTTTTAAAAGCAAAATAAGAAGAGGGAGCATGGTATGATATGCCGAACCCGTCTTGCCCTAATTCCTGCAGGACGCGATAAACACCTTGGCGCAAAAGATGCTCTCCCTGAATGCATAGGCTGGTGTAAATCAGCACAAAAACACAGCACAGATACAACATTCCCTTTTTGCTGGAAAAAGCGTGCATGATTTGTTTGAACAGGGGCTCCTGCGGCGCTTCTTCCTGTGAAGTTGGTTTTTGGGGCTGTAAATGGGGAAGTTTGCTGGTATCGAGCATGGGAAAGTACGTCAGTTATTGATAATCAATTTTACATATTATACATTTTTGCTTTAGGAGTAATATTTTTTTGTATTGCCGGAGAGAATTTTATGACTGTAGAAGCTGTTGTTTTTGATTTTGGCGGCGTTTTAATTGATTGGAACCCCCGTTATTTATACCGCAAAATTTTTCAGGACGAACAGGAAATGGAATATTTCCTGACGCACATTTGCTCTCTGTCATGGAATGCGATGCTGGATAAAGGAAAGCCGTTTCATCAAGGCATTGAAGAGCTTCTGCCGCTTTATCCGCAATATGCGAATGCGATCAAACAATACGATATACGGTGGGAAGAAATGTGCGGAGAGGAAATTCGGGGCAGCGTTGCCTTGCTGCATCAATTGAAAAAAAAGTATCCGCTGTATGGATTAACAAACTGGTCGGAGGAAAAATACGCGCTGACTTATCCGAAACATGATTTTTTCAAGCTTTTTGACGGGATTGTTGTTTCCGGCGTTGAAAAGGAAATCAAACCGGAGCCGCGTTTGTTTGAAATTTTGATTGACCGTTATCATCTGACGCCGGAAAAAACAGTGTTTACTGATGATTCTTGGGCAAATATTCAAACCGCAGAAAAACTCGGATTCCAAGCCGTTCTTTTTGAAACGCCCGAAAAATTGGAACAGGCTCTGCGGGCAAAAGGAGTGCTTTAGGTTAAATCAGACTGACGGTCCGACGGACAGGATTGATTTCAGCCAAAGCCCCATAAGGCAAACAGCAGATAGGATCTGTATGTCCGAAATCCATACGTGTAACAATGGGAATATTTAATCCTGCTTCGTCAGAAACGGCATGAACGAAAGCTTCATCATATTCATTAAAGCGTTCGGTCGGCACATTGCAGGGCCGGCCGACCAGAATGCCTCTCAGCCGTTTTAAAATGCCGGTCGCCGCATAGTTGCGCAGGCACCGGATAATATAAGTCGGAGAGGGGGCTTCTTCGGATAAATCTATAAACAAAATGCAGTCTTTCCAAACTTTTTTGTCCGGCCAAACAGGCGAGCCCTTAATCATTTCCAAAACTTCCAGACACCCGCCGATTAACCGTCCTTGAACAGGAGCTTTGTTCAGCAAAAAACGATAGCCGTCATTTTTAATTCGTTTGCGTTTCTTTTTTTGATTGTTCGGATCGGACCAATCCAAAAACTCATTCGTCCATTCTTTTGACGGGGCGATTTCTCCGCTGATTTTTCCCGAAAACAGGATTTTATTCAAACTGTTCTTTGCATAATCAAAGATTCCTCCGTTTTCTGCAAAAGTCGTCAGAAAAGCGGGACCGTAAACAGAAGATACACCGGCTTTTAAAAAAGCGAAATGAAGGGCTGTCGGATCGGAATAACCAATGAAAAATTTAGGATTTTCAGAGATTGCTCGGTAATCCAAATAGGGCAGCAGGCGCACGCTGTCATCACCGCCGATTGCAGTAATAATCGCTTTGATATCAGGATCTTTAACAGCGGCATTGATGTCTGCGGCTCTGGCCTGAGGGTTTTTATCCAGTTCTTCGGGAGAACAAAGAGCATGCGGCATTTCAACCACTTTCAGCCCGAATGTTTCTTCGAATTGTTTTTTGGCGGTTTTGTATCGATGCGGAAAAATAGCCGCACCGCCCCATGACGGAGAAACGGTCGCCACTGTGTCGCCTTTTTTTAAAAGAGGGGGTGTTTTGAGCGTAAAAGTCATCAATAAAGCTCCGATAATTTCTTTGAATGTTTAGAATATCATAAATAAAAAAGAAAACAGCCCCTGAAATGATCAAGGACTGTTTTTATAAAAGAAATTTCTATGACGGAGACTGAACAGCATCAGACGCTGCTTTCTGTCGTTCTTTCAGCTTTAATGCTTTTCTTTCGCTTTTTTGACGTGTTTTCAGTTCGTATTTTTCTTGAACTTGTTTGATTTTTAAATCTTTTTTTTCATTCTCCTGTTTCAGCTTCAGTTGTTTCATGTCGGCAGATAAACCGCTTTTGGATTCGATTTTTTTAATCTCTTTATCGAAATCCTGCTGTATTTCGGCAATCTTCTCCTCCAGCTTGTGCATTTCGTCCTTTGCCGCAGCCGGAACTGAAACCAGACAAAGCAGCGTTAAAATTAAGAAGCTTTTTTTCATCAATCCTCTCCTTGAACAGTTAGAAATACTTCAAGATGAGGTTCTTTTTCTAATTCCGTCAATATGACCGAGAGATGATGTTAGTTTCACTTAATCCGCCGAGCCGGAACGGGACATTTTTTCATCGCCGTTCTTTTGAGCTCCTCTGCTTTTGTTGTGGTGAGGTGGTCTGCCCTTTCTTTGACGCGTCATGCCGTCCGAAGAAGACGAATCGGAACCGTTCTGTATGTTTCGGCGCTTCTTTCCGCCATGGTGTTTATGATATCGGGATTGGCTGCGTTGCCTCATGCCTTCGTTTTCATTAGATTCGTTGGAACTGTTCTGCATGCCCCTTCTGCCGTGACGGAGAGGATGCGGCAGCATGTGGTCGTCGTCAGAAAATTCTTCGTTTTCATTAGATTCGTTGGAACCGTACCGCATGCCTCTTCTGCCGCGGCGGGGAGGAGGCGACATACGGTCATCGTCGGAAAATTCTTCGTTTTCATCAGATTCGTTGGAACTGTTCTGCATGTCCCTTCTGCCGTGACGGGGAGGAGGCGACATACGGTCATCATCGGAAAATTCTTCGTTTTCATCAGATTCGTTGGAACTGTTCTGCATGTCCCTTCTGCCGTGACGGGGAGGAGGAGGCGGCATGCGGTCATCATCGGAAAATTCTTTTGCCTGATCTTCCTGTTGGGGAGGGGGCTGATCGAAATTTTCATTAATATTTTCAGATACGGAAGTTTGATCTTCGTCAGACTGTGCCTGTGCTGTACAAAAACCGCCGGAAACTAAAAAGAACGTTATTGCTAAAAAATGAATGAGATATTTTTTCATTGCTAATCCCCCCTATTAAAAAGGTTGTCCTTTAAATAATAACGCAGGGCAAAGAAGAATCATGCGTAATTTTTTCGTTTGACAGCACTTTTGTATTTTTATAGCATAATAACCATGATGAAAACGATGAAAAATGCTCTGTTTGCAATACAAAATTGGTGGCGGCTTTCCTAGGGAAGCCGTGAAAGGTATTTTTTATCACTGCCGCGGGTTCCCAACTGAACGGGAACAGCGGTTTTTTTATGTCTTTGCTTTGTTTTATAACCTCTTCTTCCCGTTTAAGCGGCGGTTTGGCTTAATTTGATAAAGAAAGGTTGAAAACAATGACTTATATGCCCGAATTTTCTATTCCCGATGCTGACGGATATTATCAGGGTTTCGGCGGAATGTACCTGCCCGAAGAATTAAAGGCGGTTATGCGCGAAATCGCGGACGCTTATGCCGAAATTAAGAATACGCCGGAATTTAAAAGCGAATTGGATTACTATTTAAAAGAATATGTCGGTCGTGAAACGCCGCTGTACTTTGCCGGACGGCTGACAAATGAGCTCGGCGGTGCAAAAATATATTTGAAACGGGAGGACCTTTGCCATACCGGCGCGCATAAAATCAATAACGTTATGGGACAGATTTTGTTGGCGCGTTATATGGGAAAAAAGCGTATTATCGCTGAAACCGGCGCCGGCCAGCACGGTGTGGCAACAGCAACGGGGGCTGCTCTGTTCGGTATGAAGTGCCGCATTTATATGGGCGAAGAGGACACAAAGCGTCAGGAATTAAATGTCTTTCGCATGAAAATGCTTGGTGCGGAGGTTGTTGCTGTAAAAAAAGGGCAAAGAACGTTAAGCGATGCCGTTGATGCCGCTTTGGAAGATATTGTTCAGAATTATAAAGACACGTTTTATTTGGTCGGATCAGCGGTCGGTCCCTATCCCTATCCGATGATTGTCCGCGATTTTCAATCGGTGATCGGCAGAGAAGCCCGCCGGCAAATTATGGAACTTGAGAATCGTTTGCCGGATTATGTGATTGCCTGCGTCGGCGGAGGCAGCAATGCGATCGGTCTGTTTTCCGGCTTTATGAATGACAATAATGTCCGTTTGATCGGCGTTGAAGCTGCCGGACGCGGCCTTGATACGCCGGAACATTGTGCGACGATGACTAAAGGCAAGCCCGGTGTTTTGCATGGTGCTTATACGTATTTGCTGCAAGATGAGCAGGGAAAGCCGTCTTTAACACACAGCATTTCCGCCGGATTAGATTATCCGGGCGTAGGCGCGGAACACAGCATGCTGAAAGACACTGGCCGCGCCGTATATGAGACGGCAACGGATAGAGAAGCAATAGATGCCTGTTTAAAACTTTGTCGTGTCGAAGGCATTATTCCGGCACTCGAATCGTCGCATGCTTTGGCATACGCGATGAAGTTTGCGCCGACATTGGATAAAGACAAAGTCATCATTGTCAACTTGTCCGGTCGCGGAGATAAAGACGTGCATATTATTCAGCAGGCTGTGAAGCTGTTATGAATTGGAATAGGAAAGGGGCTGTCAGAAAACAGCCTCTTTTTTTTGATCCTTCTTTTATATATGATGGAGAAAAACAATTTATATAAGGATTGGCCGTGATAAAAAAAATCAGTGATCAATGGACAGCGTTTTTTCAAAAAATGTATAACTGGGTGCTGAAATGCTCCGAACACCCGCAGGCCGTTTGGCTGTTAGTTTTGTTTTCTTTTGCGGAAAGTTCGTTTTTCCCGATTCCGCCTGATGTTTTGTTGATTCCCATGATGCTGGCACGACCGAAACAGGTCTTCCGTCTGGCCGGCATTTGCACGGTTTCCAGCGTTGTCGGCGGATTCGCAGGCTATGCGATCGGAATGTTTCTGTATGATAAGGTCGCTGTGCCGATTCTCTCTTTTTATAATTATATGGATAAGTTTCAGCTTTTCGTCGATTCGTACAATCAATACGGCATCTGGATCGTTGCAGCAGCAGGCTTTACACCCTTTCCGTATAAAGTCATCACAATTACCAGCGGTATGACCGGATTGAATATCGCCCATTTCGCCCTGGCCTCTTTGGTATCCCGCGGCGGCCGATTCTTTTTGTTAGCGATTCTTTTTTGGAAATTCGGAGCGCCGGTGCAGAAATTTATCGAAAAGAACCTCGGCTGGCTGAGTACTTTGTTCTTTATTTTGTTGGCCGGCAGTTTCTTTTTGCTGAAATATCTTTAGGAAATCCGCCGTTTTTTAAAAAAATGAAAAAAAATAAAAAATTTTTGAAAAACGTGCTTGACTTGCTTTCTCCATTTGTATATAAACCGTCCTGCACCTTGAAAAAAAGGTCATGTTATTAAGACAAAGTGAAATATGGATTTAAGAAGAGATATACAGGCAGCGGCTGTTTAGAGTGATGGCCGAGTGTCGTGTATATTAGACGAGGTAGTAAGTTAGGTTTGAGGCTACGGAAGTAGTTAAGGAACAAGATTTAGAGACCTCTGTCAATTTTAGCTTTTAGAAGCGAGTAATTAAGTAGATGTGCACGGGATCGGCTTAGAAATAAACATGAGAGTTTG